>KL569375.1:460-588 GCA_000715635.1 Streptomyces violaceus | reverse complement strand
TTCCACGCGTTGTTCGACGAGGACACCGTGGATGTCTACAACGTCCAGCTGGCGTTTGATCTGAGCGGTGCGCTGGATGTGGGGGTGCTGCGGCGTTCGGCTGAGGTGCTGGTGGGCCGGCATGCCAG
>KL569375.1:0-120 GCA_000715635.1 Streptomyces violaceus | reverse complement strand
GCATGCCAGTTTGCGGGCGTGCTTCCGCGAGCGGGAGAACGGTGAGCCGGTTCAGGTGATCGCTGGTTCGGTGAGTGTGCCGTGGCGTGAGGTTGATCTGAGCGAGTACTCCGGGGCCGG
>KL569374.1:464-605 GCA_000715635.1 Streptomyces violaceus | reverse complement strand
AAGGGTGTGAGCGTCACGCATACCGGGCTGGCGAGTATGGCGGCGATGCACGCCGACCGGTTCGGTGTGGGTGTGGGCAGTCGGGTGCTGCAGTTCGCTTCGCCGAGTTTCGACGCTTCTGTGTGGGAACTGATGGTGGCG
>KL569374.1:0-113 GCA_000715635.1 Streptomyces violaceus | reverse complement strand
TGATGGTGGCGTTGGTGTCGGGTGCGGGGCTGGTGGTGCCGGATGCCGGTTCAGGTGTGGATGTGGCGGGCCGTCTGGGGAGCCTCGTGCAGGAGCATTCCGTCACTCATGCC
>KL569373.1:442-579 GCA_000715635.1 Streptomyces violaceus | reverse complement strand
GCCGAAGGCCGTGCAGTCCGTGCCGGGCGCCCTCGCTGCCGTGGTCCTGGCCACGCTCGCCACGCTCGCCTTCAGCCTGCCGGTCGCCACCGTCGAGGTGGAGGGTCTGCTCGGCGTCATCCAGCCGCCCGGGACCG
>KL569373.1:0-145 GCA_000715635.1 Streptomyces violaceus | reverse complement strand
CCAGTACAACAAGGAGATGATCGCCCAGGGCGCGGGCAACACCGTGTGCGGTCTGCTCGGCGCGCTGCCCATGACCGCGGTGATCGTCCGCAGCTCGGCGAACGTCAACGCGGGTGCGAAGACCAAGGCGTCCCGTGTGCTGCAC
>KL569372.1:448-609 GCA_000715635.1 Streptomyces violaceus | reverse complement strand
GGGGGACCTGGTGCGGTGGGGCGCGGACGGGCAGCTGGAGTTCGTCGGGCGCGCGGACGACCAGGTCAAGGTCCGCGGCTTCCGGATCGAGACCGGGGAGGTTGAGGCTGCGCTGCTTTCGGATCCCGGTGTGGCTCAGGCGGCGGTGGTGGTGCGGGAGG
>KL569372.1:0-131 GCA_000715635.1 Streptomyces violaceus | reverse complement strand
GGTTATGTCGTTGCGGACCCGGATGCGGTCGTGGACGTGGATGGGTCTGGGTTGGATGTTGCTGCGGTGCGTGAGGGTGTGCGGGGGCGGTTGCCGCAGTACATGGTGCCGTCGGTTGTGGTGGTGCTGGA
>JNXN01005142.1 GCA_000715635.1 Streptomyces violaceus | reverse complement strand
GAGCATCTGCGCACGGCGGAGCCGTACGACGTCATCTACTCGCTGCATGCCGTCCCGTACCTCGACCCGCACCGGCTGCTGCCCGCCCTGGCCTCGGCCCTCAGGCCGGGCGGCAGGCTCTGCTTCACGGTGCTGCACACCACCTCAAGCGGTGACGGCCCGTCGAACCGGGTCACGGCCCGGCCCGAGATCCTGCGGAT
>JNXN01005141.1 GCA_000715635.1 Streptomyces violaceus | reverse complement strand
AGGACCTCACCCGTGGCCTCGTGCACCTGCTCGGTGAGTCCGCCGGAACTGGCGTCGGTACAGCGCAACACCACGTATTCCGGTTGGGTCTCCGCATGCAGTACATGCTCGTCGCCGAACCATGTCCAGAAGACACCGGCCTCATGCGTGCCGACTGCCGGAGCCGGATCCCATTCCAGCTCGAACAGTGCGTCGTGGTTCCGCCCG
>KL569371.1:527-662 GCA_000715635.1 Streptomyces violaceus | reverse complement strand
CTGCTGACCAGGCTCAACACCATCCGGCGGGAGAACCCGGCCCTCCAGCAGCTGCGCGATATCCACTTCCACGACGCGGACCAGGAGGCGGTGATCGCCTACTCGAAGCGGAAGGGTTCGAACACGGTTCTGGTG
>KL569371.1:0-210 GCA_000715635.1 Streptomyces violaceus | reverse complement strand
ACTGGCACGAGTCGGTGCCGGTGCGGGACGAGCTCACCGGCGAGACCTATCACTGGGGCAGGGCCAACTACGTGCGTCTCGAACCGGGCCGGAGCCCCGCGCACGTCTTCACGGTGCTGCGACCGTCCACCCCGCAGATCGGAGGGTCACCCACAACATGATCGTCAACGAACCCGTTCAGGACACCTTCGAGGACACTCCTGCCAGGGA
>JNXN01005138.1 GCA_000715635.1 Streptomyces violaceus | reverse complement strand
GTGACGCTCATCGAGGACAGGATCAGGGCGGCGACGGCCCCGGCACGCATCAGGTTCTTGATCACGCACTAGAGATACGGGCTGTCGAGGGCCGCGGGGCGGCTTTGCCCGCCTGTTCACTCCAGTGGATGAGCCGGGCACTGGTCACGGGGTGTCGAGGTGGCAGAGCAGTGAGGTATACGAGACGCGCCCGGCCGGGGAGGCCGGGCGCGTCAATGTCCTATCGGGG
>JNXN01005137.1 GCA_000715635.1 Streptomyces violaceus | reverse complement strand
ACTACCCCGTCGCCGTCGACAGTGCTGACCTGCCAGGCGGCCTGACGATCACGGGTGTGAAAGGCCACGACGAGCCGCACTACCCGGTGAGTCTCACGGTGCTGCCGGAGGAGACGCTAAAGCTTCAGCTTGTGCACGACACCGACCTGTTCGACGAAGCCACTGCACGTCTGATACTGGAGCGATTGCGGCGAGCCGTCGAGGAGACGGTCGCCGATCCTCGTCAAAGGATGGTCGGTGT
>JNXN01005136.1 GCA_000715635.1 Streptomyces violaceus | reverse complement strand
GCCAGGGAATCGTGTGTCCAGCGGGCAGTGAGTGTAAGAACGGTCAGTGCGTGTCAGATCCCTGCGCGGGCATCGTGTGTCCGGGTGGGATGAAATGCCACAAGGGTGCGTGCAAGTAGACGGCCCAGTGACCAACGGACGGCCCCTGACCTGCCCTTCTGTGCAGGTCAGGGGCCGTTACCCCGTGAGAAGGCTAGCGGGCCCCGCCGAACAGCGCCGGAGACGGCCTGATACGCGTACCTG
>JNXN01005135.1 GCA_000715635.1 Streptomyces violaceus | reverse complement strand
ACGTTCTGGTCAGCGGATGTGCCTGGCGCCAGCTGCCGCTGTGCTTCGGCATATCGAAGTCGACCGCCCACCGTCGGTTCCTGATCTGGTCGAGAGCCGGCCTTTGGGGGCGGCTGCACGAGGCGGTGCTGCACCGGCTCGACGACGTCGGCCTCGTCGATGTCACCCGCGTCGTCCTGGACACCGCCCACGTCAGGGCTAAAAGGGGGGGGCGAACATACAGGTCCGAGCCCCGTGGACCGGGGCAA
>JNXN01005134.1 GCA_000715635.1 Streptomyces violaceus | reverse complement strand
ATCGGCACCATGTGGAAGGGCTCGTTGTCCTTCGAGACACCGATGCTGTGGGCGACCGGCTTCCTGATCACCTTCACCTTCGGTGGTCTGACCGGTGTCATCCTGGCCTCGCCGCCGATGGACTTCCACGTCTCCGACTCGTACTTCGTGGTGGCGCACTTCCACTACGTCGTCTTCGGCACCGTGGTCTTCGCGATGTTCTCCGGCTTCCACTTCTGGTGGCCGAAGTGGACCGGCAAGATGCTGGAC
>JNXN01005133.1 GCA_000715635.1 Streptomyces violaceus | reverse complement strand
TCTCGTCGACGGCGCCCTCGACCATCTCCGTGACCTGGATGACGTGCTCATCGGTCGGGCCCTGGATCAGGGTCGTGGCGAGTCCGTCGAACATGGCCCAGTCGCCTACGCCCTTGAGGTCGCCCATGAGGAACTGCACCGACTTGTCCAGCGACAGCCACAGCGCCAACGACCTCAGCGCCACGGTCTTGCCCTGATTGGACAGACCCGTGATCAGCAGATGGCGCTGATACAGGCTCAGCGCGGCGGCA
>KL569370.1:380-632 GCA_000715635.1 Streptomyces violaceus | reverse complement strand
CGAGCCGTTCCGGGTTGTCCCCCATCGTGATCAGCAGAGCGACCGCCGTGTCCGGACCGATCCCGACCACGTCGAGCAGCTGCGGGGCATGCCGTTCCACGAGCCGGGTCAGCCGAGCCTCTACATCCCGGATCTGCTCGGAGAGCTGGCCGATCCGGTGAGCCAGCAGGCCCAGCGTGATCCGGGTGGCTTGCACCACCGACTCCGCGCCCGCATCCTCGCGACCACGCGCATGGTTGAACTGTGCGCAGG
>KL569370.1:0-108 GCA_000715635.1 Streptomyces violaceus | reverse complement strand
CGCATGGTTGAACTGTGCGCAGGTACGGAAGAGTTCGGCATTTCCCAGTCCGGCCAGTTCCTCCCGCAAGACGGGATCGGCAGTGACGAGTACGGCCTTGAGCTGGTT
>JNXN01005130.1 GCA_000715635.1 Streptomyces violaceus | reverse complement strand
GCCTGGATCAACCTGATCAGTGGCCGCCGCGCAGCGTGAAGGCCTGCGAGCAGTTCTGCGACTCGCGCTCACTGTTGTCCTGGTTGGCCAGGCCGAGCAGGGCGGCGACGTTGACGTTGACGTCGTCGATGTTGACCAGACCCTGAGCACTGTCGTTCTGCTCGCAGGACTGGGCCTGCTCGTTCTCGAGCTTGAACTTCCCGTCCCCGCCCGCAGCGTGACCCACGCCGGCGCCGAGGAAGCTGACGCTGCCGAGCATGGCC
>JNXN01005129.1 GCA_000715635.1 Streptomyces violaceus | reverse complement strand
CCGAACTCTTCCGTACCTGCGCGCAGTTCACCGATGCGCGTAGTCGCGAGGAGGCCGGCGCGGAGTCAGTGGTGGAGGCCACCCGGATCACGCTGGGCCTGCTGGCCCACCGGATCGGCCAGCTCTCCGAGGAGGTCCGCGACGTGGAGGCTCGTCTGACCCGGCTTGTGGAACGGCATGCCCCGCAGCTGCTCGACATGGTGGGGATCGGCCCGGACACGGCGGTCACGTTGCTGATCACGGTGGGGGACAACCCGGAACGGCTGG
>KL569369.1:485-757 GCA_000715635.1 Streptomyces violaceus | reverse complement strand
CCGGCCAGCACGCTAGGGGGAAGGTAGAGGTGGGTAACAGAGTGCTCCTGTACGAGGCTCGCCAGACGGCCCGCCATGTCCACACGCGAACCGGCATCCGGCACCACCAGCTCAGCACCCGACACCAACGCCACCATCAGCTCGCACACCGCCGCGTCGAAACTCGGCGAGGCGAACTGCAGCACCCGACTGCCCACACCGATGCCGAACCGGTCGGCCTCCAGCACAGTCAAACTGGCCAGCCCGGTGTGCGTGACACTCACACCCTTCGG
>KL569369.1:0-182 GCA_000715635.1 Streptomyces violaceus | reverse complement strand
CCTTCGGCCGACCCGTCGACCCCGACGTGTAAATCACATACGCCAGACCGGTCAGCAGCAGGGCTCCGCTCCGGTCCTGATCGGTGAGGTCCACCTCCGCCATGGATTCCGCCGCGGCCATCACGGCAGGATCGTCCACACACAGCACACGCCCGGCGTCCCACACCGGCAGCCCCGACGCC
>JNXN01005126.1 GCA_000715635.1 Streptomyces violaceus | reverse complement strand
CCCGTCACGTCCGTTTCGCAGTGGCCTCACCAGGGAGCCGAGCGGCTGTCAGGAACGTGAACCAGCTTCCGCCGCAACCGGCGCCGTCATTTCTCATCGACATCCAGGCGACGAGAGATCACCGACCGCCTCCCAAACCGGTCCACATCTGCTGTTCCTGGAGATGCACGGAGCCACGGGCGGCATCGTCGACACGCGGTAGGTCCCAGGGAAACGGCCCTGGGCCCTGCCGGGTGGTTGCTGCGGGCGGGGCTGACGGCTGTGTACGGACT
>JNXN01005125.1 GCA_000715635.1 Streptomyces violaceus | reverse complement strand
AACCAGCAGCCGCTCGCGCTCCGGCACGTCGAGTACGTCAACGTCACCGATCCGCTGACCCGGGTCAGCGACCATGGCCTCGACAACCCGCCGCAGACGCTCCAGCATTTGGCGGACCGTGGTCACGTCGAACAGATCTGTATCGTGCCCGACGTCCAGTCGAAGCTTCTCCCCGGGCATCACCGCCAGGTTCACGGGGTAGTGCGCTTCGTCTCTGCCTTCGCCTCCGGTGATCGTCAATCCGCCAGGAATATCGGCGCTGTCGGCGGCAACGGGG
>JNXN01005124.1 GCA_000715635.1 Streptomyces violaceus | reverse complement strand
CGACAAGGGCTATCCGGACGCCCGGATCATCTTCGTCGACACGGAGACGTCGAACTGGACGTTCGACCCCGTGCGCGGCCAGTACTTCTTCCACCGCTTCTTCTCGCACCAACCGGACCTCAACTACGAGAACCCGCGCGTCCAGGAGGAGATCCTGGCCGCGCTGAAGTTCTGGCTGGACCTGGGCATCGACGGTTTCCGGCTGGACGCGGTGCCGTATCTGTACGCGGCCGAGGACACCAACTGCGAGAACCTGCCCGCCACCCACGCCTTCCTCAAGCGCCTCCGCCGCGAGATCG
>KL569368.1:331-649 GCA_000715635.1 Streptomyces violaceus | reverse complement strand
CCCTCTACGTGTTCGAGAACTACCCCGTCGCCGTCGACGGTACTGGCCTCCCAGGCGGCCTGACGATCACCGGGGGCGAAGGCCGCGACGACGTGCATTACCCGGTGAGTCTGGTGGTGCTGCCTGGGGAGACGCTTCGACTGAACCTCGGGCACGACACCGGCCTGTTCGACGAAGCCACTGCACAGCGGATGGTGGAGCGGTTGCGGCGCGTGGTCGAGGCGATGGTCTCCGACGCCGATCAGCGCATCGGCGACATCGACATCCTCCAGCCGGAAGAACGCACCCGGCTGCTGACCGAGTACAACGACACTGGTC
>KL569368.1:0-153 GCA_000715635.1 Streptomyces violaceus | reverse complement strand
TCGAGGCGATGGTCTGCGACCCTGATCAGCGGGTCGTCGCGGTCGACGTGCTGGAGTCCGCAGAGCGCGAGCGCCTCCTGGTTGAGTACAACGACACTGGCCTGCCCGTTCCGCAGGCCACGGTGCCGCACCTGTCTCTTATACACATCTCTG
>JNXN01005121.1 GCA_000715635.1 Streptomyces violaceus | reverse complement strand
CCCCGACCCACCCCCACGGCGCAGGCGCTACGCGCACCCCCGACAACCGAGAGGCTGACCCCGACCGTGCACGACGAACTCATCGCACAGGCCCAGGCGTGGCTCACCGAGGACCCCGACCCGGACACCCGCACCGAGCTCGCCCGCCTCATCGACGCCCAGGACCACACCGAACTCGCCGCCCGCTTCACCGGCACCCTCCAGTTCGGCACCGCCGGCCTCCGAGGCGAACTCGGCGCCGGCCCCATGCGCATGAACCGCTCGGTCGCCATCCGCGCCGCCGCAGGGCTCGCCGCGTACCTCAAGAAGCAGGGCCACCACGACGGTCTGTCTCTTATACACA
>KL569367.1:1161-1413 GCA_000715635.1 Streptomyces violaceus | reverse complement strand
TCGTACGAGTACCGGTTGCGCGTGGGCAGCGACCGGCGTGGCCGACTGGCCGCCGCGGTCCACGAGATGGATGCCGAGACCTCGTCGTACGAGACGTTCAGCGAGACGATCATGCCGGCCGGTCAGATGCTCTACAGCATGCCCGACGTGAGCCAGGCGTACCGATCGGTGCCGCTGGACGTGAACACCCCGATCTGGATGCGCGGTCCCGGCTTCGCCACGGCGGCCTTCGTCATCGAGTCGGCCATGGAC
>KL569367.1:576-923 GCA_000715635.1 Streptomyces violaceus | reverse complement strand
GCTCGGCATCGACCCGATCGAGCTGCGCCGCCGCAACGAACCGTCCGAGGACGAGTCCAACGGGCTGCCGTTCTCCACCCGCCGTCTGCGCGAGTGCTACACCGTCGGCGCCCGCGAGTTCGGCTGGCAGCGCCGCTCGCAACGGCCGCGTTCCCGGCGGGAGGGGGACTGGCTGATCGGTATGGGTGTCGCGGTCGGCGCGTACGAGACTCAGCGCAACCAAGCCCAGGCCCGGGTCCGTCTGGATGCCGACGGCACCGCGCTGGTCGAGACCGCAGCCAGCGACATGGGGCCGGGCACCTACACCTCCCAGACCCAGGTCGCCGCCGACGCCCTCGGCCTGACCA
>KL569367.1:0-286 GCA_000715635.1 Streptomyces violaceus | reverse complement strand
TCCCAGACCATGGCCAGCGTCGGCTCCGCCGTCCTCGACGGCTGCGACCAGGTGCGGCGGCAGGCGATCAAGCTGGCCGTCGAGGACCGTGAGTCACCGCTGTACGGCGCGGACGCCGATGACGTCGTCGTCCGGAGCGGCCGTCTGCATGTGAAGAACACCCCGGCCCGTGGGGAGACCTACCGGAGCCTGCTGACGCGCAACAAACGCTCCCACCTCGACGCACTCGGTTCCTACGCGGGGGCGCCCAGTCCCGCGCGGCGCTCCTTCTACGCCTACAACGCCA
>JNXN01005117.1 GCA_000715635.1 Streptomyces violaceus | reverse complement strand
GTGCCGACTCGTCGACCTCGAGACCGTCGACCTCCAGCAGCCGAGCGTCGGCGGGTACGACGTCGCCGGCGCCGAGGCTGATCTCGTCGCCGGGCCGCAGCCGGGCGGCGTCGACGGTGACGGTGCGCCGGTGGCTGTCCTGCTTGCGGGCTTTGGGCTGCTGCCGGGCGGCGAGCCGGGCCAGTGCCTGTTCGGCGCGCAGCCGCTGGAGTCCGCCCGTCACGGCGTTGAGGTCCATGGCGCCCACGACGAGCATGGCGTCGACGAGCGAGCCGAGCAGCGCGGAGGCGACGGCGCCCGTGGCCAGGACCGGAGTAAGCGGATCGTCGAGTTCGCGGCGAACGGCACCGGCCGCCTGC
>JNXN01005116.1 GCA_000715635.1 Streptomyces violaceus | reverse complement strand
GTCCGAGCCGTTCAACCACGTAATCGCGAACATCGTCACGAAACGAAAGGCCGAGCACTTCCTGGCCTTCACCGCCATCGCCTGCAGCCTCATCTGCTACCGCAGACTCAGCAAATGAGACAACGTCTTAGTGAGCGTTTGATACGCCTATTGGGCGGTTCATAGTGATTTTTAGCGACCCGGCGTG
The DNA here is from genome assembly GCA_000715635.1 of Streptomyces violaceus. Classification (GTDB taxonomy): domain Bacteria; phylum Actinomycetota; class Actinomycetes; order Streptomycetales; family Streptomycetaceae; genus Streptomyces; species Streptomyces violaceus. Next base: position 176 of record JNXN01005116.1, on the reverse strand, counting down.
AGCGCCGAACCAAGCGATCCGCCGGAAAAACGGCTTCTGCGGCAATCAGCAGACCAGTTATGCGCCGGGTTCCTTACCAAAGCTCCTGTCTCATTCAGAAACCTACCGGTTCACCCGAGATCGAGAACCCACGCCCCGATGCACCCAACGCCCCCGCCCACGCCCTGCTCAGACCA
>JNXN01005115.1 GCA_000715635.1 Streptomyces violaceus | reverse complement strand
CCCGTCCAATGCCGACAGTATTTACGACCGCACGGATCTCTCGATTACCAGTGCCGATGAATACGGCATTCCGCACTATCCGCTGGGCCTCTGTCTGCTGCCGGGAAAGAAGATGCGTCTTCGGCTCGGGCACGATACCGATCTGTTCGACGTGGACACCGCACGGCAGATGCTGGACCGGTTGTGCCGACTGGCCGAAGCGATGGTCGCCGATCCGGCTCAGCGGGTTGCTGTGGTCGATGTGCTGGTTGCCGGTGAGCGGGAGCGGTTGCTGGGCGAGTTCAATGACACGGCTCGTGCGGTGCCAGAGGGTACGTTGCCGGAACTCTTCGAGGCTCAGGTGGCGCGGACGCCGGATGCGGTGGCGG
>KL569366.1:690-1092 GCA_000715635.1 Streptomyces violaceus | reverse complement strand
GCTCAATACCGGGAATCTGCGGCGGACGCCCCGACACGATGGCGCCGAACACAACATCTTGCTTGCCCGTCAGCCTGGCCAGCAACAACGCCCATGCGCTCTGCAGAACCGCGTTGACCGTCAGGCCATGCCGACGCGCCAGTTCCTTAACCCCCGCGCTGGTCACGGAACTCAACTCGACCGTGGTCCGCGCCCGTTCACCAGTTCCTGAGCGGTGGTCGACGGGGGCGAGGCGGGTCGGTTCCACGCCGGCCAGGGCTTCACGCCACACCCCCTCGGTTACGCTCCGATCCTGCCGTGCCAGCCAGGCCAGATACGTCCGGTAAGGCACCGGTGCGGGCAGTGCACTGTCGTCCCCGTCGCGCCCGTACAGCTCGAAGAGTTCGCGCAGCACCAGCGGCG
>KL569366.1:0-389 GCA_000715635.1 Streptomyces violaceus | reverse complement strand
TCGGCCTCGGGGAAGCCACTCAGATCGACCACACGCCACGGCAACACCGAGCTCTTGGCGATCACCTGGACCGACTCACCGTTCTTCCGCTGGCGGAAGCACGCTCGGAGACTGGCATGCCGGCCCACCAGCACGTCCGCCGAACGCCGCAGCACCCCCGCATCCAGCGCACCGCTCAGATCGAAGGCCAGCTGGACGTTGTAGATGTCGGCGGCGTCCTCGTCGAACAGCGCGTGGAACAGGAGCCCCTCTTGCAACGGCGACAGGGGCAGGATGTCCTCGATCTTGGAACGCTTCACTTCTGCCACCCGTTTTCCGTCTCGAATTCTTCTTCAAGTCCGTCGAGTTCGTCCTGGTCGAGGGTGACCAGGGGGAAGTCGGAGGGGGAA
>JNXN01005112.1 GCA_000715635.1 Streptomyces violaceus | reverse complement strand
CTGGCCCGCGACTACGAAACCCACCCCCACCGCTCAGCGGCCATGATCCAACTCGCCGCCATCAACCTCATGACCCGCCGCCTCACCCACGAAGCCACCACCAACTGGCGCGACAGCTAAGCCAAATGAAACGGACAAGCAAGAATCAAACGCTCACTTAGTCGCGCCCGTCTTAAGTGGCCTTGACTTCTTCAGCAGACATCGTCAGGGACGGCCCGGTGCCACCTCTTGCTTTAGCCTTGTACGTCCGTCGGTGACGCGGGCGAGTGCTTCCTGCAACCCGAGAAGGAGGGCTTCCCGCTGTGCCTGCTCTGCCGCGCTATCCGTCGCGGCCCGCCTAATGAGATCTTCCTCCTCGTCGATCAGCGCCTCGAACCCGCTGAGTACCGTGTCACGGATCTGTCCGAACTCGCCGTGCACCTGATCGGCG
>KL569365.1:569-1019 GCA_000715635.1 Streptomyces violaceus | reverse complement strand
GGCGTGGGGTTGGGGCCGGTTCTGGTGCTGGTCCGGTGGGGCGGCGTGGGGTCGGGGCGGGGGCTGCGGCCGCCTACGTGGCTCGGCGTGGGGTCGGGCCTGGGTCAGTTGCCACGTCGGGGGTTCGGCGTGGGGCTGGTTCCGGATCCGTCGCCTCCTCAGCCCGGCGAGGGGCTGGGGCTGGTGCTGCCGCCATGCCGGTGGGCCGGCGAAGGGCCGGGACGGGTTCCGGCGCCGAGCCGGGGGTTCGGCGTGGGGTCGGGGGCCACGGTGGGGCCGGAGGCCGGAGTGGGGCCAAAGGCGGTCCCGCGGGGTGGCCCCGGCGGTCGCGCAGGCCCTGGTACCGGACGCGTGCCTACCGGCTGACGCGGACGATCGCGGTGGCCTTCTCGTTGCTGTTGCTCGGTGTCTGCTGGGACCCGGGCGACGAGGCCGGCCGAACGGTCACGG
>KL569365.1:0-306 GCA_000715635.1 Streptomyces violaceus | reverse complement strand
CCCTGCCGAGCGCCTTCGGCACCGCCCCGGCCCCCTCGGGCGACGCCGATGCCGCCCCTGCCCTGCCCGGCCGCTCCGCCGCGCCCCCTACCCTTCACGGCAACTCCGCCACCCCCGCCCTTCCGGGCACCCCCTCCGGCTCCCCGGCCGCCCGGCCCGGCCCCTCCCGAGCCCCCGGCACCGGCACGCCTCAGGCACCCGCATCCCGTACCGCCCCAGCCCAAGGGCCCGGCCCTCACCCCTCCAAGCCCCGCACCGACAGCCGAACCGCTCCGCCCCAGCGCCCCACAGCCGGCACCCCCAACC
>KL569364.1:470-945 GCA_000715635.1 Streptomyces violaceus | reverse complement strand
CCGGTGACGACGCGGCCGTCGGGCAGGACGACGCTCGCGACCGCCGGCACGCCGTGCGGCTGGACGGGGATGAGCGGCGCCGGCGTCACGGCGGCCGGGGTGATGGGGGTGGGGTGGTGGACTTCGACGGCCCTCTCGGCGGGGGCCTGGCCGTGCTGTTCGGGGTACATGTGGAATCCCTTCCGGTGCCGGGTCAGGGAGGCGGAAGCACCCCCTTCCGGGAGTGCTGTGGAGGGGTTTCAGGGGCGCTGACCTGCGTGCCTCCCTGACTCCCTGACTGATCATTCGTGCAGGTCAAGGGCAGGGAGGCGGGTCAGGGAGGGGGTTAGGGAGTTCTCCCTGCCTCCCTGCCCCGGGCGAGGTCGGCTCCCTGTCATCCGTCGGCGGAAGCGGAACCGTCTGCGTCGCGGTTGGCGAGGGCGCGGGCGACGCGGTCACGGGAGACGACCATGACGCCGTCGGACTTGTACGGCTC
>KL569364.1:0-196 GCA_000715635.1 Streptomyces violaceus | reverse complement strand
CGAGATGTCGGCGAGCGGGTCACGTTCCTCGCCCTGCTCGATGGCGTGCAGGGTGGTGACGCCGTCGCGCAGTGCCTTGGCACGGTCGGTGATGACCTCGGCGCCGTCGTCGTCGATGTAGTGCGTGCGCACCGTGATGGACGCCTGCCCGGCCGGGATGGCGATGCCGTCGGATGCGACAACGAGCGTTCCCCGG
>KL569363.1:1211-1686 GCA_000715635.1 Streptomyces violaceus | reverse complement strand
CAGAGATGTGTATAAGAGACAGGGCAGGAGTCCCCGGCGACGTGGTGCACCAGGAGAAGTGGCGTCTCGCACTCGGTCTGCTGGACACACTCGCTCAGTGGCAGCTGAAGGCGCCGGTCGTGGTCGCCGACGCCGGCTACGGGGTCAGCACCCCGTTCCGGCTCGGTCTGCAGGAGCGAGGGCTGTCCTATGTCCTGGCCCTGAGCGGGAAGGAAGTCGCCCACCCGGAGGATGCCGGGCCGCACCGGCCTGCTTATGGCGGGCTCGGACCGCCCACCCTTGCCCGCTACCGCACCCCACCACGAGCCGTCTGCGTCCTCGCTGCGCAGGCGGGTGCGCAGCGGTTCACCGAGGTGACCTGGAGGCAGGGCAGCAAAGGGGCGATGACTTCTCGGTTCGCGGTGCTGTCAGTGCGGCCCGCGGGCAAGCAGTCCCTGGCCGCAGCGCAGGAGGCGGGCGGCGGCCGCAACCGGTG
>KL569363.1:476-943 GCA_000715635.1 Streptomyces violaceus | reverse complement strand
TGGCGGATCGAGCACGATTACCGCGAGCTCAAGCATGGCCTGGGACTGGACCACTTCGAGGGCCGCACCTGGCGCGGCTGGCACCACCACGTCACCCTCGTCACCGCCGCCCAGGCATTCCTCACCCTCAGGCGGCTCGACCCAAAAGTCCCCACACTGGCCTGACCCTCTACCAGGTCCTCGACGTTCTTCAGGACCTGCTGAGGTGCTGGACCGGTGCATGCACCACCTGCGGACGACCTCTACCCGCCCGACGAAACCGCCGCAGACAGCTCAGAACCTAACGAAGTACTACTAGGCCATTTCGTTTGGATCAGCCGGTCGTTGGTCCGGGTGTGCCGTTGACTGATACGCAGTGGGCGAGGATCAAGCCGTTGCTCCCGGACCGGACGCCGAAGCGGGGTGGCCGCGGGCGGGGACCATCGGGAGGTGATCGACGCTATCGCCTTCAAGTTCCAGACCGGTAC
>KL569363.1:0-237 GCA_000715635.1 Streptomyces violaceus | reverse complement strand
CCTGCCAGAGAAGTACGGCAACTGGCGGGGCGTCTACAACCGGCTGCGGATGTGGGCCGTCGACGGCACGTGGGAGCGGGTGTTCACCGCCCTGGTGGCCCAGGCCGACGCGAACGAAGACGTCAGCTGGGCCGTGTCCGTGGACTCCACCATCGTGCGCGCTCACCAGCACGCGGCCGGGGCCCGCAAAAAGGGGCGCCAGCCGACGAGCCGAACGATCACGCCATCGGCCGGTCT
>JNXN01005104.1 GCA_000715635.1 Streptomyces violaceus | reverse complement strand
CGGCAGGGGCGGCGGGGGGCATCCGGGTGACCGGGCGGGCGGTCGGGGAGTGCTGCTGCGCGTGGGTGCGTACGCGCTGCTCGGCAAGCAGGCGGCAGCGGTCCAGGAGGGCGGCGGCGGTGGGGTTGCCGCGCAAGGCACGGAGGGCGGTGAGGTCGTGGGGGTGGGGGCGGTAACCGGCGCCCAGGGCCTCGTCCAGGAGGGTGAGGTACCCGGCGGCGGTGCCGGGCAGGGCGGCGCGGTACCGGCCGAGATCGGCCACGAGGAAGGCACGCAGCCTGGCTCCCTCCCGCGTCGCCTCGTCGAGCGACTCTGCTAGGCGGAGGCAGTCCTGGACGTCGTCGGGCGAGGCGGAGGTGGGGTGGAGGGCGAGGGCGAGAGCGCGGCGGAGCACACGCAGCTCCTCCACGCCGAACGCCATGCCGCCGCGGGATCCGTATGGCGTGGGCATGTAGCGACGATACGCGCTAATCAGACAAATTACGCATAGGGGGTGGGTGTGGCGTGGGGGGCCACTCGGGTGCGCGTAGCGCCTGCGCCGTGGGGGTGGGTC
>KL569362.1:361-930 GCA_000715635.1 Streptomyces violaceus | reverse complement strand
GTCTTGTGATCTGTGGTCGTCAGCCACTTTAGGTGCCTCATGCCCCGCCTGTGTCCACGCCCCGCCCGGACGTCACACTTCACCGACGCGACGAGAATCACGAAAACGGGTGTGACGATCGACAAGGTGCCGGACACGAACGGGACATGAGCAACGACGAGATCTTCGCCGCTGCCTACCGCGAGCACTACTGGGCGGTCAGCCGCTATGTCGCACGGCGACTGGAGGGGCGGGCCGGTGAGGTGGAGGAAGTGGTGGCGGAGGTGTTCACGGTCGCCTGGCGGCGCCGGGCCGACCTGCCGCCCTCCCCGCTGCCCTGGCTCTACGGCGTGGCACGCAACTGCCTCGCCAACGCGGTACGCGGCCACGGACGCCGCCGCCGGCTCGTCGACCGGCTCGGCAACGACGACACGGCCCACGGGCGGCACATCGCGGTGGGCCCCGAGGCCGAGACACCCGGCGCCTGGGTCCACGAGGCACTGTCCCGCCTCTCCGCGGCCGACCAGGAGGTGCTGCGTCTGACGGCCTGGGAGGAACTCGGCGTCGACGAGGTGGCCGTGGCCCTCGGC
>KL569362.1:0-137 GCA_000715635.1 Streptomyces violaceus | reverse complement strand
CGGCTGCACCGGGCCCGCCGCCGCCTGAGATCCGAGATCGACCGTATGGGCCCCGAGCGCGCCAAGGCCGACGCACACTCCATGGGAGGGCGGGACGATGACTGACGCGTCTTCCTGTCTCTTATACACATCTCTGA
>JNXN01005101.1 GCA_000715635.1 Streptomyces violaceus | reverse complement strand
CAAGCTCCCGCAGACCTACAGCACCTTCGCGCGGTACGACATGGCGCACCGGAAGGCGATCTACGCCGAACTCAGCCCGTCGGTGCGCAGCAACATGTGGGTGGACCACCTCAAGGCCTACCGTGCCGCTCACCCCGATCTGTCGGCCGACCAGGTTGAGATCATCGACCGGACCGTCGAACTGGCGCGTCAGGAGTCCACGTTCAGCGGCGAGCCGACTCCCGAGCTCGAGCAGCAGTTGCAGGCTCTGCGGGACCCCGCCATCGCCGCCTTCGGCAAGGCGGAGGCAGGGGCACTGCTGGCAACGCTCGGCCCGGCTCCCGCTGCCGCTCCCAAAGCAGCGAAGGGCGTCCTGGCCGAATGCGACTGCAACTGGCCGAACGACTACTGCGATTCGGGCAACTGTGTGAAATGCGATAACTGCGGTGCCTGCTGTACGTGCCACAGGGGTTGCGGCCATCTCTGGGTGCAGACATGCAACGGAGAGTGCACCAACTAGCACTGCGGACGAAGGTTGTGATCCGTACTAATAAGGACAAGCGATGACTTCTCAGCCAGCCGGCCAGTGGATTCT
>JNXN01005100.1 GCA_000715635.1 Streptomyces violaceus | reverse complement strand
TTCGAGGCTCAGGTGGCGCGGACGCCCGATGCGGTCGCGGTCATGTGCGGCGACGAGCGTGTCAGTTATGGCGAGTTGAATGCCCGGGCGAACCGGCTCGCTCGCGTGCTGGTCGGTCACGGTGTGGGTCCGGAGCGTCTGGTCGGGCTGGCGTTGCCGCGCTCGGTGGACATGGTCGCGGCAGTGCTGGCGGTGCTGAAGGCGGGTGGCGCTTTCCTGCCGATCGACACCGACTATCCGGGTGAGCGGGTCGCGTTCATGCTTCAGGACGCCGATCCGGTGTGTGTGCTGACGACGGGTGAGGTGGCGTCGGGGCTGCCGGTGTGGGACGCCGCGCGCGTGCTGTGTGTGGATGATGACGAGGTGGCCGCGGAGACGACGGCCATGGAGGTTGAGGATCTGGCTGCGGGAGAGCGGCTGGGGTCGTTGAGGGCGGAGAGTGCGGCGTATGTGATTTATACGTCGGGGTCGACGGGTCGGCCGAAGGGTGTGAGCGTCACGCACACCGGGCTGGTGAGTCTGGTTGTGCTGGAGGCTGACCGGTTCGGTGTGGGTGTGGGCAGTCGGGTGTTGCAGTTTGCGTCGCCGAGTTTTGATGCGGCGGTGTGCGAGCTGATGG
>KL569361.1:1588-1709 GCA_000715635.1 Streptomyces violaceus | reverse complement strand
CGCAGGTCGTGGATGGATCCGCCGCTGCGGGTGACGCACACGTGCCGGCCGTTGTGGTCGCGCTTCTCATACATGCGGGCGGTGCGGTCGGAGTCGTTGCGGATCGAGTTGCCGCGGTCAC
>KL569361.1:866-1230 GCA_000715635.1 Streptomyces violaceus | reverse complement strand
AAGCGGAGGCTGTGACGCTCATAGAGGACAGGACCAGGGCGGCGACGGAGACGGCCCCGGCACGCATCAGGTTCTTGATCACGGCACTAGAGATACGGGCTGTCGAGGGCCTGCCGGGCGGCTTTGCCCGCCGGTTCACGAGTTCGGCGCACCACAGCAGGTCTGGGAGGATGGCCGGCAGCCGTCCGTGCCGGGTCTGGGAACCCGCGGGCGGCGAGAGGCGGGCGGGAGAGCGGAGCGGTGCGGCACATGCCGGAGTACCCGGAGTACCTCGCCGCGGTCGTGTTCGCCGCGGGCGGCGTCGTCAACGCCCTGCTGGCACCGCACCGGTTCTCCACCGCCGTCCTGTGCTGCCTCGCGGTGA
>KL569361.1:0-633 GCA_000715635.1 Streptomyces violaceus | reverse complement strand
CAGTGCGGCAGCCCACCCGACCATCGCCACCGTCCTCGCCGTCGCCGCCCTGCTCCTGGCACTCGCGCTGGGCCTGCTGCTGCTGGCCGACGGCGTCCTCCTGGTCCGGCGCTACGGACCGCAGGCAGCCCTGCTGGCGACCGGGGCCGCCGGCTGCGCGGTGCTGGCGGTGCTCGGCCTCGACGCGGTCTTCCACGCGGTCGGCGGCGAAGCGTTCGGTGCCCTCATGGTCGCGGTGAACGCGGCCGCGGGATACCTCACTCTGCTCTTCCTGGTCTTCGCCGGCTACGTGTTCGTCCGGGGCCGTAGCACCCCCCTGCCGGAAATCACCCATGTCGTCGTCCTGGGCGCCGGGCTCAACGGCGACCGGCCCGGCCCGCTGCTGACCCGCAGGCTGGAGCGCGCCCTCGCGCTCGACGCCGCCCGCGCACCGGACACGCCTCGTGTTGTGTTCATCGTTTCGGGCGGCCAGGGCGACGACGAGGTCCGCTCCGAGGCGGACGCGATGGCCGACTATCTGCGCGGACGCGGAGTGCCCGACGACCGGATCGTGCGGGAAGACCGCTCCGTCAACACCGGGCAGAACCTCCGCTTCAGCGTGGCCCTCGTGGACCTGTCTCTTATACACATCTC
>JNXN01005096.1 GCA_000715635.1 Streptomyces violaceus | reverse complement strand
CGCCGCTACTGGTGCGCTGACATGTCCAGCCGAGCACATCGATGGCCCGGTCCAGCCCAAGGTCAGGGTCCCACCCGAGCGGATCGAATTGGGGCAGCCCGCCCTCGACCAACTGAGCGCCGAACGGAGATCCGGTCAGTACCTCAATCGCCGAGGGCACAGGCGAGTCGGCACCCAAGACCATCGCCAGCGAGTTGGAGTAGCAGTAGGGGGACGAACCGCTGAATGCAGGTGTCATGCACAGACCCTTGCATTTTCAATTTTTCGTGACAAGGAAACGCACCCGCAGCGAGCGGGCGTCCAGAGTGACGTCACGACTCATCGATGTTGATCAAGCGGATGCCCCCTGAATGACTCCCGAAGTCATCGCTAATCGGCTCCCGAAGAAACAGACACAGCCACGCGCGGCAGGCCGCCCCTATGCGCAGAAGGTCAGCCGGCGATTCCGGCTCGTCGTCCGCTCGCGGCCCTTCCCGTACCGCACCCCACGTTTCCCGGCTCCTTCTCGAAGCGCCGGACGTGACCACTTGCCATCGACCGATGACCGGCATATGGTCGTACGAACATAAGACATACGAACGTACTCCAAAGTCAGGGAGCTCGTGATGGCGCAACTCGGCCGGTGGCACTCGTGACAGGTGCCTCATCGGGGATCGGCACACAGA
>KL569360.1:2191-2804 GCA_000715635.1 Streptomyces violaceus | reverse complement strand
TCCGATCAACTGACCAACCCATCAAAGAGACACGCGCTAGGTCCCTGCTGCTGCCGAACTACTACCGACGCGAGCCAGCGACTGACCACGACACATCACTCAGTGTGAGTGACATCGTGTCCTATGCGGCGAGGCGGAGGAGTCGCTTGACGGCGACTTCGTCGTGCCCGCTCTCAGTCCGAGGGGCAGACGGGTTCGTCTGATTTGTCGGGGAGGTAGGCCGTGCGCTCTCCCGGAGTGAGCTCGCGGTTGAAGGTACGACAGATCTGCTTGATTGCCTGGGTTGGTCTGAGGGAGGTGTTGACGTCCCACAGTCGCACTGTCCCGTCGAACCTGGAGGTGGCGAGGGTGCGGCCGTCGGGGCTGAAAGCCAGCGAGTACGTATCCCGCGAGGGGTCGGTAAGGCTGGTGCGTTCCTTGCCGGTGTCCGTGTCCCACAAGTAGATGGTTCCGTCGTCCCCGGCGGTGGCGAGGGTGCGGCCGTCAGGACTGAACGCCACCGACTGCACCGAACCGGTCTGCGTGGTCAGAGTGTGGAGTTCTTTGCCGGTGGTTGCATTCCACAGGCGGACGGTCTTGTCGTCCCCGGCGGTGGCGAGGGTGCGGCCGTCGG
>KL569360.1:1771-1919 GCA_000715635.1 Streptomyces violaceus | reverse complement strand
GTGTTGTCGTCTCCTGCGAACGCGTTGCGTTCCTTGCCGGTGTATGGGTTCCACAGGTAGATGGTTCCGTCGTCCCCGGCGGTGGCGAGGGTGCGGCCGTCGGGGCTGAACGCCACCGCGTTCACCGTGTTGTCGTCTCCTGCGAACG
>KL569360.1:819-1501 GCA_000715635.1 Streptomyces violaceus | reverse complement strand
CCTGCGAACGTGGTGCGTTCCTTGCCGGTGGATGCATCCCACAAGTGTGCGTTGTAGTCACTTCCGATGGTGGCGAGGGTGCGGCCGTCGGGACTGAAGACCACCCAATACATGGCGTTGTCGTGTTCTATACGTATGGTGCGTTCCTTGCCGGTGGCCGTATTCCACAGCCGGACGGTCTTGTCTTCGCTGCCTGTGGCGAGGGTGCGGCCGTCGGGACTGTAGGCCACCGAATACACGTCGCTTTCGTGTCCGGTGAGTGTGGTGCGGGTCTTGCCGGTGGCCGTATTCCACAGTCGGACGGTTTTGTCGGCGCTGGCGGTGGCGAGGGTGCGGCCGTCGGGGCTGAACGCCACCTCGTACACCGTGTTGTCGTGTCCGGTGAGTGTGGTGCGTTCCTTGCCGGTCGCCGCGTTCCACAGACGTACAGTCTTGTCGCCAGCGGTGGCGAGAGTACGGCTGTCCGGGCTGAGGACCAGTGAGTGAATCACGCCTGAGTGTCCGGAGAGGGTGGCTCTGGGCTTTCTGGCGGCTGCGTCCCACAGTTGTACGCCCAGGTAACTCGACGTGGCGAAGGTCTTGCCGTCCCGACTGAAACCCACCAAGGGCCCTGAGCCTTCGAGTGTGGTGCGCTTCTTGCCGGTGGCTGCGTCCCTAAGAAGAATGCCGTTGATGTCGGCGC
>KL569360.1:458-580 GCA_000715635.1 Streptomyces violaceus | reverse complement strand
GAGCGTGCGGCCGTCGGGGCTGAACGCCAGCGCGTTCACCCCCTTATCATGTCCGGTGAGCCGGTTGCGTTCCTTGCCGGTGGCCGTGTCCCACAAATGCACGGTCGCATCAAGACCGCCGG
>KL569360.1:0-129 GCA_000715635.1 Streptomyces violaceus | reverse complement strand
TGGCGAGGGTGCGGCCGTCGGGGCTGAACGCCACTGACGTCACTGCCTCCGTGTGCTCTTTGAGTGTGGTGCGGGTTTTACCGGTGGCTGTGTCCCACAGGCGGACGGTCTTGTCGCCGCTGCCGGTGG
>KL569359.1:2110-2266 GCA_000715635.1 Streptomyces violaceus | reverse complement strand
GCCGAAGAGGTGTGGCGTGAGGTGCTGGCCGGGGCGGAACCGACGAGGCTTGCGCCTGCCGGTCACCGTTCACTAGCCGGCGGCCATGGCGAGGTGACGCTTGCGTTGAGTGGCGAGGTCAGCGCCGGGGTTACGGAGTTGGCGCGTCGGCATGGG
>KL569359.1:1470-1723 GCA_000715635.1 Streptomyces violaceus | reverse complement strand
ACCGACATCCAGGGCCTGGTCGGCGAGGGTGAACTCTTCGACACCCTCTACGTGTTCGAGAACTACCCCATCGGTGCAAATGGTACTGACCTCCCCGGCGGCCTGACGGTTAGCAGCATGGAAGGCCATGACGCGGCGCATTACCCGGTGAGTCTGGCAGTACTGCCCGGAGAGACGCTGAAGCTTCAACTCGGGCACGACACCGGCCTGTTCGACGACGCTTCTGCACGGCAGATGCTGGACCGGTTGTGCC
>KL569359.1:962-1241 GCA_000715635.1 Streptomyces violaceus | reverse complement strand
GGCCTGTTCGACGACGCTTCTGCACGGCAGATGGTGGAGCGGTTGCGGCGGGTCATCGAGGAGATGGTCGCCGATCCTGGTGCGCGGATCGATGGCGTCGACGTGCTGGAGCCTACGGAGCGCGAGCGACTGTTGGTCGAGTACAACGACTCGGCCCGCCCTGTCCCGGACGGGACGTTCCCGCAACTGTTCGAGGCTCAGGTGGGGCGAACGCCCGATGCGGTCGCGGTCGCTTACCTGGACACGTCGGTGTCGTATGGGGAGTTGAATGCGCGGGCG
>KL569359.1:0-695 GCA_000715635.1 Streptomyces violaceus | reverse complement strand
AAGGCCGGCGGCGCGTACCTGCCCATCGACCCCGACTATCCCAGTGAGCGGATTGCGTTCATGCTCCAGGACGCCGATCCAGTTTGCGTCCTCACTGCGACGGAAACCGATCATGTGGCAGCGGAGGTGGGGGTGCCGTGTAGCCGGATCGAGGACCTCTACGACGGCGCAGAGGCCGGCTTTGTGGCGAGTGACGACCTTGCTGAGGGCGAGCGGCTTGGGTGTCTGCGCGCGGACAGCCCGGCATATGTGATCTATACGTCGGGGTCGACTGGCCGCCCCAAGGGTGTGAGCGTCACGCATACCGGGCTGGCGAGTATGCGTGCGATGCACGCCGACCGGTTCGGTGTGGGCCCTGACAGCCGGGTGCTGCAGTTCGCTTCGCCGAGTTTCGACGCTTCTGTGTGGGAACTGGTGATGGCGTTGCTGTCGGGTGCGGCGTTGGTGGTGGCGGACAGGGATCGGCTTCTTCCGGGGCCGGCGCTGACGGAGTTGGTAGCGGCGGCAGGGGTGACGCATGTGACGTTGCCGCCGTCGGCGTTGGCTGTATTGCCGGCTGATGGGTTGCCGTCGGGTGTGGTGCTGGTGGTGGCCGGTGAGGCGTGTGCGCCGGATGTGGTGGCGCGGTGGTCGGTGGGCCGGCGGATGTTCAACGCCTATGGTCCGACCGAGTCGTCGGTGTGTGTTTCGGTCAG
>JNXN01005086.1 GCA_000715635.1 Streptomyces violaceus | reverse complement strand
CGGTGTGGGTCCGGAGCGTCTGGTCGGCTTGGCGCTGCCGCGGTCGGTGGACATGGTCGTGGCGGTACTGGCGGTCCTGAAGGCCGGCGGCGCCTTCCTGCCCATCGACACCGACTACCCGGGCGAGCGGATCGCGTTCATGCTCCAGGACGCCAGCCCCGTGTGCGTGTTGACCACGGCGGACACCCGCCATGTGGCAGCGGGGTCGGGAGTCTCGTCCTATGACGTCCGGGACCTCGACATCGCCGCGGCCGCTGGTTCGGTGGTGAGTGGCGACCTCTCTGATGAGGAACGGCTCGCCCCGCTGAGGCTGCGGAACCCGGCGTATGTGATCTATACGTCGGGTTCCACCGGCAGGCCGAAGGGCGTCGTGGTCCCGCACACCGGACTGGGGAGCTTGGCTGCCTCGGAGATCAACCGGTTCGGTATCGGTCCTGGAAGTCGGGTTCTGCAATTCACTTCGCCGAGTTTCGACGTGTCCGTGGCCGAATTGGCCGACGTGCTGCTGTCCGGTGCGGCCCTGGTGGTGCCGGACGCGGAGGCGAGGGACGACGTGGTCGGCCGCCTGACGAGCATGGCGAAAGAGTATTCCGTCACTCACGTCTTTCTGGCCCCTAGCGTGCTGGCTGCGTTGGATGCTGCCGACCTGCCTGGGGTGGGTGTTCTCGCGATCGGTGGTGAGCCGTGTGCGCCGGATGT
>KL569358.1:399-1100 GCA_000715635.1 Streptomyces violaceus | reverse complement strand
GGCGGGTCCGCAAAGCGACGTATCCGAGGGCGACGGCGAGGACCGGGACCGCGACCTGGACGTTGCCGAGGTCGGCGAGGAGTTCGGAGTAGCGGTCCGGGTGAACGAGTTCGCGGCTGGCGCGCTCGTCGAGGCGGATGAGCGGGCCGTCGGCGACGACCTGCCAGGTGATCAGGACGAAGAGCAGCGCCGGGAGGCCGAGCAGCAGGGCCAGGAAGCGCGAGGATGGCGCGGTGGGCTCGGCGCGGACCTGGTTCCCGGAGATCAGCATGGGACACAGCTTGGCACGGGCACAGATATCCACTGTTCACCCCGCGCGACCCCAGTGGAGGATCACGTGAACCAGCCGGAGAGCGACGACGGCCTCTTCGACCACTGCCCGTGGCTCTACGCCGAGCAGGCGTCGCAGGCGCAGCGCGTGGCACAGGAGCGGCGCCGGAAGCGGCTCCTCGCGGGGGCGGGGACGGTACGGCTGGGCGAGGGCTGCTTCGTCGCGGAGACGGCCGCCGTGTACCCGGACCACCTGGACCTGGGCGACCGCTCGTACATCGCGGCCCACGCGTATGTCACCGGCGACATACGCACCGGCGCCGACTGCACGATCAACCCCTTCACCGTGGTGCGCGGCACCGTCACCCTCGGGGACGGCGTGCGCGTCGGTGCCCACAGCTCGCTGCTCGGCTTCAACCACGGGACCGCGC
>KL569358.1:0-122 GCA_000715635.1 Streptomyces violaceus | reverse complement strand
CCAGCCGCGGGATCACGATCGGCGACGACGTGTGGATCGGCTCGCACGTGGTCGTCCTGGACGGCGTCACCATCGGCGACCACTGCGTCATAGGCGCCGGTGCGGTCGTCACCAAGGACCTG
>JNXN01005083.1 GCA_000715635.1 Streptomyces violaceus | reverse complement strand
ATCCGGGTGAGCGGATCACGTTCATGGTCCAGGACGCGGAGCCGGTGTGCGTGCTGACGACACGGGCAGCAGTGCCCGTACTGTCCCTGCCGGACAGTGTCCGGCTGCTGTGTCTCGACGAGCCGGCCGTGACCACGGCCGTGCAGGCGGCAGCCGGACAGGACCTCACCGACAGGGAACGCCTCACCTCCCTGCGGCCCGCCAACCCGGCATACGTCATCTACACCTCCGGATCCACCGGCCGCCCCAAAGGCGTCAGCGTCACACACACCGGACTGGTGAACTATGTGGCCAGGGCCTCGCAGACGTATGCGGGCCTGTCGGGGGAGGCCCTGATCCATGCTCCGATGTCTTTCGATATCGGAGTGACAAGCTTCTACGGCACTCTGATCGCGGGCGGTTGTCTACGCCTCCTCCCCTCCAACAGCCAGTGGCCGACCGAGGAGTTGCAGGCCCCCGAGTCGATCACCTTCGTGAAGATGACTCCGAGTCACCTCCAAGTTCTCCTGAAGGGTTCGGAACCTTTCCCGGCCACGGCCACGGGTCAGCTGATGCTGGGCGGTGAGCTGTTGACCGCTGAGGCTGTGCGGCAGTGGCGCAGCAACAGCCCTGACACGCAGCTGATAAACCACTACGGCCCCACCGAGACCACCGTCGGTTGTATCGACTACCAGATTCCCCCGGGAACCCAATTCACCAGGGACTCTGTTCCCATCGGACGCCCGATGTGGAATACGCGGGTGTATGTGCTCGATGCGGGGT
>KL569357.1:2126-2329 GCA_000715635.1 Streptomyces violaceus | reverse complement strand
AGGGTGACCAGGGGGAAGTCGGAGGGCGAATGCCCGCCGGCCTCCGGCAGGGCCGCATGCCCGGCCAGAACCCCCAGCATCCGAACCCACAGACCAGCCAGCTCCTCAACCTCGTCCCGGTCCAGGACCCCCTGCGGCCAGGACCACACCGCATCCAACCGCACGTCCTCACCACTGCCGTGCGCGATCGCGTTGATCTCCAG
>KL569357.1:1058-1835 GCA_000715635.1 Streptomyces violaceus | reverse complement strand
GGTGTCGAAGCGGCCGAGGTAGTTGAAGGCGATCTGGGGCCGGTCATAGCCGGCCAGAACCGGGGCGGTGCCGGGATTCAGGTAACGCAGCAGCCCGTAACCGAACCCGTCATCGGGCAGCGCGTTCATCTGCTCCTTGACCCGCTTGACCACCCTGCCCAACGCCGGGCCACCCGCCCACACCTCATCCCAGTCCACCTCACCCACATCCAGCCGGACCGGGAAAATCGTCGTGAACCAGCCCACCGTCCTGGACAGATCCACCCCCTCCACATCCACCCGCCCATGCCCCTCCACATCCACCAGCACATCCCCACGACCCCGCTGACCATCCTGGCCGTGCTGATCATGCTGGCCGTGCTGGTGGCGCCAGGCGGTCACCGCCAGCGCCAGCGCCGTCAGCAGCACATCATCGGCACCCGCATGGAACAGCGCCGGCACCCGCGTCAGGACCGCCTCACTCACCCCCGCCGGCACCGACACCGACACCACACCCGCACCACCGACCGTGTCCCGCACCGGATCCAGCGCACGCCGCCCCAGCAACGCCTCCCGCCCCGGACCCTCCAACACCCCACACCACAAGGGAAGTTCCCCCGCCCGGGCCTCGGCCAGACCCGGAAGCATCCCCGCCCACCGGCGGAACGACGTACCCACCGCATCCAGCACCGGCCGCTCACCGGCCGCCACAGCCGCCCACGCCGCAGCCAGATCCGGCAGCAGAATCCGCCACGACACCCCATCCACCGCCAGATGATGCACCACCAGCACCAACCA
>KL569357.1:601-780 GCA_000715635.1 Streptomyces violaceus | reverse complement strand
TCGAACCACACCGCCTGCCACACCCTCCCCGCACCCGGCGCCAGACGACACCGCGCCGCCTCCCCCGCCACCGACGCCACCCGCGCCAGCTCCTCACCCTCCACACCCGCCACATCCACCCGCACCACACACTCCCCCACCGGCACCGACCCCACCGGCAACACCTCCAACCCCCAACC
>KL569357.1:0-325 GCA_000715635.1 Streptomyces violaceus | reverse complement strand
TGCGCAGGCGCAGGACGTCGTGGTGGTCGGTCAGGACCCGCAGCCCGGCACAGATCCCGGCCAGGTCCAGCCCGTCCGGCACGGGCACCGCCATCGACTGGTTGAACCCCTCCACCGGCCCCGGAACCTCAGCCAGCCACCGCATCACCGGCGTCGGGACCACCTCACCGACACCCTCACCATCCCCGACCACACCACCAGCAGCCGACTCACCCGCCACCACCGCCAGCGCCGCCACCGTCTGATGCTCGAACACCAGACGCGGACTGAGCTCCACCCCCGCACTCCGCGCCCGCGACACCAACTGGATCGAGGAAATACTGTC
>KL569356.1:463-1308 GCA_000715635.1 Streptomyces violaceus | reverse complement strand
GCCCCCGCCCCCAGCGCCTCCGGCGGCACCGGCGCCGGTCCGCCTGACCAAGGTGACGCTCACCAAGGCATCCCCCTCCGTCTCGCTCACCAAGCAGGGCGGCACCTCCGGCGCCCTCCACGTGAACCTCAACTGGGAGGTGCGCAAGCAGTTCTCGGGGTGGAGCAGCAAGTTCGGCCGCCCGGCCGCGATGCACTCCGACCTCGACCTCGACCTGTGCGCGCTGTTCGAACTGACCGACGGCAGCAAGGGCGTCGTACAAGCCCTCGGCAACACCTTCGGAGCGCTGCACCAGCCCCCGTACATCCACCTCGACGGCGACGACCGCACCGGCGCCGTGGCGGCCGGCGAGAACCTCACCGTCAATCTCGACCACAAGAACGCCTTCCGGCGCATCCTCGTCTTCGTCACCATCTACGAAGGCGCCCGCTCCTTCGCCGACCTGAACGCCACCGTCACGCTCCAGCCGCAGTACGGCGCCCCGATCGACTTCTCCCTCGACGAGTGCACGGTCCCCTCGCCCGTGTGCGCCCTCGCGCTGATCACCAACACCGGCGGCGACCTGGTCGTCCAGCGGGAGGCGCGATACCTGGTGCCCGAGCGCGGGGTCAGCCCGCAGCGCACGGTCGACCACGCCTACGGGTGGGGCATGAACTGGACCCCTGGCAGGAAGTGACCACCCTTCTCATCGGAGGCCGTCAGCCCTCGTCGGGCACGGCCTCCGGACGGGCGTAGGTGCGGCCCTTCCAGGCCGCACCGCGCCCCCGGTAGTGCTGCACCGCCGAATCGACCGTCATGAGGAGATAGAGGAACGCGGTGAACGGCAGCAGGGGAGCGAGCCACAG
>KL569356.1:0-168 GCA_000715635.1 Streptomyces violaceus | reverse complement strand
TCGCGCCATCAGAGATGTGTATAAGAGACAGAGGTACACCAGCGCCAGGCCCGCGACCGTCCCGGCCAGCAGCAGGGGATTGTGCCGCAGCTGGGCGTACGCACTGCGCGACACCATCCGCCACAGGTCGTGCAGCCGCGGATACGGCCGCACGCTGTCCACCCTGTC
>JNXN01005076.1 GCA_000715635.1 Streptomyces violaceus | reverse complement strand
CCCGCTCCCGATTCCGCGTACGGCCCCGCCACCGTCGGCGGGAACACGCGCGTCACGGACGCGCAGCGGGCGCGGGCGGAGGGGCGGTCGCCGGTCATCGAGCCGGGGATGCAGCCGGCCGCGCTGACGGCGCTGCTCGGGCTGCTGCTGGCGGGCGCCGCGGCCGTCGGCACGTACGCGCTCCTGGTTCCGCTCGTCGCCCTCCAGGCCGTCACCGCGGCGGGCTGGTTCCGGCTGAACGGGATGTGGCCGGCACGGCAGGGCATCGCGCTGGGCTTCGCTGGGGCGCTCGCCGCGGACGCGGCGCTGCTGGTGTCGGACCGCTCGCCGTCGGCGATCCTGGGCACGCTCGGCGTCTGGGTCCTGCTCTCCCTCGTCCTGCAACTGCGCTCGCACGCCGACCCGGACGAGCGGATGTACGGCCTGATGGCGACGGTCGCGGCGGCGGCGCTGGCGATCGTCGCGGGCGGCTATCTCGCGGCCGACGCGGACGCGGTGACGGTGGGTGCGATCGCGGTGGCGGTCGCGGTCCTGGCGCGCGCCCTTCCGCTGCCGACGCCGGCGTCCGTGGTGGTGGCGCTGCTCGCGGCGGCGGGTGCGGGCGTCGCGGCCGGCGCGCTGACGGGTCTCGGCACGCCGGGCGCCCTGCTGGGAGCGGGCGCGGGCGCCTGCGCCCTGATCGGCCACCGCGTCGCGAGCTACGACTACCCGTCCCGCTTCGTCCACTTCACAGCGGGGGTGGCCCTGCCCCTGTCCGCAGCGGCTCCGGCGGTGTACGTGCTGGGGCGGGCCCTGGTCTAGCGCCCGCCTCCTCGCGGGTGGTGGGTCGGGGCCGCGCCGGGGGG
>KL569355.1:3399-3973 GCA_000715635.1 Streptomyces violaceus | reverse complement strand
GCGCTGGGCACGCCAGCGCAGCTGCTCGGCGTAGGGGAGGCGGCTGAGGTCGTAGATCGCCATGACGTCGGCAGGCAGGGCCAGTTGGCCGTCCTCCGCGGTGGCGGGCATCAGCTTCCAGGTGCCGGCCGGGGCGTCGGAGGTGAGCAGCGGGCTGGTGCAGCGGTGTCGGCGCCGGGTCTGGGCGACGCACTGGATCTCGTCCACCGGCCGGGCGGCGAGGTAGCGGACATACAGCAGCTGCACGATGGGCCGGGCCGGCCGGCAGAGGGCCGGTCGTGACGGCGGACTGTCCGGCGAAGCCGGGGGAGGGGTGAAGGTGCCGGTGTCGATCAGGCGGCGGGAGCGCACGGCCAGAGACCGGCGCAGTCCGGAAAGCTCGGGGTGAGGTGGGGATGTGTCCCGGGCAGGGCAGACGGCGGCATGCGGCAGACGGCACCAGTTGCTGCCGTCCCCGGCCGGGTGGGCGACGCCAGAGCTGACGTGCCAGCGGCACGCCACTGGTACCTGGGCGGTCGGCAGTTCGTGGGGATGCAGACGCACCGGCCGGCGGTCGCTGCGGTGGTACCACTCG
>KL569355.1:2532-3170 GCA_000715635.1 Streptomyces violaceus | reverse complement strand
GCGCAGCAGCCGGCTCGCGCCGTCGGGGGTGACCTGCAAGGAACGGCGCACGCGATGAGTGATGGGGCTGCCGTCCCAGTGCCGGGATGGGGGAGGTGTGGAGCGCATGCGCGCGAACCTGCCAGCCAACACGCCGAACCCGCGGCAGCGCTGCCGCGCGATCACCTGCCCGGCCGCAAGTGATGCGACTGGTGTGCTAATGCCCGGCTGCGCGTTCGAGGTGGTCTCGCCGGTTCGAGTGATCCGCGGTGGCCGCTCGGACGGGGCGTCAGTCTCCGCTCGGTTCCGGCAGGTTGTGCCCGCGGCACAGCGTGCCGAAGAGCTCGTCGAACGGGGTGCCCAGAGCGTGGGCGAGCGCGTGCCAGGTCTTCAGCGTGCCGATGGTGCGGCCCTGCTCGATCTCGATGACGGTGCGCCTGGCCAGGCCGCTACGGGCGGCGAGCTCGTCGTAGGTCCACCCGCGCTCGGCCCGCAGGCGCGCGAGCTCCAACCGCAGCGCGTCGAGGTCCGGATCGGGCGGAAAGATCGTCACTCGTCCATCCGACGGTGCAGACCCCTGCCCTGTCAGTGCAGACCTCTGCCCTATTTCCGCAGGTGGCGGCAACAGTGCGAGGGCAGACGTCTGCACTATGGTGGGC
>KL569355.1:1957-2297 GCA_000715635.1 Streptomyces violaceus | reverse complement strand
CGTCTGCACTATGGTGGGCCGCCGCCGCCCCACAGCCCCCCGACAGACCCGGCGCGCACGCAGCAGGAGGAACACGCGCCCATGAGGCTGCGCACAGCATGCCCGGCGACACCACGCGCCTGGACCGTGGAACTGCGCCCGCACCCCAGCGGGCTCCTCCTCGTATGCCGGCAATGCCCGCACGGCAGCGGACAGGTCACCGCAGCCTCCGCCCGTTCGGCCGCCCTCGCACACCTCGCACGACACGCACGCAGTGACCTGCTCCCACCCCACCTGCGGACCTGCCAATGCCACGAGCGCGGCTGCCACTGGCACCCCCGCCACCGCGGCTGCGCCGGCC
>KL569355.1:1191-1711 GCA_000715635.1 Streptomyces violaceus | reverse complement strand
CATCCACCTCCTCCTCGCACGCGAACACGGCGGACGACTCTGGCGACTCGCCGACACCTGCAGCGCCTGCGCCGCAGCAACAGCACAGGCCTCCGTCGTCCCCGACACGGTCCTTGTCCGCGCTCCGCAGCCAACAGCCCCCCGGCGCCGCAGAAGGCACCCCAGAGGTCCGGGCGAGCGGGTCCGAATCTGCGAAATGCTCAGCTACCTGGCCGCCGCCCTCCCTGAAAGCACCCCGGCCGCAGCACGCCTGCTCGCATTGCAGTGCGCGCTCCGCGTGGACGCCGCCATGCAGGTCCGACTACCCAAAGGCATGCTGCGCAGCCTCCGCCTCGACACCCTAGACCTATGGAGCGAGCTGGAACATGCACGATGGCTACGCATCAGGCCGGGAAGCGCCGCAAACGAAGTTGCTGCTGAACTGCTCGATACCGCACTTCTCAGCCAGGCCCCCGCCCGCCCCGACCGCGCGCAGGCAGCAGACTGGGCACTTCGTGTCGCCAGCCCCTCGATGACAGGG
>KL569355.1:0-912 GCA_000715635.1 Streptomyces violaceus | reverse complement strand
CACCGGCACCGGCTTGACCGGGCTCGACCAGACGGCCCACGCCTGTGGGACCCAACCCGCTGACTTGCCCAACGTACTTGATCAACTGGTCGGGACCGGATTGCTCAGGTCCTGGCAGACCTGCCGAGACTGGGAAGACCTGTACTGGAGCCTGACGGCCCCTCAGGGGAAACATGGCATCAAACTGTTGCCCGCCGTAGCGCCTTACGAGGGTGGGCGCCGTCAACCGGTTGAGGCCGCCGCTCTGATGACGCCAGAGTCTTCATGGCGATAAGCAGTAGGCGCAACATCATCTCGCCCGGGCTGCGCGGCACCTCTACCCACCCAGACACCGGCCCGTGAGCAGGCCCTAATCACATCCGACCTCCTACTGGCCGGACTCCTGGGTCGCCGCAAGGCGTACGACGACCCGGGCCCCACAGAGCCCGCGGCGCTTGTCCAGTAGGCGTCCACAGCAGCCACGTGCTTGGGGTCCGGCTCGCCGTGCCAGCGGATCATGAAGCATTCGGCGACAGACGGTCGTCAAGGCCCAGCAGCCGCTTCACCTCTGCGTCGCAGCCGGTCTCCTCAGCGACCTCCCGAGTTACCGCATCAAGACGATCTTCTCCATGCTCGACTCTGCCGCCAGGAAGAGTCGAGCTGGCCTCGCCCTCCGGCGGCACGACGCCCGAGCAGGACCGGCCCACCTCGATGCAAACGGCGTATGCCGCCAGCCGAAAGCTCCTCCCTCGCGCCTCACACTGGACCCCTATCCGGTAGCCCAAGATCCGCGCACGGTCATGACCGCGCAGCGGAGGAAGATCTCGTCTTCTCGGGGGAACGTTGTAGCGATCCTGAGAACGCGTCGGTCAGTATGACCATTGCACTCACACGGGCGGCGCATCCAGCAAAGCGTTGAACGCGCCCCTCCCT
>JNXN01005070.1 GCA_000715635.1 Streptomyces violaceus | reverse complement strand
CCGTCGGCCTGCGGATCTGCATCGGTTCCGCAGGCCGCTGAGGCGGTCGGCCGGGCGTGAGGCTTGCCGCCCCGCGCCCGGCTTCCACGCGACCGGCAGGCCCTCAGCCGAAGGCCTTCACCGCCTGGTAGTACGTCCACGCCGTGCTGTCGCAGGCGTTCTTCGTGCCGCCGGTGTAGGCGGCGCAGATCCGCTTGAGGTCCTCGTGGAAGGCGCTGTCGAGACGGGTTTTGTCGGCACTGAAGGTGCCTGCGGCCTTGTAGTTGCGGTAGCCGAAGTCGTGGCGGGCGCAGGACATCGAGAAGGGGAAGCCGAACGGGTTGTCCGGCGACGAGGAGCAGTAGTCGGTCGACCAGTCGAAGGCGTACGCGGCCCAGGCTGCCTGGTTCGCGCGGGCGGCGGCCCAGGTGCCGTAGCTCGAGGCGCTGGTCTGCGTCCAGCTCGCGAGCACCTGGGGCTTGTCGGCGGGGGCGGCACTCGCGAGGCTCGCGGTGCCGACGACGGTGACGAGGGACAGGGTTGAGGCGGCAAGACCGGTGGCGAGTCTTCGGTGCATCCCACACCTCCATGAGGCCGCGGCCCGCCGATCGAGCCGCAGGTCCATGACAAGAGGATGACCACCTCCTCGGGGCGCTCACACCTGAGGTGCCCCAATGGCCCCTTAATTCTTGGCTATTGAACGAGAACGGCGGCCGACCGGCGTACGTCGACGGCCGTGAGCGCGAGGGCCAGCGGCCCCGGGGCCAGGAAGGCCAGGGGCAGCAGCATCCAGGCGCACAGCGCGGCCGTAGCCACGGCGAGCAGGACCAGCCCGCTGCCGCCCACGTCCGCCACGGCGTCCCGGGCGGCCCCGCGCACCGCCGCGCGCCAGTCGGTGAGCGACTCGGGGCGTCCGCAGGCCCGCAGGCCGACGACCGCCGCGCAGGCGCCGATGGCCGCGGCGG
>JNXN01005069.1 GCA_000715635.1 Streptomyces violaceus | reverse complement strand
AATCTTTGGAAGGACCCCTGGTCCCAGCGTTCAGCTGGGACCAGGGGTCCTTTTTTATTTTGCGGTGCGCGCCGGATGCCCGGCTGCGCGAGAATGACTTGCGGTACCGAAGACAGGAGTCACCATGTCCACCAACTCTCCCGACGACCGACCGGAGCGCGACCAGCGGCGACGGGAGGGGGACCGGAACGACCGGAACGACCGCGGCGGTCAGCGCGGGGGCCGCGGCGGAGACCGTGGAGGCTTCCGCCGCGACAACGACCGAGGCGGCAGCGACCGTGGCGGCAGCGACCGTGGCGGGTTCCGTCGGGATGACCGTGGTGACCGCCCCGATCGTGGGGACCGTGGCGGTTTCCGGCGTGACGACAACCGTGGTGGCGGGTACGGCCGGCGTGACGACCGCGATCGCGGACCGCGCAGGGACGACCGCGACCGTGGCGGGTTCCGCCGGGACGACCGCGGCGACCGCCCCGTCTTCCGGCGCGACGACCGGGACGACCGTGGTGAGCGCAGGGACGACCGCGACCGTGGCGGGTTCCGCCGGGACGACAACCGTGGCGGTGGGTACGGTCGGCGTGACGACCGTGACCGTGGACCGCGCAGGGACGACCGCGGCGACCGCCCCGCCTTCCGGCGCGACGACCGTCGGGACGACAGGCGTGACGACCGCCGCGACGACCGTCGTGGCGAGCGGCGCGAGGGCGACCGTGGTGGGTTCCCCCGTCGCGACGATCGGGACCGTGGCGGTTTCCGTCGCGACGACAACCGCGACCGTGGCTTCCGCGGTGACGACCGGGACCGCGGGTTCCGCGGTGGCGATCGAGACCGCCCCAGGGACAGTGACCGCGGCTTCCGGCGTGATGACCGCGGTGGTTTCCGTGGCCGTGACGAGCGCCGTGACGAGCGTCGCGGGGATGACCGCGGGGAGCGTGGCGGCTTCCGGCGCGACGACGCCGGCCGCGGCGGGCGCCCCGGATT
>KL569354.1:532-1559 GCA_000715635.1 Streptomyces violaceus | reverse complement strand
GCCGCCGTCAACTTGCACGAAGCGACCCACGGCCTCGACCTGCGGGCATTCGTACTCTTCTCCTCCGTCGCCGGGATCTTCGGTGGCCCGGGCCAGTCGAACTACGCCGCCGCCAACGCCTTCCTCGACGCTCTGGCTCAGCGGCGCGCAGCGGAGAGCCTGCCGGGGCTCTCGCTTGCCTGGGGCCTGTGGGACCAGGACGGAGGTATGACCGGGCAGTTGGACCAAGCGGCGCGGGCACGTATCTCGCGTTCCGGTCTGACCCCCATACCCGCGCGACAGGGATTGAGCCTGTTCGACATGGCGGCGCGGGTGCGCGACCGGGCTGTGCTGGTACCCGTTGCCGTGGACATGGGCGTGCTGCGGGCCCAGGCCGGGACGGGCACCTTGCCGCCGTTGCTGCGCAACCTGGTCCCAGCCCCGGTGCGGCGGACCGCGGCCATCGCCGAATCCGGCAGGCAGGGGACCGGATCCTCGCCGGCGCAGCGGCTGGCCGAACTCTCCGAGCCGGAACAGGAACGACTGCTCCTGGACCTGGTCCGTACCCATGCCGCGGCTGCGCTCGGACACGCGAAACCGGACGCGGTGGGGCCGCAGCGCGGGTTCCTGGAGCTGGGCTTCGACTCGCTGATGGCGGTGGAACTCCGCAACCGCCTCAGTGCGGCAGTCGGCCTGCGCCTCCCCTCGACCTCGATCTTCGACCACCCGACCCCGCTCGCCCTCGCCCTCGCGCTGCGGTCCGAGCTGATGGGTACGGAGCGAAACGCGCCTGCCGCGCAGGGCGCAGCGGCCGCTACAGCCACCGCGGCCGACGACGAGCCACTGGCGATCGTCGGAATGGCCTGCCGCCTCCCCGGCGGTATCGATTCCCCGGATGCGCTGTGGCGGCTCGTGGACGAGGGTCGGGACGTGGTGTCCGCTTTCCCGGACGACCGCGGCTGGAATGTGGAGCAGCTGTACGACCCGGATCCGGACGCACGCGGCAAGAGCTACTCATGCGAAGGGGCGTTCGTCCACGACGCCGGTG
>KL569354.1:0-265 GCA_000715635.1 Streptomyces violaceus | reverse complement strand
GCCTTGCCAGCCCGCTCAGAGATGTGTATAAGAGACAGCGTCCTGGGAGGCGTTCGAGCGGGCCGGGATCGACCCGGCGGCCGTGCGAGGCCACCAGGTCGGCGTGTTCGCTGGTGCCATGGCCCCGGACTACGTCTCAAGGCTCAACAAGGTGCCCGAGGACGTCGAGGGCTACACGATGACGGGCAGTACCGCCAGCGTCATCTCCGGCCGGATCTCGTATGCGTTCGGTCTTGAGGGGCCGGCGGTGACGGTGGACACGGCG
>JNXN01005066.1 GCA_000715635.1 Streptomyces violaceus | reverse complement strand
AGCTGCCCACGTATGCCTTCCAACGGCGGCGGTACTGGCTCGAGGATGCGCGTTCGGCCGGCAGCGACCCCGATGCCCTCGGCCTCGACGCGGCACGCCACCCGGTGCTCGGGGCGGCGGTCGAACTGGCCGAGGACCAGGGTGTCGTACTGACCGGACGGCTTTCCGCAAGCACGCATCCCTGGTTGCTCGACCACGTGGTGGACGGCGTGGTGCTGCTGCCGGGCACGGCGTGGGTGGAACTCGCCGTCCGGGCCGGAGACGAGGTCGGATGCGGCCTGGTCGAGGAACTGACGCTCGAAGCACCACTGACGATCCCCGAAAACGGAGCGGTCGCCGTGCAGGTGTGGGTGGGCGCGGAGGACCCGTCCGGCCGGCGCTCGCTGAGCATGCACTCCCGGCCGGCCGGCGCCCGGGAATGGACCCGGTATGCCAGCGGCCTGCTCGCCCCCGAGCCCGCGGGCGAGTCGTTCGACCTCATGGTGTGGCCCCCGGCCGGTGCGCAGCCGTTGGCCCTGGACGGTTTCTACGAGGATCTGGCCGCGTCGGGCTACGGCTACGGGCCGGTGTTCCGGGGGCTGCGGGCCGCGTGGCGGCGCGGGGAGGACGTCTTCGCCGAGGTCGGCCTGCCCGAGGACCAGGCCGACGGCGCGGCAGGATTCGGTATCCATCCCGCGCTGCTGGACGCGGCCCTGCACGCGGGTCTGGCGTCCGACCGCGGCGATGTCCGGGTGCGGTTGCCGTTCACCTGGAACGGCGTGACGCTGTTCGCCCAGGGTGCGACGAACCTCCGCGTTCACCTGTCCCCGGCCGGCCCGGACACGGTGTCCGTGCGCCTCGCCGACGCCGAGGGCCGGCCGGTGGCCCTCGTGGATGCCCTCCTCACCCGAACGGTCGCCCCCGGGCAGCTGCGGCAGGCGACCAGTGCCGACCAGGAGTCTCTGTTCGCGATTTCGTGGACGCCAGTGTCAGCTGGTGAGCCGGGGGGCGCATCGGCCGCTTCCGGTTCTTCGGCTTCTTCGGATTCCCCGGTCTCGTCG
>KL569353.1:3286-3607 GCA_000715635.1 Streptomyces violaceus | reverse complement strand
CGTCGTAGTAGGAGAACCAGCTCCCGCCCTCCAGACGGCAGTTCGGCCCGACCGTGGGCGGTTCGGTGGCCTCGTGGATCAGGACTTCAGCGCGCGTGTTGCAGCCGTCGGACGGGTTGTCGCCGGTGTTCCAATGACGGAACTTGTCGCGGCTGTAGCCGTCGCGGGACTCAGTCCCCAGCGGCAGGTTGCCGACGGCTTCGGACAAGGGCAGTGTCTCCTCGGCGTGGGCGGGTGAGGAGACGGTGGCAGACAGGACTACGAGGGCGGCGGCCAGGCCGCGCAGCACAGCTTTGACCATGTACCGGTGATAGCGGCACA
>KL569353.1:2124-3057 GCA_000715635.1 Streptomyces violaceus | reverse complement strand
TAGAGGGGCGTGTTCAGTGCTTTGCTGGATGCGCCGCCCGTGTGAGTGGAATGGTCATACCGGTCGGACCCTCGTCCGCTTCATGGCGGTGAGCCCTGAGAGGGGACACCGTTGAGCTCATCTGGTGCAGGCCGTCAGCTTGCATTTTGACCTCGGTCGTCCTGCTGGTCGATCCAGGAAAGTCCGCCGAGATCGAGGCGGTGGCGGGTGCGGGTGACCGCTACGTAGGCGAGGCGGGCTTCGGCGTCATCGATCGTGACGGGCTCAAGGTGAGCTGGGTGGTCTGGTGGTGCGCTCATGTTCTGGTGTGGGGTGAAGTCGTCGGCGACTTTTACGCTGCCCCACTCGCGGCCTTTGGCCTTGTGCACGGTGGAGACGCTCACCTGTGCATGTGCGTCGGGCGCGAGTCGCGCTACGGCTGCCAGGATGGCATCGGCTCCGTGGGTGTCGACGAGTTCGACGAACGGCTGCAGGTCGCGTCCGGCCGGATCGTGGGCGGCGTAGTCCTGCAGTTCTCCCCAGGTAGGGAAGAGCACGAGTTCGGGGTGATACGTGCGGCGGCCTTCTTTCAGGTCTCGGGCGGCTTCGGCCAGAGCGCGAAGGCTGCCCCCGCCTCCGACCAACCCGACGCGGTGTCCTGCGTCCATCAGGGCCATGACCTGGGTCATGGCGCCGACGTTGGTGCGGCACAGCACCGCGTCGGGCTGTGCGACGAAGCCGAGTTCGGTGGGCACGGTCTCGGCTCCGGTGAGGCGGATGGGGGCGTCGGCCAGGTGGAGCCAGCGGTTGGCTTCCGCAGCGAGCTGGGGGCCGAAGCGGAATGACTTGGACAGGGTGAGCTGGGTGCCGTCGAAGCCGGTCATGACGTCTTTGGCGCCACGCCAGTGGTAAATGGCCTGAGCGGAGTCACCGACCATGACGAGCTGGGCGTGG
>KL569353.1:1275-1945 GCA_000715635.1 Streptomyces violaceus | reverse complement strand
GAGTCACCGACCATGACGAGCTGGGCGTGGCTGCGCTGGTTGAGGAAGATCTGTTCGACGACGGGGTTGGTGTCCTGGGCTTCGTCTAGGAGCAGGAAGTCGGTGTCGATTCTGGGCTGGGTGAGGGCCCAGATTTTCAGGTAGTGGTCGTGGTCGAAACGGACGGCGCCGTCGTCGGGGTTTTGGAGGTCGTTCCAGGCTTTGTGGGCGAAGGGCAGGAGGTGGGCGGCGAGTTCGCGGTGCAGGCCTGTGTCTTCCAGGCCGCGTAGTTTCGGCACGTGGTGACGGGTGATCTTCTCGTCGGCGGTATGACAGAAGCGGGTGACGGTGCGCAGGAGGGCGTTGGACAGGGCGCGTTGGGAGAGGTCA
Organism: Streptomyces violaceus; assembly: GCA_000715635.1. Lineage (GTDB taxonomy): Bacteria > Actinomycetota > Actinomycetes > Streptomycetales > Streptomycetaceae > Streptomyces > Streptomyces violaceus. The sequence goes on along the minus strand of KL569353.1, from coordinate 1,576 downwards.
CTGTCGCCGATGCGGATGGTTTTGGTGACGCCGAGGGCTTGTCCGGTTTGCCAGGCGGGGCGGCGGGGTGCATTCAGACGGTGGGTGTAGCGGTGGCCGACGGCGGCGTAGGCGAGGGCGTGGGCGGTTTTGCACTGGATGGTGGCCGGGAAGCGGGTGCGTGCGTCCTGGGCGATGGCGCGGTTGTAGGCGAGGTAGCGGCCGCGGCGTGTGGTGGTGCGGGCGAGCAGGGTGAGTGTGGTGGTTTTTCCGGTGCCGGCGCCTGCCTGCAGGGCGAGGTGGTCGCCTGCGTGGAAGGCGT
>KL569353.1:0-1062 GCA_000715635.1 Streptomyces violaceus | reverse complement strand
GCGTGGAAGGCGTCGGCTGCTGCTGTCTGTTCGTCGGTCGGGTTCATGGCGTGGGTCCTTTCAGGGGGCGGGTGAGGGCGTGCCCGACGGCGGACAGTAGGTGCGCGGGAGAGGTGCTGGCGAGGAGTTGGCGTATGGCGTGGTCGATTCGTTCGGCTTCCCGGTCGGCGTGCTTGGCCAGGGCTCGGTGGAGGGCCTCTCGTACGAAGCGTTCGGGGGTCAGGCCCGCGCGGCGGGCGTCCCGTTGCAGGGTGGTGTGAGCGGCGGGCGGGAAGACGACGTTGAGTAGGACGCGGCCCTGGGCGTCCGGGTAGTGGGTGGTGATCACGTCGATGGGCAGCCGGGTGGTGAGGCGTCGGCGCAGGCGGTGGGCGGCGCGGTCGGGGGTTTTGGCGCCCACGAGGGCCATGAGGCGGGTGGCGTTGTGGTTGGCGGCGAGCAGCCAGGCTTGGGCGGCGTGGCGGAGTTCGGCCACTGTCAGGGGGCGGGTGAGCGTGATTTCCAGGGCGTGGTGCGGCATCTTCACCGGCCTTTGAGCTGGCGGGTCGGAGGGTGGGGCAGGCGGGTGCGGATGTGGGCGGCGTGCAGGAGGGGGTCGAAGGGCCGCCATCCGGCGAGGGCGAGGTCGGCGGCCCCGGAGGCGGCAGCGTGCTGGGGGCAGCGCTGGGCGCGCCAGCGCAACTGCTCGCCGTAGGGCAGACGGCCCAGGTCGTAGATGGCCATCAGGATGTCGGGCAGGGCCAGTTGGCTGCGGTGCGCTCCGCTGGGCAGCAGTCTCCAGGCGCCGGCTGGCCCGGTGGGGGTGAGGACGGGGTGGGTGCAGCGGTGACGGTGGCGGGTCTGGGCCACGCAGCGAATGTGTTCGACCGGATGCTCGGCGAGGTAGCGGCACAGCAGCATCTGCACGACGGGACGGGCCGGGTTGTCGGCGTCGATGTCGGCAGTTTGTGAGCTGGTGGGTGGCGGGGAGGGGGTGAAGGCGCCGGTTTCGGTCAGACGGCGGGTGCGCACGGCGAGCTGGCGGCGGATCGTCTCGAGGTGGGGGCCGGTTCGACACAGGGG
>KL569352.1:2952-4024 GCA_000715635.1 Streptomyces violaceus | reverse complement strand
CGCAGCAGATACGACGACAGGGCGCGCCGCGCGCCGAGCACCACCGACTCGGCGGTGCGCTGCAGCACGTACGAACCCAGCGCGCCCACCACGGCGTTGGTCATCACCAGCGCCGACATCGCCAGCAGCGCTCCGGTGATGGCCCGGTCGTGGGACAGATCGTCGATCAGGCCCTTGGCCACCAGCGGCAGCAGCAGCCCGGTCGCCCCGGTGACCAGCGAGAGCACGGCACCGGCGACCAGGGACCAGCGATGCGGCCGAACGTATCCGAGGAGCAGCCGCCAGGGAGGCGCGGCGGTCTCGGTCTCTGCGATGCTCATGTCGCTCCTTGGGCGTCGGGCGGAGCGTTCAGGCTACGGCGCCGGCCTCGTACGGTGCCCGCCTTTCGGCGGTGGGCGAACTCGTGATCATGCGCCTGAGGTGGCCGATCCGTGCCCCTTACCGATCAGTCGCGCGTAGGGTCGGAAGGACGGACCCCGGCCGACGAAGGAGTCAGCGCCATGGCGCAGGAAGTACGCGGTGTGATCGCACCCGGCAAGGACGAGCCGGTGCGGATCGAGACGATCGTGGTGCCCGACCCCGGCCCCGGAGAGGCGGTCGTGCGCGTCCAGGCCTGCGGGGTGTGCCACACCGACCTGCACTACAAGCAGGGCGGCATCAGCGACGACTTTCCCTTCCTGCTCGGCCACGAGGCCGCGGGCGTCGTCGAGGCGGTCGGCGACGGCGTCACCGACATCGAGCCCGGCGACTTCGTGATCCTCAACTGGCGTGCGGTGTGCGGGAAGTGCCGGGCCTGTCTGCGCGGGCGGCCCTGGTACTGCTTCGACACCCACAACGCCGGGCAGAAGATGACCCTCGCCTCGACCGGCCAGGAGCTCTCCCCGGCTCTCGGCATCGGCGCCTTCGCCGAGAAGACGCTGGTCGCGGCCGGGCAGTGCACCAAGGTCGCACCGGACGTCGCCCCCCAGGTGGCCGGGCTGCTCGGCTGCGGCGTCATGGCCGGCATCGGCGCCGCGATCAACACCGGCAATGTCGGCCGGGGCGACACGGCTGTCTCTTATACACATCTCTG
>KL569352.1:2559-2755 GCA_000715635.1 Streptomyces violaceus | reverse complement strand
GTCGCCGTCATCGGCTGCGGCGGCGTCGGTGACGCGGCCGTCGCCGGATCGCAGCTGGCCGGAGCGGCGCGGATCATCGCCGTCGACATCGACGACCGCAAGCTCGAGACCGCCCGGTCGATGGGCGCCACCCACACCGTCAACTCGCGCGAGACCGACCCGGTCGAGGCCATCCGCGAGCTCACCGGCGGCCTCG
>KL569352.1:1439-2343 GCA_000715635.1 Streptomyces violaceus | reverse complement strand
GGTCGAGGCCATCCGCGAGCTCACCGGCGGCTTCGGCGCCGACGTCGTCATCGAGGCGGTCGGCCGCCCGGAGACGTACAAGCAGGCCTTCTACGCCCGCGACCTCGCCGGCACGGTCGTCCTCGTCGGTGTGCCCACCCCGGAGATGAAGCTCGAACTGCCGCTGCTCGACGTGTTCGGCCGCGGCGGATCGCTCAAGTCGAGCTGGTACGGCGACTGCCTGCCCTCCCGCGACTTCCCCATGCTGATCGACCTGCATCTGCAAGGGCGCCTGGACCTCGGGGCGTTCGTCACCGAGACCATCCAGCTGGACGAGGTGGAGAAGGCGTTCGAGCGGATGCACCACGGTGACGTGCTGCGCTCGGTGGTGGTGCTCTGATGACCACGCGCGTCGAACACCTCGTCACCTCCGGCCAGTTCAGCCTCGACGGCGGCACCTGGGACGTCGACAACAACGTGTGGATCGTCGGCGACGACCACGAGGCGATCGTCATCGACGCCGCCCACGACGCCGACGCCATCGCCGAGGCCGTCGGGGACCGCCGGCTCACGGCCATCGTGTGCACACACGCCCACAACGACCACATCGACGCCGCCCCCGCCCTCGCCGAGCGGACCGGTGCCACGATCTGGCTGCACCACGACGACCTGCCGCTGTGGAAGCAGACCCACCCGGACCGGGAGCCCGACGCCTGGCTGGTCGACGGCCAGACGATCGAGGCCGGCGGCGCCGACCTGCGGGTCCTGCACACCCCCGGGCACGCGCCCGGCGCCGTGTGTCTGTACGACCCCGGGCTGGCCACCGTCTTCACCGGAGACACCCTCTTCCAGGGCGGCCCCGGCGCCACCGGCCGATCCTTCTCGCACTTCCCGACGATCATCGACTCGATCCGCGACCGGCTGG
>KL569352.1:886-1223 GCA_000715635.1 Streptomyces violaceus | reverse complement strand
CGCCATCAGAGATGTGTATAAGAGACAGCGGCTGCTCGCGCTGCCGCCCGAGACGAAGGTCCTCACCGGTCACGGAGACCCCACGACCATCGGCGCGGAGGCCCCGCATCTGCAGGAGTGGATCGCCCGCGGCCACTGACGGCATGTCGTCAGGAAAAGACGACAGAAGATGTCCGGCTTACCCGTCACCCTCGAAGCACAACGCATTCACTGCCACGGGAGGTCGGACATGTCAGCTCCGCTGAAGGGCAAGGTCGCACTGGTCGCCGGTGCGACCCGGGGCGCCGGACGGGGCATGGCGGTGGAACTCGGCGCGGCAGGCGCCACCGTCTACGTC
>KL569352.1:0-610 GCA_000715635.1 Streptomyces violaceus | reverse complement strand
AGATGTGTATAAGAGACAGAGACACCGCCGACCTGGTCACCGAGGCCGGCGGACAGGGCATCGCCGTACCCACCGACCACCTCGACCCGGCGCAGGTCCGCGCCCTCGTGGAGCGGATCGACGGCGAACAGGGCCGCCTCGACGTCCTCGTCAACGACATCTGGGGCGGCGAGAAACTCTTCGGGTGGGACGTCCCGGTCTGGGAGCACGACCTCGACAACGGCCTGCACCTGCTCCGGCTCGCCGTCGAGACACACGCGATCACCAGCCACCACGCCCTGCCCCTGCTGCTGCGCAACCCCGGCGGCCTGGTCGTCGAGGTCACCGACGGCACCGCCGACTACAACCGCGACACCTACCGCAACAGCTTCTTCTACGACCTCGCCAAGACGTCCGTCCTGCGCATGGCCTTCTCCCTCGGCCACGAGCTCGGTCCGCGCGGTGCCACGGCCGTCGCCCTCACGCCCGGCTGGATGCGCTCGGAGATCATGCTGGACGGCTTCGGCGTACGGGAGGAGAACTGGCGCGACGCCCTGGAGAGCGTTCCCCACTTCGCCATCTCGGAGACCCCGCGCTACGTCGGCCGGGCCGTGGCCGCGCTCGCCGCCGA
>KL569351.1:3567-3909 GCA_000715635.1 Streptomyces violaceus | reverse complement strand
CCCTCTCCAGCCTCGACACGGTGACGGAACGCCACATCACCGACGCCCTCCTCGGCGACGGCCCGGGCGGCACCCGGCTGCTGGTCGCCCACCGCAGCGCGACGGCGGCGTGCGCCGACGCGGTGGCCTGGCTGGACGACGGGCGGGTGCGGGCGGTGGGGCGGCACGAGGAGCTGTGCCGGCTCGCGGCGTACCGGGCGGCGTTCGGGGAGGGGACGGCTTCGGCGAGTACGGGTGCGGAGGGGGGTGTGCCGGCATGACGGACCGGATCCGCGCGCACGGCCGGCGTGGGCAAGAGGCCGCCGGGCAGGACGGAACGCCCGCCGACGCCGGCCTCCCCGC
>KL569351.1:2829-3294 GCA_000715635.1 Streptomyces violaceus | reverse complement strand
CCGCCTGGTCGCCTGGTCCGTGCTCGAGACCGGGCAGACCTTCCTCATCGGCTACGGCCCCGCCCGCGCCCTTGACGAGGGGTTCCTGCGCGGGCGGGCGGATGTCGGGCTGATCTGGCTGGCGGTGACCGGGCTCGGTGTGCTCGTCGGCGCGTGGGGGACCGCGCGGGTGTACGCCGCCGTCGCCGCGCTGGTCGAACCCCTCCGGGACCGGCTCGTGGAGCGGGTCGTCTCCCGCGGGGTGCGGACCGGTGACACGGGGTCGTTGTCGGGGCTCACGCAGCAGGTGGAGATCGCCCGGGACACCTTCGCCGGACTGGTGATGGTCTCCCGCTCCTTCGTGTTCACCGCCGCCGGTGCCCTGGCCGGCCTGTTCGCCCTCGCCCCGCCGCTGCTGCTCGTCGTCGGGCCGCCCCTCGCCGCCGGAGTGGCACTGTTCGCGGCGACACTGCGGCCGCTCGCCCG
>KL569351.1:2409-2651 GCA_000715635.1 Streptomyces violaceus | reverse complement strand
GTGGCACTGTTCGCGGCGACACTGCGGCCGCTCGCCCGGCGGCAGGAGACGTTCCTCGTCGCCGACGAGGCGCTGGCCGGTGAGCTGGGCGCCGTCTGCCCGGGCCTGCGGGACATCACGGCGACCGGCGCGGAGGCGCACATCGCCGCCGGCACCGGCGAACGGGTCGAGGCGGAACTGCGGGCGGCGCGTGCCCTGGCCCACTGGGGTGTGCTGCGCGTGGCGTCCCTGGCGATCGGCGG
>KL569351.1:1343-2157 GCA_000715635.1 Streptomyces violaceus | reverse complement strand
GATGTGTATAAGAGACAGCCCGTGGCGTCACCACGGGCGCCCTGGTCGGTGCCCTCGCCTACGTCACCCAGTCCCTGCTGCCCGCCCTGCGCAACCTGGTTCACGGCCTGGGCACCAGCGGCTCCCGTCTGACGGTGGTGCTGCGCAGGCTGGCCCGGGCGGACACCGGCATGCCCACGGGGCAGCCCGGCCCCGGGCTCCCCGCGCCGGAACCCACCGAAGGCACACCCCCGGCCTTCTCCCTCACCTCCGCCACCTTCGCCTACGGCCCCGCCAGTACCCCCGTGGTCCAGAACCTCGACCTCACCCTCCCGGCCGGCTCGCACCTGGCCGTCGTCGGCCCCAGCGGCACCGGCAAGTCCACGCTCACCGCCCTGGTCGCCGGGCTCCTCACACCGGACCAGGGGACGATCACGGTGGGCGGGCACACCGTGCCCGGGCCGGAGGCGGCCGCCGCACGCGTGCTCATCCCGCAGGAGGCGTACGTCTTCGACGCCACCCTGGCCGAGAACCTCGCGTACCTGCGGCCGGACACGGTTCCCGAGGAGGAACTGCTGGCCGCGGCGGAGGCGGTCGGCCTCGCCCCGTTGGCCGAGCGGCTCGGCGGTCTCGGCGCGCGGGTCGACCCGGCGGCCCTGTCAGCCGGTGAACGGCAGCTGGTGGCACTGACCAGGGCCTATCTGTCGTACGCACCGCTCGCCCTGCTCGACGAGGCGACCTGTCACCTGGATCCGGAGACGGAGGAGCGCGCGGAGCGGGCCTTCGCCGCGCGGCCGGGCGGGACCCTGGTGGTCGTCGCCCACCGCATCAGCTC
>KL569351.1:0-1102 GCA_000715635.1 Streptomyces violaceus | reverse complement strand
CCGCGCCGGCCGGGTGCTGGTCATGGACGGCAGCAGCACGGCGTACGGCGGGCACGAGGAGCTGCTTCGGACCTCGGCGCTCTACCGGGACCTCGTCGGCAGCTGGGCGCCCGGCCCGTCCCGGCGGCGGTCAGAGCCAGCCCTGTCCCTGCGAGATGCGGATGGCGTCGATGCGGTTGCGGGCCCCGGTCTTGCGGGTGATGGCCGCCATGTAGTTGCGCACGGTCCCGTGGGACAGATGCAGGCTCCCGGCGATCTCCGCGATGGAGGCTCCCTCGGCCGCGAGGGTTAACACGCTCAGCTCTCTGCGGGTCAGCGGCATCTCGGCCGCCCTGAGGAAACCGAAGCCCAGCGAGTCGTTGACGAAACGTTCCCCCTGAGCGACACGGCGGATTCCGCGCAGCAGGTTCTGCGGCGAGCTCTCCTTGTCGACGTAGCCGAGCGCCCCCGCCTCGACCGCCCGTTTCAGCAGTCCGGGTCTGTTCGCGGTGGAGAGGACGAGTAATCGCGGGCGGGCCCGGTCCGGGCCCGGCCGGCACAGCTCGCCCAGCGGAGGGATGCCGTAGGAGTCCGCACACTCCAGGTCCGCCGCACAGACGTCCGGGCGCACGGACCGCACCAGAGCCGGGGCGCCGCGCCACGGCGTGTCGTGCACCGCCAGATCAGGCTCCCCCCGCAGCCACTCCGCCAGGACCGATCGCACCAGACACTCGTCATGCACCAACAGCACCCGGATCACTGCCACCCCCTCGGCTCGCCGTACGCCCCCCTCGTCGTGTTGAGCGTCTGCCCCATTGTTCGTGATGGTGACCCTGCGTGGGCGCGAAGATCCAGCCATCAAGGTGCGTGGGGGCGCACGCACGGAGCCCGTACGCCCGGCCGCGCTTCGACTTCGGCGGCATGGGACACGGCGGTCGGGGTACGCGAATTGCTTCGACGGAGCCGGAAGTCTGTAACCGACGGTAACTGTAGGATCGTCCCGGTGCCGCTCGTCGTGCGCGACGGGCCACCAGGGTGGAGATTTGTTCCTGAGCCCGGTCGCGCGGCCGTACGAGGAGGTGGTCGGCGTGTCCGACGCGCAGTCGTCCGCGCAGGCGCCGGC
>KL569350.1:1407-1623 GCA_000715635.1 Streptomyces violaceus | reverse complement strand
GATGTGTATAAGAGACAGGACGAGGGGATGCGGCGTTCGGGCGGAGCCGCCGGGAGCTGGGCGGCGGCCGGCGCCTCGGCCTTCAAGGATGCGGAGGGGGCCGGGACGTGCAGTGCGGATGTTCGCGTCCTGCAGTTTCTTGTTGCGGCCGCGAGCAGCTTCGGCCCGCTCCAGAGCAGCTTCGTGCCGTACGCGGGCTGTCTCTTATACACATCT
>KL569350.1:0-1125 GCA_000715635.1 Streptomyces violaceus | reverse complement strand
AGCCGAGCCCGAGTGGTTCGCGGCCGAGTGAATGCGAAACGCCACCCGCCCCCGCCAAGGCGCGGAACGCGAAGGCCAGGTCACCAGAGGGGGGTTACGGCGGCAAGAGGATCGCGAGACTCATCACTAGGGTTCGTCCGGCTGATCCTGCCAGGCTCGCCCTGACCACAGTTGGTGCTGTGGCTCCCGGACGGTGCTTCCGATCCATTGGGTCGACACTCGTTCCGAGCTGCGGGAAACTCCTCGCGATGAATCAACGAACCGACACGCCTCCCACGTGGGACGAGCGTACGCAGCTGGTCACCTTCCTGGACTACGCCCGTGACACCGCGCGAGCCAAGTGTGAGGGCGTGTCCGCCGAAGACGCCCGCAAGGCCCCGCTCCCGAGTTCACCGCTGATGACGTTGTGCGGGTTGATCAGCCATCTGTGTTGGGTCGAGTACTACTGGTTCCAAGTGATGTTTCTGGGCGAGGAGCTCGCGGGGCCGCTCACGGAGGCGACCGACGATGATCCCGACCCTGAGATGCGGACAGCAGTCGACATCCCGTTGCCCCAGCTCCTCGCTGATTACGAGGAGCAGAGCGCGCGCTACCGTCGCCTGGTGTCAGACCACGACCTGAACTCAACGGCCAAGCGTTCCATCAGCGACGGCCGCCACGTCGACCTCCGGTGGGTGATCCTCCACCTCATTGAGGAGACCTCCCGCCACAACGGCCACCTCGATGTCGTGCGTGAGCTCGTCGACGGGCGGACCGGCGCCTAAGACCTGTCGTGCGGGTTGCGAGCGGAGCCACAGTCGGATCGCTGCCACGGTTGCCGTGCCGTGGAAGAGGTAGGCCCGCTTGTCGAACCGGGTGGCCACGGCCCAGAAGTTCTTCAGCGCATTGATCGGCCGCTCGACTTCGTTCCTCCGCTTGTAGATCGTCTTGTCGAAGCCAGCAGGCCGTCCGCCCTCGCTACGACGGCGTTTCCGGTTGGCTCGCTGGTACGACCGGGTCCGGGACGTGATCCACAACTTCAACACGGACGGTTTCGACTCGCTGTATCCGAAGTACTCCGGCGGCCGGCCGAAGACGTTCACGCTGCCCGAGCGGCGCGAGATCAAGAAGATCGCCAAGTCCAAG
>JNXN01005049.1 GCA_000715635.1 Streptomyces violaceus | reverse complement strand
GTCGAGGTTCTCCTCGACCCGCCCGAGCCGTTGTGCGTGGTCCACCAGTCCCGAAGGCCCCGATCGCTCAGTCCCGATACCCCCGCAACTTGCGGTAGAGCGTCGCCCTGCCGATTCCCAGCGCGGCCGCGGCGCGTGCCTTGTTGCCGCCGTGGCGGCGCAGTGCCTCCAGGATCGCGGCGCGCTCGGCGTGCTCCATCGGGCTGAGGGGCCGCGCGGCCGGACCTTCGCGCACCGCGTCCGGGAGTTCGGCCCGGCGGACCGGGCCGGACATCCGCCGCTGCTCCGCCAGGGCCCGGACGACATGGGCCAGCTCGGTGACGTTCCCGGGCCACGGGTGCAGCTCGAGCGCGCGCAGGGCGTCCAGGGTCCAGGTCAGCGGGGGCTGTCCAGGCAGCCTTCGCGGTGTGAGGACCGGCAGCAGTTCCCGGATGTCCTCGGCGCGTTCGCGCAGCGGGGGCAGGGTCACCGAGCGGGCGGACAGTTTGTCCAGCAGACGCTGCAGGCACGGGCCGACCTGCGCGCCGGGCGTGTAGGTGACCAGCACCCGGGTGTCAGGGTGCGTGTCGAGCAGGGAGTTGAGCGCGGCCACGCCCGGCTGTTCGAGGCGCTCGGCGTGCCGCAGCAGGAGCGGCCGGTCGGCCGGCCACGCGGCCAGGGCCCCGTCGAGCCCGGTGTCCCGCGCCGCGTCGGCGACCCGGACCGGGCCCTGGCCGAGCAACTCCCGAGCCAGCGCGGACTTGCCCGTGCCACGCTCACCGGTCAGCAGCAGCGGCTCCGGTGAGCGCGCCAGCTCCACCCCACGCGCCACGGCGTGCCGCCACGGGACCGAGGAGCCGGTGAGGGTGACGGGCGGGCGTGGCGAGGCCGGCGCCGACGGTACGGGATCTCCGAGCGGTTCCAGGACGGCGACGATCCCGAGGACCGTGCCGTCGTCGAGACGCGCGTGGGTGATCCGCGCGGCGCACCCGGCTCCCTCGATCGCCCCCGCCCCACTCACCCCGTCTTCGAGCCGCGTGGTGTGTTCGCCGGGCTCGGTCGCCCGCGCCGCAGCGGTAGCGTCTGCAAGCCGCGCGGCGCGCCCGCCGGGCTCGGTCCCTTCCCTGTCTCTTATACACATCTCTGAT
>JNXN01005048.1 GCA_000715635.1 Streptomyces violaceus | reverse complement strand
AGATGTGTATAAGAGACAGACGGCTTCCCGCAGCAGCCCCCGGCCCAGCCTCAGCCCCAGCCCGGCGTGCCCCCGCAGGCGCAGCCGCCGCACCCCGGTCAGGCCGAGCAGCCGGTGCATCCGGGACAGCAGCCCGTGGACCCGCGCACCGGGGCCGCCTGGCCGCAGCCCATGCAGCATGACCAGCGGCAGCCGACCAACCCCGGTGCCGCTCCGCTCGGTTACACCGCTGCCGTGGAGCTGTCGTCCGACCGGCTGCTCAACAGCAAGAAGCAGAAGGCGAAGAGCAGCCGTCCGGCGGCCGGTGGCGGCCGGTTCAAGATCGGCGGCAAGAAGGAGGAGGCCGAGCGGCAGCGGAAGCTGGACCTGATCCGCACGCCCGTGCTGTCCTGCTACCGGATCGCCGTGATCAGCCTCAAGGGCGGCGTGGGCAAGACGACCACGACCACCGCGCTCGGCTCCACGCTCGCCACCGAGCGGCAGGACAAGATCCTCGCGATCGACGCCAACCCGGATGCCGGCACCCTCGGGCGCCGCGTGCGGCGTGAGACCGGGGCCACCATCCGTGACCTGGTCCAGGCGATCCCGCACCTCAACTCGTACATGGACATCCGGCGATTCACGTCCCAGGCCCCGTCCGGGCTGGAGATCATCGCCAACGACGTCGACCCGGCCGTGTCCACGACGTTCAACGACGAGGACTACCGGCGCGCGATCGACGTGCTGGGCAAGCAGTACCCGGTGATCCTCACCGACTCCGGTACCGGTCTGCTCTACAGCGCCATGCGCGGGGTGCTGGACCTCGCGGACCAGCTCATCATCATCTCGACGCCGTCCGTGGACGGTGCGAGCAGCGCGAGTACGACGCTGGACTGGCTGTCCGCGCACGGGTACTCCGACCTCGTCTCGCGGTCCCTCACTGTCATCTCCGGTGTGCGCGAGACCGGCAAGATGATCAAGGTCGAGGACATCGTGTCGCACTTCGAGACGCGCTGCCGCGGTGTCGTCGTCGTGCCGTTCGACGAGCATCTCTCCGCCGGTGCCGAGGTCGACCTCGACATGATGCGGCCGAAGGTGCGGGAGGCGTACTTCAACCTCGCGGCGTTGATCGCCGAGGACTTCACCCGCCACCAGCAGGCGCACGGCCTGTGGACCTCCGACGGCAA
>JNXN01005047.1 GCA_000715635.1 Streptomyces violaceus | reverse complement strand
GGGCGGAAGCGGGGGAGGTGCACCGGGCGGTCGCCGCCGAACGCGAGCATCTCCTCGGCCCCGACCACCCCGACACCCTCGCCAGCCGCTACGAGGTCGCCTTCACGCTCAGCCGCACCGGCCGCGCCCCGGACGCCCTGCGCGAGTACAAGCACGTGACCGAGGCCAGGATCCGCACCTTCGGCGCCGACCACCCCGACACGCTCGCCGCCCGCCAGGAAATGGCCTACGTGTTCGGCCAGTTGGGGCGCCCCTTCGACGCCCACCGGGTGTACACGTCGGTGCTCACCGCCCGGGAGCGCACCATGGGGCCCGACCACCCCGACACCCTGCGCTGCCGGCACAACCTCGCCTTCAACCTCAGCCGCCTGGGCCGCCTGGAGGACTCCTACCGCATGGCCCGCGAGGTGGCCGCCGCCCGCGCCCGGGTGCTCGGCCCGGACCACCCCGATACCCTCGTCACACGTTACGAAGTCGCCTACGCCCTTGGCCAGTTGGGCCGTTGGGCGGAAGCCCTGGAGACCTACCGTGGGGTCGCCGAGGCCCGCGCCCGAGCCCTCGGCCCCGACCACCCGGACACGCTCGCCGCCCGGCATGAGATCGGCATCAGCCTGGGCCGCCTCGGCCGCAGCGCGGAGGCCCTGGACCTCTACCGCGACCTGACCGAGGACCGCACCCGCGTCCAGGGCCCCACCCACCCCGAGACCCTGCGCGCCCGCCACGGCCGCTGCGTCAACCTCGGACGGCTGGGCCGCTGGGAGGAGGCCCTCGCCGAGTCCCGGGACGTCGGCGCCGTCCGTGAGCGGGTCCTCGGCCCGGACCATCCGGACACCCTGGTCAGCCTCCGCGAGGTCGCCGTCGGCCTGGGCTGGCTGGCCCGCTGGGCCGACGCGCTCACCGAGTACCGGCGCGTGGCCGCCGCCCGCGAACGCGTCCTCGGCGCGGACCACCCCGACACCCTCGCCAGCCGCAACGACGAGGCGCACTGCCTGCAGCAGCTGGGCCGCGGCGCTGAAGCCGTGGCGCTCTACCGCCGGGTGGCGTCCCTGCGGGAGCAGCGGGCGTCGGCCGGCCGGTGACACGCGGCGGACCAGGTCGGGAAGCTCGGGAAGGCGGTCGGCCGGAGGCGGGGAGCCGGCCTGTGCGCGGCGACCGCGCACGACTGGAGAC
>KL569349.1:1868-2281 GCA_000715635.1 Streptomyces violaceus | reverse complement strand
ATCTACGTGTTGGTCAGCGGCTGTGCCTGGCGCCAACTCCCGCCTTGCTTCGGCATATCGAAGTCAACCGCCCACCGTCGGTTCCTGATCTGGTCCAGAGCCGGCGTCTGGGGGCGGCTGCATGAGGCCGTGCTGCACCGGCTCGACGACGCCGGCCTCGTCGACGTCACCCGCGTCGTCCTGGACACCGCCCACGTCCGCGCTAAAAAGGGGGCGAACGCACAGGTCCGAGCCCCGTGGACCGGGGCAAGCCGGGTTCCAAGATGCACATCTTGTCGGACGCGAACGGACTGCCCCTCCTCGTCGGCGTCTCGGCCGGCAACACCCACGACAGCGAAGGGCTGAAGCCCATGGTCGAGGGTCACCAAACGAGACACGACCCTCACCGCGGCCGCCACTTCAAGCCTCAGCGC
>KL569349.1:1427-1612 GCA_000715635.1 Streptomyces violaceus | reverse complement strand
CACTTCAAGCCTCAGCGCCTTCACGCCGACAAGGCCTACGACCGCGCCGACCTGCGCAGATGGCTCCGATGGAAGCGCATCGGCGTGCGCATCGCCCGCAAAGGCATCGAGTCCAGCGAACGATTAGGGCGCTGCCGCTGGGTCATCGAGCGCACCATGTCGTGGTTGTCCGGCTACGCAGACTC
>KL569349.1:0-1196 GCA_000715635.1 Streptomyces violaceus | reverse complement strand
CAACTACCTGGCCTTTCTCGGCCTGGCCGCCGCCCTGTGCTGCTACAAGCGACTCGTCCGCCTCACCACGTAGGACACGGTCTTAGGCGCCTGCGGATCCGCTGGGAGCGACGGGCTGACATCCACGAGGCTTTCCTCCAACTTGCCTGCTGTCTCATCGCCTACCGGCAATGCAAGTTGCTTTGTTAGCCGTCGACTGTGGCCGAAGCTGTCGGTATCACCCTTACACCGGCCTCGCGCAAGGCTAGACAGGTCGCGTCGTCTTCGGATGCATTGGTGATAATCACGTCCAAGTCCTCGGGGCCGCAGATCTTCACCATGCCGGCTCCGGGGAACTTGGTCTTGTCGGCCAGGAGCACCACCCTGTCGCTGGCGGCGATCATGGCGCGTCGGGCGGGCACCTCGGCCACGGTGGTGTCCATGACCTGGCCCCCGGGTCGGAGGCCGCAAGCACCCATGAAGAGCCAATCGGCGTGAACTTGGCGGAGGTTGTCCTCGGCCATGAAGCCGTCCAGCATGCGTGACTCACGGATGACCATGCCCCCGAGCAGCATCAGGTCAATGTTCTCGTCATCGTTGAGTTCGTCATACACGGCAAGGTTGTTGGTGATCACGGTGAGTCGACGACCTCGTAGTTGAACTGCCAGCCGGTGGACCGTTGTTCCGCTGTCGAGAATGACCGACTGGCCGTCCTCGATCATTGTGGCTGCTCGGGAGGCGATGGCGTCCTTCTCTGCCACCTGAACCTCTGCGGCCTCGTTGAAGGCTGGTTGATCGTCTTCGATGACCGCTCCGCCATGGACACGGGTGATCAGCCCGTCCGCCTCCAGCTTGAGGAGGTCGCGGCGGATGGTCGCCGCGCTGGCGTCAAGCTGCTCGGCGAGGTCGGCCACGGAGGCGGTGCCGCCGGAACGCAGGGCCTGCAGGATGAGTTGGTGTCGTCGTTCAGCCAGCACGCAACGGGACACTACACGCTGCTGACTGAGACAACCTGCTGACTTCTAGCCGCAGTTGAGGACCGCGCAGACGCGGCGGTGAGGCCCCTGCGCTCGTTGCCCAATGGGCCGGGTCGGTTCGAACCACCTGAAGGCAACTCGGGTCGCCACACCTCGCATGTCGCGCAGGGCAAGTGGCTCTGATGGCCACTCGTCTCATTGTGTTAGCCATTGTACCTCGCAAGCACCCGAGTCCGAGCT
>KL569348.1:2539-2697 GCA_000715635.1 Streptomyces violaceus | reverse complement strand
CCAGCGTCAGGTCCAGACGGACCGCGCCCTGTGTGTGCACCAGCGCGTTGGTGACCAGTTCCGACACCACCAGCAGGACGGTGTCGGCCTCGGCCACGACGTCCCACGAGCGCAGCGTGCGCGCGCTGAACCGGCGGGCGTGCATGACCGCGTCCGGC
>KL569348.1:1392-2312 GCA_000715635.1 Streptomyces violaceus | reverse complement strand
GCGTGCATGACCGCGTCCGGCAGCCGCCACACCACCCAGCCCGCCCGCACCGGCCGGATCCGCATCCCGTCGTAGCGCAGCAGCAGCAACGCCACGTCGTCCTCACGGCGGCCGGCGTCGCCCAGCAGTTCGTCGGCCATCCGCCCCGGGTCGGAGGGGTCGGCCGCGGCGAGTGCCTCGCGCACGAGCCGCATGCCCTCGTCCACCTGCAGATCGGCCGACTCGACCAGACCGTCCGTCACCAGCGCGAGCACCGAGCCCGGGGCCAGGGCGAGCGCCGTCAGCGGGAACTCCGCGTCCGCGAGCACGCCCAGCGGGAGCCCGCCCTCCACCGCGATCTCCTCGGTGCCGCCGTCCGGAAGACGCACCAGCGGGGACAGGTGCCCGGCCCGCACGAAGAGGGCGTTGCCCTCCTCCATGTCCAGTTCGACGTAGCAGCAGGTGGCGAACAGGTCGGTCTCCATGCCGACGAGCAGCCGGTTGGCGTGTCCGACGACCACGTCCGGAGGGTGGCCCTCCACGGCGTAGGCCCGGACCGCGGTACGCATCTGGCCCATGATCGTCGCGGCCCCGGCGCTGTGCCCCTGCACATCACCGATGACCAGGGCCACCTTGGCCTCCGACAACGCGATCACGTCGTACCAGTCGCCGCCCACCTGGAGCCCGCGCCGGGCGGGCAGATAGCGGGCCACGGCCGTGCCGCCGGGCAGCCGGGGGAGCCGGCGCGGCAGCAGGCTGCGCTGCAGCATCGTCGCGAGCTCCTGCTCGGCGTCGTAGGCGTGCGCGCGCTTCAGGGCCTGCCCCACCAGCCCCGCCGTCGCCGTCAGCAGGGCCCGCTCCTCGGGGGCGAACTCGTGCGGTGCGTCCCAGCCGACCAGGCACACCCCGGTCACCCTGCTCTTGGCCGGCAGCGGCAAGAC
>KL569348.1:0-1201 GCA_000715635.1 Streptomyces violaceus | reverse complement strand
ATCCCCTCGAGCCCGGGTTCCAGTACGGCACCCGCCGGCCACAGGCTCATCCGCCCGTCCCGCAGCGCCGCCTGGAGCGTGGGCAGGGCGGCGACCGGCGCGTCGGGCCACTCCGAGCGCCACTCGGCACGCCACAGGTCCGGCCAGGCGCCGGCACCCGGCGGATCGAGCACGGTGACCGCCAGCCGGTCCTCCAGCAGCTCGGCGAGCGCCACCCGGTCGGCGTCCAGCGGCTCGCGCAGCGCGGCGACCACCACGCGGCTGACGTCCCGGACCGTCACGGCGTCGTCGAGCGCGGCCGTCAGCCACTGGATCCGGGCGACGTCGCTGGCGCTCCGGCGCAGCACGGGGGCGGCGGTCACCACGCCGAGCACCCGCTCCGGAGCGCCGTCGGGCCCCTTGCGCACACGGCAGTTCAGGCGCAGCCAGCACAGTTCACCGGTGGGCCGGCGGATCCGGAACTCCAGTTCGCGGCGTCCAGGGGTCTGCGCGGACGGTTCGATCACCGACATCAGGGCGGGGACGTCCTCCGGGACGCTGTACGAGAGCAGGGTGTCGGTCTTGCCGTCGAAACCGTTCTCGGGGATGCCGACGAGTTCGAGCAGGGCCTGGTCCGTCTCGACCAGGCCGGTGCCCGGCGCCAGGGCGAAGGAACCGACGCCCATGGCGCGCAGCGCCGAATCCAGCAGGGGTGAGGGGGCGCACCGGTCGGCCTCGCCCCGGAGCCGCCCGGCGACCGCCTCGGCATACCGCTCCAGAAACTCCCGCTGCTCGGCCCCGAAGCCCTCCCCGGCCTCTCCCACCACGACAAGACACCCCAGCCATCCACCCGCGGCCCCCAGCGGCAACGCCCCGAGCGGTGCGGCAAAGGCTCCGCCTTCCTCCCGGCCGGCGAACACCACATCCCCGAGCCACAGCGCCCGCCCACTCCGAAAGGCCTTGGCGACGGCCACCCCTCCGTGTTCCGCCCCTGGGGGGCCACCGGGGGAGGACAGGGGTGGGGCGCTGCTTCCCTTCGGCCTGGATGGGGGGCTGCCTCGCTCCGGCCTGGATGGGGGATTGCCTCCCTCCGGCCCGGACAGGGCGCTGCCTCCCTCCGGCCTGGAGGCGTCGTCACCGCCCGGCTCGGCGGGGCCGCTTGGTCCCGGCTTGGTCGGGTCAGGTCCCGGAGCTTCGCCCCCGGCCCCGGGCACCCCACCCC
>JNXN01005040.1 GCA_000715635.1 Streptomyces violaceus | reverse complement strand
GGTTCGTGGGGCACCGGCTTCGCTTGCATGGTGGCCGGCTCGCAGGAGCCGCTGGATACCTCGGCTTGCGCATCGGCGACACCGACCTCGGGCTGGTGGCCAAGGCGAACCCCGGGGACCGGGGCGGCACCGCGGATCCTGCTCAGCATCGGTGTCGACGACGTCGACGAGACGCTCGGCCGGGTGGAGGCGCTGGGCGGCTCGGTCCGCGGCGCCCCCAACGACATGCCGTGGGGACTGCGCGTCGCCCACATCCAGGACCCCGACGGCAACCCGGTGAACCTCACTCAGCCGATCCCGGCCCGGTGACGCTTTTCCGGGGGCATGTGCTGATCGTGGTCTACCTGCGGTAGAGGTCGATTGTCGGTGGTGGCCTCGATGTTCGTCAGGATGAGCAGCGCGCCAAACAGATGGGTGGCGTGGGCGGGGTCAGTACGGAGCTTGGTGAGGATCCGCCAGTTCTTCAGGTGGGCAAAGCCGCGTTCGACGGGGACGCGTCCGGCGGCCAGAACCCGGTTGGCCTCCTCCTCGGCGGATGCAAGCCTGCGGGCGCGGGTGGCCTTGCAGCCGGTGACGACCGCGGGTCGTCCCCCTCGTCGTCCAGGCCGAGGAAGCCCAGGTCGGCCAGGGCGCCGAGGCCGGCAGCACGCAGGTGGGCCAGGATGCGGTCGCGGCGGGCGGCGGTGATGTCGTGGGTGCGGCCGGGCCGGGCGGCCGACGCCTGGGCGGCAGTAGTCGTACCGCGGGATCTGGCCCCTCAGCATGTCGATACGAGCTGCTGGACCCCTTCCGAGCGGCGTCCTACGGAAAGCCGCGTACGTCGTCCGCCCCTGGGAGCTCTGGTGCAGTTGGCGACTATTCCTGAAACGTTGCACTCCGAGTGAATTAATATCTGTTCCCGAGAGGTCAGATTTTGACGGACCGCGCAGTGGGAGTTTTTGTCGCGAAGAGCAGAGTGGAATCATCCGACGCACACGGGCCGTTCCGGCGTGCTACTGTCTATCTCAGTTGCAGTTGTGGTTCCCGAAACTTCAAGTGCCCCCACCAGGCTTCTGCCGGTCGGGAGCACTTTTGTATTTCCGGTCATTTCCGGGCGGGGTGATCATCGCGGCGACACGGCGTTCGCGCAGTGCGGACGCCGATGCACTGCCCCAAAGGAGATATGACATGGCTGCTGGTACCGTGAAGTGGTTCAACGCGGAAAAGGGCTTC
>KL569347.1:4476-5525 GCA_000715635.1 Streptomyces violaceus | reverse complement strand
CAGCGGCCGTACGCCTGGCAGACGAGCAGGGCGCCGTGCTGACCGGGCGGCTGTCCCTGCGCACGCACCCATGGCTGGCGGACCACGTGATCGGTGGGACGGTGCTGTTCCCGGGGACGGGGTTTGTGGAGTTGGCCGTGCGGGCCGGGTGCGAGGTCGGTTGCCCGCGGCTGGAGGAGTTGATGTTCGAAGCCCCGTTGGTCCTGCGCGACGAGGCTTCCGTGACGGTGCAGGTCCGGGTCGGTGCGCAGGACGAGGCGGGGNGAGCGGGCCGGACGAGGAGTGGACCCGGCACGTCAGTGGGGCGCTCAGCCCGGCCGCGGTGACCGGCTCCGTCGAGCTCGGCGCGTGGCCGCCTCCCGGAGCGACACCGATCGAGCTGGACGGTTTCTACGAAGCGTATGGGCGCCTTGGGTATGCCTACGGTCACTCCTTCCAGGGCCTGCGGGCGGCGTGGCTGCGCGGGGACGAGGTCTTCGCCGAGGTGAGCCTCCCCAGCAACGAGCAGGAGGTGGCGGAGAACTTCATCCTCCATCCGGCGCTGCTCGACGCCGCCCTGCAGGCCGCAGGAGCTGGCGCCTTCTTCGACAGCGGTGGGGTCATGCGACTTCCGTTCGCCTGGAGTGGGGTCTCGGTTTTCGCGGCCGGCGCCTCCACCCTGCGGGTGAGGCTGTCCCCGGCCGGATCCGATGCGATGACTGTTGCCCTCGCCGACTTCACGGGTGCTCCAGTGGCTCTCGTCGATCGGCTGGTGATTCCGGAGATGTCACCGGACCAGCAAGAACGCGTCCGCGGAAAGGGGAAGGAGAAGCCCTTCGCCCTCGAGTGGGTCCCCCAGGCCGCGCCCGCCCACGAGTCGTCGGTTTCGTCGGAGCGGTGGGTNGGCATACGAGCACCGCGGGTACGCCTTCGGCCCTTCCTTCCGGGGCCTGAGGGCGGCGTGGCGGCGCGGGGACGACATCTTCGCCGAGGTGTCCTTCCCCGGGCAGGAGCAGGAGGCGGCGGAGAACTTCATCGTGCATCCGGCGTTGCTCGACGCCACCCTGCAC
>KL569347.1:3761-4348 GCA_000715635.1 Streptomyces violaceus | reverse complement strand
GGCTACGGCTACGGCCCGGTGTTCCAGGGCCTCCGGGCCGCCTGGCGGCGCGGAGACGACGTCTTCGCCGAAGTCAGCCTTCCCGACCGGGAGCACCGCGGTGCCACCGGGTTCGGTATCCACCCCGCACTGCTGGACGCCGCCCTGCACGCGGCGCTCGCCAACGCCGAGGCCCCGAGCGACCAGGTCCGGCTGCCGTTCGCGTGGACCGGCGTGTCCCTGTTCGCCACAGGTGCGGCGAGCGTACGAGTGCGGCTGTCTGCGGTCGACGCGGACTCGCTGTCCGTACATGTCACCGACACCGAGGGCCGGCCCGTGGCCTGTGCGGACGCGCTGGTCTCCCGGCCCGTATCGCCCGACCAGCTGCGGCAGGCGGCCGGGCGGAACCACGACGCACTGTTCGAGTTGGAGTGGGTCGCCGTGCCCCCTGCGAACGACGCGTCCGTCCCCGCTGAGTGGGCGCTGCTGGGGGACGACCGTCCGGAGGACACCGGCCGCCGTCCGGAAGCCGTCGTGCTCCCGTGCGCTCAGGCCGAGACCGCCCCGAACGGCCTCGCGCGGGCGGCTCGCCTGGCCATGGGCGAGGT
>KL569347.1:3232-3564 GCA_000715635.1 Streptomyces violaceus | reverse complement strand
GAGGTCCTCGCGGCGCTCCAGGCCTGGCTGGCTGATGAGCCCTCTGCCGGTTCGCGCCTGGTGGTGCTGACGCGCAATGCGGTCGCGGGCGTCGGCGAAGACGAGCCGCTGAACCTCGTGCACTCTCCCGCGTGGGGTCTGGTGCGGTCGGCGCAGACGGAGCATCCGGGCCGGTTCGTTCTCGTCGATGTCGGTGAGGGGGATGACTGGGAGGCGGTGCTGCCTGCGGCGCTGGCCACCGGTGAGCCGCAGGTCGTGGTGCGCGGTGGCCAGATGTGGGTGCCGCGTCTTGCCCGGGTGACGGCCACGGAGGAGCCGACCGTGCCCCCGGC
>KL569347.1:2815-2922 GCA_000715635.1 Streptomyces violaceus | reverse complement strand
CTGGGATGCCGAGGGCACGGTGTTGATCACCGGGGGGACCGGGGCGTTGGGCGGTCTGCTGGCCCGTCATCTGGTGGAGAAGTACGGGGTGCGCCATCTGCTCCTGG
>KL569347.1:2123-2558 GCA_000715635.1 Streptomyces violaceus | reverse complement strand
GGTGAGCAGGAGCGGCGACCGGGCAGCGGGGGCGTCCGAACTGCGCGAGCACTTGGAGAAGAGCGGGGCCGACGTCTCGGTCGTGGCATGTGACGCCGCCGATCGGGAAGCGGTCGTCGAACTGGTGGCGAAGATCCCGGAAGAGCACCCGCTCACAGCCGTCGTGCATGCGGCGGGCGTCGTGGACGACGCCGTGGTCGGTTCGCTCACCCGGCAGCGGCTGGAGGCGGTGCTGCGGGCCAAGGCGGACGCGGCTGTGAATCTGCATGAGGCGACCCGCGGCCTCGACCTGACCGACTTCATCCTCTTCTCCTCCGCCGCCGGTGTCTTCGGCAACGCGGGCCAGGGCAACTACGCCGCCGCCAACACCTTCCTGGACGCCCTCGCGCAGCACCGCCGGGCCGAGGGACTGCCGGGCGTATCGCTCGCCTGGGG
>KL569347.1:699-1914 GCA_000715635.1 Streptomyces violaceus | reverse complement strand
TCAGAACGGAGGCATGACGGGGCAGCTGGCCGACGAGGACCTGGCCAGAATCTCCCGCCGCGGTCTGGAACCGATCACGTCCGAACAGGGACTCGCCCTGTTCGATCAGGCCCTCCGCACGGACCGGGCACAGCTGCTGCCCCTGCGGTTGAACTCGGACGTGCTGCGAGCGCAGGCAGGCTCAGGGACCCTGCCCGCCCTCCTGCGCACGCTGGTCCCCGCCCCCGTCCTCGGCATGCGGACGGCTGGCCACCCCGGCAGCGCCACCGACGGGCCGTGGTCCCTGGTACGCCGGCTCGAGAACCTGTCCGGGCCGGAGCAGGAACGCCTGGTGCTGGACCTGGTCCGTGGCCATGTGGCGACGGTACTGGGACACCCGTCGCTCCACAGCGTCAAGCCGGAACAGGCATTTGACGACCTCGGCTTCGACTCGCTGACAGCGGTGGAACTGCGCAACCGGCTCGGCGCCGCCACCGGGCTGAGCCTCCCCTCAACCCTCGTCTTCGATCACCCGTCCCCGCTCGCGCTCACCGCGTACCTGCGGACCGAGATCAACCCGCCGCACATCGACGACACAACACGGGTGCTGGCCGAGCTGGACCGGTTCGAGACCGCCCTGTTCGCCATGGACCCGGACGACGACGCCACTCTGCGGATCACCAGCCGGCTTCAGACGGTGATGGCCAAATGGGACCGGCTGCGACGACGCGACGACACGGAAAAGCGCGCGGTGAGCCATCGGCTGGAAAACGCGACGGCGGAAGAGGTCCTCGACTTCATCGACCGCAGCCTCGGCAAGAAGGGGGACAGCTAGACATGACTAGTGACGAGAAGCTGGTCGAGTACCTCAAGTGGGTCACCGCTGATCTTCATGAGACCCGAGAACGGCTCATGGAGCTCGAGTCCGGCAGCCACGAGCCCATCGCGATCATCGCGATGAGTTGCCGTTACCCCCGTGGCGTCAGCTCCCCCGAGGATCTGTGGGAGCTTGTCGCATCCGGCACGGACGCCGTAGGCCGCTTCCCCGAAAACCGGGGCTGGGACGTCGAAGGGCTGTACGACCCGGACCCGGACCAGCGAGGAAAATCCTCCACGCGTGAGGGCGGCTTCCTCTACGACGCCGATGAGTTCGACGCCGCGTTCTTCGGCATCAGCCCACGCGAGGCGACCGCGATCGACCCGCAGCAGCGGCTGCTGCTGGAGACCTCCTGGGAG
>KL569347.1:0-499 GCA_000715635.1 Streptomyces violaceus | reverse complement strand
AGCAGCGGCTGCTGCTGGAGACCTCCTGGGAGCTCTTCGAACGGGCGGGCATTGCTCCCGACTCGCTGCGCGGCACGCGAACAGGCGTCTTCGCGGGCGTGTCGTACGACGACTACGGCATGCGGACGACCCCCAGGTCCGGGGACTACGAAGGTCTGCTCGGCATCGGCAGCGCGAGCAGCGTCGCCTCCGGCCGCATCGCCTACACCTTCGGCCTCGAGGGACCGGCCGTGACAGTGGACACGGCGTGCTCGTCGTCCCTCGTGGCGCTCCACCTCGCCTGCCAGTCCCTGCGCAGCGACGAGAGCACGATGGCACTCGCAGGCGGGGTCGCCCTCATGGCCTCACCATCGACCTTCGTCGAGTTCAGCCGGCAGCGGGTGTTGTCCCCGGACGGGCGGTGCAAGGCGTTCTCGGCGGACGCTGACGGCGTCGGCTGGGGCGAGGGTGTCGGGCTGATCCTGCTGGAGCGACTCTCGGATGCCCGCCGGAACGGGCA
>KL569346.1:3563-3745 GCA_000715635.1 Streptomyces violaceus | reverse complement strand
GCCGTGCTGTTCCTGCTGCCGCTGGGCCTGGCCGGCCGGGACCTGCACACCTCGGTCCAGGTGCCGGCACTGGCCGTGATTCTGCTGTCCCTGGTGGTGGTCACGGGCCGGGGCGGTCAGATCTCGCTGGGACAGGCGGCGTACGCGGGTCTGGGCGCCCTGTTCACCGCGCTGCTGGCGGC
>KL569346.1:2383-3342 GCA_000715635.1 Streptomyces violaceus | reverse complement strand
TTCCCGGGGCTGCCCCGTCTGCCGGAGCTGGCGGCCCTCGCGGTGGCGGTCGTCCTGGTGGCGCCGCTCGGCCTGCTCACCGGCTGGCCGGCGATCGGCCGCCGGGGCCTGGCGCTGGCGCTGGCGACGTTCGCCGTCGGCGTGGGGGTGAGCCGCTTCGTCTTCGCCCAGCCGTACGCCACGTCGGGCCTGTCGCTGGGCCGTCCGGCGGGCTTCGACGGGGACCGTGCCTACTACGTCCTGGAGCTGCTCCTGCTGGCGGTCGCGCTGCTGGCGACGTACGCCCTGCGCCGGGGGCGGACGGGCCGGGCCCTCGCGGCCATGCGGGATCACGAGCGGGGCGCGCAGGCCGCGGGCGTCCAGGTGCCGTCCCTCAAGCTGATGGCCTTCGTCGCGGGGGCGGCGCTCGCCGCGCTGGGCGGCGGCATGCTCGGCATGGGTCTGCGCGCCTTCGACGCCGCCGCGTACGACCCGGTGCGCGGCCTGCTGTGGTTCGCGGCGATCGTGGTGCTGGGCTCCGACAGCGCCCTCGGCGCCCTCGCCGCCGCGGCCCTCCTGGTCGGCCTGGACGCGGGCACCCGGGGCGGTGTCGCCGCGGCGCTGATCGGCGTCCTGGCGATCCTCGTGGGCCGTTTCCCCGGCGGCCCGTACGAGGCACTGCGCACGGCGGCGGAACGCCTGCGGTTGCGCCGCACGCCGGCCCTGACACCGGTGGGGGCCCGAGCCCGCGCACGGCTGCGCCCGGCACCACCACAGGCGGCCCGGTCGGCACCGGTGCCGACGGGGGCGACGGCGACAGGAGCGGTGGCGACGGGTGTGCCGGCGGGTACGGCACCCGGCAGCGGCGGTCGGTCACCGGCATCCCCGGGCACCCCCACACCTGAGACCTCCTCAGCCACAGCACCCACCCCTGCCGCTCCCCTCCTCACCGCCCGCCATCTCCACGCCCGCTACGGCGG
>KL569346.1:1007-2247 GCA_000715635.1 Streptomyces violaceus | reverse complement strand
TCTCCACGCCCGCTACGGCGGCTTCACCGCCCTCGACGGAGTCGACCTGGACCTCTTCCCCGGGAGAGTCACCGCCGTCGTGGGCCCCAACGGGGCCGGGAAGAGCACCCTGTTCCACTGTCTGGCCGGGACGCTGCGCCCCGCGCGCGGGACCGTGCGGCTCGGCGGCCGGGACATCACCGCGCTGCCCGCTCACGCCCGGACCCGGCTCGGTGTCGCGCGGACCTTCCAGCAACTGGCCGTCTTCCCGTCGCTGACGGTGTCCGAGAACGTCCGGGTGGGCGCCGAGCAGGGCCGGGTGACCGACCCGGGCGCCGTGGAGCGGACGCTCAGGCTGCTCGGGCTGGACGGGCCGGTGCGGGCACTGCCCGCCGCCGGGCTGCCCACGGGGACGCTGCGCCGCGTGGAACTGGCCCGGGTCCTCGCGGGCAGTCCCCACGCGCTGCTGCTCGACGAGCCCGCCGCCGGCCTCGACAGCGCCGAAGTGGCCGCCCTGGCCCGGGTCCTGAAGGCCCTGGCCGCCGACGGCACGGCTCTGCTCGTCGTCGAGCACGATCTTGACCTGGTCGCCGGCCTCGCCGATGTCGTGCACGTGATGACCGCAGGGCGGATCGTCGCCTCCGGTCCACCCGGAAACGTCCTGAGCGCCCTGGGAACGGCGGCCGGCCCATGACGATCGTCTCCCTGCGCCACGCGCGCGTGCGCTACGGCCCCCTGGAGGCCCTGCACGGCATCACCTCGCCGCCCCCGGCCCCGGCCTCACCGTCCTGCTGGGCCGCAACGGCTCGGGCCGCACGACCGCCCTGCGCGCGCTGGCCGGCACCGTGCCCCTGTCGGGCGGGGCGGTGGTGTGGGACGGCGCCGACGTGACCCGCGTACCGGCGTACGAGCGGGCCCGGCGCGGGCTGTGCCTGGTGCCGGAGCGGCAGGCCGTGTTCGGCTCGCTCAGCGTGCGCGAGAACCTCGGACTCGCCGCCCCGGACCCCGCCCCGGCCCTCGACGCCTATCCGCAGCTTGGTCCCCTGCTGGAGCGGCGCGCCGGCACCCTCTCCGGCGGGGAGCAGCGCATGCTCGCCCTGTCCCGGGCCTTTCTGGCACGCGCGCGCGTGGTGCTCGTCGACGAGCCCGCCCAGGGCATGTCGCCCCCGGTCGCGGCCCGGACGTACGAGCTGCTGAGCGCGCTCGACGCGTGCGTGGTGATCGCCGAGCAGCGGCTGCCACCTGATCTGCGGGGCCGGCC
>KL569346.1:392-815 GCA_000715635.1 Streptomyces violaceus | reverse complement strand
GCTGCCACCTGATCTGCGGGGCCGGCCCGCCCTTGTCTACGAACTGCGCCGCGGGTCGGTCGTGTTCGCCGGGGAGGCGGGCGAGCTCAGCCGATGACCGAGGGCCGGCGCCCGGCACGCGCAAGGTCCCGTCCGGTCGACCGACCGGACGGGACCCCGCGTCCCGGCGAGGGTGAGCGGCTCAGATGTCGAGGCGCAGGCCGGGCACGATCATGTGGGGATCACCGCCGATGGCGGACTTGTTGGCGGCGTAGAGGCGCTGCCAGGTGGTCCCGTGCCGGGCGGCGACGCCGCTCAGGGTGTCGCCCTCGCGGACGGTGTAGTCGCCGCGGGACGAGCTGCGGTCCGGGTGCTGTGCGGAACGCGCCGGCGCCTTCCACTGCTTCGCCGGAGCGGGCTTGGAGGCTGTCTCTTATACACATC
>KL569346.1:0-149 GCA_000715635.1 Streptomyces violaceus | reverse complement strand
AGCTTGGAGGTGACCGGGTCGGCGGCGGAAGCCGCGGGTGCGCTTCCGCTCGCCCCGGCGCGAGCCGAGCAGGTCGGCCAGGCGCCCCAGCCCTGGGCGCGCTGGACCTTGGTGGCGACGGCGATCTGCTGGGACCTGCTCGCCTGGTC
>KL569345.1:3122-3298 GCA_000715635.1 Streptomyces violaceus | reverse complement strand
TCAGCGTGAGCGGGTGGCGCGGCTGCTGGAGGAGGAACGGGCTGCCCGTTTCGACATGGCCAGCGCGCCGCTCATGCGCTTCGTCATCGTGCGTCTTGCTCCCGACCGGCACAAGCTGGTGATCACGAATCATCACATTCTGCTGGACGGCTGGTCGACGCCGCTGGTGCTGCGGG
>KL569345.1:2679-2807 GCA_000715635.1 Streptomyces violaceus | reverse complement strand
CCGCTGGTGCTGCGGGAACTGTTCGAGCTGTATGGGCAAGGCGGGGACGACAGTGCGCTGCCCGCGCCGGTGCCCTACCGGCCTTATCCGGCCTGGCTGGCACGGCAGGACCGGACCCAGGCCGAAGA
>KL569345.1:2216-2372 GCA_000715635.1 Streptomyces violaceus | reverse complement strand
GACCGGACCCAGGCCGAAGAGACGTGGCGTGAGGTGCTGGCCGGGGCGGAACCGACGAGGCTCGCCCCCACCGGCCACCGCTCACAAGCCGGCACGCGTGAGGAGACCGTGGTTCAGCTGTCCGGCGAAGCTGATTCAGCGATAAGGCAGTTGGCT
>KL569345.1:1770-1902 GCA_000715635.1 Streptomyces violaceus | reverse complement strand
AGGACGATGTCGTCTTCGGTATGACGGTGTCGGGACGGCCGCCGGAGATCCCCGGTATCGAGCAGATGGTCGGCCTGTTCATCAACACCGTTCCGGTCCGGGTTTCCTGTGCCCCGTCGCTGACGCTGACCG
>KL569345.1:0-1370 GCA_000715635.1 Streptomyces violaceus | reverse complement strand
AACTACCCCGTCGCCGTCGACAGTGCTGACCTGCCCGGAGGGCTGACGATCACCGGCATCGAAGGCTACGACGGCGACCACTACCCCTTGAAGCTCGGCGTGTTGCCGGGTGACAAGTTGGGGTTGCAGCTTCGGTACGACAGCGAGCTGTTTGACACACCGGCGGCTGAGACGATGCTGAGCCGATTGAAGCACTTGCTCCACACGATGCTGGACGATCCTGATCAGCGGGTTGCTGCCGTCGATGCGCTGGTTGCCGGTGAACGGGAGCGGCTGCTGGTCGAGTTCAACGATACGACTCGTGCGGTGCCGGATGGCACGGTGTCCGAGTTGTTCGAGGTCCAGGCAGCGCGAACCCCGGACGCGGTCGCGGTGGTCTGCGGCGATGCCCGTCTGAGCTACAGGGAGTTGAATGCCCGGGCGAACCGGTTGGCGCGGGTGTTGGTGAAGCGGGGTGTGGGTCCGGAACGTCTGGTCGGGCTGGCGCTGCCGCGGTCGGCGGACATGGTCGTGGCGGTCCTCGCGGTCCTCAAGGCCGGCGGTGCCTACCTGCCCATCGACCTGGATCATCCCAGCGAGCGGGTTGCGTTCATGCTCCGGGATGCCGGCCCCGAGGTGGTAGTGACCACGGTCGAGTCGGCCTCGGAGCTGCCGATTCAGGACACTGCGCAGTGCGTGTTCACCGATGAGGTCGGGCTCCACGACGGACAGGCTGACAGCAACCTTGCACGCCCAGGGTCGGCGGTGGATCCGGCGTATGTCATCTACACGTCGGGATCGACCGGTAGGCCAAAGGGCGTTGTCGTCGAGCATCGGTCGCTCGTTGCCTATCTGAGTTGGGCGGCGGAGACGTATCCGGGAGTGCGCGGAGCGGCACTGCTGCACTCGCCGCTGTCGTTCGACCTGACAGTCACAGCCCTCTACGCGCCATTGCTCCATGGCGGTTGTGTCTATATAGCCGAGCTGGAAGAGGTGGCTGAGGCACCGCTCTGCGAGCCGACGTTCCTGAAGGCGACGCCGAGTTACCTGACGCTGCTGGACAGCCGACCCGAGGTGGGCTCGCAACTGAGTGAGCTGGTGTTGGGTGGCGAGGCGCTGCTGGGTGAAGCACTTGAGGAATGGCGCCGTGGTCATCCCGAGACCACGGTGATGAATGAGTACGGCCCGACCGAGACGACTGTCGGTTGTATGGAGTACCGCATTGCGCCTCAGGATCAAGTCAAGGCGGGCGTGGTGTCACTGGGCCGACCCGCGTGGAACACCCGTATGTACGTCCTGGGCGGCGGCCTTGAACCAGTGGCGCCGGGTGCGGTGGGTGAGCTGTATATCGGCGGCGCTCTGGTAACGCGGGGGTATCTGAAGCGTGCGGG
>KL569344.1:3134-3278 GCA_000715635.1 Streptomyces violaceus | reverse complement strand
TGACGATCCTGCAGTTCCTGGGCGGGCTGTGGCTGCTGGGCCAGATCTTCCAGATCATGTCGCCGAACCTGGGCGTGCCGGTGCTGCTGATGGTGATCGGCATCGTGGGCGGTCCGCTGGTCGGGTGGAGCTGCCGGATGGCGG
>KL569344.1:1559-2880 GCA_000715635.1 Streptomyces violaceus | reverse complement strand
CTACGGCCTGGAGGCGGAACGCCGACTACGGAAGGCGGCGGCCGGGTGCGGAAGGGCCCGGGTGCTGGATCCGGTGGCAGCGGAGCTGCTGCGGTACCTGGAGGTGCGGGAGCAGTACGGGAGGGTGGTGGGGGCCGGGCGATGACCGCGGGGGCGTGATGACCGCGGGGCCGTGATGACCGAGGGGGCGTGGCGGCTGTGACGGGCCGCATGCGCGGGTACGGCGAGGGCGGCGTCCGGTCGGGCGTCGCCCTCGCCGCGTCCGTGTGTGGTTCGGCGTCACCAGTCGTGTGGCCCGGCGTCACCGGTCGGGGTGACGGCGTTGTCCACAGGCGGGCGGTGATCCACAGCGCTCAGCGGGCTCGGCTCGGTCGCGGCAGTCTGGCGGACACAGCCGTACGGGACGGGCCCGTACGGGGGCCGGCCCGGTGTCGGAGTCCGGGCGAGGGAGGGGTTCACGATGAACGAGACGATGGTCTGCGCGGTCGGCAGGGTGGCGACGCAGCCGGTGTACCGGGAGATGGCGTCCGGCCCGTCGGCGAGGTTCCGGCTGGCGGTGACCGCGCGCTACTGGGACCGCGAGAAGAACACGTGGACGGACGGGCACACCAACTTCTTCACGGTGTGGGCCAACCGCCAGCTCGCCACGAACACGGCGGCGTCGCTGACGGTGGGCGAGCCCGTGATCGTCCAGGGCAGGCTGAAGGTGCGGACCGATGTGCGCGAGGGGCAGAGCTGGACCTCGGCGGATCTCGACGCGATCGCGATCGGCCACGATCTCGCCTGGGGCACCTCGGCCTTCCGGCGCGGAGGCAAGCCGGAGACAGCGGCCGCACCGACATCACCGGAGCCCAACTGGGATACACCGCCGGACGATTCGGCGGGGCCCACGGATGCAGCCGCTCAACAACGAACGGAGCCAGCTGTGTTGACGTGACGTCAGTCACTGTGACGCTGTCCGGACTGCGGCTTATCGACGAGTGTGCGCTGTACGACCAGGGGTGGATTTGTCGATAAGCCCTGCCCGCAAGGGATCTTGGCGATAACGATTCCGAGTCGGATCACTCATCCGACCGTCTGACCGGCGGGCGGCGTCCGACGCCTCCCTAGGATGCCGGACATGGCTCTCGGGGCTCTCGATGCCTGTGAGGCTTCTGATTTCTGCTGGTGGGACCGTACCCCCCACATCAACGGGTCCTGCTCGAAAGGAAATTTGGTGTTTGCTTCGTTCTCGGCGGTGTTCGTACGCAGGCGAGGGGCGGCGGCCCGCCTCGGCGCCGCGACGCTGATGTCCGGGCTCGTCGCCGCGGGCGTGCTGGCT
>KL569344.1:0-1375 GCA_000715635.1 Streptomyces violaceus | reverse complement strand
GGCCGGTGCCGGCCAGGCGGCCGCCGACGAGACGACTCAGGGTGAGGGCGGGGCGACCGCGACCATAGCCGGACTCAAGACGTACGGCACCGCGGTGATACACGGCGGCACCGGGGACCAGCAGGTGTCGGCGGGCCTGTTCGAGATGTCCGTCGAGGGCGGCGGCATGCTGCAGACGTACTGCGTCGACCTCCACAACCCCACGCAGCGGGACGCCAAGTACCACGAGACGCCCTGGGGCGGCACGTCCCTGGGCGCCAACAAGGACGCCGGCCGGATCCGCTGGATCCTGCAGAACTCCTACCCGCAGGTGAACGACCTCGCGGCGCTCGCGCGGAAGGCGGGTGTGCGCGGTGCGCTGACCGAGCAGGACGCGGCGTCCGGCACACAGGTGGCGATCTGGCGTTACTCGGACGACGTGGCCGTCGACGCCCTCGACCCGCAGGCCGAACAGCTCGCGGACTTCCTGGAGAAGAACGCGCGGAACCTGCCCGAGCCCCGGGCCTCGCTCACCCTCGACCCGCCCGCGGTCTCCGGCCGGCCGGGCGAGCGGCTCGGCCCGGTCACGGTGCACACCAACGCGGGCGGCGTGACGGTGGCCCCGCCCGCGGACGCCGCCACGAGCGGGGTGCGGATCGTCGACAGGCAGGGCAGGGCCATCACGTCCGCGGCCGACGGCGGGCAGGTGTTCTTCGACGTTCCCGAGGACGCGGCGGCCGGCACGGCCGAACTGACCGTGCAGGCCTCGACCAGCGTGCCGGTCGGCCGGGCATTCGCCTCGGAGAGCCGGAGCCAGACGCAGATCCTGGCCGGCTCCAGCGAGTCGACGGTGTCCGCGACGGCCGGGGCGACTTGGGCGAAGCAGGGCGCGATACCGGCACTGTCGGCGGCGAAGAACTGCGCCAAGGGCGGTGTGGACATCATCGCGGCCAACAAGGGCGACGAGCCGTTCACCTTCGAACTGGCCGGACTTGAGCACACCATCGCCGCGGGCGAGACCCGGACGGTGACGGTCCCGCTCCAGGAGGACCAGGCGTACGACTTCACGATCCACGGCCCCGGCGGCTTCACCCAGCGCTTCACCGGCATGCTGGACTGCCAGACCCGGAGCAGCGAGACGGGCACGGCCACGCAGACCCTCAGCGAACCGAGCCCGGCCACGGTGGGCGGCACGGCCTCCGACACCAACCTCGCCGAAACCGGCTCCACCGGCGTCACCCCGCTCATCGCGGGCATAGCCATCACCCTGGTCGTCATCGGCGGTGCGACCCTGGTCGTCCTCCGACGCAAGGCGACACCGACGAACGACTGACGGGGCGGGACGGGCCAAGGGCGGCCCGACAGGGACGCCGGTTCTCGGTGAGTCGCGCTCGCC
>JNXN01005018.1 GCA_000715635.1 Streptomyces violaceus | reverse complement strand
GGTGGGGCACCGGCTTCGCTTGGATGGTGGCCGGCATGCGGGAGCCGCTGGACGCCGCGCGCTCCGTGTGTGCCGTCGTCTCTGCCCTGGCGGGGGATCGCCTGCGCCGGCGGCCACCCCCGGCGACGGCTTTCTCCGTGCCCCGGGCCGACGGCCGCGCGGAAGGGTACAAGTACCGGTATGGCGCGGGAGCGGATCCGGTGGCCGGCCGTGGCGGACCGGGCCCGGGAGATCGTGGAGGGCTACGAGGGCGGCGTCACGCTGTGCCAGGTCATGTACCGCCCGGTTTACGAGGGTGCGCTGCCGCACACGGCGCCGATGTACCGGCGGCTGTCCGGGCAGCTGGCCAAGGCCCGCCGGGAGCATGGGCTCCCCGAACTGCTCGCGAACCTCCGGGCCAATGACGCGGCCGTTGTCGACACGTTGCGACCGGCGTTGACCGGGGCCCTGCAGAGCGCGGGGTGGCTCAACGACGAGCACGGATCGGGACCGCTGGCCACGGGCGAGTAGTGGCTCATCGACCCGGTCGGTGGCAACGTCAACGCCGTGCACGGCATGCCCGACTGGAACATCGGCGTGAGCCTCGTCCGTGACGGCCGCCCGGTGCTGGCGGTGGTCTACTTCCCGGTCCTCGACGAGATGTTCACCGCGACCGAGGGCGGCGGGGCGTTCCTCAACGGTGTGCGGCTGCGGGTTTCGGTCAAGACGTCGTTGGACGGCGCCCTGGCCGGGACCGGCCAGGCCCAGCCGGGCCATGACCCCGAGCTCGCGAAGCGGATGGGCTCCGCCTTCGCTGCGATGACGAACTCCGCCCTGTATGTGCGGGTCTGCGTACCGGTGACCCACCAGCTCGCCCAGGTCGCCGCGGGCCGCATGGACTTGCACTGGCAGTTCGACAACGTCCGCTCCCACGCGGCAGGTGTGCTGCTGGTCCAGGAGGCCGGAGGCGTCGTGACCGACCTCGAGGGCAAACCGTGGGAACTGGCCGGCGAGAGCTACCTCGCCGCCGCGCCGGGTGTGCACGCCGCCGCGCTGGAAGTCCTTTCCGCCTGGGCGGTGGGCTGACGGCTGAGGAGCGGACGCGGCGTCGGGAGGTGGTAGTTGGACATCTTGATCCCGTCCTTGCCCGCGTTGGACGGTGCACACCTATAGACATCCGATCTATACCCCGGCGACGATGTTCGCGCCCTCGACAGGTGTCGATGCGGCTTTCACTGCCTCCGCGAAAGAGCCGATGAATGGGCCGGGAGATCTCACCGTGGTCGATGAATCCCAACCGCAGCGACGCAGCGTTCTCAAGGTCGGCGGCGGCCTCGCCTTCGCACCTCTGCTCGCTCAGCTGACCGGCGGAACTCCCGTGGGGCAGGCCGTTGCCGCCGGGGCCGACGCACCGG
>JNXN01005017.1 GCA_000715635.1 Streptomyces violaceus | reverse complement strand
GGGACCCACCGGTCCGCAGCGGTCGTCCGCACCCGCCGGCTGGCGCAGCTCGCCGAACGACGATCTCGGCCGCCAGGCCGAGCGCGTCCGCCAGCCCGCCGCCGGCGGTGTCACCACCTCCGGCCTGCCTCGCCGGGTGCCCCGGGCGAACCTCGTCGCGGGCACGGCGCAGCAACAACCGCAGCAGCAGAGTGGTCCGCAGATCTCCCGGGCGCCCGATGACGTCCGGGGCCGGCTGACCAATCTCCGTCGCGGTATCGCACAGGGTCGTCAGGCCGGGTCCACCCAGACCGGCAGCTTCCCTCGACCCTCTCACCAGCAGGAGCGTTAGTTGAGTCCGATGAGCCAGGCGGCACAGAACCTCAACTGGTTGATCACCAACTTCGTGGACAACACCCCCGGGGTGTCCCACACCGTCGTCGTGTCCGCCGACGGTCTCCTCCTGGCGCTGTCGGAGGGCTTCCCGCGCGACCGCGCGGACCAGCTCGCGGCCGTCGCCTCCGGCCTGACGTCACTGACGGCAGGCGCCTCCCGGATCTTCGAGGGGGGCGACGTCGCGCAGACGGTCGTGGAGATGGAGCGTGGGTTCCTTTTCCTGATGTCCGTCTCGGACGGCTCGTCGCTGGCCGTCCTGGCACACCCTGAATGCGACATCGGCCTCGTCGGCTACGAGATGGCGCTCCTGGTCGACCGCGCGGGCGCGGTCCTCACCCCAGACCTGCGAGCTGAGCTCCAAGGCAGTCTGCTCCACTGATCGGCCCCGGCAACACCCGTCTCACCACATCACCGTCCGGCCGCCACACACCCCACACAGGCCCCGTCAGACGGCTCGACTGACCGACTTGCTGTCCCGCCCGGAGGACCCATGACCCCGCCCCCCGCCTCTCATGATCCGTACGCGGAGCCGTACGAGGACGAGGGCGATCAGCCGCTGGTCCGGCCGTACGCCATGACCGGCGGCCGGACGCGGCCGCGCTACCAGCTGGCCATCGAGGCCCTGATCAGCACGACCGCGGACCCCGCGGCACTCATGGGGTTGCTGCCGGAGCACCAGCGCATCTGCCACCTGTGCCGTGAGGTGAAGTCGGTCGCCGAGGTCTCGGCGCTGCTCAACATGCCGCTGGGTGTGGCCAGGATCCTCGTCGCGGACCTCGCGGAGGCCGGTCTCGTCGCGATCCACCAGCCGGGTGGCGACGACGCCACCGGTGCGCCGGACGTGACACTGCTCGAAAGGGTGCTCAGTGGACTTCGCAAGCTCTGACGCGGGTCGTTCCACCACGTCCGCGAAGATCGTGGTGGCGGGTGGCTTCGGCGTGGGCAAGACCACGTTCGTCGGTGCCGTCTCGGAGATCAACCCGCTGCGTACGGAGGCCGTGATGACCTCCGCCAGCGCGGGGATCGACGACCTGACC
>KL569343.1:2993-4409 GCA_000715635.1 Streptomyces violaceus | reverse complement strand
CGGCCGTCGCCAACGAGTACTTCGTCGCCGCGATCAACCGCGTCGGCCAGGAGGAGTACGGGGACAACGACTTCTACGGGACGTCGTACTTCGTCGACCCGCGCGGACAGTTCGTCGGCGATGTCGCCAGCGACAGCAAGGAGGAACTGGTCATCCGCGACCTGGACCTCGGCCTCGTCGAGGAGGTGCGGCGGCAGTGGGCCTTCTACCGCGACCGCCGCCCCGACGCCTATGAAGGGCTGGTGCGGCCGTGACCGACGACCTCCTGGGCCGCCACCGGAGCGTGCTCCCCGACTGGCTCGCCCTCTACTACGAGGACCCCATCGAGATCACCCACGGCGAGGGCCGCCACGTCTGGGACGCCCACGGCAACCGGTACCTCGACTTCTTCGGCGGCATCCTCACCACGATGACCGCCCACGCGCTGCCCGAGATCGCCAAGGCGGTGAGCGAGCAGGCCGGGCGGATCATCCACTCCTCCACCCTGTACCTCAACCGGCCGATGGTCGAACTCGCCGAGCGCATCGCCCAGTTGAGCGGCATCCCGGACTCGCGGGTCTTCTTCACCACCTCGGGCACCGAGGCCAACGACACCGCCCTGCTGCTGGCCACGACGTACCGGCGCAGCAACACGATCCTGGCGATGCGCAACAGCTACCACGGCCGCTCCTTCAGCTCGGTCGGCATCACCGGCAACCGCGGCTGGTCCCCGACCTCCCTGTCCCCGCTGCAGACGCTGTACGTCCACGGCGGCGTGCGCACCCGCGGCCCCTACGCCGCCCTGAGCGACGCGGACTTCATCGCCGCCTGCGTCGAGGACCTGCGGGACCTGCTCGGCCACACGCGCGCGCCCGCCGCGCTGATCGCCGAACCCATCCAGGGCGTCGGTGGCTTCACCGCACCGCCGGACGGTCTGTACGCGGCGTTCCGCGAGGTGCTCGACGAGCACGGCATCCTGTGGATCGCCGACGAGGTGCAGACCGGCTGGGGCCGCACGGGCGAACACTTCTGGGGCTGGCAGGCTCACGGGCGCAACGGGCCGCCGGACCTCATGACCTTCGCCAAGGGCATCGGCAACGGCATGTCCATCGGCGGAGTCGTCGCCCGCTCCGAGATCATGAACTGCCTGGACTCCAACAGCATCTCCACGTTCGGCGGCACCCAGATCACCATGGCGGCGGGCCTCGCCAACCTCAACTACCTGGTCGAGCACGACCTCCAGGGCAACTCGCGGCGCGTCGGCGGGCTGCTCATCGAGCGGCTGCGATCCGCCGCCGCGCAGGTGCCGGCCGTACGGGAGGTGCGCGGGCGCGGGCTGATGATCGGCATCGAGGTGACCAAGCCCGGGACCGACGAGGCCGATCATCAGGCCACCACCGCCGTCCTGGAGGCGGCCCGCGAGGGCGGGTTGCTGCT
>KL569343.1:1712-2730 GCA_000715635.1 Streptomyces violaceus | reverse complement strand
GTCTGCGCGTCGCCCCGCCGCTGTCCCTCAACGTCGCGGAGGCCGAGGAAGGCGCCGAGATCCTCGAGAACGCTCTGAGGAGCATCCAGTAGCAGTGCACTGAGGCAAGGGAAGTCCGCCATGGCCACCACCCTGGACACCTGGGAACCCGCTCTGTCGGTCCGGCAGGTCCTCACCCTGGAGCGGGTGCTCGCCGGGGAGCCCGAGGTGGTGGCCGGCGCGAGCCACCTGGACCGGCAGGTGCGCTGGGTGCACGTCGCCGAGGCCGCCGACGTCGGCGTGATGCTCAGCGGCGGCGAGATGGTCCTCACCACCGGCGTGCTGCTCGCCGGCGACGAGGACAAGCAGGCCGAGTACGTCCGGTCACTGCACCGCGCGGAGGCCGCCGCCGTCGTCCTCGGACTCGGCCGCGCCTTCCCGTCCGCGCCGGACGTGATGCGCCGGGCGGCCGAGCGGTGCGGGCTGCCGATGGTCGTCCTGCACCGGCCCTTCCCCTTCGCCGAGCTGACCGAGGAGGTCCAGTCGCGGCTCGTGCGGCGCAAGTTCGCCGCCGTCAGCCTCTCCGAGGCCGTCCGCACCGAACTCACCGCGCTCATCACCGCGGGCGCGCCGCTGCAACGCCTGCTCGACGAGGTGGCCCGGCACAGCGCCTGCCCGGTCGTCGTCACCAACCTCGCCCACCGCGTCCTCGGCACGGCGGGGGAGCGGCCCGCGGTGGACGACGTCCTGCGCGACTGGGAACGCATCGCCCGCCAGGCCGGCGGCACCGAGGGCGACGGCTGGATCCGTGCCGAACTGGGCGGACGCGGGGAGCGCTGGGGCCGCATCGTGCTGTGCGGCTACCGCGGCGACACCGCCACCGGGCGGCTGCTGGCCGACCGCGCCGCCGAGGCCCTCGTCCTGCACCGCATGCTCGGCGGCGGCGCCGCGTGCTCCTGGGAGGAGCAGTCCGCGCAGAGCCTGCTGACCGACCTGGTCAGCGGTGTCGTACCGGCCCGGCAGCTGCTGCCCAGGGCGC
>KL569343.1:1224-1457 GCA_000715635.1 Streptomyces violaceus | reverse complement strand
CTGCTGGGCCTGCCCGGGCTGGTCGCCGAACTGGCCGACGGCGCCACCGCCGTACTCCTCAGCCTCGCCCGCGACCAGGACGCCGGTGCCCTCGCCGCGCACTTCGCGACCCGGCTGCGGACCGAGTCCGGTTCGGCCCGCACGATCGTCGCCGCGGCCGACCCCCGGGTCGTCTGGGACGACGTACCCGCGGGACTGCGCGAGGCCCAGCACGTGGCGGACGCGGTCGCCGA
>KL569343.1:0-978 GCA_000715635.1 Streptomyces violaceus | reverse complement strand
ACTCCGCGGCGGCCCTCGATATCCCGCCGGTCGTCCGCCTGAAGGACGTCCACCTGCGCGGTCTGATCCGTCTCCTGCGCGACGATCCGCAGGTGCAGTCCTTCGCGGAGCGGGAGCTGGACGGGCTGCTGTGCGAGACCGACGAGGACCTGCTGTCCGTCCTGCGCACCTACCTCGCCACCGGCCGCAACAAGTCCCGCACGGCCCAGCTCCACCACGTCTCCCGGCCGGCCCTCTACCGCCGCCTGGAGGCCATACAGGTCCGCCTCGGGGTGGACCTCGACGACTTCGAGCAGGCCGCCTCCGTGCACATCGCACTCCTCGCGCACGACGCGCAACAGCAGTGAAACACGTGACCACCTGGGAAAACGGCGGTGAAACATGGACCCACGGCAGGGTGACACGGTGGCACGCCGCACGCCCTCAGACGTGACACGGTGCAACTCAAAGACGGCTCTCCCGGTTCCTAGGCTCACGGCACACCGAGCGACCGGAGGTCCCGATGAGCAGAGTGATCCGTGCCGCCGTCTTCCAGACCGCCTGGACGGGCGACAAGGAATCGATGATCCAGGTCCACGAGCAGGCGGCCCGCGACGCGGCCGCGCAGGGTGCTCAAGTCCTGTGCTTCCAGGAGCTGTTCTACGGACCGTACTTCTGCCAGGTCCAGGACCCGGCCTTCTACGAGTACGCCGAGCAGATCCCCGAGGGCCCCATCGTCCGGCGCTTCCAGGCACTCGCGAAGGAACTGGGCATCGTCCTGGTGCTGCCGATGTACGAGGAGGAGCAGCCCGGCGTCCTCTACAACACCGCCGCCGTGATCGACGCGGACAGGCTCCTACCTCGGCAAGTACCGCAAGACCCACATCCCCCAGGTGCGCGGCTTCTGGGAGAAGTTCTACTTCCGCCCGGGCAACTCCGGCTGGCCCGTCTTCGACACCGCCGTGGGCAAGGTCGGCGTCTACATCTGCTACGACCGCC
>KL569342.1:3240-3588 GCA_000715635.1 Streptomyces violaceus | reverse complement strand
GGCGGGGGCCGGCCCGGGCGCTGTCGAGCCGACGTGTCTCCTTGCCAGCTCAGGTGGCTGCCAGAAGGATGGCGGTGTAGTGCGCGGTGAACGCGGCGATGGTCAGGGCGTGGAAGACCTCGTGGAAGCCGAACCAGGCCGGTGAGGGGTCGGGGCGCTTGAGGGCGTAGACGATGGCTCCCGCGGTGTAGAGCAGACCACCGGCGATGACGAGTACGACGACCGCTGTGTTGCCGGTGCGCGCGAAGTTGGGCAGGTAGAAGACGGCCACCCAGCCCAGCGCGATGTAGCACGGGGTGTACAGCCACCGGGGAGCCCCGATCCACAGGATGCGGAAGGCGATGCCGG
>KL569342.1:1626-3005 GCA_000715635.1 Streptomyces violaceus | reverse complement strand
CCCATACAGCCGCCAGGAGCACCCGCTGCTGTCCCGTGGGCAGCAGCAGTACCGCCAGCGGGGTGTAGGTGCCGGCGATGATCAGGAAGATGTTCGCGTGGTCCAGCCGCCGCAGGACCGCCTCGCCGCGCGGGCCCCAGGTTCCGCGGTGGTAGACCGCGCTGGTACCGAACAGCAGGCAGGCCGACCCTGCGTACACCGAGCAGGCCGCCACTGCTGCAGCCGAGCGCGAAACGGCGATCAGTACGATGCCGCCGACCAGCGCCAGGGGGAACACACCGGCGTGCAGCCAGCCTCGCATCCGCGGCTTCAGCGCAGCCGCCGTGCGCTGTACCCCGTCTTCCAGTGCGCTGGCTGTCTGCCCGGCAGTCGGCCAGCCGGTTGCGTCGGCAGGCGCATCGAGCGCCGGGGTGCCCAGGGTCTTGGGCGTGGTGCCAGTGCCGGGCTGTGACTGTCGTCCGCGTGCCAGCGGCTGAGGTTCTTCGGCGATCATGCGCTCATGTTCTGGAATCGACGGGGGAATTGCGGCCCGGCGCATCTCTGTGGACCACGGGTCAGGTGTCAGCTGTGTGCAGGGATGCGGTGCGGCGGTATTCGGCGTTGATGCGCTGGGCTTCTTCGAGCTGGTCTTCGAGGATGATGATGCGGCAGGCGGCCTCGATGGGGGTGCCGCGGTCGACGAGTTCGCGGGCGCGGACGGCTATCCGCAGCTGGTAGCGGGAGTAGCGGCGGTGTCCGCCCGCGGAGCGGAGCGGGGTGATGAGGCGGGCTTCGCCGATGGCGCGGAGGAAACCCTGCGTGGTGCCGAGTATCTCGGCGGCCCGGCCCATGGTGTAGGCGGGATAGTTGTCGTCTTCGAGACGGCCATATGAATCGTCTGCTGTCATTGCACCTCGCTGTGGAACGCATGGAGGGGCCCTGGCGCCGTACGGCGCCAGGGCCCGAAGGGAACTGCTACACC
Organism: Streptomyces violaceus; assembly: GCA_000715635.1. GTDB lineage: Bacteria > Actinomycetota > Actinomycetes > Streptomycetales > Streptomycetaceae > Streptomyces > Streptomyces violaceus. Next base: position 2,044 of record KL569342.1, on the reverse strand, counting down.
ATCTGCCGGCCCTACTACTGCGCCGGCCTTCTGTCTCCACATACCCGACCGAGATACTGCCGGGGATGCTGGGATCGCGGTTGCTTGACCGGAGACCACCTCACTGTCGATGTCCTGCGGTACCCAGACTTCACAAGCCGCCTGGGCGATCCTGATGGCGTTCAATTCCTCCGTTCTTCCCTCACTGCTGGTACTGCTCTACTGCGTACTGCTGTGATGCGACCTGCTCAGTGACCTGTCACAGCGCCACTCTTCGGCAGCCAGCCCCGTCGCCCGTCTTGCGTCTGCTCCGGCTTGGAACCCCACTGCCGAACCTCTCGGTGCGCGCGCCCGCAGCCCGACGCCTTCACCGAGGTGCTGCTCACTGATTCCACTGCGGATACTGCTCGCGGCGGCCCCTGATCACTGCGGGCCACCC
>KL569342.1:0-1430 GCA_000715635.1 Streptomyces violaceus | reverse complement strand
CCCCTGATCACTGCGGGCCACCCGGTCCGGCCGTCAGTCCCGTCGCCGTCCTGCAACAACCCTGGCTTCGAAACTCCACCACCGCACCGTCCTGCGAACTGCAACTGCGGCACTACTGCCCGGCAGTTCATGTCTGCCGGGCCCTTCCGTCTGTCTGGGCTACGAGAGAAACCATAACCACACCACCGACCAATGTCTACTCTGACAAAGATAGATTTTCATGTGTGGGCGGTGATGCATGGTCTTGAGTGGCGATGGTGGGCGGCGCCGACAGAGCCCTCAGGAGGCCGAGAACAACCGGAGACCCGACCCGCTGGGCGTCCCGCCACATCAGGGCGCGAACGCGCCCGGCCTCCCCCCCCTCGGCCCCCAGGCCGGGCGCGTCTCGTTTCTCGGGCCGCCCTGGTACAGGCCGTTCGGCAACAGGCCTAGTGGTCGATGGTGACGAGTCCTCGAGCTGGTGGGCGAGGTTGGCGTTGGGCTGTGCACGGAAACCGCAGGGGCGGATTCATGGGCTCTGCCATGAGAGTTGGCAGCTACCGACAGCGAGGTGGTCTCGCGGGGGTTGGCCGGCGGGCGGGCTCAGTCCGGTGTGGGCAGATGGATCGAGGCGAGTTTGGCCGGGTCGACGACGATGTGGATGCCGGTGATCCGGCCTTCGGTGACGGTGAAGGCGATGATGGAGAGAGGGCTTCCGTCGGGGCTCCAGGACATGTGGCCGGGGATGCCGTTGACCAGTACGGGTCGTTGGCGGGCGACCTCGCCGGAGAACATACGGGCGCCGGCGGCGACCTTGGTGGCGCCGAGGGTGACGACCACGCCGTCGGGGGTGTCGACGGTCAGCTTCACGTTCGGGTCGAGGACACGCAGGAGCGCTTCGAAGTCGCCGTTGAGGGCGGCGGCGCCGAAGGCCTGGACGGCCTTTCGGTGCTCGCGGCCGGTGCCCGCCGGCCGGTCCGTGGCTTGGACCTTGCGGCGGGCACGGCTGGCGACCATCTTGGTGGCGTCGGTGGATTTGCCCAGGATCTGGCCGATCTCTTGGAACGGGACCGCGAACATGTCGTGCAGGACGAACGCCAGGCGCTCGCTCGGGGTGAGCGAGCCGAGCACGACGAGCAGGGCGAGGCCGACCGAATCGGCCAGCGCCACCTGCTCGTCCGGCGCGGGGTCGTCGTCGGGTGTCACCACGAGGCTCGCGAACTCGTGCTCGTAGGCGGTTTCGGGGTGGGCTCGGCGGGATCTCAGGAGGTCCAGGCTGATTCGGCCGACCACGGTGGTCAGCCAGCCTGCCAGATTGCCGATGGTCGCCTCGTCCTGGCGGACCAGGCGTATCCAGGCTTCCTGGACCACGTCCTCGGCATCGGCGTGCGAGCCCAGCACGCGGTACGCGACGGCGCGCAGCCGGTCGCGCTGGGCTTGAACGCCTCGGT
>KL569341.1:2630-3146 GCA_000715635.1 Streptomyces violaceus | reverse complement strand
GCCGACCCCCCCGTTCGGCGGCACCCCACCCGGCCCCCTTGGAAAGGCGGCTCCGTCCCCTCCCGCGCACGATGCGAGGGAGGCCCGCCATCTGGCGGCCCTCCACGGTCTGTGCTCTCGGGAGGACCTGCCATGACCGCCAGTCTGGAGCAGTTGCGCCGCTGCCACTTCGCCGTCGACCTGGGGGCGGCCCGCACCCGCGTCTTCGTCAAGGGCGCCGGGCTCGTCGTCGACCAGCCGTCCGCCGCCGCCGTGAACACCCGCACCGGCGCGCTGATCGCGGTCGGCGAGCTCGCCGAGAAGATGACGGGGCGTACGCCGGACTACATCCGGGTGGTACGGCCGGTCTCCGGCGGCACGGTCGTGGACATCGAGATGGCCCAGCGCATGCTGCGGCACCTGCTCGGCGACAAGATGCGCCGCAGCTTGCGCCGCAAGCCGATCCTGCGCGCCGCGGCCTGCACCCCGCACGACGCCGACCCTGTCTCTTATACACATCTCTGAGCGGGCTGGCAA
>KL569341.1:2207-2391 GCA_000715635.1 Streptomyces violaceus | reverse complement strand
TCGGGCTGCCCGTGGAGCAGCCCGAGGCCACGATGATCATGGTGTGCGGGGCGGCGGCCACCCAGGTGGCCGTGCTGTCCCTCGGCTCGATCGTCACCGCCGAGCGCATCCCGGTGGGCGGCGAGGCCGTCGACCACGCGATCGTGCAGCACCTGCGTCACGAGCACGAGCTGATGCTGCCGAG
>KL569341.1:476-1913 GCA_000715635.1 Streptomyces violaceus | reverse complement strand
TCTCGCCCTGTCCGGCAACGGCCTCACCCCGCACGGCCCGGCCTCGACGGAGATCCACGGCCGGGACGTCGCCACGGGCCTGGCCCGCTCGGTCCAGGTCGACACCGCCGCCGTGCGGGACGCCATCCAGACGCCGCTCACCGCCATCCTCGACGGCATCGGCAAGGTACTCCGGGACTGCCCGCCCGACCTGGTCGCCGACCTCGCCGACCGGGGGATCATGATGGTCGGCGGCAGCGCCCTGCTGCCGGGCCTGGACCAGATGCTGCGCGAGGCGACCGGCATGCCCGTACGCATCGCCGAGCGCCCGGACGTGTGCGCCGTACAGGGCCTCGGCGCCATGCTGGAGGGCAAGATCGAACCGCTGGCGCTGGATCCGCTGGGGGCCTGAGCCCGCCCCGATGGGGCCAGGCCCTCAGCGAGCGAACCAGCAGCGCACCGTCGTCCCGCCGTCGCTCCGGTGCACCCGCACCAGGTCGGCGATCAGGTTGACCAGCAGGATCCCGCGCCCACCGCGCTGGTCGCGGGGCACGGGCCGGCGCCCGGCCAGGATGTCCGCGAGCCGCCCCTGGTCGCGCACCTCGCACACCACGTACCCGTCCTCGCTCCACATCCGCAGCACACCCGAACCACCGCCGTGCACCACGCTGTTCGTGGTGAGCTCGGCCGTGGCCAGGGCCAGGTCGTCCAGCTTGACGCCGGTGAGACCGAGCCGCGCCGCCTCACCGACGGCCACGTGCCGGGCCGGGGAGAGCGAGTCGGAGTCGAAGGGGAACGTCAGCGCGTCCGGCACGGGCAACAGCGGCTCGTTGTAGCGGTCGACGACGGCCCAGGGGGCGTACGCGTCGCTGTCCTGCTCCGCCCGGGAGCCGGAGGGGATGACGGTGGGGTGGGTGGCGTACGCGTCGGCGAGTACGTGCTCCGGAAGCTGCTCGACGTCGTACGGACACAGGATGGTCGCCGTACGGCCCCGGAAGGCCGCGTTGATGAGCGCCTCGTGCTGGACGCAGGCGGGGTACTCGGTGGCGGAGCGCCCGGCCCAGATGGGCTCGCCGATGATCCGCACCCGGCGGCCGGACGGCTGGGCGTCGGCGAACGCGCGTAGCACGCCGGGGATGATCCGCCCGGGGTTGCGCCCTGCCTCCCGCATGTCCATGAGCTTCACGGCACCCGCCGCGTCGCCCAGGGCGTCCCGGATCAGCGCGAGGTTCTTGCCGGGCACCGCGACCGCCACGGGCTCGCCGGCCGCCAGGCCGTCGCGCACGAAGGGCACGGTGACGTCGAGGTACTCCTGCTCGTCCCGGTAGAAGAGCGCCGGGTGGACGAAGGGGTCGAGGGGCCCGAAGGGCTCGGTCACGGCAGAGGTCATGATGTCGACACCTCGATCCCCGCCTGGTCCGGCCACAGCAGGTCCAGCGTCCGTCGCAGGACCGGCGG
>KL569341.1:0-178 GCA_000715635.1 Streptomyces violaceus | reverse complement strand
GTCCCGGAGCTGCCCGGCCGCGGCCGCGAGAGCACCTGCGCCCGCGACGTCGACGAACGTCACGTCGGACAGCTCCAGGTAGTACACGTCCTCATCCTCGCGAACAGCCTGCTCAAGTACGCCTTCCCAGATCGCACGGGTCGTCAGGCCGACTTCTCCCTGTCTCTTATACACATCT
>KL569340.1:1720-1926 GCA_000715635.1 Streptomyces violaceus | reverse complement strand
TGTCGTCGGCGTGGTCGAGCGCGTGGTCGCGCAGGTGCGTGGCTGCCCTGCCGGTCGGGTCGGCGCCGAGGGCGCCACGGATGTCCGCGGTGCTCAGCGCCGGGTGCAGTACCGCTTCGAAATCCGCGCGGTCCTCGGGGCGGAGGCGGGGCGGTTCGGCCACATGGTCTCCCGGTCGGTTGCTGATGCGGCCCGCCGGGCCCGCC
>KL569340.1:0-1531 GCA_000715635.1 Streptomyces violaceus | reverse complement strand
CCGCCGGGCCCGCCATGCGCCGACGGGCCCGGGGGTGCGGTCGGTCCGTGTCAGACGCTGACGCCGAAGTCGGAGGCGATACCGGCCAGCCCGGAGGCGTATCCCTGGCCGACGGCACGGAACTTCCAGTCCTCGCCGTGCCGGTAGAGCTCGCCGAAGACCATCGCCGTCTCGGTGGAGGCGTCCTCGGACAGGTCGTAGCGGGCGATCTCTTGACCGCCGGCCTGGTTGACGACCCGGATGAACGCGTTGCGGACCTGTCCGAAGCTCTGGCCGCGGTTCTCGGCGTCGTGGATGGACACCGGGAACACGATCTTGTCGATCTCGGCGGGCACGGCGGCGAGGTTCACCTTGACACTCTCGTCGTCGCCCTCGCCCTCGCCGGTGAGGTTGTCTCCGGTGTGCTCGACCGAACCGTCCGGGCTCTTCAGGTTGTTGTAGAAGACGAAGTGCTGGTCGGAGGGGACCTTGCCGGAAGCGTCCAGGAGCAGGGCGGAGGCGTCCAGGTCGTAGTCCGTGCCGGTGGTCGTGCGGACGTCCCAGCCCAGGCCGACCAGGACGGCGGTGAGGCCCGGCGCCTCCTTGCTGAGCGAGACGTTGCCGCCCTTGGACAGGGAAACTCCCACGGGGTACTCCTTCTTGACGTGTGCGTTCCGGGTCCGGGAAGCGAACCCATCTAAAATCTACAACACTGTAGAAGGGAAGGGGTGTGGTCCCGCCGATCTATACGATGTGCCCACGGGCAACGCAGGGCGGTGGAAGGGAGACAAGGCGGTGACGGATCCCCGGCAGCGACCCCGGCGAGGGCAGGGCGAGCTGGAGGCGCTGGTGCTGGAGGCGCTGCGGGAGGCGGACGGTCCGGCGACGGCCGGCTGGGTGCAGGAACGCCTCGGCGGTGACCTCGCGTACACGACGGTGATCACGATCCTGACCCGGCTGCTGGGCAAGGGCGCCGTCACCCGGGAGCGGGTCGGCCGGTCCTTCGCCTGGACGCCCGCCTCGGACCAGGCGGGCCTGGCCGCCCGGAGGATGCGCAAGGTGCTGGACGCCGAGAGCGACCGCGAGGCCGTGCTGGCCAGTTTCCTCACCGGCCTCGGCCCGGACGACGAACGGCTGCTGCGTGACCTGCTGGATCAGGCTCACAGCGAGGGGGAAGACTGAAGCCTCATGGGGGTCTTCGTCTTCATGCCACGGCAGCTCTCGTCTCCCGGGGCACCCCGGTGCCCACGCTCGCGGGACTCGCCGCCCCGGGGCCGGTGCCGCGCCGGGTGGCGGCCCTGCTCGGCCCCGCACCCGCCGTCCGCACCTGGCCCCCGGTGTTCACCTCGGTCGGACTCGCGGCGTGGGGCGCGGCCGCGGGAACGGCCGTGTCGGCGATGTCGTCCGCGAACTCGGCCGTCACGATGGTGCTCATTCTGCATGCGGCGACGCCCTTGTGAGGCCCGCGGGGGCGGGTCGGCCACGGCCCGGAGGGGTCGGCACCTCCCCACCGGCCGCCGCGAGCCCGATCGCCACGGGCAGCAGCAGCGGC
>JNXN01005003.1 GCA_000715635.1 Streptomyces violaceus | reverse complement strand
CGGCATCCCCACCCCGTTGCCGGCCCCCGAGCCCCCGGCCCCCCGACAGCCCACCCCCAAGCAGCGCAAACGCCGTCGGGGCAGTGCCCGCTTCGCCGGGATGGACGAGGAGGAGGCCGCGCCCGTCGTCGCGCCGTCCGCCGCCGTGCCGACGCTCCCCGACCCCGCCCCCGTCACCGGCCGTACCCGGCGCGGGGCCCGTTTCGCCGGGGCCGCCGAAGAAGCCGCAGTACAGCGTGTGGAGCCGCAGGGTGAGGCAGGCGGCGCGACGGACCGGACGGAGGTCGCGCGGACCGTCGAGGCGCTGGCACGGCTGCGTGCCGAAGGGCGCAGCGGGGAGGCCCACGCGCTGCTGGTCGAGCTCACCTCCTCGGCCCCCGCCCGGTTCCCGCTGCTCGCGGGCGAGCTGGAGCGGGCCGGGCTGGGCGCGGACTGGCAGACCTTGCTGTGGGAGGCCGCCTCGCTGCCCGCGGGGCGGCTGGTCGCCGCGGCGGACGCGCTGGGCGCTGCCGGGCGCGTGGGGGACGGACAGCAGATCCTGCGGCAGGGTGTCGCCCGGCCTCCGGCCGAGGTCGGTGAGGCCGTCCTCGGGCTGGTCGCCGAGGGGCGTCACCGCGAGGTGCGCGCGCTGCTCGACGCGTATGTGAGAGCCCGCACCCCCGAGGAGGCCGCCCGCAGCGCCGAGCCCGATCCGCGGCGCCTCGTACCGCTCCTGCTGGAGGCCGCCCAGGGCGTGTCGGACGAGCGCCGCTGGGATCTCGTGCACGCGCTCCGGGTCGCCGGATTCCCCGCCTGACCGGCGCTGCCGTGCCCCGGGCGGCTCACCCACAGGAGTGCGAATCGCGCTCTGCCCCGCGGGTTGGCGACGATGGTCTTGGCAAGCCCGAGCCGGAGGCTTACGTTCGTGGCTCTACGGCCCGCTTCTACGGGCGTAGAGACGCAGACGTCGCGTCGAAGGAGCAGCTCATGGCCAACGTCGTACGTGCCGCTCTGGTCCAGGCCACCTGGACCGGCGACACCGAGTCCATGGTGGCGAAACACGAGGAGCACGCCCGCGAGGCGGCTCGCCGGGGCGCGAAGATCATCGGCTTCCAGGAAGTCTTCAACAGCCCCTACTTCTGTCAGGTCCAGGATGCCGAGCACTACCGCTGGGCCGAGCCCGTCCCGGACGGCCCGACGGTGCAGCGTATGCAGGCGCTCGCGCGCGAGACCGGCATGGTGATCGTCGTGCCGGTGTTCGAGGTCGAGCAGTCCGGCTTCTACTACAACACCGCGGCCGTGATCGACTCCGACGGCAGCTACCTCGGCAAGTACCGCAAGCACCACATCCCGCAGGTCAAGGGCTTCTGGGAGAAGTACTACTTCAAACCCGGCAACCTCGGCTGGCCCGTCTTCGACACCGCCGTCGGCAAGGTCGGCGTCTACATCTGCTACGACCGCCACTTCCCGGAGGGCTGGCGCGCACTCGGCCTCGCCGGCGCCGAGATCGTCTTCAACCCCTCGGCCACCTCGCGCGGCCTGTCGGCCTACCTGTGGCAG
>JNXN01005002.1 GCA_000715635.1 Streptomyces violaceus | reverse complement strand
GAAACCGACGAACGGATAGGGGTTGACCAGGACGGACACGCCACCGGTGAGCGCCATCGAGCATTCGCCGGCACGGAGTGCCTGAGCGGCGAGGTGCAGCGCCACGAGGGACGACGAGCACGCCGTGTCCACCGTCACCGCCGGCCCCTCAAGACCCAGCGCATACGAGATCCGGCCGGAGAGCAGGCTGGACGATCCGCCGGTGATGGCGTAGCCCTCCGCGCTGTCGGGGATCTGCCGGCTGCCGGAGACGTAGTCGGACCGGGCCGCCCCGGCGAACACCCCGACCTCGCGGCCACGGAGCGAGGCCGGGTCGATTCCCGCGCGTTCGATCGCCTGCCAGGACGCCTCCAGGAGCAGCCGCTGCTGCGGATCCATGGACAGTGCTTCGCGGGGTGAGATTCCGAAGAATGCCGCGTCGAAGTCACCGGCCCCGTAGACGAACGCGCCCTCGCGTGCGTAACTCTTGCCGGGCACGTCAGGGTCCGGGTCGTACAGCGATTCCAGGTCCCAGCCCCGGTCATCAGGGAACTCGGCGACCGCATCTTCGCCCTCGACGAGCAACCGCCAATAGTCCTCGGGGGATTCGACGCCCCCGGGAAAACGGCACCCGATTCCGATGATCGCTATCGGTTCCCTCGACTTGGTCTCGGCGGCATGCAGCCGCTGCCGGGTCTCGGACAGGTCTGTCATGACGCGCTTGAGGTAACCCCGAAGCTTGTCTTCCACGCCGACCATTTCGCTTCTTCTCCCACTCGATAAAGTGCCGATCAGGAGGGCGTATTACTCAAGCCCGAGTTCTTCGTCGATCAGCGCGAACATTTCGTCGTCCGTGGCGGACTCGATCACGGATCGGTCGATGACGCCGTTGGCCTTGGGGTCCGGTCCGGCGTCGTCCACCTTCCAGAGCAGATCCCGTAGGCGCTCGACGAGCTGGGTTCGTGCGCCGTCGGTGACGGACTCCGCCAGCACAGCCGCCTCGATCTGCCGGAGGCTTTCGAGGAGGGACTCCTGGCTGTCGCCCCCGTCCTGTGCCAGTTCGGCCTGGAGATGCCGGCTGAGCGCGGAAGGGTTGGGGTGGTCGTAGATGACCGAGGGAGGGAGTTTGAGTCCGGTCACCGCGTTGAGCCGGTTCCGTAGTTCCACCGCGGTGAGGGAGGAGAAGCCCGATTCGAGGAAGCCGCGCTGGGAGTCGATCTCCTGGAACTCCGCATGCCCCAGAACGGCACCGGCCTCGCCGCGAACCAGGTCCAGGAGCATCCGGCGTTGCTCGGCCGGGGACATGCCGGTCAAGCGCTGGGCGAGGGGGGAGCGGGGCGCGGAGTCCGTCTGCGCCGCAGGGATGTGCGCAGTCAGCTGGGCGTCGGGCAGCTCGTCCAGCAGGGTGCTCGGCCGGGCCGCTGTGTAGAGGGAAGCGAAGCGTTTCCAGTCCATGTCGGTGACGCTGAGGACGGTCTCGTTCTGGTCCAGCGCCTGGTGCAGCACCGAGATCGCCTGATCCGGATCCATCGCGCGCAGCCCGCGAAGGCTCAGCTCCTCCCCCATGCCCTGTTCATTGG
>KL569339.1:3865-4016 GCA_000715635.1 Streptomyces violaceus | reverse complement strand
CCCGGTGACAAGCGGCTGGTGGGTTACGTCGTTGCGGAAGAGGGTGTCGCCGCGGGTGGGCTGGATGTTGCTGCGGTGCGGGAAAGCCTGCGGGGGCGGTTGCCGGAGTACATGGTCCCCTCGGTCCTGGTCGCCCTCGATGGTCTGCCGT
>KL569339.1:3346-3536 GCA_000715635.1 Streptomyces violaceus | reverse complement strand
CTGGATGGTCTGCCGTTGACGGTGAACGGGAAGCTGGACCGTGGGGCGCTGCCGGTGCCGGATGTGTCGGGGATGGTGTCGGGGCGTGGTCCGCGTACTGGGCGGGAGGAGGTGTTGTGCGGGCTGTTCGCTCAGGTGTTGGGGTTGGCGGAGGTCGGTATTGATGACAGTTTCTTCGCGTTGGGCGGGG
>KL569339.1:1485-3097 GCA_000715635.1 Streptomyces violaceus | reverse complement strand
CATTCGCTGCTGGCGACGCGGTTGATCAGCCGGGTGCGGTCGGTGTTGGGGGTGGAGTTGTCGATCAGGGATCTGTTCGAGGCTCCGACGGTGGCGGGGCTGGTGGAGTGTGTGGGGGATGGGGTGGTGCGTCCGGCGCTGGAGCGGGTGGAGCGGCCGCGGCGGGTGCCGTTGTCGTTCGGTCAGCGCCGGTTGTGGTTCCTGAACCAGCTGGAGGGGGGCGGGGCGACGTACAACGTGCCGGTGGCGTTGCGGTTCACGGGGGTGTTGGACCGGCAGGCGCTGGAGGCGGCGCTGGGTGATGTGGTGGAGCGGCACGAGGCGTTGCGGACGTTGTTCCCGGGGCAGGACGGGCGTCCCTGGCAGCATGTGGTGCCTGCGGGTGAGGCCAGGCCCCGGCTGCTGGTGGAGCAGGTCGAGGCCGGGGGGATGCGGCAGGCCGTGGCGCGTGCGGCGGCACAGGGATTCGATGTGGTGGTGGACCTGCCGTTGCGGGCGCATCTGCTGTGTGAGAACCCCAGCAAACAGCAGCAGCTGGAGCAGCAGGAGCAGCTGGAGCAGCTGGAGCAGCAGGAGCAGCAGGAGCTGGAGGAGCTGGAGCTGGGGGAGCTGGGGGGTGAGGTGTTGGTGCTGGTGGTGCACCATATCGCCACGGATGGGTGGTCGATGGGGCCGTTGGCGCGTGATCTGGCTGCGGCGTATGCGGCACGGTGTGCGGGCCGGGTGCCGCGGTGGGAGCCGTTGGCGGTGCAGTACGCCGATTACACGGTGTGGCAGCAGGGGTTGTTGGGTGCGGAAGAGGATCCGGACAGTGTGATCAGTGCTCAGTTGGAGGGCTGGAGCCGGCGGCTGGCGGGGTTGCCTGCCGAGCTTGAGCTGCCGTGGGACCGTCCGCGTCCGGCGGTGGCCTCGCACCGGGGCGGGCGGGTGCTGTTCGAGTGGGACCGGCGGGTGCATCAGGGTGTGGTGGAGGTGGCCGCGTCCGCGGGGGCGACACCGTTCATGGTGGTTCAGGCGGCGCTGGCGGTGTTGCTGACCCGGCTGGGTGCGGGTGAGGACATCCCGCTGGGCACACCGGTGGCCGGCCGGATGGACGAGGCCGCCGATGACCTGGTGGGCTTTTTCACCAACACCCTGGTCCTGCGCACCGACACGTCGGGCGATCCCACCTTCGGTGAGCTGCTTCAGCGGGTACGGCAGTGGGACCTGGACGCCTACACGCAGCAGGATTTGCCCTTCGAGCGGCTGGTGGAGGTCCTCAACCCGGATCGCTCCATGGCCCGGCATCCGTTGTTCCAGGTCATGCTCGCCTTCAACAATATCGAGCAGGCAGCGGTCGACCTGCCGGGCTTGAGCGTGCAGGCCGAACCGGTGGATCTGGCGGTGACCAAGTTCGACCTGTCCTTGAGCATCAGCGAGGCCCACGACGCCGACGGTCCCGCGGGCCTGCAGGGCGCCTGGGAATACAGCGGCGACCTGCTCGATGCCGGCACCGCCGAGCGGATGCTGCACCGCCTGCACCACATCATCCACACCGTGATCAACAACCCTGACCAGCGCATCGGCGACATCGACGTGCTGGAGCCCGCGGAGCGCGAGCGGCTCCTGACGG
>KL569339.1:1025-1222 GCA_000715635.1 Streptomyces violaceus | reverse complement strand
GAGTACAACGACACCCGTCACCCGCTCCCGCAGGCCACGGTGCCTGAGTTGTTCCAGGCGCAGGCGGCGCTGACTCCGGAGGCGATCGCGGTCACGGACGGCAGCACCTCCCTCTCCTACGGGGAGTTGAATGCGCGGGCGAACCGGCTGGCGCGGGTGCTGATCGGTCACGGCGTGGGCCCCGAGCAGTTGGTGGG
>KL569339.1:0-758 GCA_000715635.1 Streptomyces violaceus | reverse complement strand
TGAGCGGATCGCGTTCATGGTCCGGGACGCGGAGCCGGTGTGTGTGCTGACGACGGTGGAGACCGGTGGTGCGGTGGCTGGGGTGGGGGTGCCGTGTTATCGGGTGGAGGATCTTGAGGGTGCTGCGGTGGCTGGTCGGGTGGCCGGTGGTGATGTGGTTGATGCAGAGCGTGTGGGGGCGTTGTTGCCGGGGAGTCCGGCGTATGTGATCTATACGTCGGGGTCGACGGGGCGGCCCAAGGGTGTGGTGGTTCCGCATCAGAACGTGGTGCGGTTGTTCGGTGTGAGCCGGGAGCGGTTCGGGTTCGGCGAGGGTGATGTGTGGACGTTGTTCCACTCGTTCTCGTTCGACTTCTCGGTGTGGGAGTTGTGGGGTGCTCTGCTGCATGGCGGGCGTCTGGTGGTGGTCTCGTATGAGGACAGCCGTTCGCCTGAGCGGGTGTGGGAGGTGCTGGCCCGGGAGAAGGTGACGGTCCTCAGTCAGACACCGTCGGCGTTCTACCAGCTGATACAGGCCGAGCAGCAGGTGCCGTCGGCCGGCGGGGTGGGTCTGCGGCGGGTGGTGTTCGGCGGAGAGGCACTGGATCCTGCCCGCCTGAACCCGTGGTTCGAACGCCACGGCGACACCCAGCCGCTGCTGGTGAACATGTACGGCATCACCGAGACCACCGTGCATGTCACCTACCAGGAACTGCGACACCACCCGGACAGCGCGGCCGGCGGCCGCAGCCCCATCGGACGCCGTCTGGACGATCTGC
>JNXN01004996.1 GCA_000715635.1 Streptomyces violaceus | reverse complement strand
GGCGGAGGATCACCCCGTCGTCAAGCAGGTCACCAGGGCGAAGTGGAAGCTGACCAAACGCGGATTCGGCCCGTGGGCCCGCGTGTACCGCCCGGCCCAGGGCAATCAGCGGCAGTGCGTGCAGCTCGCGATCCTGTCCTGGGACGCCCTCGACGAGCGGTCCTGGCCCGGCGTGACGGACTTGGAGCCGGCCGACATCGCCCGCGTCCTGGGCGTCTACGCACAGCGGGTCCTCACCCCGCGCGGGTCGACTGCCGTCTCCGGCCTGGAGCTGATGACAGCGCTGCGCCCACCCACTCGCGCCGTGCAGGATCGTACGACCGGCCAGTGGAGTTCGGGCCACAACCCCGGCTCGCTCGGAACGGAACCGATCGACCCGGCCCCGCCGGAATGCGTCCCCGAGCACCCCCTGGTCGTGCACCGCGGCTGGAAGGGCGGGTTCCTCGACGAAGAGGCCTACCAGTGGGTGCGCGACGTCAACCTGCTCACCGGGGACGAGGTGTCCCTGCCCTGGGCACTCGGGCTCGACCTGAACACCGCCTTCCTCGCCTCCGCCTCCCGCCTGGTGGTCGGCCTGTCCGCCCCGGACCACTTCCGTGCCCCGGTGTTCAACCCGAAGATTCCGGGCTCCTGGCTGGTGGACCTTTCGCACGTCGAGCTCGACCCACGGCTGCCCAGCCCCTTCACGCCGTCCGGTACCCGTCCCACCGGCCCGGCCTGGTATCAGACCCACACCGTCGCCTACGCCCAGGAGCTCGGCTACAACGTCCAGCCGCTGGAGGCGTACCTGCGGCGGGAGACCGGCGCCTACCTGGACCCGTGGCACGACCGGCTGCGGACCGCGTACGTCGACACCATGGCCGACCTCGGCGTCACCCGGGACCTGGACGACCACGCGTTCCTCGCGGCGATGGAGCGGCACAAGGACGCCGACCCGGCCCTGGCCGCAGTGCTCGCCGCCATCAAGGCCACAGTGAAGGGCGGAGTCGGCAAGCTCCGCGAGCGCCCCCAGGGCAAGGACTATAAGGAGGGCGATGCGTGGCCGGCCATGGAACGCCCGACCTGGCGCCCGGACATCCGTGCCGCGGTCATCTCCAAGGCCCGGGTCAACATGCACCGCAAGTTGCTCAACATGGCCAGGATGACGGGCCTGTACCCGCTCGCCGTGCTGTCGGACTGCGTCGTCTACCCCTCCCCGTCCCGCTCGCCGATCGACATCCTCCCTTACAGCACGTCCGGCAAGCCCATCCCCGGCACCTTCCGCCTCGGGCCCACCCCGGGCCTGGCAAAGTTCGAAGGCGTCCAGGAGATGTCCTGGGCGGTCGACCTGATGGAAGCGGGCTACAACCCCGCCCGCCACATCAAGGGCGGCGACGCCGTCCTGGAAGAAGGGGAGTAACCGGTGAGGGAGATCGAGGACGCGATCGAACGTGCGGACCGGGAGTCCTTCACCCGAGAGCCGCCCAAGACGCTGAAGGGCCAGATCGGCTATCTGATCCGGCAGTTGGGCAGCGCGAAGGCCGTCGCGCAGGAGATCGGTGTCACCGCCGACTCCGTGAACCGCTACCGGCGTGGCGCCCGCAAGCACCCCCGCGTCGACGTCGCCGCGAAGATCGACGAAGCGGTACGGGCCCGCTGGCAGCCCCAGGTACGCAGGCGCCGGCAACGGC
>KL569338.1:3550-4294 GCA_000715635.1 Streptomyces violaceus | reverse complement strand
TCGTCGGTTTCGTCGGAGCGGTGGGTGGTTCTTGGGGAGGGTGGTCTGGGTGGTCTGGATGCCGGGCCTGTTCCGGAATTTGTGGTGCTGCCGTGTGTGTCGGTGGAGTCCGGTGGGTTGACGGATGGGGTGCGTGAGTCGGCGGCCATGGTGTTGGGGGTGCTGCAGGCGTGGCTGGCGGAGGAGCGGTTCGCCGACTCCCGGCTGGTGGTGGTGACCCGTGGTGCGGTGGGGGTGGGGGATCGGCGTGGGGTGCCGGATCTGGGTCATGCCGGGGTGTGGGGTCTGGTGCGGTCGGCGCAGACGGAGAATCCGGGCCGGTTCGTTCTGGTGGATGTGGACGACGCGGCTGCGGTGGCCGATGTGCTGCCTGCGGTGCTGGCCAGTGGTGAGCCGCAGGTGGTGGTGCGGGACGGTCAGGTGCTGGCGGCTCGTCTGGTGGCGGCGGGTTCGGGTGCTGGTGGGGTGCTGGTGCCTCCGGTGGGGGTGCCGTGGCGGCTGGATGTGTCGCGTCCGGGGGCGCTTGAGCATCTGGCGTTGTTGCCGTGTGAGGAGTCGTCGGCGCCGTTGGGACCGTATGAGGTGCGGATCGCGGTACGGGCGGCCGGGGTGAACTTCCGTGATGTGCTGCTCGCCCTGGACATGTATCCGGAACGCACGCCCATGGGCCGTGAGGCTGCGGGAGTGGTCACCGAGGTCGGTACGGAGGTGACCGACCTGGCCCCGGGAGACCGGGTGATGGGC
>KL569338.1:2777-3296 GCA_000715635.1 Streptomyces violaceus | reverse complement strand
CTGAGGGTTGGTCGTTCGAGCAGGCGGCGTCGGTTCCGGTGGCGTTTGTGACGGCGTATTACGGGTTGGTGGATCTGGCGGGGGTGCGGGCCGGGGAGTCGGTGCTGGTGCATGCGGCGGCTGGTGGTGTGGGGATGGCGGCGGTGCAGTTGGCGCGGCATCTGGGGGCGGAGGTGTTCGGTACGGCGAGTGCCGGTAAGTGGGATGCGTTGCGGCTTGCGGGGTTGGGTGAGGGGCGGATCGCGTCGTCGCGGACGGTGGAGTTCGAGCGGGAGTTTCTGGCTGCCACGGCGGGGCGGGGGGTGGATGTGGTGCTGGACAGTCTGGCGGGTGAGTTCGTGGATGCCTCGCTGCGTCTGCTGCCGCGTGGAGGCCGGTTCATCGAGATGGGCAAGGCCGACATCCGCGATCCGGAACAGGTCGCCGCCGACCACCCGGGCGTCACCTACCAGGCGTTCGATCTCGTTGACGCAGGGCTGGACCGTTTCCAGGAGATCCTGACGGATATTGTGGGTCTGT
>KL569338.1:882-2585 GCA_000715635.1 Streptomyces violaceus | reverse complement strand
GACGGATATTGTGGGTCTGTTCGAGCGGGGGGTGCTGACGCCGCTTCCGGTGACGTCGTGGGATGTGCGGCGTGCGCCGGAGGCGTTCCGGTGGATGAGCCAGGCCCGGCATGTGGGGAAGGTCGTCCTGACCATGCCTCGGGTGTGGGATCGGGACGGCACGGTGCTGATCACCGGTGGCACGGGGACGCTGGGCGGGCTGGTGGCCCGGCATCTGGTGACCGGCCACGGAATGCGGCACCTGGTCCTGGCCGGCCGCCGTGGAATGGAGGCCCCAGGGGCCAAGGAACTGCTGAGTGAGCTGGAGGAGTTGGGGGCGGAAGTCTCCGTCGTGGCGTGTGATGCGGCGGACGGGGATGCGGTCAGAGGGCTGATTGCCGGGATCGGGACGCAGCATCCGCTCACCGCGGTGGTGCATACGGCCGGTGTCCTGGCGGATGCGACGATCCCCGCCCTGACGCCCGAGGATCTGGATGCGGTGCTGCGGGCGAAGGCCGATGCGGTGGTGCATCTGCATGAGGCGACGCGCGAGCTGGACCTTGCGGGGTTTGTGTTGTTCTCGTCGGCGTCGGGGGTGCTGGGCAGCCCGGGCCAGGGCAATTACGCGGCGGCGAACTCCTTCCTGGACGCGTTCGCGCACGATCGCAGGGCGGCAGGACTCCCGGCCCTCTCGCTCGCCTGGGGCCTGTGGGCACAAACCAGCGACATGACCGCTCGACTCGGCGGAGACGATCGGGAGCGGTTCGCCCGTTCCGGTCTGGCCTCGATCCCGAACGAACAGGCACTTGCGCTCTTCGACGCCTCCCTGGCCGACGACAGGCCGCTGCTGGTGCCGATCCGGTTGGACCAGGCCGGGCTGCGTTCCCAAGCCGCCTCGGGCGCCCTGCCCCCGCTGCTGAGCAGACTGGTCCGTACCCCGGTCCGGCGCGGCGCGAACACGGGTGCCGCAGCCGAGGGACCGTCTCTCGCCGAGCGGCTGAGCGCCATGCCCGAGACCGACCACAAACGCGTCGTCGAGGAGATCGTGCGCGGGAATCTCGCCGCTGTTCTGGGACACGCCTCGCCCGCGGAGATCGCCCCCGACAGCTCGTTCCAGGACCTGGGCATCGACTCACTCACCGCCGTGGAACTGCGTAACCGGCTCAAGGGCGCCACCGGCCTGCGCCTGTCGGGATCCCTCGTCTTCGACTACCCCAGCCCCGAATCCCTGGTCGGACACATACTGGACGAACTGTCCGCGGAGATCGACAGCGCAGGCCGTGGCGCGACGGGAGCCGATTCCGACGAGGCGGCCACTTGGCGGACCATCACCTCGATTCCACTCACCCGCATCCGGGAGGCCGGTGTCCTGGAGACGCTGCTGCGGCTCGCAGAACCCGGCGGCGAGGCAGAGACCACCGCAGGTGAAGCGGAAGGCACGTCCATCGCCTCGATGGACGTGGACGATCTCGTCCGGATCGCACTCGGAGAGAGCAACACACCCGTAGACACGGAAGGGACGAACGCGTGATGGCCGCATCCTCTGAAAAGGTCGTCGAGGCATTGCGGGCGTCACTGATCGAGAACGAACGTCTGCGCAAACAGAACCAAGAACTGACGACCGCGCAGCGTGAGCCCATAGCCATCGTGAGCATGGCCTGTCGTTTCCCTGGCGGCGCCGACTCCCCCGAGGCGCTGTGGCGCCTCGTCGCCGAAGAACGCGA
>KL569338.1:0-662 GCA_000715635.1 Streptomyces violaceus | reverse complement strand
AGAACGCGATGCCGTCTCCGGCCTGCCCGCGAACCGTGGCTGGGACCTGGAATCGCTGTACGACCCGGACCCGGAGGCCCAGGGCAAGAGCTACGTACGTGAGGGAGCGTTCCTCTACGACGCCGCCGAATTCGACGGTGAACTGTTCGGAATCTCTCCCAACGAGGCACTGGCGATGGATCCGCAGCAGCGGCTGCTGATGGAGACATCGTGGGAAGTCCTGGAAAGGGCCGGGATTCCTCCGAAGTCCCTACGGGGCAGGCCCGTCGGGGTCTTCATCGGCGGCATTACGACGGACTACGTGACCCGGCACTACGCGGGCGGAGCGCCAAACGTTCCACCGGGCGTCGAGAGCCACTTCATGACGGGCAGTTCGGGCAGCGTGTTGTCGGGCCGCATCGCCTACACATACGGCTTCGAAGGGCCGGCGGTGACAGTCGACACGGCGTGCTCCTCGTCGCTGACCGCACTCCACGTGGCCGCTCAGTCGCTACGACAGGGTGAGTGCACCCTGGCGATCGCCGGCGGTGTCGCTGTGCTGGCCAACCCCGGCACCTTCGTCGGCTTCAGCCGACAGCAAGGCCTGTCCCCGGACGGGCGGTGCAAGGCGTTCTCGGCGGACGCTGACGGTGTCGGCTGGGGCGAGGGCGCCGGGCTGATCC
>KL569337.1:1414-3139 GCA_000715635.1 Streptomyces violaceus | reverse complement strand
CGGCTACCCCCTCCGCCCGGTCCCCGGAGAACGCCACCGCCCGCCACGCCGCGTCCTCCACCTCGAGCCCCGCCCGCAGATCCAACCCCTGCCCCAAGCGCAACGCCCGCTTCGCCGCCCGCAACCCCACCGGCGAATTCCCCGCGATCCGCGAGGCCAGCTCCAACGCCACCTCCCGGTCCCGCCCCTCCTCCACGACCTGATCCACCAACCCCAACTCGCCCGCCTCGACGGCCTCCACCCGCCGCGCCGAGAAGATCAGCTCAGCCGCCCGCGCCGCCCCCACCCGACGCGGCAGCAACTGCGTGCCCCCACCCCCGGGAATCACCCCCACCGACACCTCCGGCAGCCCCACCACCGCCGTACGGTCGGCCACGATCACGTCACACGCGAGCGCCAGCTCGAACCCGCCCCCCAGCGCGAACCCGTGCACCGCCGCCACCGTCGGCACCGGCACCTCCAGCACCCCGGTGTACGCCCCACGCGTCACCGGCCGCTGCCGCACCAGATCCGCGTCGCTGAACGAGTTCCGCTCCTTCAGATCGGCCCCCACACAGAACGCCCGCTCATGCGTCGAGGTCAGCACGACCACCCGTACGTCCCGGTCCTCCCCCAGCGCCGTACACGCCCCGGCGATGGACCGGGCCATCTCGGTCGACACGGCGTTCATGGCCTTGGGCCGGTCGAGGACGAGCTCCGCGACATGCCCCTGCTCATGCCGCCGCACCAGCACGAACTCCCCGAACCGTTCCTCGTTCATGACACCCTCCGGTTAACGCGGGTTAACAACCTCACCGCCCCGATCATCGCAGCCGCACTCCACGCACGAAAGAGCGGACGCGACCGGTTCCCGCACCATCACCCGCCCACCCGTTCGAGTGACATCACCTCAATTCCGGCCCGACCACCCATGGGAGCGCATAGCGTGCGTCCGCCAACGGCGCACAGGGGGCGCGTGCGCATCGGGGAGGAACCGTGATGAGGACGAACACGCCGGCGAGGCCACAGCGGGACACCGGGGCCGCCACGGCACCTCGCCACAGGGAACCGGCCCCACCCCACGAGCCGCCCCCGACGGAAACCGGCCTTTCCGCCCCCCGCGTCCGAGGCCGCCACCGCAAGCCCCGCTCCCGCAAGGTCCTGCTCGCCGGCGTCCTCGCCCTGGCCGCCGGCGCCCTGAGCCTCGTACGCCTGGCCTCCGGCCCGAGCCCCGACGGCGTCGGCACCGTCGAGGCCGAACCCCGCCCCGACCCGGTCACCACCGGCACGGACACGGCCACCGGCACCACCGCGACCTTCCCGGCCGCCCCCGGGACCAGCCCTTCGTCACCCACGGTCCTGGGCGGCCCGACCCCGTCCCCGGTCACCAGGGGCGCCCGGCCGGCCCCGCCCGCCACGACCGGCACCCGAGGGGCCACCACGACCGCCGCTCACCGGCCCACGGCCATCCCCGACACGCCGAACACCCCGGCACCGGCCACCCAGGGCACCGCCCCACGCCCGACCCCGGCCGCACCCGCTCCACCGAGCCGGACCACGCCCGCCCCGGCGCCCAGGCCCGAGCAGCCGAAGAAACCGGACGACCCCGGCCTGTGCGTGCCGGTCATCGGCCTGTGCGTGGACACACCGGGCCGCCGCGGCTGACCGCCCGGGTCAGCCCAGGTCCCGCCGTGTGAGCAGCCACGGCTCCACGACGCCCAGCCCACGCACGGGCCGCTGCCACAT
>KL569337.1:0-1190 GCA_000715635.1 Streptomyces violaceus | reverse complement strand
CCGGTACGCCGGAGGCTCCTCGCCCTCCTTCTCCGCCGCCGCGGCCTCCTCGGCCGCCTCCGCCTCGGAGGACGGGGCGTCCTGCGTGCGGATCAGCTCCTCGGCGAAGGCGGTGTCGACGAGGACGGCGTCCTTCGGAGCTATCGAGGTGAGCCGGGAGGCCAGGTTCACGGTCGTACCGAAGACATCGCCCATACGGGTGGTCACGGTGCCGAACGCCATGCCGACGCGCAGCTCCGGCATCGTCTCGTCGTGCGCCATGGTCTCGATCAGCCGCAGGGCGATCTCGGCGGCGACGCCCGCGTCGTCGGCGGCGTACAGCACCTCGTCGCCGAGGGTCTTGATCAGCCGTCCGCCGTTCGCGGCCACCAGGTCGGCGGCCGTGGTCTCGAAGGCCTCGACCAGCTCGCCGAGCTCCTCCTCCTCCATCCGGCGGGTGAGCCGGGTGAACCCGACCAGGTCCGCGAAGCCGACGGCGAGACGCCGGTCGACCATCTCCTCGTCGTCGGCGGCCTGCACGACCCGTCCGGCCGAGGCGGCGAGCTGACGCCGCCAGACATAGACCAGGAACTCCTCCAGCTCGGGCAGGAGCAGCTCGACGATCGGGTACGTCACCTCGGTGCGCGTCATGCCCGGCTCGGGCGGCTCGGTCAGCCCTTCCAGGAAGGAGTCGATCTGCCACTCGGCGAGCCGGGCGGTGGTCTGCCCGGTGGACCGGGCCACCTGTACGGCCATCGCCTCGCTCAGCAGCCCCGCCTCGACGAGACCGGCGAGGCGCCGCAGGGCGAGTACGTCCGCCTCGGTGAGGGCCTTGGCCTGCCCGATGTCCGCGAAGCCCATCGCCCGCCAGAAGCGGGAGGCCAGTTCCATGGAGACACCGGCGCTGCGGGCCGCCTGAAACGGGGTGTACCGGCGCTCGGCCCCCAGAATGAGCCCTTCGAGGCGCAGGGCGAGCGGGTCCTCGCCGGGGTCGGCGCCCTGCGCGTCCGTACCGGAATCCGGGTCTTCGACGGTCACGCGTGCTGCCCTTCCGATCTGTCACGGTCATGTATCGACCGGCCTCAACTCTACGGCAGGTGTGCGCCAGCTCACTCCGTCAGGGCCAGCCAGGTGGTGAGGTACCCGGCGTTTGCCTGGCACTCGGCGTTGCCCCACCGTCCACAGGGGGCTCCGACGTAGCTGCGGGCAAT
>KL569336.1:4079-5388 GCA_000715635.1 Streptomyces violaceus | reverse complement strand
GCACGACCGATGACGGACGGTTCCGCCGCCTCACGGTGCACCTCCCGCCGGAGTGCGCCCGCCGAATGTTCGAGGCGCGCGACGCGGGAGCCAGCGACCAGCAGATGCGGCAGATCATCGCAGACGGATTCAAGGACGTGTATGTCCAGGACGGTGGTGTCCGCGCTATGGGACTGTCGGACGTGGCCATCAACGACATCGACTACCTGGCTCTCGACTACTGATGCGGGGCTCTCTTATTGGCGAGCATCGTTTACGTGTAGGGAGCGGCCAGCAAGCGCACGGCCGGGACGAAGCGTAGGTCGGGAGCTGGCCACTCACGAGGGTGTCGACGGCATGTGACTCGGCATTCTGGCTTGAAGTTCGCCGACTATTGTGGCTTCGGGGCGGAGCGCCGGGCGGTGTCTTCTGTCTCGCCACGCCATCGGGCGAGCTCGCGGCGGGTCGTGATCGTGTCGGGGTCGTCGGGGCCGAGCACCGACACCATGTCCTCCAGCAGTTCGGCAAGCGCGTCGATGGCGCCTGCGGTGTCTCCTGTCTCGCCACGCCACCTTGCGAGCTCATGACGAGTGACGAGCGTTTCAGGGTTTTCGGCGCCCAGAAGCGGCAGCATCTCGTCCAGCAACTCGCCGAGGGCGCCCACCGCATCTGCCGCTTTGCCCGCCTCCCCGCACCACCGGGCGAACTCGCGGCGGGTGGCGAGCGTGCCGGGATGGCGAGGTCCGAGGACCCGTACGTGGTCAGCGACCAGCTGCTCGAAGGCCGCTGCGGCACCGGCGGGATCACCGGCCATCCCACGCCAGTAGGTGTGGTTGCCCCGAGCGGCGACGGTGGCCGGATGGTCTGGACCCAGCACGCGTTCCCGGTCGGCGGCCACCTCCCCCAGCGCGGCCACCGCACCAGCGGCATCCCCGGCCTCTCCCCGCCACCGGGCGAGGCTGTGCCGGGTCGTGAGGGTGCCGGGATCATCCGGCCCCTGTACCCGTAGCCGGTCGGCCAGTAGCTCTTCGAAGGCGAGTACGGCGCCCCTCGCGTCCCCGGCCATCCCGCGCCACCAGGCCAGCTCATGCCGCGTGGTGAGCGTACTGGGATGATCCGGTCCCAGCACCCGTAGTCGGTCGGCCAACAGTTCTGCGAGGAGCGAGGCCGCGCCGGGCGCGTCTCCGGCCACCCCCTGCCACCGGGCCAGTTCGCCCCGTACGGCGTGGCTGTCGGGATGGTCCGGGCCCAGGCGGCGGTGGGCGTCGTGCGCGAGATCCCGGCAGCGGGCCGCCGCACTGGCTGTCTGGCCGGACTCGCCGAGGCTCCG
>KL569336.1:3482-3822 GCA_000715635.1 Streptomyces violaceus | reverse complement strand
AGGCTCCGCACCGTCTGGAGGAGGACAGGATGTGGGTCGGGCTGCCACAGGGCCTCCTCTCCGTTGCGCTGGAGCGTGTCCGCGTTGGAGCGCAGTACCTGGGCCAGGCGGCTGTCGTGTTCGATGTCGGGCCACACAGAGATCAGCGCGTGGGCGGCCGTACGGACGAGAGCCCGCCGCACTCGCTCGGCCAGCGCATCGCTGGTGGCTCGCTGAACGAGCTGGTGGACACGAACGGCCTGGTAGGGGTCGTCAGGGGAGTGTTCGATGAGGCTCAGCCGGTGCAGGGCTCGTAGCGCGCCAAGTGCCTCCTCGCCGGTGATCGAGGCTGGTTGCTCGC
>KL569336.1:1516-3252 GCA_000715635.1 Streptomyces violaceus | reverse complement strand
GCGCTGGGCGGTGAGCCGCGCCAAGGCGGCCGGACTGGTCAGGACGGCCAGCGGGATTCCGTTGGGGTCGAGCATCGCGGTGAGTTGGAGCATGGGGCGGGCCAGGGCGACGGGCCGGAGGCGGTCGGCACGTTCCACGGACAATGACCAGGCGGCGGCCACGGTGGTGGACTGGTCGTCCGGCAGTGCACCGGGTTCCGGCACGACGTCGCGCAGACGGATAGCCCGGTCGGCCAGCAGCCAACGGTAGGAGACGCAGTCCGAAGAAGCGTCGATGAGATAGGCCGCTGCCTGGGACAGGGCCAGCGGCAGGTGCCCCAAGTCGTCGGCGAGACCCACGAGTTCGCCCGGCGATTCGCAGCGCCCGTGGGCGGCGAGGGCGGCGCGGAGGTGGGCCGTGGATTCCTCGGGAGTGAACGGGCCGACCGGTATCAGTCGCCGGCCCTCGCCAGTCAGGGCAGCGTCACGGCGGCGGGTGGTGACCAGCGTGCGGCCCGAGGCGCTGGCCGGGGGCCAAAGACCCCGCAGGTCGGCAGGGTCGGCGAGATCGTCCAGAACGACAAGCCACCTGCATGGTTTCACGCCCGGCTTTGGCTCGAGCCAAGCCAGAAATGCCTTCGCGGCCTGATCCGGATTCGCCGGGTCGGCACCTAGGACCTCGATGCCGGCCTGCGCGTACCCCGACACGGCGGCCGCACGGCTGCCGACCGTGATCCACACCAGTATGTCCACATCACCGGACTCCCACGCGGCACGGGCATGATCGGCGGCGAGCTGGGTTTTGCCCACCCCGCCGATGCCGGTCAGGACCAGGCGCGGCACCCGCGTGTGGCCCTCGGAAGCCCACAGCATGCGAGCCTCGGCCCGGTGCTGGAAGGATTGCGCCCGAGACGGGATGACCCCTGTCTGATGCGGCCAGGCTGCTGGCTCCCGTCGAGCGCTGTACTGCACCACTGTCAGGCTGCCGACGTACCCGGTGACGGCGACGGCGCCGTCGGAGGCGTGGGCATCCCCCGTCTCCGAGACCCGCACCGTGCCCACGGCGGCCGGGCCGCCGACTTCCGGGGCCGGCCCGCGGTAGCCGGTCACCGCAGTCGCTCCGTCATGAGCGTAGGCATCCCCGGTGTCGGTAGCGACCACCGTTGGCGCACCCTCTACGCCCCCGAGCACGGCGTCACCGGGCTTGGACGAAGGGCGGCGCTTCCACCATCGCATGAAGGTGCCGGTACTCAGGCCGGACCGGTGTAGTCGACGCCAGTGCCCGCGCTGCTGCCGCTGCCTCGCGCAGTGGCATCACCAGTGCTCTGCGCCCTCGCCGATCCGCCTTCCGCTCCCCTGGAACGACGTATACCGGTATGGGCCGACCCGCCGCCGGTCGCCTCACTGTGCCCCGTATCCACAGCCGCATCCTGCTGCCCTGGTGGCGTGGCCGAATCGGACGACGCCTGAATCAACGCCCACACCAGCGCGGCGATACCAGTGGCGCATTGCACCGATGCGCCGACCATCTGACCGGTGTCCGGGTTGTCCAGCAGCCAGACCAATGGCGTGGAGACGATGGCCGCCCCTGCCCCGGCCACGATCCCGACCTTCCACCTCAGCGACATGCGCCCCCCTCCCAGCCACCTTCTACGGTTCTCTTCCCTTTTCCGTGCCGGGTCAGACAGTCCAGGGGGCTCGTGCCCGCAACGGTTACGCTCGCCCGCCAAGGGGGAGCCCTGTCTCTTATACACATC
>KL569336.1:707-1291 GCA_000715635.1 Streptomyces violaceus | reverse complement strand
GCTCCCACGCGGTGAGGCGGCGCCCGTCAACTAGCCGCATCGCCGGTGCGGAAGATTCGGCTCAGATGGTGGTCCAGAACTGTTGCGGCGGACTCCGGGCTGCGCTGGCCGACGAGGGTGCTGGTGCCGAGCCCTAAGAAGAGTGTCCCTCGATGCGCCCGCGGAGGGTCTCTCGGTCAGCGTGGAGGACGAAGTGCCGTACCGGGATGGCATGGCGGGCGAGGCCTGTGCTGATCTCGCGCCAGTACTGCTCGACCAGGACGGTCATGGGCATCACCAGAGTGCCGCCGGCGTAGTCGAGTACGCGGCGTGCGGTCTCGACGACGAGCTGCCGCCACGGCGGCCAGTGCTGGAAGTTGACCGTCCCGGGCAGCCCCGGGGTGATGTCCATGAGAGTCTCGCCGACCTTTTCGGCGTCGAACACCCGTGCATCCGGTATCAGTTGCTGCACGAGTGCACTGGTCGTCGTCTTGCCTGCGCCGTGGGTGCCGTTGAGTCATACGATCATGTACCCGACGCTAGCGCTTCGCGGGCCGCGGGAACGGGCATCCGGCGTCCAAGGCCTGTCTCTTATACACATCTCT
>KL569336.1:0-494 GCA_000715635.1 Streptomyces violaceus | reverse complement strand
ACGCCATCCACGCCAACGGCCAGCAGCCGGGCTTCGGCCGCTGCTCTGGCTCAGCTTCGGCACTGCACCCCGACCTGGGGCTCTGGTCCTCCGCCGGCCCTGGACGCCGGGTGCGCTTCTCTGCACTCAGCACGCTACGCCGGTCACGGGCAGGGGTATACATGGCCCTCGACACGGACGAATGTGTAGCCGGCCGCGTGCGTCGCCGGTGCCCTCCGATGTAGCGGTGACGAAGTTGTCCCCGGGTCAGCGTTTCAGTACTGGCGGAGGGCGACGGTGTGGGGCTCGTACTTGCCCCTGACGTTGCCACGTTCCGCTGCGTGCTGACCGGCGCGATGGCGGTGGGCGCCGAGCTGTCCTGCCTCCTCGTCAACCGGCAGGAGTGCGCGCCACACTCTGAGTGGGCGGCGCCCTCCTCACGATGGCCTTCCTGGCGGTCTTTCTCTCGCCGGTCCGCTCCCGCCGGGAACTTCCACGGCCGGAGCCGACACCGA
>KL569335.1:6512-8299 GCA_000715635.1 Streptomyces violaceus | reverse complement strand
GGCTACAACTTCGTCGTCGACCGCTGCGGCACCATCTACGAGGGCCGCGCCGGCGGCGTCGAGCGTGCCGTCACCGGCGCCCACACCCAGGGCTTCAACCATGGCACCACGGGCATCGCCGCCCTCGGCACCTTCACCGCGGGCATGCCCGTACCGCGGGCCATGATCCACGCCATCGCCGCGCTGTCCGCCTGGAAACTGGGTCTGGCCGGCACCGACCCGCGGGCGAGCGTCCGCCTGGTCTCCAGCAACGGCCTGAGCCGGTACGCGGCCGGCACCACCGCGAAACTGCCCGCCCTCGCGGGCCACAACGACGGCTACATGACCAGCTGCCCAGGCGCCGCCCTGCACGCCCGCCTGCCGGA
This sequence comes from Streptomyces violaceus, assembly GCA_000715635.1. Classification (GTDB taxonomy): domain Bacteria; phylum Actinomycetota; class Actinomycetes; order Streptomycetales; family Streptomycetaceae; genus Streptomyces; species Streptomyces violaceus. The sequence continues at coordinate 7,934 of KL569335.1, read as the reverse complement.
GATCAGACAGCTGGCGGCCCGTCTGCAGCACCGGCCCAAGGACCCACAGCAAGGCCACAGCCGGCGCGCGGTGTCCTCAGATCCCGGCGCCCTACGGTCACCCTCACAGGAAGCCGACCGGAGGTGGGGACGATGAACAACGGCCGTACGAAGAACCCGCACACCCGGAGCGCGGCCACGCGCGGCCCGCGCGGTCCCTGGGCGGTGCTCCGCGCGGTCGCGACCGTCGTCCTTGGCCCGGCGGCGGCCACCGCGTCCGCCCTCGACCAGGCCAACGCGGCCCCGCTGCACCACGCGGTGAAGAGCGACACCCGGAGCCTGGCGGTCAGCCCCTGAAGCGCTCCCACAGACGGGGATAGCGCTCGGCGAGAAGCCGCTCGTTCTCGAAGTCGAGCGACGTCCCCTCCGGTTCCGGGGGCGCGGGCGGGATCTCCAGGTCCGGGGCGACCACGCCTGTGAGCTGCTCGTAGGCCTCGTCCGCCGCGTAGCCGAGTTCCTCGCCGTCGCCGTCGATCTCCTCGTCGAACTCGTCCAGCAGCTCGGCGAGCGAGTCCGGGTCGTGCACGGCGCCCTCGAAGACATGGCGGCCCTGGCCGATCAGCCAGCAGCGGAAGAAGTCGAAGGCGTCGTCGCTCGCCCCGTCGAGCATCACCCAGGCGGCGCCCCACAGGTCCCACTGGTAGGCGCGGTTGTAGCGCGACTCGAAGTGACGGGCGAAGTCCAGGACCGAGTCCGGGTCCAGTTGCGAGAGCCGTTCCACGAGCAGGTCGGCCTGTTCCTCCGGGTCGCCTTCGGCGGCCTCGCGAGAGTCGTCCACCAGCTTCCAGAACTCCGTCTCGTCCATCACGGGTCAAGCATCGGCCCTGGGGCACACGGGCGCACCCGGAGTGCGCGGGATCGTTATGCGCCGTCCCGGGGGCGGTGCCCGGGGTGGTACAGCCCGGCCAGCCGCAGCGCGTCCCCCGCGAACCGCTCGCGCAGGCCCTCGGGCGCCAGCACCTCCACCTCCGCGCCGAGCGCCGTCAGCTGGGTGTGGGCGACCTCCTCGGACTCCACCGGCAGAGCCACCGTCACCCATCCGTCGGCGTCCGGATCGTCCGCGTCAGCCAGGGCCTCCCTCGCGGACAGCGAGTCGAGGGCGTACGGCAGCGCGCGCACACCGTCGGGGGACAGCCGCACCACCACCCGCGCCCGCAGGATGGACCGGGCGAACTGCTCCGCCCGCTCCTCCCAGAAGGCGGGCAGCTCGAACTCCGGCTCCCGCTCGAAGCGCTCCTCGCCCGGGTCCACCGCCGTGAACCGGTCGATCCGGTACACCCGGAAGGACCCGCCCCCGGCCACCCGCGCGCACAGGTACCAGACGCCCGCCTTCAGCACGAGCCCGTACGGCTCCAGCTCCCGGACGACCTCGTCCTCCCCGCG
>KL569335.1:5805-6321 GCA_000715635.1 Streptomyces violaceus | reverse complement strand
CGCGCCGGTAGCGTGCGACGACCCGCCGGTCGTCCCACACCGCGTCGGCGACGGCGGGCAGCAGCGTGGGCGTCTTCGGCTCCTTGAACCAGTTCGGCGCGTCCAGATGGAACCGCTGCGCCGCCGTCTTCGAGGCGTCCCGCAGGGACGGCAGCAGAGCCGCGGACACCTTCAGCTGAGCGGCCGAGGCAGCGTCCTCCAGGCCCATCTCGCGCAGCGCCCCGGGCACTCCGGACAGGAACAGCGCCTCCGCCTCGCCGCGGTGCAGCCCGGTCAGGCGCGTCCGGTACCCGCCGACCAGCCGGTACCCGCCGGCCCGGCCCCGGTCCGCGTACACCGGCACGCCCGCCTCCGACAGCGCCTGGGCGTCCCGTGTCACCGTCCGCTCCGACACCTCCAGCTCACGGGCGAGCTCGGCGGCCGTCATGGCGGGCCGGGACTGCAGGATCAGCACCATCTTGATGAGCCGGGCAGCACGCATGGGCACATCATGCAGCAGGCCCCCGCCACGGCGGG
>KL569335.1:4949-5573 GCA_000715635.1 Streptomyces violaceus | reverse complement strand
CTGCTGATCACCGGCTGCTGATCACCGGTCCTTACAGACCGTACTTCGCGCGCGCTTCCTTCACGGCCGTCGCCTTGACCTCGCCGCGCTTGGCGAGCTGGGCCAGGGCCGCGACGACGATGGACTCGGCGTCCACGCCGAAGTGGCGGCGGGCCGCCTCACGGGTGTCCGAGAGGCCGAAGCCGTCGGCGCCCAGCGAGGACCAGTCCTGCTCGACCCACTGCGCGATCTGGTCCGGGACCTGGCGCATGTAGTCGGAGACCGCCAGCACCGGGCCCTCGGCGCCCTGGAGCGCCTGCCGGACGAACGGCACCCGTTCCTCGCCGCGCAGCAGCGCCTCGTCCGCCTCCAGCGCGTCCCGGCGCAGCTCGCCCCAGGACGTCGCCGACCACACATCGGCCGCCACGCCCCACTCCTCGGCGAGCAGCTGCTGCGCCTTCAGCGCCCAGTGGATCGCCGTACCGGAGCCGAGCAGCTGGATCCGCGGGGCGTTGGCCGGGGGCGTGATGCCCGCCGACTCCGCCGTGTTGAAGCGGTACAGGCCCTTGACGATGCCCTCGTCGACCCCGTCCACGGACGGCTTCGCCGGCTGCGGCATCGGCTCGTTGTAGACGGTCAGGTAGT
>KL569335.1:3117-4723 GCA_000715635.1 Streptomyces violaceus | reverse complement strand
GCGGCATCGGCTCGTTGTAGACGGTCAGGTAGTAGAAGACGTTCTGGTCCTCGCCCGGGGCCGCCTCGCCGTACATGCGGCGCAGACCGTCCTTGACGATGGCCGCGACCTCGTAGGCGAACGCCGGGTCGTACGACAGGGCCGCCGGGTTGGTCGCAGCGATGACGGGGGAGTGCCCGTCGGCATGCTGGAGGCCCTCACCGGTCAGGGTGGTGCGGCCGGCCGTGGCGCCGACGAGGAAGCCGCGGCCGAGCTGGTCGCCGAGCTGCCACATCTGGTCGGCCGTGCGCTGCCAGCCGAACATCGAGTAGAAGATGTAGAACGGGATCATCGTCTCGCCGTGCGTCGCGTACGACGTCGAAGCGGCGATGAAGTCGGCCATCGAACCGGCCTCGGTGATCCCCTCGTTGAGGATCTGGCCGTTCTTGGCCTCCTTGTAGTACATCAGCTGGTCGCGGTCGACCGGCTCGTACGTCTGGCCCTTGGGCGAGTAGATGCCGAGCGACGGGAAGAGGCTCTCCATGCCGAAGGTGCGCGCCTCGTCCGGGACGATCGGCACCCAGCGCTTGCCCGTCTCCTTGTCGCGGACCAGGTCCTTGACCAGGCGGACGAACGCCATGGTGGTGGCCACATTCTGCGAACCGGAGCCCTTGTCGAAGGACGCGAACGCCTTCTCCGCCGGGGCGGGCAGCGGGGCGACCGGGTGCACGCGCCGGGCCGGGGCCGGACCGCCGAGGGCGGCGCGGCGCTCCTGGAGGTAGCGGACCTCGGGGGAGTCGGCGCCCGGGTGGCCGTAGGGCACCACGCCGTCGGTGAAGTCGCTGTCCTTGATCGGCAGCTCGAGCAGGTCGCGCATGTTCTTGAACTCGTCCACCGTCAGCTTCTTCATCTGGTGGTTGGCGTTCTTCGACGCGAAGCCCTCGCCGAGGGTGTGGCCCTTGACCGTCTGGGCCAGGATCACGGTCGGCGCGCCCTTGTGCTCGACGGCCGCACGGTAGGCGGCGTACACCTTGCGCGCCTCGTGACCACCGCGAGAGAGGTGGAAACACTCGAGGATCTTGTCGTCGCTCAGCAGCTTCGCCAGCTCCACGAGCGCCGGGTCGGCGCCGAAGAAGTCCTGGCGGATGTAGGCGGCGTCGCGCGTCTGGTACGTCTGGATCTGCGCGTCCGGTACCTGGCGCAGGCGGCGTACGAGCGCGCCGGTGGTGTCGAGCTGGAACAGCTCGTCCCAGGCCGTGCCCCACAGCGTCTTGATCACGTTCCAGCCGGCGCCGCGGAACTGGGCCTCCAGCTCCTGCACGATCTTGAAGTTGGCGCGGACCGGGCCGTCGAGGCGCTGCAGGTTGCAGTTGATGACGAACGTGAGGTTGTCCAGCTCCTCACGGGCGGCGAGCGCGAGGGCCGCCGTCGACTCGGGCTCGTCCATCTCGCCGTCGCCGAGGAACGCCCACACGTGCGAGCCGGCGGTGTCCTTGATGCCGCGGTTGGCGAGATAGCGGTTGAAGCGCGCCTGGTAAATGGCCGACAGCGGGCCGAGGCCCATCGAGACCGTCGGGAACTCCCACAGCCAGGGCAGGCGGCGCGGGTGCGGGTAGGACGGCAGGCT
>KL569335.1:1304-2905 GCA_000715635.1 Streptomyces violaceus | reverse complement strand
GGCCGTCGCCGCCCGCCTCCCGGCGGAAGTTGTCGAGCTGGGCCTCGTTCAGGCGGCCGTCGAGGAAGGCGCGGGCGTAGATGCCGGGGGAGGCGTGGCCCTGGATGTAGAGCTGGTCGCCGGAGCCGTCGGCCTCTTTGCCTTTGAAGAAGTGGTTGAAGCCGGTCTCGTAGAGCCAGGCCGCGGAGGCGAAGGTGGCGATGTGGCCACCGACGCCGTACTTGCTGCCCCGGGTCACCATCGCGGCCGCGTTCCAGCGGTTCCACGCGGTGATCCGCTGCTCCATCGCCTCGTCACCGGGCACGCCGGGCTCGGCGGCGGTGGGGATGGAGTTGACGTAGTCGGTCTCGAGGAGCTTCGGCAGCGCGATGCCGGCGCCCTCGGCGCGCTCCAGCGTGCGCCGCATCAGATATGCGGCACGGTGCGGCCCGGCCGCCTCGGTCACCGCGTCCAGGGAGGCCTGCCATTCGGCGGTCTCCTCCGGGTCCCGGTCCGGGAGCTGGTCGAGCTCGCTCGGCTGGATGGCGTTGGGGTCGGTCATGTCGCCGCCTTCCTCAGTCGAAGGGGGTTCCCTCATCGGTAAGGGTTCGGGGTGCCCTTTTGTCTTTGGCAGGACAGGGCGCGGGGCTTGGGTGGAAGCCCGTCGGCGACTGTAACCCTCTGATCGATGATCGATCAAAGGGTTGAGGCGTAAAACCTCTTGATCACGAGAAAGTAGGCACGCGGTGCCTCCGGCGGTGGCACGCGGTGACGGTGTTTCTGGTGGTTTCCGCAGGTCGGAGGCTTTTGAGCAGGGGTGCGCTCGGGTGTCACGCCCGGGGCGCACAGCCCAGGACATGGGCCTTCACGAGTTCGGCGATCCGGGGGTCGCGGCGCTTGAAGGCGGCGACCAGCTCCTCGTGCTCCTCCGCGTACGACTGCTGCCGGGTGCCCAGCCAGCGGATCGACAGGGCCGTGAACACCTCGATGCCGAGGCCTTCCCAGGTGTGCAGCAGGACGGAGTTGCCCGCCGCGCGGACCAGTTCGCGGTGGAAGGCGACGGTGTGACGGACCTGGGCCGTGCCGTCCGACCTGCGGTCGGCCTCGTACAGGGCGTTGACGTGGGGTTCCAGAGCCGAGCAGTCCTCCGCCAGGCCCTGGGCCGCCAACTCCGCCGCGATGGCCTCCAGGCCGGCCCGGACCGGGTAGCTCTCCTCCAGGTCGGCGGCGGTCAGGTTGCGTACGCGCACGCCCTTGTTCGGAGCGGACTCGATCAGGCGCAGGGATTCCAGTTCGCGCAGGGCCTCGCGGACCGGGGTCTGGCTGACTTCCAGCTCCGTGGCGATCCGGCGCTCGACGATCCGCTCGCCCGGCTGCCAGCGTCCGCTGATGATCCCCTCCAGGATGTGCTCGCGGATCTGCTCGCGCAGCGAGTGGATGACGGGCGCGGTCATGTGGGCTCCTTAGGCGGGATTGACGTTTAGACAATACGGCCGGTTCGCTCCGCGGGTGGGGCGGCTGGGGGCGCTTTGGTGCAGGTGAGACGAGACTTACACGGGGGGTGTGGGGTTGTCGTTTTGGCTGACGGTTGTGTGTGGTTGCTCGCGCAGTTCCCCGCGCCC
>KL569335.1:0-1103 GCA_000715635.1 Streptomyces violaceus | reverse complement strand
GGTTGCTCGCGCAGTTCCCCGCGCCCCCGAGATGCGCAGTTCCCCGCGCCCCCAAAGCAAAAGGCCGGTGCCCCCGCCCGGAGGATTCCGGACGGGGGCACCGTTCAGCCGTGAAGGACGGTCAGAGGCCGAGCTCGACCTCGAACTCGCCCGCCTCCAGGATGGCCTTGACCGCCGTCAGGTAACGGGCCGCGTCGGCGCCGTCCACCAGGCGGTGGTCGTAGGACAGGGTCAGGTACGTCATGTCGCGGACGCCGATGACCGTGCCCTCCTCCGTCTCGATGACGGCGGGGCGCTTGACTGTGGCGCCGATGCCGAGGATGGCGACCTGGCCCGGCGGCACGATGATCGTGTCGAAGAGCGCGCCGCGCGAACCGGTGTTGCTGATGGTGAAGGTCGCGCCGGACAGCTCGTCCGGGGTGATCTTGTTGGCGCGGACCTTGCCCGCGAGCTCCGCCGTGGCCTTGGCGATACCGGCGAGGTTGAGGTCACCGGCGTTCTTGATGACCGGGGTCATCAGGCCCTTCTCGGAGTCCACCGCGATACCGACGTTCTCGGTGTCGAAGTAGGTGATGGTCCCCTCGGCCTCGTTGATCTTGGCGTTGATGGGCGCGTGCGCCTTCAGCGCCTGGGCCGCGGCCTTGACGAAGAACGGCATCGGGGAGAGCTTCACGCCCTCGCGGGCCGCGAAGGAGTCCTTGGCCCGGGCGCGCAGCTTCATCAGGCGGGTGACGTCGACCTCGACGACCGAGGACAGCTGGGCCTGCTCCTGCAGGGCCTTGACCATGTTGTCGCCGATGACCTTGCGGATCCGCGGCATCTTGATGGTCTGGCCGCGCAGCGGGGACGCCTCCAGCACCGGGGCCTTCTTGCCGGCGGCCGGAGCGGCGGTGGCAGGGGCCGGGGCAGCGGCGGCGGCCTTCGCGGCCTCGGCGGCGGCGATGACGTCCTGCTTGCGGATACGGCCGCCGACGCCGGTGCCCTTGACGGTGGACAGGTCGACGCCGTTCTCGGCGGCGAGCTTGCGCACCAGCGGGGTCACGTAGGCGCCGTCGTCGGCCGGCTGGGCGGCGGCCGGAGCGGCCGGGGCCTGGGCCGGAGCC
>JNXN01004978.1 GCA_000715635.1 Streptomyces violaceus | reverse complement strand
GACTACAAGGTCGTCGATCTGCGGAAGGAAACTCCTGATCAGCGGGAGGTCGTGGACGGCGAGACCGAGGATGCCGCCTACCACGACCTCGGCCTGAGCGGCTGCGTCAGCCATGTCCCGGGCGGGACTGGCTGCGTGGCGTCCGTATACCTCGGTGGCCAGTTCCTCGTAGCGCGAGTTCGGTGGCAGCACGATGGAGGAGCGGATGGTGTGGGCTGTGCGCCTCAACTCGGCTGACCGGCGGTCGGCCCACAGCCAGCCCGGATCGAACAGGTGCATGGCGCCGACGACTACAGGTACCCCGGTGCGCCGGGAAACTTCGCCGATCCGTTCGGCTTCGGCCATGGAAACCGCGAGGGGCTTTTCGCACAGGACTGCGCGCTTGCCTGCCTCGCAGGCCGCGATGACCTGCTCGGCGTGGAACCGGTGCGGACTGCACACGGCCACCACCTCTACATCGGGATCGGCGATCAAGGCATCGACGTGAGCGGAATGCCGGGCACCGACCGCCGCACCTGCACGAGCGGCGAGATCTTCGTCAGGGTCGCTGACGTGGCGGACAACGAAGGTGTCCGCCAGGGACGCAAGGGCGGGCAAATGGACGGTCTGTGTCACAAGTCCGGCGCCTATGAGGCCGACGCCAAGCCGTTTGGAGGGAGCCATCCCACTCCTTCAAGCCAAAAGTAATCAGGCGTTCATGTTTCGATGCGGTGAACAGTAATCAGGTGATAGCTTTTGGGGCAAGGGGTTGTACGAGGATTTCCGAAGGGCATGGCATGGCGAGTGGGACCAGGGGGCCGCGCGGGCCGTACCGCACCGGCATCAAGACGCGCGAGCAGATCGTGCTCGCGGCGGCCAAAGCCTTCGGAGAAAAGGGATACCGGGCCGCCTCGCTCCGACAGATCGCCACAGACGTCGGTCTCTCGCCTGCAGCCCTGCTACGTCACTTCGAACGCAAGGAGGACCTGCTCGCCGCAGTCCTCAACTGGTGGGAAGACGAGACCGCCCACCGCGAGAACCCCGACCTCCAAGGTCTGCGCGCCATCGACCAACTGCGGACGTCGATGGCCTACCACCTCGAGCACCGCGGACTGCTGGAGCTCTTCATCACGTTGACCTCAGAGGCGGCGGCCAACCCCGAGCACCCCGCCCGGGACTTCGTCCGACGACGCTACGCCCAGGTCGTCCGCACCAAGACCGACCAGCTCCTCCAGGCCGTGCAGACCGGTGAGATCCCGCCACTCACAGAGGCCGACGCCGAGTCGGACATCCGCGCGCTGCTCGCCGTCATGGACGGCCTCGAACTCCAGTGGCTGCTCGACCCGAACATGGATCTGGTGGGTACCTTCAACCGGTACCTCGACCACGCTTTGGCCTGTTGGAGGGCCGGCACGCGACCGATGCCCTGAGTGGGTGTTCTGCGCACCGTCGTGTCAGGTTGTCCGGTTGAGGTGCGGTTGACCGCTTCAGAAGTAGCCGCCCTGCTCACGTCGAAACCGATGCGGTCCCCCTGACCTCATGCGGTCAGGGGTCTGCGCCAGGTACTCGTTCTGCGGGACTGGGGTGACGCTCTGGAGGCACAGCCCTTGAGGAGTGGATGCTCCCGGTACTCCGCGCGTTCGGTACCCGCTTAAAGCGCAGCAGATCCTCAGCCACACCGCCGCCTGGCCGCGCCCTCCGGCCACGAGGATGACCTGCGCCAGCTCGCCTACCAGCTGGTGGATGCCGCCGGCCTGCAGCGCGGCCGCCTGACCGCACTCACGACAGCCCCTATGAGCGGGGGGCTGGCTGTAGCTGTTTTACCAGGTGGAAG
>KL569334.1:8136-8759 GCA_000715635.1 Streptomyces violaceus | reverse complement strand
CCTCCGGCCCCCGCCTGGGGCGCCCCGCACGGCGGCCACGGTCACCACGGCGGCCACGGCCACCACGGTCACCACCGCAACAAGGGTTTCGGGCACATGCTGTTCTCGTCGTGACGCGAGTCGTGACACAAGTCGCGACGCGGATCGCGACACGACAAGAGCCCCCGGCCGCGAACGGCCGGGGGCTCTTGGTGGTGTGGACGATACTGGGATTGAACCAGTGACCTCTTCCGTGTCAGGGAAGCGCTCTCCCGCTGAGCTAATCGTCCTCGGGACCATGACCACTCGGTGCAGCGGATCATGGGCACTGCGTGCGCGATACTGGGATTGAACCAGTGACCTCTTCCGTGTCAGGGAAGCGCTCTCCCGCTGAGCTAATCGCGCGGGTTCGGATCTTCGAGCAGATCCAGTGGACGATACTGGGATTGAACCAGTGACCTCTTCCGTGTCAGGGAAGCGCTCTCCCGCTGAGCTAATCGTCCTTGGAGGTGGAGACGGGATTTGAACCCGTGTAGACGGCTTTGCAGGCCGTTGCCTCGCCTCTCGGCCACTCCACCAGGAGTGCAGGGGGCCGGGAAGCCCCCTGTTCCTGCGAGCGGACGACCAGGTTCGAACTGGCGACC
>KL569334.1:7482-7946 GCA_000715635.1 Streptomyces violaceus | reverse complement strand
AGGTTGCGCTCTACCAACTGAGCTACGTCCGCTTGTCGTTTCCGGTCCGCTCTCGCGGCCCGGCGACGTGTTGAACTCTAGCGGATTCCGGGGCCAGCACAAAAACGCGTTTGTGCAGCGTGCTGCGCTTCCCCTGCTCAGGGATGCCGCGGAGCCTCCGGAAGGGACATCCTCCGGTCACTCCCAGGACATCGCCATAGACTCGACTGCGTGTCCGAGCTCCCTCCTCTGGCCCGCTTCGGCGACCGCGTCGCCACCGGGCTCCTCGACGTCACCGACGACCCCGAAGCCCTGGAATCCAGCGGCTTCTGGGCCGTCTGCGCCGACTTCGAGGGCCGTCTGACCTGCGCCCGCTTCAGGGACGTGCGGGAGCAACCCGTGCCCGCCCCCGTGCCCGGCGCGTGGCGTGCACCGGCGGCGGACGACTGGACGTCCTCGCTCGACCACGCCGCGTACACGGCAGC
>KL569334.1:6710-7301 GCA_000715635.1 Streptomyces violaceus | reverse complement strand
GTACACGGTAGCCGTACGGCGGATCCGCGAGCACATCGCCGCCGGCGAGGTCTACCAGGCGAATCTGTGCCGGGTGCTGTCGGCGCCCGTCGCGCCCGGCGCCGATGTGGACGCCCTCACCGCGCTGCTGGCCCGCGGCAACCCGGCGCCGTACGCAGGAACGATTCGCTTGCCCGGCCACGGTGTGGAGATCGCCACCGCGTCCCCCGAACTGTTCCTGCGGCGCGACGGACGGGTCGTCGAGTCCGGACCCATCAAGGGCACCGGCCGCACCGAGGCGGACCTGCTGGAGAAGGACTACGCCGAGAACGTGATGATCGTGGACCTGGTCCGCAACGACATCGGGCGGGTCTGTGCCACGGGCAGTGTGACGGTGCCCGATCTGTGTGCCGTCGAGAAGCATCCAGGGCTGGTCCATCTCGTGTCGACCGTCCGCGGTGAGCTGGGGACCGGAGCGGGCTGGGCCGAGCTGCTCGGCGCCGCCTTTCCGCCCGGTTCGGTCACCGGCGCGCCCAAGTCGAGCGCCCTGCGGATCATCGACGCGCTGGAGACGGCGCCCAGAGGGCCGTACTGCGGGGGGATCGGCTGGGG
>KL569334.1:5156-6497 GCA_000715635.1 Streptomyces violaceus | reverse complement strand
CCGGTGAGCTGGCCGTCGGTATCCGTACCTTCTGGATCGACCAGGCCGACGGCGTGCTGCGCTTCGGCACCGGGGCGGGCATCACCTGGGGCTCGGATCCCGAGGGGGAGTGGCGGGAGACCGAACTGAAGGCGGCCCGGCTGCTCGCGATAGCGTCGGGAGGGTATGAGGTGAGTGGAGAGGACCTGACGTGAAGATCTGGCTCGACGGCGGGCTGCAGGACAGCGAGTCCGCCCGCGTCTCCGTCTTCGATCACGGACTGACCGTGGGCGACGGCATCTTCGAGACGGTGAAGGCCGTGGACGGCAGGCCGTTCGCGCTCACCCGGCACCTCGACCGGCTGACCCGGTCGGCGCGCGGCCTCGGTCTGCCCGACCCGGACCACGACGAGGTGCGACGCGCCTGTGCCGCCGTCCTCGAGGCCAACCCCGCGCCGCTCGGCCGCCTCCGGATCACCTACACCGGCGGCTACGGCCCGCTCGGGTCCGACCGCGGCGAGCACGGCCCGACCCTCGTCGTCGCCCTCGGCGAGACGAGCCGCCGCCCCGACTCCACCGCCGTGATCACGGTCCCCTGGACCCGCAACGAGCGAGGCGCGCTCACCGGCCTGAAGACCACCTCGTACGCCGAGAACGTCGTGGCGCTCGCCCGCGCCCGCGAACGGGGCGCGTCCGAGGCCCTGTTCGGCAACACGGTGGGACAGCTCTGCGAGGGCACCGGTTCCAACGTCTTCGTCGTCCTCGACGGCGAGATCCACACGCCGCCGCTCGCCTCGGGCTGCCTCGCGGGCATCACGCGCGCGTTGGCGATCGCATGGACCGGTGCCCGGGAGACCGACCTGCCGCTGGACGTGCTCGAGCGGGCCGACGAGGTCTTCCTGACGTCCACGCTGCGGGACGTGCAGGCCGTGCACCGCGTCGACGACCGTGAGCTGCCGGGCGCGCCGGGCCCGGTGACCGCCAAGGCCATGCGGGTCTTCGACGAGCGCTCCGGGCACGACCTCGATCCCTGACAGCCCTCTTTTATTCGGCTGAACAGGGGCCTGGTTGCGGGTAGAACACCCCTGATGACCACGACCCTGCGGCCGACCGAGCCGCTTCAGCAGAACGCCGACGGGACGCGCTCACGCCGCTTCCAGGTGTGTGTGAACAGCCGTCCTGTAGGAGCGATACACCTCGGCACGCATCCCGTGTTCGGCGACGCGGTGGCCCGGATCATGAAGGTGCGCATCGAGGAACCGGACCGCAGACGCGGCCGGGGCACGGTGGCCGCGCTCGCCGCCGAGGAGGTGGCGCGCGGCTGGGGGTGCCGGCGCATCGAGGCGACGGTGCCCGCCGACGC
>KL569334.1:4418-4935 GCA_000715635.1 Streptomyces violaceus | reverse complement strand
ACGCTCGGCTACGTCGTGCGCAACCGCGGCATGGAGAAGCCGCTCGGCGACACCCCGCCGGAACTGCCGCGGGGCAGCCGGGCCCGGCCCATGACCGAGGCGGAGTTCGGCCCCTGGCTGGAGAAGGGCAAGGAGGACTACGCGCAGAGCTGGATCGAGCGGGGCGTGCCGGAGGCCGAGGCCCGGGCCAAGTCGGAGCGGGACCACGCCACCCTGTTGCCCGACGGCCTCGCCACTGACGGCATGCTCGTCAGTGTCGTGGAACACCAGGGGACAGCGGTGGGCACTCTGTGGCTGGCGGTGCGCGAGAACGGATCCTTCGTCTTCGACGTCGAGACCCACCCCGCCCACCGGGGGAGGGGACACGGCCGCACCCTCATGCTGCTGGCCGAGGCCCAGACGATCGCCGAGGGCAGGCGGACCATCGGCCTCAACGTCTTCGCCGGCAACACCCCGGCCGAACGGCTCTACGCGTCACTCGGCTACGAGACCCGGCAGTACGCCATGTACAAGCCGC
>KL569334.1:2528-4224 GCA_000715635.1 Streptomyces violaceus | reverse complement strand
GCCGCTGTTGTAGGGGGGCTGGCGGGGGCCGGGTCAGCCCTGCTCCTGCCCGGCCAGCAGCCGGTCCGCGATCTCCTCGATCCGCTCGCGCAGCCCCTCCTGGCTCTTGCCGCCGTCGAGCCGCTCGCCGTCGATGACGTAGGTCGGGGTGCCGGTCACGCCGATCGCCTTGCCCTCGGCCTGGTCGGCGTCCACGATCAGGATGTGCCGGCCGTCGATCAGCGCGGTGTCGAACTCCTCGGCGTCCAGGCCCAGTTCGCGGGCCACGTCGACCAGGACGGGTTCTCCTTCACGGGCCAGATCCTCCACCCGTCCCAGCAGGGCCTCGGCGTACGGCCATCCCTGGCCCTGCTCCCACGCCTCCTCCGCGGCCTGGGCGGCGGCGAACGCGTGCTTGTTCTTCTCCAGGGGGAAGTGCCGCAGCCGCAGCTCCAGACGATCGCCGTAGCGGGCGCGCAGCGATCGGAGGTCGTCCAGCGCGGTGCGGCAGTCCGGGCACTGGAGGTCGCACCAGATCTCGAGGACGGGGGCGGTGGACGGGGCGGGAGAGGAGTTGCTCATGCCGACAGTCTTCCAGTCCGTACACCTGCACCGGCACCTGCGGAGGAGGCGACCCGAAGATCTCCCTGATGTAGGGGCGAGGCATGGCCCGCCGGGGCGCGGCGGGTGCAGGATGGAAAGGACGAAGTGCCCCTGCCCGATCGCGCCACGCCTGGAGGACCGGATGATTGCCGAGACCGTCTGCTCCGCCGTGTCCGCGGCAGGCCTGGGCATTGCGGCCATCACGGCGTACCGCAAGCGTTTCCTGGCCGCGGCCCGTATCGCGGCGTACTCGCTCGTGCCGATCGGCCTGGTCATGACGGGGGTCGTCGAATGGCTGGCCGACACCGCGTTCAGCCTGACCGCCTGGGCGGGCTTCGGGGTGCTGGGCCTCGCGTGGGCGCTGTTCGTCACAACCCGCGTCGTGGAGCGCCGCCGCGGCGGTACCCGCAAGGAACGCAGGGCGGCCCGGGCGGCGGACCGGGCGGAGGCGGTGGCCCCGGCGGCCTCGGCGCCCTCCCTGGGGCAGGGCGGGCAGGTCGGGCAGGGCTCCCGTCCGGCCTCCCGGCCCGCGGCGGCGTCCCGGGGAGAGGACGACTTCAGCGACATCGAGGCCATCCTCAAGAAGCACGGCATATGAAGGCCGGCCGCGCGCCGGACTGAATCGTCACAGTGGGTCCGAGGGCGCGCGGAAGTGATCACAACCTGAACCGGACCTCACGGAATCGGAGCACTCCCGCACGGAACGAGTGCGCTGATCGCGCCGGCTGGGCTACTGCGTCATCATCGCCGCGAGATGCTGGACACGACGAGACAGAGCGACCCCGCGCCGCCGCAGGACGAGCCACGTGGTTGTCTCTTCGCCCTTTCCCAGCCACCGCTGATGATCTTCCTTGCGGTGATCGGGTGTCTGCTGCTCATGGCCTCGTTGCATGATCTGCTGTTGCTGTGAGCCTTACCCGCGGTACCCGGCGCCACCCGCCGGGGCCGCGTCGGCATCGATGGCCTTCTGAGTCCCCCGCATCACGAAGACGGCTGTCAGCCGGCCGCCTCCTTGCGGCGCGCCCGGTACGCGGCCACGTGCAGGCGGTTTCCGCAGGTGCGGCTGTCGCAGTACCGCCGGGAGCGGTTGCGGGAGAGATCGACGAAGGCACGG
>KL569334.1:454-2327 GCA_000715635.1 Streptomyces violaceus | reverse complement strand
CAGCCGCTCCTGCTCCCCGGCGACCACGAAGAACGCCAGTGCCATCCCGCAGTCGGCCGCCAGGTGGTCGGCGACGGAGGCACCCGGTGCGAAGTAGTGCACATGCCAGTCGTAGCCGTCGTGGTCCGTGAGCCGGGGCGTGGTGCCGGCGGCCGCGACCAGCTCGTTGATCTGGCCGGCGGCGGCCCGGGCGTCGGGGGCGGCGAAGACGGCGGCGAACCGCCCGCGGATCTTCCGCACCGCGGAGAGGTCGAACTCGGAGAGCGCTCCGACGTCGCTGATCTCGTGGTTGCTCACGAAGTCCGTGAGCGTGGCCACGTCCGGCAGCCCGTCCGCTGCCGTGTCGTCCTCCGGTGCGGTGTTCACCAGATCGACCACGGTGTCGAGGGCGCACCGGGTGTCGTGGGTGATCAGCACGATTCGCTCCCTGGCCTGGAGGGCGGGCAGGCGCCCGCCGATGCTGGCCGATGGTAATGGCTCCGCGTCCACCGGACCGCCCTCATGCCCGCACATGGCTTCGAATAGAACGCTGCCGGGTCCGCTATGGTTCCCGCTACCGACAGTGACGAGGGCCGTTCCCGTCACCTCCCCGGCCTCTCCGCCGGCGCACATGAACCGGCGCCGACTCCGCGTGATCCGCGGTGCCGGCGCCGGTGTATCCCGTATGCGGTTGTCCAAGCCCGAGCCGTCTCCCCGAGTCGACGGCGCCGGGCGGCCTTGTGAGGGCCTCGCCCTAGCTTTCCGCCAGGATGTGCGAGAGCTCCTGATCGAGGTCGAAGTGCCGGTGCTCCGTGCCGGGCGGCACGGCGGCGTCGGTCCGCTTCAGGAAGGACTCCAGGGCTCGTGCCGGGGCCTCGAGCAGGGCCTCGCCCTCCGGTGAGCTCAGGGCGATGCACACGACGCCCTGGCCGTGACTGCGCGACGGCCAGACGCGGACGTCGCCGGTGCCGGTAGGGCGGTGAAGTCCCTCGGCGAGGAGGTCGCGGGCGAACACCCACTCGACGGTCTCCTCGGCTCCGGTGTGGAAGGTGGCGTGCACGGCGTAGGGGTCGGCCGTGTCGTACCGCAGGCCTGCGGGGACAGGCAGGGAGGACTCGCTCGACACAACGAGGCGCAGGTGCAGCTCGCAGCTGACCGTGGTGTTCATAAGCGCCAGGGCCTTTCGCTCAGTGTGCGCTCGGGGATTCGCACGTCGGCGAAATCGACATGCCACCTACGGTGCCGTTGTAAACCCCTCTGAGTGTTTTGCGTGCCTTTACGTAACTCTTCCGGCCGAGAGATCGTTCGCGCTGTGCGTCCATTCCGGTGACTGGTTTCGCTCGGGTAGTGTTTGGCCGTATGAATACGGGGAGTAACGAGCCGGGCGAGGTGGCCGTGGCATCGGACGAGACGGGGACGGACGAGGTGCGCAGCGAGCAAGAGCAGGGGCTTGGCTCGCGGGCGCCGGAATTCATCAAAGCGCGCCGGGCGCTGCACGTGAGCTGGCAGGTCGGGGTTTTCATCATCGGGCTCGCGGTCGTCGTGGCCGGCATCATCATGCTGCCCCTGCCCGGGCCGGGCTGGGTCGTGATTTTCGGCGGCATGGCGATCTGGGCGACCGAGTTCGTGTGGGCCCAGCTGGTGCTCCGCTGGACCAAGCGGAAGGTCACCGAGGCGGCGCAGCGTGCCCTGGACCCGAGGGTGCGGCGGCGGAACATCATCCTGACGTCCATCGGGCTGGTCATCGTGGCCGTACTGGTCGGTATCTACGTGTGGAAGTTCGGCATTGTCATGCCGTGGAAGATCAAGGACCAGTGAGTCGCGCCGGGGTGCCGGTGCCGGCCCCGTGCTGGTCACAGGCACCCCCTGACATGGGGTAATGTTCTTCCTGCGT
>KL569334.1:0-117 GCA_000715635.1 Streptomyces violaceus | reverse complement strand
GATCAACGGCCCACCTGCGATTGAGCGGGTGGGCCGTTGTCGTTGTGTGTGGCCTGTGGGGCTTGGGTGGCGGTGCGCGTCTGCGCCTGTTCGCCGGTGGTGGGTCGGGGCCGTGTC
>KL569333.1:8712-10138 GCA_000715635.1 Streptomyces violaceus | reverse complement strand
GCCACCAGCAGCACGGTCACCACCGCGGAAACGGCCGGCCGCACGACCCGGTGCACGACCTCCCACCCCCGGGGCAGCGGCGTGCGGCGCGAGGCCAGCAGGGCGACGAGGAGGATCCCGGCCGACCAGCCGAGACCACCGAACAGCGTGGGCACGGTGTCGACCGTGAAACCGACCGCCGCCCGCGCGTCGACCAGGTCCCCGATCCGGTCCGGCAGCAGCCCGCCGATGTCCCCGACGTCCCCGAGCCCGGGGATGTCCAGGCCACCGCTTCCGCCCCCGCCGGTCAGGTCGTCCAGCCCCAGCGAGCCGCCGTCGATCGTGATGACGTCGTGCCCCGCCCAGGCCAGCCCGCCGAGCATCGCCACGAACAACGCGACCACCGCGCCCGCACGCGCGAGGAGTTCGGCCGGTGATATCACAACTCCCGCCGCCCGCAAGGACCGCAGGAAGAAGTACGACAGCAGCACCGCCCCGACCAGGCTCACCCCCAGTGGCGTGATCTCGATGGCCGTGTCCGCCTCGGCGCCCGTGAGGCCGAACACCGACACATCGCCGGACGGTGTGACCGAACCACCCGCCCCAAGGGCCACCACCGCCGCGGTCATCGGCCCCAACGAGCCCGCCGCGTCCGCCTCCAGCAGACGCAGCCCCAGCGCCGCCGTACCCGCCATCCCGATCAACGCCCAGCTCACAGCGGCGACGGCGGACATCAGCACGTCCCCCCACGGCACGCGCGCGCCGTCGCTCGCCTTCTCGACACCTGTACCGGCACCCATGGCAGACCCCCCGATCCGCTGCACGGCGGGAACACCGCCCATGTCCCCCTCGCGACGAAATACCACTCTCCGGCCCGTTTTCAACCCCGTCAACGGAATCGGCCGAGGCGTCCGTACGCGGATTTCACAAGGCCCGACTTTCGGTCAGGGGGCCGCTCCTGAAATAGTTCCCCCCGATGTTCGACATCCCTAGACTCCCCATGTCGGGGGATAACTCGGGGGACAACTCAGTGGGGCATGGAGTGCCGGAACTCGTACTGGAATCAAACGGACGTACCTGGACGCTCGATCCGTCCAGGGCATACACCCTCGGACGTGATCCGCAGGGGGACGTCGTCTTCGACGACGCCAGGGTCTCCTGGCGTCACGCCACGGTCAGCTTCAACGGCCGCAGTTGGGTCATCGAGGACCATGGCAGCACCAACGGCACGTTCGTGCAGGGGCAGCGGATCCAGCACATGGAGCTGGGCCCGGGCTCGGCGGTGAACCTGGGCAACGCCACCGACGGACCGCTTCTGAACCTCTCCGGCGCCGCGGCCTCCGTCGCCACGCCGCAGGCCCAGCCTCAGCAGCAGCCGTACGCCGCGCAGGGAGCGAACCCCGGCTGGGCCCAGCAGGCGCCCCACCAGCAGCAGGCTCCGCAGGCC
>KL569333.1:8229-8496 GCA_000715635.1 Streptomyces violaceus | reverse complement strand
CCGCAGGCCGGCTGGCAGCAGCCACAGCCGCAGCAGCAGCACGGCGGGCACATCCCGCAGCAGCAGGGCCCCGGCGTGCCGCGGGGGCGCCGCCGGCCCACGGCGACCGCAGCCCCACCACGTTCCACCAGTTCTCGCTCGGCCGCGTGATGCGCATCGGCCGCGCCCTGGAGAACGAGCTGGTCGTCTCCGACCTGCAGGTCTCCCGGCACCACGCCGAGTTCCACGCCACGCCCGACGGCCGCATGGAGATCCGCGACCTCGGCT
>KL569333.1:6225-8034 GCA_000715635.1 Streptomyces violaceus | reverse complement strand
ACGGCACGTACGTCAACGGCCTGCCGATCCCCAAGGGCGGCGGGCAGTTGCTCGGCCCGGCCGATGTCGTCGGTGTCGGCCACTCGACGTTCCGGATCGTCGGCGACCGGCTCGAGGAGTTCGTCGACACCGGCGAGGTGTCCTTCTCCGCCCGTCATCTGACCGTCACGGTCGACGGTGGCAAGCAGATCCTCAAGGACGTCTCCTTCGGCGTCCCCGAGAAGTCGCTCATCGCGGTCATCGGCCCGTCCGGCTCCGGCAAGTCGACCCTGCTCAAGGCGCTCACCGGCTACCGCCCGGCCGACCAGGGCGAGGTCCTCTACGACAACCGGAACCTCTACAAGCAGTTCGCCGAGCTGCGTCAGCGCATCGGTCTGGTCCCGCAGGACGACATCCTGCACAAGGAGCTGACCGTCAGGAAGGCGCTGAAGTACGCGGCCAAGCTCCGCTTCCCCGCCGACACCACGGCCGGCGAGCGCGAGGCCCGCATCGACGAGGTGCTGCGCGAGCTGAAGCTGGACATCCACAAGGAGAAGAAGGTCACCTCCCTCTCCGGTGGCCAGCGCAAGCGCGTCTCCGTGGCCCTGGAACTGCTCACCAAGCCGTCGCTGATCTTCCTGGACGAGCCGACCTCCGGCCTCGACCCGGGTATGGACCGCGACGTCATGCAGCTGCTGCGCGGTCTCGCCGACGACGGCCGTACGGTCCTCGTCGTCACCCACTCCGTGGCCGAGCTGGCGATCTGCGACAAGCTCCTGGTGATGGCCCCGGGCGGCTCGGTCGCCTACTTCGGCCCGCCCGAGGAGGCGCTGAACTTCTTCGGCTACGACACCTGGGCCGATGTCTTCTCCGCCTTCGAGAACTACCGCGACTACGACTGGGCGGGCCGCTGGAAGGGCTCGCAGCACTACCAGATGTACGCCGCGGACATCGACGCCGTGGCGCCGCAGTCCGTACAGGTTCCGCCCATGCAGGCGATGAAGCCGCCGAAGCCGCAGGGCTGGATGTCCCAGTTCGTCACGCTGGTGCGGCGCTACGTCTCGGTGATCGTGTCCGACAAGGGCTTCCTCGCCCTGATGGTGATCCTGCCGGCCGTGCTCGGCGCGGTCAGCCTGCTCATCGACGCGGACAGGGGCCTGCTGCCGAACCCGGCCAACCCGCAGACCGGCCGGATCATCCCGAACGGCACCGCCACCACGGTTCTGCTGATCCTCGCGGTCGGCGCCTGCTTCGCGGGCGCGGCGAACTCGGTCCGCGAGCTGATCAAGGAACGGGTGATCTACGAGCGGGAGCGCGCGACCGGCCTGTCGCGCTCGGCGTATCTGATGTCCAAGGTGTTCGTGCTCGGCATGATCACCGTGCTCCAGGGCCTGCTGGTCGGCGTCATCGGCTTCTCCAGCCGGGAGATCCCCGAGGAGGGCCTGGTCCTCGGCAGCGCGACCCTCGTCGAGCTCTCCATCCCGATCATGGCGCTGGGCTTCACGTCGATGATGTTCGGCCTGATCATCTCGTCGCTGGTCAAGACCGCCGAGAAGACCATGCCGCTGCTGGTGATGTTCGCCATCATCCAGGTCGTCTTCACCGGCTGTCTGTTCACCCTGCACGGCTCGGTCGGCGTCAACCAGTTCTCGTTCCTCATGCCGTCGCGCTGGGCGGTCGCCGCCTCCGGTGCCACGCTGGACTTCAACAAGATCAGCCCGCCCGAGACGGCCGGCGACACCGACCCGCTGTGGGAGCACACGGTCGGGGCCTGGGCCATGGACATGGGCGCGCTCCTCGCGATCGGCGTGCTCTGCGGCTTCTTCGTGG
>KL569333.1:5251-6031 GCA_000715635.1 Streptomyces violaceus | reverse complement strand
GATGTGTATAAGAGACAGGGTCATGCGCAAGTAGTCTCCGCCGCACGACGCCCGAAGGGCGGCACCCCGTCAAGAGGGTGCCGCCCTTCGGCGTTCCGTTCAGCGAGCAGAGGTCCGCGCTACCTCAGTACGCGCTGTCGACGTTGTCCATCGAGCCGTACTTGTCGGCCGCGTAGTTGCAGGCGGCGGTGATGTTGGCTACCGGGTCGTAGATGTCCCAGGAGGTGCCGGGGACGTGCCAGGTCTTGAAGGTCGGCGGGATGACCTGCAGCAGACCCTTCGACGGGATCCCGTTGATGGCGTTGATGTCCCAGTTGTTGATGGCCTTCGGGTCACCGGACGACTCGCGGATGATGTTGCGGTGGATGCCGTCGTAGGACGCCGGGATGTCGTGCTTCTTCAGGATGTCGAGCGACTCGCGGATCCAGCCGTCGAGGTTGTTCGGGTAGGTCTTCTTGGCGGCCTTCTTGGCCTCGGCGCGCTTGGCGTCGCGGCTCGCGGCCTCCTTGGCCTCGCGCGCGGCCTCGGCCTTCTTCTTCGCCGCCTCGGCGGCGGCCTTCTTCTTGGCGGCAGCCGCGGCGTCGGCCTTCTTCTTCGCCTCGATCTGCTCGGCCTTCAGGCTGGCACCGGCCATCTGGTCGGTGACGCTCGCCTTCACGTCCTTGATCTGCTTGTTGCTGAACGCCACCGGAGCCGACTGAGCGGCTTCCGTCGTGGTCGTCGTCGAAGCGCCGCTCGGCACCGCGGAGAACCCGATGGCGGCGGCGCCGAGGGTGGCGA
>KL569333.1:3165-5041 GCA_000715635.1 Streptomyces violaceus | reverse complement strand
CCCGCCATGGCGATCTTGTGGTGACGGGTCAGGTTACGACTGGGGCCACGGCTGAAGATGTTCTTGGGCATGGTGGTTGGACCTCTTCGAATAGCGCGGGAGTCGCTCGGCGTCCGGCGTTGGACTCGGTGTGTTTCCGACACAAACGCCGCGGAGGTGAACCCACGGCGCTGAGCGACGGCAGCCATTCTTAGCGGCCGCAAAATGGCGTGGCAAAGGTGTGACGTACGAAGGGAGATAGTGGATCAGGGAAGGGCAAATCGGGGCAGACTGGACTGTATGTGCCGCTCAATAGGTGCGGCTTTGTCTCCTACGTCCTTTCGTACGTGACGTGGGTCCTATGCGAGGGCTCACATCGGGCAGAGCCCGGTCTCACTGGCAGTTGCTTGAGCAATGCTCTGTGTGAGCGGCCTGTCACGGCTCTGCCCCGGCAGGACGAGGTGCACGTCCCCGAACTCGTGCCACAGGTAACGGCCCTGCAGTGCGGCTTCGTAGCCGCGCTCGACCGCCGCCCGCCCCGCGATCGCCTCCAGCATCAGCAGATGCGAGGCCTCCGGCTCGTGCAGCCCGGTCAGCAGCCCGTCCACCACCCGCACCCCGCGCTCCGGGGTCACCACGAGAGAGGTCCACCCCGCCCGCGGCCGTACGACCCCGTCGGCACCCGCCGCGGACTCCACGGCCCGCACCGCCGTCGTCCCGACCGCGACGACCCGGTCCCCACCGGCCTTCGCGGCATTGATCAGCCGCGCCGACGCCCCGGGCACCGCGAAGCGCTCCGGATACGGCGGCTCGTGCGCCTCCGCCGACGCCACCCCCGTGTGCAGCGTGACCGGCGCGAACCGCACCCCCCGGCCCACCAGCTCCGCCACCAGCCGTGCCGTGAAGGGCCGCGCCGCACTCGGCATCTCCGCACTGCCCGCCCCGTCCGCCGACGGCAGCGCGAACACGGTCTGGTAGACGGACAGCGGCTGGTCCCGCTCCGTGTAGGAGTAGCGAATGGGCCGCCCGTACTCCCGCAGCAGCCCCGCAACCCCGGGCCCGGCCACCCGCGCCCACCACAGCCGCTCGCTCCGCCCGCTCAGCGGCTCCGCCAGGACCAGCCGTACGCCTCCCGGCAGGCACACCTCCGTACCCGCGGGCCCTCCCGCACGCGCGCGCGTGGTGCCCCGCCCGTCGGGCTCCCGCAGCTCCACCGCCCAGCGACCGTCGTCCCCACGCGTCGAGAAATGCACCACCACGCGCGCGTGCCCGATCCACCCGTCGACGGCCGCCGCCAGCGTGGCCGAGGTGTTGACCACGAGCAGATCCCCCGCCCGCAACAGTCGCGGCAGCTCCGCGAACGTGTGATGCGCCACCCCGGCACCCCGCGACACCAGCATCCGCACGGCGTCCCGGTCCAGCCCGGGCCCCCGCTGCTCGACCGGCACCCGGGCCGACAGCTCCTCCGGTACGCGCACGGCCGGGGTCATCGGGCCCCGTCCAGCAGAGCCGGAGCCCCGTACCGCCCGCTCGCCGGACGCTCGTCCAGCAGCCGCAGGAACCCCGGCACCACAGCAGCCGGCTCCGGTCGCGGATCATGATCGTTCGGTACGGCCGCCGCATACAGGTCCGTGGCCATGTCCCCGGGATCCACCGCCCAGACCCGCAGCCCCGGCTCCTCCACGGCGAGCACCGCCACCAGCTGGTCCAGAGCCGCCTTGGACGCCCCGTAGCCGCCCCAGGTCTCGTACGCCCCGGCCGCCGCGTCCGAGCTGACGGCGACGACCGTGCCCGCCCCCGAAGCCCGCAGCAGCGGCAGCGCCTCCTGGACCAGGCCGAGACCTGCCACCAGGTTCACCTCCAGCGCCCGGCGCAGCCCCTCCAGGGGCAGCTCCTC
>KL569333.1:1472-2967 GCA_000715635.1 Streptomyces violaceus | reverse complement strand
CTCGGCGCCCAGCGCGCTCGCGTTGTGCACCAGCAGGTCGACGCCGCCCAGCCGCCACGCCGCCGACACCAGCTCCGCCCGGTGTCCGGCGTCGGTGACGTCCCCGGGCAGGGCGGTCACGCGCGTGCCGTGCGCGGAGACGGCCCTGGCCACCTCCGTCAGCGCCTCGGTACCCCTGGCCTCGAGCACCAGGTCCCAGCCACGCCCGGCCAGGGCCTCTGCGAGCGCACGGCCCAGGCCCTTCGAGGCCCCGGTGATGATCGCAACCGGCATGATCGGCTCCCTCGTCGTGATCGCGTGCCCTCAACGTAGGAACGGAGCCGCCCGGACCACCTCGGACGCGGGCCGCAGTCCACCGGGTCCCTTCGCCCTACGCCACAGGCCCGGCGCCCCCGGTCCTACGCCGTGCCGCCCTTCCGGCTCGGCCCCGCGACCTAGGCCCACCGGACCGGGCACCCGCCGCCACTGGTCCGATCCGCGCTGTCGCAGCCCGCCGGTACCGTGAGGACATGAGTCACGGTCCCCGGTCCGGCCTCGCCGCGGTGAGTTCCGCGTTGCTGGCCATGAGCAGGCATCTCGAGGTGCGCGACGTCCTCAAGACGATCGTCGCCTCGGCCCGCGAGCTGCTCGACGCGCAGTACGCCGCGCTCGGCGTGCCGGACGATCACGGCGGCTTCGCCCAGTTCGTGGTCGACGGCGTCAGCGAGGAACAGTGGAAGGCCATCGGCCCCCTCCCGCGCCAGCACGGCATCCTCGCCGCGATGCTGCACGAGGCCAGGTCCGAGCGCCTCGCCGACGTCCGCAAGGACCCCCGCTTCGAGGGCTGGCCGAAGGCCCACCCCGACCTGGTCGACTTCCTGGGCCTCCCGATCCGCGACGGCGACGAGGTCATCGGCGCGCTCTTCATGGCCAACAAGAACTGCCCGAAGCCGGAAGGCAGCTGCGGCTTCACAGCGGAGGACGAGGAACTGCTCGGCATCCTCGCCCAGCACGCCGCGATCGCCCTCACCAACGCCCGCCTCTACGAACGCAGCCGCGAACTGACCATCGCCGAGGAGCGCTCCCGCCTCGCCCACGAACTTCACGACGCGGTCAGCCAGAAGCTGTTCTCCCTCCGCCTGACCGCCCAGGCCGCCGCCCGCCTCGTGGACCGCGACCCCTCCCGCGCCAAGGGAGAACTCCAGCAGGTGGCCGTTCTGGCCGCCGAGGCCGCCGATGAACTGCGCGCCGCGGTCGTCGAGTTGCGCCCCGCCGCCCTCGACGAGGACGGCCTCGTGGCCACCCTCCGCACGCAGATCCAGGTCCTCGACCGCGCCCACACCGCCCGCGTGACCTTCGCCTGCCATGGCGTGAAGGCCCTGCCCGCTTCCCAGGAAGAAGCCGTCCTGCGCGTCGCCCAGGAGGCCCTGCACAACGCCCTGCGCCACTCCGGCGCCGACCACGTCGACGTGACGCTGGACCGCCGCGGCGGCGGAGCCGTCCTGCGGGTCACCGA
>KL569333.1:0-1251 GCA_000715635.1 Streptomyces violaceus | reverse complement strand
ACGACGGCTGCGGCTTCGACCCGCAGGCGGTGCGTCGCGCGGGGCGCCATCTGGGCCTGGTCTCCATGCGGGACCGGGCGAGCGGGGCCGGCGGCACGCTGACCGTGGAATCGGCGCCCGGCAAGGGCACCACGATCGAGATGGAGGTCCCCGGTGGCTGACGCAATCAAGGTGCTGCTCGTCGACGACCACCAGGTCGTCCGCCGGGGCCTGCGCACGTTCCTCGAGGTGCAGGACGACATCGAGGTCGTCGGCGAGGCCGCGGACGGCGCCCAAGGAGTGGACCGTGCGGAGGAGCTGAAGCCCGACGTCATCCTCATGGACGTCAAGATGCCGGGCATGGACGGTGTCGACGCCCTGCGCAGACTCCGCGAACTCGACAACCCCGCGCGCGTACTGGTCGTCACCAGCTTCACCGAGCAGCGCACGGTGGTGCCGGCCCTGCGCGCGGGCGCCGCCGGGTACGTCTACAAGGACGTCGACCCCGACGCCCTCGCCGGAGCCATCCGCTCCGTCCACGCCGGGCACATCCTCCTCCAGCCGGAGGTCGCCGGTGCCCTGTTGTCCCAGGAGGAGGCCAACTCGGGGCCGGGAAGGGCCGGCTCGCTCACCGACCGGGAGCGCGAGGTACTCGGCCTGATAGCGGAGGGTCGCTCCAACCGGGAGATCGCCCGCGCGCTCGTCCTCTCCGAGAAGACCGTCAAGACCCACGTCTCGAACATCCTGATGAAGCTCGACCTGTCCGACCGAACCCAGGCCGCCCTGTGGGCCGTTCGCCATGGCGTGACCGGCTGACACGCTCACCCCACGGCAACGCGGAAGGTTCCAGTCCGGACCGAGATTCATACTGTCGTGGGAATGTCCCCCGCATGGCGCATCCTCGGTGGATCCCCGCCGTTCTCCAGTGCGTGCTGCGGCGCCTGCCGCGGCGATCGCAAGGAGGGCTCAGAAGTGAAGAACCTGAAGAAGGCCGCTGCCGTGACGATGGTGACCGGTGGACTGCTGGCCGCGGGCGCGGGCATGGCCTCCGCCACCAGCGCGCACGCCGACGGCCAGGCCGTGGGCTCCCCGGGCGTCGCCTCGGGCAACGTGGTCCAGGCCCCGGTGCACGTCCCGGTCAACGTGTCCGGCAACAGCGTGAACGTCGTGGGCATCCTGAACCCCGCGTTCGGCAACCTCGCCGTCAACCACTGACGTTCACCTCCGTCTCCGAGCCGAAGGTGACCACCGGCCTCCCAGGCACCCCTGGGA
>JNXN01004962.1 GCA_000715635.1 Streptomyces violaceus | reverse complement strand
GCATACGGCCGGTGTCCTGGCGGATGCGACGATCCCCGCCCTCACGCGCGAGGATCTGGATGCCGTGCTACGGGCCAAGGTCGACGCGGTGGTGCATCTGCATGAGGCGACGCGCGAGCTGGACCTTGCGGGGTTCGTGCTGTTCTCCTCGGCGTCGGGTGTGCTGGGCAGCCCGGGCCAGGGCAATTACGCGGCGGCGAACTCCTTCGTGGACGCGTTCGCGCACGACCGCAGGGCGGCAGGTCTTCCGGCCCTCTCGCTCGCCTGGGGCCTGTGGGCACAAACCAGCGACATGACCAAGGACGTCCAGGACGACGGAACCGCACGGATCTCCCGCTCCGGACTGGCCCCGATCACCAACGAACAGGGCATGAGACTGTTCGACGCCGCCCTCGGAACCGACCACGCGCTCCTCGTACCCATCAGGCTGGACCCCGCGGGACTACGAGCGCACGCCGACGCGGGAGCCTTTCCGGCCCTTCTGCGTGGACTCGCCCGCCCCCACCCGGCCCGCCGAGTAGCAGGCGGAACCGCCGGCAAGGACCCGGTCTCCGGGCCGGCTGCCCTGCTCCGGCGCCTCACCACCCTCACCAGGGCCGAACAGCACCGCACGCTGCTCGACCTCGTCCGCAGCCACGCCGCGACGATCCTCGGCCATGCGCTCCCCGACGGGGTGGAGGCCGAACGGGGATTCCTGGAGCTGGGCTTCGACTCCCTGACAGCGGTCGAACTGCGGAACCGGATCAACATCGCGGCAGGCCTCCGCCTGCCCACCACGCTCATCTTCGACTACCCCACCCCCGTTGCCCTCGCCCGGCACCTGCGAACGGCACTCGTACCGGACGACCCGGGAGCGGACGGTGCGGAGGGTGACGACGAGTTCGGAAACGGCGTCGAGCAGCACGCCGCGGACACCGAGAACAGAATCCGCGCTGTCGACGAGATGGATCTCGCGGACCTCATCCGCATGGCGCACGGCGAACACGACGAGCGCGGCGAAAACGACGAGCGCGGCGAAAACGACGAAACCGGACGATTTGAAGCCGAAGGGAAGAGCTCGTGACTGACGCCTCCACCAGCCAGCTTGTCGGAGCGCTGCGGGCATCTCTGAAGGAGACCGAACGGCTCAGGACGCAGAACCAGCAGCTCGAAGCCGCCGCGCGGGAACCCATCGCGATCGTCGGAATGGCCTGCCGCTACGCGGGCGGCGTCAACTCACCCGAAGACCTGTGGCAGTTGGTCCACGAGGGCCGTGACGCCGTGTCCGTCATCCCCGAGGACCGGGGCTGGGACGTCGACGGCCTGTACGACCCCGACCCGGACACCCCCGGAACCACCTATGTACGAGAAGGCGGCTTCCTCCAGGACGTGGCGGAGTTCGATGCGGACTTCTTCGCCGTACCGCCACGTGAGGCGCTGGCGATGGATCCGCAGCAGCGACTGCTGCTGGAGACGACCCATGAAGCCGTCGAACGGGCCGGAATTCCCACGAGGTCACTCAGGGGCAAGCACGTCGGTGTCTTCTACGGCGCGGGTTGGTCCGACTACGTCACAAGACTGCCCCGGCAGCCGGAGGAAGCCGACGGCTACTTCGTGACGGGCAGCACGTCCAGCGTCATCTCGGGGCGCGTCTCGTATGCGTTCGGCTTCGAGGGGCCGGCGGTGACGGTGGACACGGCGTGTTCGTCGTCGCTGGTGACCATCCACCTCGCCACTCAGGCACTGCGCGCCGGCGAGTGCTCGCTGGCACTGGCGGGTGGGGCCACCGTGATGGCCAGCCCGAAGGTCTTCACCGAGTTCAGCAGGATGCGCGGGCTGGCGCGGGATGGGCGGTGCAAGGCGTTCTCGGCACGAGCGGACGGATTCGGACCGGCCGAGGGTGTGGGTGTGCTGGTGCTGGAGCGGTTGTCGGATGCCCG
>KL569332.1:8223-8751 GCA_000715635.1 Streptomyces violaceus | reverse complement strand
GAGTTGTACTGGACGTCCGAGATCTTCACCCTCGGCCGCTCGGGGCGGGCGTGGTCGGCGGCGGATGCCGGCAGCGAGATGACCGAGACCAGAGCGCCGGAGGCGAGCGCGGCGGCTGCGATACGGCGAGCGGTGATGGAAGCGGACAAGAGGTCCCCCTCGTGGTGCGGACACCTCGCCTCGAGGAGCCGGCTACAGGCTGCCCGGGGGAGTGGGTGTGGTGTGTGCTGGCGACCGGCTGGCCGCGCACACACTCTGTCGTGACTGCCCGCTCCTGCTGCGGGGGCGAATGGAGCTGTGCGAGGTGACGGTGCGTAGCTGGGGGCCGGTGGTCGAAGGCGCAGGTCCCGCTGCTCGCCGGGCCCCAGCCATGAGGCCTCGTGCCCTGGAAGGTGGTGGTAACACCGCAGGGACGTTCCGCCCGTTGACGGACACCGTGGCGGTCGGTGTCTTGAGGAGGTTGCCCGTCCAGGGGCTGGGCGCATACACCAGTACACGAGGCGTGGGACAGCGGGGCGTCGGCCTGGA
>KL569332.1:7792-7985 GCA_000715635.1 Streptomyces violaceus | reverse complement strand
TCGGCCTGGACCGCGCAGCGCCGCGAGCGGTACGCCAACGACCAGGGCCAGCTGTGTCGCGCGGCCGAGCAGCAGCGGGCCGAGCGGGAGGCCCGCCCCCCCGGGTGCGCCAGCTGCGGCACCCGGTTCACCGAAGGTGGATAGCAGCGGCCTCCGGTTAGCGGCGGGCCATGCGGCCCATGAACCGGACGAT
>KL569332.1:7288-7622 GCA_000715635.1 Streptomyces violaceus | reverse complement strand
CCCGCCGCCGACGCGCACTGCCGCTACGCCGCGGAGTGGGTGGGAACCAAGCTCCGCTGGAGCCTGATGACAGACGAGGCCGAGCTGGCAGCCCTGCGTGAACTGGCCGATGCCTGCCCGCTCCAGACCGTGAAGTACGAGCTGGCCCCGTAGCACGTCATACGTCCCCGACGCCCGGGCGTCGAGGACTGCGCCCACAGCCCAGGACGCTACGAGCGGAGCTCCTGGCGCACGTCCAGGTAGCAGCGCAGCCGTACGCCGGGCTCGCCGGGCTCCCGGGTCGTACGGTCCGCCGGCGCGGTCGCCCACCGCCCGGCGAGCAGCTCCTGGACGG
>KL569332.1:6539-7080 GCA_000715635.1 Streptomyces violaceus | reverse complement strand
CTCCTGGACGGCGAACGCGGTGCGGTCGTCACATGCCGCGACCTCGACGACGGCCAGGCCCGACTCCACCAGGTGCGCTTCGTTGATCGGTTTCATGCCTGGCACTACGCACCGGCGATCCCGGAGGTTCCGCCGGCCTGGGGTGTTCACTCGCACGAGCTCGGTGTTGCGGTAGACGTTGCGCTAGGAGTTGCGCTGAATGTTGCGGTAGGTGTTGCGGTAGGTGTTGCGCGGGCCGTCACCGCGGTCCGGCGTCTGTGCAGGTCACCACGGGCCTGCGGTGTGGTCGGGCCGCTGACATCCCTGTCTCATCGACAGCTCCTCATCCGCAGGCAGATCACCGGCGTGAGTGGTTCAAAGGCGCGGAGAAAGCGTCCGTGCTCGGGCTCCGGGATGGCGAGGATGTCGGCCAGGACGTCGGTGCTGCAGCTCGAGCTTCACTAGTCGTGTCCACCATCAGCCTGCCCCCGCCAGTGGGCGAGGCTCTCTCGGGTGATCAGGGTGTCGGAGTGGTCGGGGCCCAGCACCCGCAGCCGGTCGG
>KL569332.1:6037-6259 GCA_000715635.1 Streptomyces violaceus | reverse complement strand
GCCAGCCCGCTCAGAGATGTGTATAAGAGACAGAGGTTGTGCCGGGTGGTCAGGGTTTGGGGGTGATCGGGGCCCAGCACCAGCAGGGAGTCGGCCAGCAGTTCGGCGAACGCGGTAGCGGCCCAGGCCACATCAGCCGCCTCCGCCGAACCCCGCCATAAGGCGAGGTCGTGCCGGGCGGCCAGGGTGTCGGGGTGGTCGGGGCCCAGCACCCGCAGCCGG
>KL569332.1:4028-5823 GCA_000715635.1 Streptomyces violaceus | reverse complement strand
CAGGGTGTCGGGGTGGTCGGGGCCCAGCACCCGCAGCCGGTCGGCCAGCAGTTCGGCGAACGCGGTGGCGGCCCCGGCCGCATCCCCCGCCGCCCCCCGCCACCGGGCGAGGTTGTGCCGGGCGGTCAGGGTTTGGGGGTGGTCGGGGCCCAGGTTCTGGCGGGCGGCGGTCTCCAGGTCCTGGAAATAGGCGCGGGCGGCGGTGACGAGTCCGGTGTGGCCGAGGCTGTTTCCGGAGTGGAAGAGAACCGGGTGGCCGTCGGGCTGCCACAGGGCGTCTGCGGCGTGGGCAGTCAGGGCGGCGGTGTTGGCGCGCAGAACCTGGCCGAGGGCAGTGTCGCGTTCGACCTCGGGCCAGGCCTCATACAGGGCGTCGGCGCAGGTACGGGCCGCCATGTCGCGTGCGGCGGGGAGTAGGGCTTCGCGGGTGGCACGTTGGACAAGGTTGTGGACGCGCACCTCCTGGTGAGGGGTGTTGGGGGTGTGGTCGACCAGGCTGAGCCGGTGTAGGCAGCGCAGCGCGTCGGCCGCATCGTCCACCCCGACTGCGCGCGGGGATACGTCGGGATCGGTGCCACCGTCGGGAGTGCGGTGTTCGGTGAGGTAGGCGAGGGCTGGGGGCGCGGTCAGGACGGTGGCGGGGATGCCGTTGGGGTCGAGCAGGGCCACCAGGTGGAGCATGGGGCGGGCCAGGCCCGTCGGGCGGAGCCGGTCGGCGTGTTCGATGGACAGAGACCAGGTGGCGGCCACCGTGGCGCGGTGGGCGTCGGGCAGGCCGCTGTCCTCGGGGACCAGGTCGGGCAGCGTACGGGCGCGGTCGGCCAGCCGGACGCGGTAGGTGGCGCAGTCCAGGTGGAGGTCAAGGAGATAGGTGACCGCCTGGGCCAGGGCCAGCGGCAGATGGCCCAGGTCGCGGGCGAGCTCCTCGACCTGCCCGGGGTCGTCGTGGCGGCGCCGGACGGCGAGTTTGGCCCTCAGGTAGCCGACGGCCTCGCCCTTGGTGAACAGGCCGACATCGATGAGGTGGCCGGGCAGGGCGGCGTCGCGGCGGCGGGTGGTGACCACAGTGCGGCCGTTCGGGCGCGCGGGCGGCCACAGGTCACCCCGTCCGTCCGTGCCGTTCAGGTGCGCGGGTTCACTCACGTCGTCGAGCACGATCAGCCATCGCCGGTCGGTGGACTGGGCCCAGGCCAGGAAGCGGACGGCGGCCCGCTCAGGGTCGTCGAGACCGGCGCATTGAGGGTCGTGGGGGTCGGTCACCGTGACAGCGGCCTCGGTGTAAGCGCTCAGGACCGCGTCCCTGTTGGTCGCGGTGACCCACACCAGCAGATCCACCGCCCCGGCCTGCCACGCGGTGCGGGCGTGGTGGGCGGCGAGCTGAGTCTTGCCGACCCCACCGGTCCCGGACAGCACCTGGCACGGCACCGCCGTCCCACCCCCGGCTACCGCTCGCTCCAAGGCATCGACGGCATCGCGGCGCTGGAAACAGTCCGCCTGCCGCGGGACCACGCCGACCAGCCGCGGCCAGGAGAGCGGCGCCCGCGGCGCGGCATGGTGCGTCACCGAATCGGCGCGGCCGACCACCATGGCGCCGGACTGCGCGTAGAGCGATGTCTGCGCAGAGATGTGCGGGGCCTGGCTGGCGCCGGGTGCGGTCAGCGCTGCTCCGGACCCGGCATCGGAGGGTTTCCGAGGGTCACGTCACCCATGCGCAGGGCAGCCGCCGACCCGCGGTCGGCCTTGATGTCGGCGTTGCCGCCGATGGCGATGCCGTCGTCCCCGGCCGTGATTCCGC
>KL569332.1:1853-3824 GCA_000715635.1 Streptomyces violaceus | reverse complement strand
GTCGGCGTTGCCGCCGATGGCGATGCCGTCGTCCCCGGCCGTGATTCCGCCGGCGGCCTGCCAGGCCACCAGTTCGCGCAGTTGCCCGGCGACTTCCTCGCGGTCCGCCTCGCCCAGACTCTCCAGTACGTCCTCGCACCGGGCCTGCCAGGATGCTTCCAGCCGGGTACGGACCTGGCCGGCGCCACCGGGGTCGGCGCGGTCCAGTTCGAGGGCCGACCGGTCCAATCGCTCCAGGACCGCCTGGGTTTCCCGCGCGTCCCGGCGGCCAAAGACCAGGGCCGCCCGGTCCCGGAATCCCGACCACACCTCGGTGCCGGCCGCCGAAGCCACCGCCGCCCCGAACGCCGAAGCCAGAACAACCAACGCCTGATCCAACATGTCATCCCCCCGTAAGGCGGCCACCCATGTCCCTACGCTGGCAAAGCGTACTGAGCCGGGCACCTCACCGAACCGCCTCGACAGACTCTTAATCGAGGGCAGATCGCGCAACGGCCATCAGGCGTCTGCCCGGTCTTCGAGCCTCGACCCACAGGTGCCGATGTCGAGCTGTGCGCGAACACCTTGCCTAACTTGCCTTTACTGCTTGCTCGGCGCTGACCTGCATCATCGGGTTGACACCCTAGATAATCGTCGGTTCGCTGTCGAAGCAGATCGAGTCGTCCTCCTTGCGGAGCCACTGGTCAGGTGATTGCGGCTGAGGGCCGGAGTTCGTGGAGAGTGCGAAGCAGCACCCGGTTCAGCCTCCGAGGCGGTGTGCAAGGTGGAGCAGATCTGCCAGGTGCAGCACCCGTCCGTCGAATCCTGGGAGGGGGACATGGAGCGGCTGGGTCCAGCGGGCGGGGATTTCATCCAGCCCGTAGTACGCCCCCGCGAGGCCTCCGGTCACCGCGGCGACGGTGTCCGTGTCACCGCCGAGGTCGATCGCCGCGCGTATCGCGTCTTCGAAGGTGGCGGTGGTCCGTAGGGCCCAGACGGCGGAGCCCAGGCAGGGCCAGACGGCACCGTTTAACTCGGTCGCCTGATCGGGGTGCCAGTCGGGCGCGAGGACGGTGGCGTAACGGCCGCGGTGGTCGGGGTGGACATGAGCCAGGATGTCCGGGAGCGTCGCGATGGGGTCGGTGTCCTCAAACGTGACGCGGATGAGTTCGTGGAAGATCGCGGTGCCTTCCCAGGCCGCGCGGTCACCGTGGGTGAGGGCGGCGATCCGGCGGGCCGCGTCCATGGTGGCTTCCTGGCCGGCGGCAGCGAAGTGGACCGCGGAGGTCGATGCCCGCATCAGGGAGCCGTTTCCCGCTGCTCGCTGATTGACCTGGAAATGGATCGCCGCGGCGAGGTCCCAGGGCATGCCGTTGGTCAGGACGTCTTCGGTCTGCAGGCCGATGTCCTTCGGTTCTGATGCTGCCCACCGCTGGAAGCGGGCGAAGATGTCCGGCAGATCCAGTCCGGCCCGCTCCAGCAGAGACTCCGCGACCAGGATGGCCATCTGTGTGTCGTCGGTCGACTCGCCGGGATCCCAGCCACCGCCTCCGCACATCTCGTCACCGGCACCAGGCGCGGGAAACCGCGCGGAGAACGCTCCCTGGGGACCGAACTCGAAGGGGCCACCCAGTGCGTCACCCACTGCTGAGCCGACGATCACGCCGGCGGCCCGCTGAATCCGCTTCATTGGCGCAGGCTATCTGTGCCGCGCAGACGGTCGCGGCCCTATTATTCTTTCGGCTTCCTAACCGTCGGTGGCGAACGCATCGTGTCCCAGCGCTGCCTGAGACATCCGGGGTCTGAGACACCGGTACAGGTCACATAACGCCGTCGAACGCGGTCGCGTCCGGCAACTGCGCGGCGCCGGCCACAACTTCCGGGAACGCGGGAGCCGTCTCGGTGCCCCGCCTCGAGCGCAGCACCACCCGCCCCGCATCGACGGAAACGAGAGCCCGGAACCCGTCCCACTTCAACTCGCCGGCCCACCCC
>KL569332.1:1292-1648 GCA_000715635.1 Streptomyces violaceus | reverse complement strand
GGGCGGCAGAGCGGGATCCGGCACGGTAGTGGCCAGCATCGGCTCCGGCAGCGTCCACGTCACGCACCATGCCTTCCACAGTGGTTGGCCGCCGTCCGGGTGCTAAGGCCTGAGCACTGCCTCAGACGGGCGAAGTGATCTTCCTGTGTGACACTGCTCGCCGATCTCTTTCGAGGGGACGGTCGTTGAGTGGTCATGGAGTTGTCGGCGCAGGCCGGGCCCGGAGTGGAGAAGGCGGCCGAACAGGCCGTCGAGAGCGCGTGCCACCTTGCGGACCTCACGCGCCCGGACGGCTGGAGCACGGCAGCCGCCGAAGACGCCCTCGACGCGATCGACACCCTCACCGAGACCCAGAC
>KL569332.1:789-1057 GCA_000715635.1 Streptomyces violaceus | reverse complement strand
CCACTTGGGCATCGCCGTGTACGGCCAGGCGACCGGGCGCGACAGCGCGGCGCCGTTGACCGTACCGCGCGGTCCGGAGCGTAGGCCGCCCAGGCGCCGGGGGCTCGGTCCGGGCTTCCAGGGCATCCGTACGGACCGCTGACCGCCGTATGCGTCTGCGCCTTGGGCCCCTTGGGGGCTCAGGCGGTCACGAGCGCGTCTTCCGCCACCTTCGCAGTGTTGACGAGGGCGACATTGGACTGATCAGCGATGTTGTTGGCGAGGGTGT
>KL569332.1:0-529 GCA_000715635.1 Streptomyces violaceus | reverse complement strand
TCAGAGATGTGTATAAGAGACAGGCGTTGGCGCCTTGGTTCTGGCTGCCAATCAGGAAGGCTCCGACGTTGTCCCCGATGGTGTTGGCCGACGCGGGGACGGCAGCGGCAATGAGGGCGGCGCCGGCGACGGCCGCGGTTCCCAGGGCTCGACTGAAGATCTTGGTCATGCACAGGCAACGACTGCTGCGCGCGGCCGGACACGGGCGGTGAGGAGGCCGCCCGCAAGCGTTAACTCCTCCAACCAGATCTACCGGTACACCGGCCACGACGCCAACCCCTGGATCGGCATCCCCGGCGGAGCAACGGACATCGGCGTGGCCGCCGACGGCAACGTGTGGCACGTCAACTCCAGCGGCGGAATCTGGCGCTACACCGGAGACCAGCCCAGCTGACGTAGCGCAGCCGTGAAAGGGGCCTCACCCAAGTCCCACGCGGATCATGGCCCGGCCGTATAGAACACGGCGGCGGACTGTCGGGAATGCCGACGTGGCCGGCTGTGTTGGGAGGAGTGTGGTTGTGGAGGGGAC
>KL569331.1:3493-3856 GCA_000715635.1 Streptomyces violaceus | reverse complement strand
TCATGGGCCTGCCCGGGTCCGCGATGAAGCCGGGCGAGAGCGTGGAGAACGCCCAGGGCGTCCCCGCGATGACCCTGACCCTCGGCAAGGACTTCAAGGGTGCGGGCGCTTCCCAGACCACCCCGGCCAAGGCGCCGGCGGACGTGGACAAGTCCACGGCGGACAAGGTCGAGTGCGCCGAGTGACCTGAGGGGCCTGTCGTACGTCTCACAGGGCGTACGGCAGGCCTTGTCCGGTGACACGGGGGTGGGGGAAAGCAGATGGCGCGGAGCAGCGGTGTGTATGGGGAGGGGACAAAACCGGGTGCCGTCCCGCGTGAGCCGGCCCCGGGCAGATCTACCGGGCCGGGCGGCGGGGGCGGCC
>KL569331.1:1263-3256 GCA_000715635.1 Streptomyces violaceus | reverse complement strand
CGGCCGCAGAGGCCGTCGGGCCCGCCGCGGGCGTCGCGTTCTGCGCTGGTCGGCGACGACGCTCTCCATGGTGGTCCTCGCGACCGCAGGCGCCGGGTACCTCTACTACGAGCACCTGAACGGCAACATCGAGAAGGGCCAGCGCAGCAGCGGCGACTCCAAGGCGAGGCGGGCCGCTCCGAACGCGGCCGGGCAGACGCCCCTGAACATCCTGCTGATCGGCTCCGACAGCCGTAACTCGGACGAGAACGTGGAGCTGGGCGGCGCCAGGAAGGACCGCGGCACTCCGCCGCGGGGCGATGTGCAGATGCTCATCCACCTGGCCGCGGACCGCGAGAGCGCCTCCGTGGTGAGCATTCCGCGCGACACCCGGGTCGACATACCCAAGTGCACCGACCCGAAGTCCGGCCGGACGTACCCGCCTGTCAACACGATCATCAACGCCTCGCTGGCCCGGGGCGGAGCGGGCTGCACGCTGGCGACCTGGGAGAACCTCACCGGGGTCTACATCGACCACTGGATGACGATCGACTTCGCGGGCGTGGTGAAGATGGCGGACGCCATCGGCGGGGTCGAGGTGTGCGTGGAGCAGAACGTGTGGGACCGCCCGCTGCCCGGCGTGCCCGGCGGCTCCGGACTGAAGC
The DNA here is from genome assembly GCA_000715635.1 of Streptomyces violaceus. Taxonomy (GTDB): domain Bacteria; phylum Actinomycetota; class Actinomycetes; order Streptomycetales; family Streptomycetaceae; genus Streptomyces; species Streptomyces violaceus. The sequence goes on along the minus strand of KL569331.1, from coordinate 2,612 downwards.
TGAAGGCCGGCCGGACGAAGGTCCAGGGCGAGCAGGCCCTCCAGTGGCTGCGCACCCGCCACGCCTGGGGCAGCGACCCGCTGCGGGCCAGGGCGCAGCACATGTACATGAACTCGATGATCCGCACGCTCAAGTCGCAGAACGTCTTCACCGACACCGGCCGGCTGACGGACCTGGCCGAGGCGGCCACCAAGTCGCTGCACGTGTCCGAGGAGATCGGCACGGTGAAGAAGCTGTACGACCTGGGGGCGCAGCTGAAGACGGTGCCGACGGACCGCATCACCATGACGACGCTGCCCACGGCCGCGGACCCGGAGGACGCCAACCACCTGATCCCGGCCGGCACCGACGCCGACCGGGTGTGGGAGATGCTCCGCGACGACGTGCCGTTCGACGGCAAGGGCGGGAAGCCGGGCGCGAAGAAGGCGGAGAAGGACGAGAAGGCGTCCCGGGATCCGGCCGCGGCGGACGGCGAGATCGGCGTCCTGGTGCAGAACGCCACACGCTCCGGCACCCTCGGCCCGGTGAGCGGACGCGCGGGCGCCATCACCCAGTCGCTCGTGGGGAAGGGCTTCACGAAGGCCACCGCGGACACCTCGGGCGCGCTGGCCGAGGAGCGGACCGTCGTGCGCTACCCGAGCGCCGAGTTGGCGGGCGACGCCCAGCGCGTCGCCAAGTCGCTGGGCATTCCGCGGAGTTCGGTGCGGCGGTCCACCGACGTATCCGGCGTCACGGTCGTCGTGGGCGCCGACTGGCGTACGGGTACGGCGTATCCGAAGCAGCCGGCGCCGAAGGCCGGAGACCTGCCCGGTGACGCGGACGCGCTCAACGGCTCGGACGCCGGTAAGTGCATGAACGTGTACGCGCCCTACCGCTGGTAGAGATTCCCGGAATGGAATTGGGCTGGATTGCCCAAATGTAGGGACGTTGAATTTGTCATTCAGTGCACACCGACGTTCAACTGGGCGGATAGTGTGAGCGATCCAGTGCTTCTGTGACGACCAAGTACCCGCGCGCCTTCCGGGGGGAGAAGGCGCCGCGTGCCCCGACGGAGGAATCGGACAACCGTGGACGCGCAACGCCGTGGGCGGGGGGAACAGATGGACCCCGCAGACCAGTGGGTACTCAATCCGAACACCGGCGAATACGAACTGCGACTGAACCCATCCGCAGCGCAGTCGCGGACGGCTCCTCGTACAGCCACCGCACGTTCGGCCACCGCACGTTCGGCCGCTCCCCGTGGAGGCGGTCCCCGTGGGGACGCGACCCGCACCGAGGTTCCGCCGCAGCGCAGGCGGCGCGGTGCTCCCGAGGAGCCGCCGCGGGGGCGCCGCGGTGGGCGCCGGCCG
>KL569331.1:0-1115 GCA_000715635.1 Streptomyces violaceus | reverse complement strand
CCGGCCGGTGCAGCCGAAGCCGAACAAGGCGAAGAAGGTGCTGCTGTGGACCGGCGGCACGATGGCGTTCGTGCTGGTAGGGGTCAGTGCGGCCGGCTACTTCTACCTCCAGCACCTGGAGGGCAACGTCTCGACGACCGACGTCGGCAGCGCGGGTGCCAGCAACTTCAGCAAGGACGAGGCCTTCAGCGTCCTCATCATCGGCACGGACAAGCGCACCGGCGAGGGCAACGAGGGCTACGGCGACAAGGGCAGCTCCGGGCACGCCGACACCACGATCCTGCTGCACGTCGCGAAGGACCGCACCAACGCGACCGCGCTCAGCATCCCTCGCGACCTGATCGTGAACATCCCCGACTGCCCGACGAAGCAGGAGGACGGCTCGGAGAAGATCGTCCCTGGGCTTCAGAACGCCCGCTTCAACCGGAGCCTCGGGGAGAGCGGCCGGGACCCGGGCTGCACGATGCGCACGGTGAAGGAGAACACCGGCATCTCCGTCGACCACTTCATGATGGCCGACTTCAACGCGGTGAAGACGCTGACCACGGCGGTGGAAGGGGTCGACGTGTGTGTGGAGAAGCCGGTCAACGACAAGGAGTCCAAACTCGTCCTGCCCGCGGGCGAGTCGACGGTCGAGGGCGAGCGGGCCCTCGCGTTCGTCCGTACGCGCAAGAGCTTCGGCAACAGCGGTGACCTGGACCGGATCAAGGTGCAGCAGCAGTTCCTGGGCTCGCTCATGCGCAAGATGTCCTCCAGCGACACCCTCACCAGCCCCTCGAAGCTGCTGAAGCTGGCCGAGGCAGCCACCAAGGCGCTGACCGTGGACAAGGCCATCGGCAACGTCGGCACGCTCAAGGACGTCGCTCTCGAGCTGAAGAAGGTGCCGACGAAGAACATCAGCTTCGCGACGGTGCCGGTGGTGGACAACCCGGCGGAGACGGTGAAGGCGACGGTCGTCCTCGACGACTCCAAGGCCCCGCAGGTGTTCGACATGATCGAGAACGACGTCTCGTTCACCGAGGTCAAGCAGCAGGAGAAGAAGGAGAAGGACGCCCAGGCCGCGCGGCTGAAGGGCACCAAGTCCGCGGCCTCCGAGGTGCGGGTGCGGATCATGA
>KL569330.1:6717-6927 GCA_000715635.1 Streptomyces violaceus | reverse complement strand
TCCTCGTAGCGGAGCTACTAGGGCTCTCCGGCAACGCGGCGAGGTGCGGTGCCAGGCCGCGCGACCCGGGCGGGCATAGTGCAAGGACCCCTAAGCCCGCAGCGCCCCCTTCAGGACCTTCCCGCTCGCGTTCCGCGGCAGTTCCGCCACGAACTCCACCGCCCGCGGGACCTTGTAGTTCGCCATCTCCCGGCGTGACCAGGCGATCAG
>KL569330.1:5333-6461 GCA_000715635.1 Streptomyces violaceus | reverse complement strand
GGTCGTCGCCCGTGACCAACGCGCCCGGCCGCCGTACGACGTACGCCCTGCCGACCTCCCCGAGCCGGGCGTCCGGTACCCCGATCACCGCCACGTCCGCCACGTCCGGGTGGAGGCCCAGGAGTTGCTCTATCTCGGCGGGGTAGGCGTTGAAGCCGCCGACGATGAACATGTCCTTGAGGCGGTCGGTGATGCGCAGGTTGCCCTCGGGGTCCAGGACGCCGACGTCGCCCGTGCGCAGCCAGCCGTCCTCAGAGAGCACCTCGGCGGTGGCCGGTTCGTCCTCGTAGTAGCCGGTCATGACGTTGAAGCCGCGGACCAGGACCTCGCCCGGCGCCCCGGGTTCCAGGGGCAGCCCCTGCGGGTCCACGACCCGTACCTCCGTGCCGGGGATGGCCCGGCCCGATGTCGACGCGATCACCGTCGGGTCGTCGCCGCGCCGGCACATCGTGACGACTCCGCCCGCTTCGGAGAGGCCGTACGCGGTCAGGACCGTGCCGATGCCGAGTTCGGCGCGCAGGCGCTCGACGAGCCGCAGCGGCACCACCGCCGCTCCCGTCACCACCAGGCGCAGGGCCGACAGGTCGTGCGCGTCGCGTGCCGGGTGGTCCAGGAGGGACTGGAGGAGGGTCGGGGGGCCGGGGAGCACGGAGACCCGTTCCGCGGCGATGTTGGCCAGGACCGTGTTCACGCCGAACACCGGCTGGGGGATCATCGTCGCGCCCCGCATCAGGCACGCGATCACCCCGGCCTTGTAGCCGAAGGTGTGGAAGAAGGGGTTGACGATGAGGTACCGGTCGCCTTCGGCCAGGCCCGCCAGCTCGCCCCAGATGTCGTACGCCCGCAGCGTCTGCGCGTGGGTGATGACGGCGCCCTTGGGGCGGCCCGTCGTGCCCGAGGTGAAGATGATGTCCGAGGGACTGGCTCCGGCGACCGCGTCCGCCCTCGCGCGCACGTCCGCCGACCCCACCCCCTCCCCGCTCGCCAGGAAGTCCTTCCAGGTGAGGAAGTCGGCGGGAGCGTCCTCGGAGAGCACGACCACGCGCTCCAGGCCCGGCAGGCCGGGCAGCGGGCCGGCGCCCGGGCCCTCCCCCGCCGCTCGCCGCAGCGACGCCACGTACGAGGTGC
>KL569330.1:3210-5209 GCA_000715635.1 Streptomyces violaceus | reverse complement strand
GCCCGGGCCCTCCCCCGCCGCTCGCCGCAGCGACGCCACGTACGAGGTGCCGAGGAACGTGCCCGTCACGAACAGCAGCCGCGCCCCGCTGCGCCGCAGGACGTCCGCCGCCTCCGCGCCCTTGAACCGGGTGTTGAGCGGGACCAGCACGCCGCCCGCCGACACCGCGCCCAGTGCCGCGACGATCCAGTCCAGGGTGTTCGGCGCCCAGATGCCGACCCGGTCGCCCGGCCCGACCCCGTTCGCCAGGCAGGCCGCCGCCGCGCGCTCCACGCGTGCGCCCAGTTCCGCGTAGGTGATCCGGGTGCGGCCCTCGACGACCGCCTCGACGTCCGCGTACCGCCCGGCCGCCGTCCGGACCAGGTCCGGAACGCTCTCCCATGCCGTATCCGCTCGCACAGCACGCCTCCAGCGGTAGCCCGAGTAGTAGCCCGCACCCTAGCTGACTGTCCGTCAGATTAGCTGTAATCTGACGACCTGTCAGCGACGGCTCGGACCGGAGGTGCGCGCACATGGCAGCAGGATCGGGGAGCCTCAAAGACGCCACGGCCGTCGTCGGCATCGGCCAGACACCCTTCGCCAAGCAACTCCCCGAGGACGAACGCACCCTGGCCTGCCGGGCCGTGCTGGCCGCGCTCGACGACGCCGGGATCGCGCCCGGCGAGGTCGACGCCCTCGCCTCCTACACCATGGAGGGGACGGACGAGGTCGAGCTGGCCAAGGCCTGCGGCTTCGGGGACCTCACCTTCTTCAGCAAGGTCGGCTTCGGAGGCGGCGGTTCGTGCGCCACCGTCGCCCATCTCGCCACCGCCGTCGCGGCCGGGCAGGCGAGCGTCGGGGTCGCCTGGCGCTCGCGCAAGCGGGGCAGCGGGCCCCGGCCCTGGACCAGCACCACCGTCCAGCTCCCGACCCCGGCCCAGTGGACCCGGCCGTACGGACTGCTCAGGCCCGTCGACGAGATCGCCATGCTCGCCCGGCGCTATCTGCACGAGTACGGGGCCACCCGCGACCACCTGTTCAACGTCGCCCTGGCCTGCCGCAACCGCGCCAACCAGAACCCCGCCGCGATCATGTACGACCGCCCCCTCACCCGCGAGATGTACATGACGTCCCGCTGGGTCAGCGAGCCGCTCTGCCTCTTCGACAACTGCCTGGAGACCGACGGGGCGTTGGCCTGTGTCGTCGTCTCCGCCGATCGGGCCCTGGACTGCCGCCGGAAACCCGTCTACGTCCACTCCGCCGCCCAGTCGCTCCCCGCCCAGCACCACGGCATGGTCAACTACTGGAACGACGACCCCCTCACCGGCCCCGCCTGGACCGCCGCCCGTCATCTGTGGAAGCACTCCGACCTGGCCCCCGAGGACGTGGACGTCGCCCAGATCTACGACGCCTTCACGCCCCTGGTCCTCCTGTCCCTGGAGGGCTACGGCTTCTGCGGGCGCGGCGAGGGCGGGGCGTTCACCGAGGGCGGCGCGCTGGAGACCGGCGGGCTGCTGCCCGTGAACACCGGCGGGGGCGGGCTGTCCGAGGCCTATGTGCACGGCTTCAACCTCATCAACGAAGGGGTGAAGCAGTTGCGCGGGACCAGTACCGCACAGGTGCCGGGCGCCTCCGTCTGTCTGGTCACGGCGGGCGAAGGGGTGCCGACCTCCGCCCTTCTGCTGAGGAGTTGAGAAGCCCCCATGCTGCGTCCCGTACCCGACCCCGACGGCGCCCCCTTCTGGGAGTACGCCGCCCGGGGCGAGCTCCGTGTCCAGGCCTGCGCCGACTGCGGCGAACTCCGCTTCCCGCCCCGGCCCTGCTGCCCGCACTGCCAGTCCTTCGAGTCCGAGTGGCGCCTCGTCTCCGGTGGCGGCCGTGTCTGGTCGTACGTCGTTCCGCATCCGCCCCTGCTGCCCGGCTACGCGGAGCTGGCGCCGTACAACGTGGTCGTCGTCGAGCTGGACGAGGCACCCCGCATCCGGCTCGTCGGCAACCTCGTCGCCGGGCCCGGTCAGCC
>KL569330.1:1210-3022 GCA_000715635.1 Streptomyces violaceus | reverse complement strand
CCTCGTCGCCGGGCCCGGTCAGCCGATCGACTCGCTGCCGGTGGAGGGGATCCGCATCGGCGCCCGGGTGCGGGTCGTCTTCGACGACGGCCTGCCGCGGTGGGTCCTGGAGCGGCCATGAGCAGCGTGCTCGTCAGCGCCGACCAGGACAGCGGGGTCGCCGTCGTCACCCTGAACCGGCCCGGCCGGCTCAACGCGATCGACCTGGAGATGGCCGGGCGACTGGCCGAGGTCTGGCGGGAGTTGCGGTTCGACGACACCGTACGGGCCGTCGTGCTCACGGGTGCCGGGGAGCGGGCCTTCTGCACCGGCATCGACCGGGACGCCGTCGTGCCGCAGCCGAACTCGCCGTTCGCGCAGGACGATCCGCTGCTCGGCATCGGGCCGAAGGCGAACGACCTGTGGAAGCCGGTCGTCGCCGCCGTGCGCGGGATGGCCTGCGGGGGCGCCTTCTACCTGCTCGGCGAGGCGGAGTTCATCGTCGCCGACCCCACCGCCGCCTTCTTCGACCCGCACACCACCTACGGCATGGTCAGCGCCTACGAGTCCGTCCTCATGGCGCAGCGCATGCCGTACGGGGAGGTCGCGCGGATGGTGTTGACGGGCACGGCTGAGCGGATCTCCGCGCGGCGGGCGTACGAGGTCGGGCTGGTGTCCGAACTCGCACCGGAGGGCGAGGCCCTGGAGGCGGCGACCGCGTGTGCATCCGTCATCGCCGGGCATCCGACGGAGGCCGTGCAGGGGACCGTGCGGGCGCTGTGGGCCGCGAGCGAGGCGGGGCGGGCCCAAGGCGTCGCCCAGGCGCCGCATCTCATCGCGCTCGGGAACGCGGCGGGTGAGCGGCAGGCCCGGCTGTTCGCGGGGCGGCGTCGCGAGTACCGGTTGCGTTAGGAAATCATTTACCCCTACACGCGTATGCTCGACCCGTGGTTGAGCATCGGATGATCGACGTGAACGGCATACAACTGCACATCGCGGAGCAGGGTGAGGGCCCGCTCGTGGTGCTGCTGCACGGTTTCCCGGAGTCCTGGCACTCCTGGCGGCACCAGTTCGGTCCGCTGGCCGAGGCCGGTTTCCGGGTGGTCGCGCCGGACCAGCGCGGGTACGGCGGCAGTGACCGCCCCGAGGACGTGTCCGCGTACAGCATCTTCCACCTGGTGGGCGATGTGGTCGGGCTGATCCACGCGCTGGGCGAGGAGCGGGCGTTCGTCGTCGGGCACGACTGGGGGGCGCCGGTGGCCTGGCACACCGCGCTGCTGCGGCCCGACGTGGTGCGCGGGGTGGCCGGGCTGAGCGTGCCGCCGCCCTTCCGTGGTGCGCAGCCGCCGCTCAGGACCATGCGGGAGCGGTTCGGCGGGCACTTCTACTGGAACTACTTCGAGCAGCCCGGGGCCGCGGACGCCGAGTTCGCCGCCGACACCCGCACCGCCCTGCGCAAGCTGCTGTACTCCGCCTCCGGTGACGCGCCGGACGCCGGCCGTCCCGAGCAGGCCCTGGTCGAGGACCTGGAGCGCGGCTGGCTCGCGGACGCCCCGAACCCCGAGGTGCTGCCCGACTGGCTCACCGAGGCGGACCTCGACACCCTCACCGAGAGCTTTGAGCCGGGCTTCACCGGCGCGCTCAACTGGTACCGCAACCTGGACCGCAACTGGGAGCTGACGGCCCCCTGGCAGGGCGCGGTCGTGTCCTCGCCCGCGCTGTACGTGTACGGCGACCGCGACCTGGTCCCGGCCTTCCCGGGCACGCCCGAACTGATCGAGGCACTGCCCGGGTTGATGCCGAACCTGCGGCTGTCTCTTATACACATCTCTG
>KL569330.1:0-1004 GCA_000715635.1 Streptomyces violaceus | reverse complement strand
TCGCGCCATCAGAGATGTGTATAAGAGACAGGTGAACAAGGTACTGATCGACTTCCTGACGGAACTGCGGGACTGAAGCCCGGTCCCGTCAGTCGTCTCAGTCGTCTCAGTCGTCGACGAGGGCCTGGCGGTCGACTTCGCAGTGGTCGACCGAGTCCACCAGGCCCGTGCCGCCGCCCACCTGGACGTCGACGGTGGCCTTGCCCTTCGCGGGCACGGTGACGTCCCCGTACCGGTCGATGACGGTGATGCCCTGGGCGTCCTCGAAGGTGACCGAGACGGAGAAGTCGGCCTCGCGGCCGTTGGGGTTGCTGACCTCGACGGTCGCGTACGGCCGGGCCGGGGTCGCGCAGCTCACCAGCTTCGCCGTGCCGTCCTGCAGCGCCTTGCGGCTGCCGGATCCGTTGGAGGACGTCGGCGTGGAGCCGTAGTTCGGCCTGCGGGTGTAGGAGCTGCCGCCACCGCTGCCGCCGCTACCGCTGCTCCCGTAGGAGTCGTCGTCCGAGTCGTAGGACCCGCCGCCGTACCCGCCGCCCGACGTCGACGACCTCGAACTGTCGTGGTCCTGGCTGGAACTGCTGCACCCGCCCCCGCCACTGCCGCCGCCGTGACCGTGACCGCCGCCGCGGCCCCGGCCGGTCGAGAAGCCGGTCAGTGCCAGCACCACCAGGACCAGCACCGCTGTGAATTTGAGCCTGCGCCCCCGTATCCGCATGACCGGGAGCCTAGTGATCGCCTGTCACGGTCATGTCACCACGTGGCGACCGGTGCGTACCCGGCGTAGCGTCTTGGGTGAGAGCGGTGATCGGACCGCTCCCCGAAGCGACGGCCGCCGTCTGGAACCCTTCCGTGCGCCGGTACGACGGCCGTCCCGGACGCGTCACGCGGTGCGCGCCGTGCCCGTGCCCTTCTCCGCGTCCAGCGCGTACACACAGCGGTCCTTGCTGCACGCGTACACCACCCCGTCCTGGACCTGTCTCTTATACACATCTCTGAGCGGGCTG
>KL569329.1:3836-4322 GCA_000715635.1 Streptomyces violaceus | reverse complement strand
AGCACCAACGCCGGGTGCCTCGCGAACGTGGGGCTTAGAGCCGACCCAGTACCTGAGCCAGCAGGGAACCCATCCTCGTCGCCGAGTCCCGGCCCGCCTGCAGTACTTCTTCGTGGTTCAGCGGCTCTCCGGTCATACCCGCCGCGAGGTTGGTCACCAGGGAGATGCCGAGAACCTCCGCACCCGCTTCGCGCGCGGCGATCGCCTCGAGGACCGTCGACATGCCCACCAGGTCCGCGCCGATGACGCGGGCCATGCGGATCTCGGCCGGGGTCTCGTAGTGCGGGCCGGGGAACTGGGCGTAGACGCCCTCCTCCAGGGTGGGGTCGACCTCCTTGCACAGGGCGCGCAGGCGCGGGGAGTAGAGGTCGGTGAGGTCGACGAAGTTGGCGCCGATGATGGGGGAGGTGGCCGTGAGGTTGATGTGGTCGCTGATCAGGACCGGCTGGCCGGGCGCATCCTTCAATTGCTGGATGGCCGTGCTGC
>KL569329.1:2142-3646 GCA_000715635.1 Streptomyces violaceus | reverse complement strand
GGCCGGGGCGCATGCCCTCGCGCAGGCCGCCGCAGCCGTTGGTGAGGACGATCGTCTTACAGCCGGCCGAGACGGCGGTGCGCACGCCGTGGGAGACGGCGGCCACGCCGCGGCCCTCGTAATAGTGCGTGCGGCCGAGGAAGACCAGGGCGCGCTTGTCGCCGATCTTGTACGAGCGGATCTTGCCTCCGTGGCCCTCGACCGCCGGGGGCGGGAAGCCGGGCAGCTCGGTGACCTGGAACTCGGCGTCGGGGACGCCCAGGGCGTCCACGGCCGGGGCCCAGCCGGAGCCCATCACGAGGGCGACGTCGTGGGTCTCGGCGCCGGTGAGTTCGCGCAGGCGGGCCGCGGCGGCGTCGGCGGAGGCCCTTGGGTCGATCGGGGCGGCGCCCTGGATGTCGTCCGGAAGAAGAGATGCGTTCACGCCGACGAGGGTAGCCGGTGATTGCCTACGCGCGTAGATGGCGGAGCTCACGGGGTGACGATCGTTGTCTTGTCGTTTCCAACGAAAAAGGGCTCAGCAGGGGCGCTTGCGGAGTTCCATCACGTAGTCGTGCGGGGCGCCCGCCGATTCGGCCGCGTCGGCGATCTCGCCCAGGTAGCGGGCGGAGGGGAGGCCGCCCTCGTAGGCGTTGAGGGCGTAGGACCAGGCCGGCTCGTCGCCCTCCAGAGTGTGCACCCGTACGCGTGTGCGCCGGTAGATCTCCAGGCCCACGCCCTCCCAGCGGTCCATCGAGTCCTCGTCCATGGGGGCGATGTCGTACAGGGAGACGAAGACCTGGGAGGTGGGGTCCTCGACGATCGTCGGCAGAGCGCCCTCCCACCCCATGTGCTCGCCGCCGAAGGTCAGCCGCCACCCGTTCAGCCAGCCGGTGGCGCGCAGCGGCGAGTGCGGGGCGCGGCGGGACATCAGCCGCGCGTCGAGGTTGCCGGCGTACGCGGCGTAGAGCGACATGGGGGAAGGGTACGGCAGGCGGACTCGCGTCACTCGCGTAACGGAGCCGCATCGCGGCGGGCCCCCGGGCGGTATCGCGTTGAGGGGTGCGGGACAATGGAGTACGTGACTCGGATCGTGATCATCGGTGGCGGACCCGGCGGATACGAAGCGGCGCTGGTGGCCGCTCAACTCGGCGCGGAGGTGACCGTCGTCGATTGCGACGGTCTGGGCGGGGCGTCGGTGCTCACCGACTGCGTACCGTCGAAGACTCTGATCGCGACGGCCGAGGTGATGACCACCTTCGACTCGTCGTACGAGGAGCTGGGGATCATCGTCGCCGACGACACCCCGCCCATGGAGCAGTCGGCCCGGGTCGTGGGGGTCGACCTGGGGAAGGTCAACCGGCGTGTGAAGCGGCTCGCGCTCGCCCAGTCGCACGACATCGCCGCCTCCGTGACGCGTGCCGGGGCGCGTGTCATGCGCGGGCGCGGGCGGCTGGAGGGCATGCAGGCGCTCGACGGGTCGCGCAAGGTCGTGGTGCGCGCCGCCGACGGGAGCGAGGAGACC
>KL569329.1:0-1999 GCA_000715635.1 Streptomyces violaceus | reverse complement strand
ACGGGTCGCGCAAGGTCGTGGTGCGCGCCGCCGACGGGAGCGAGGAGACCCTGACGGCGGATGCCGTGCTCATCGCCACCGGTGGGCATCCGCGTGAGCTGCCCGACGCCCTGCCGGACGGTGAGCGGATCCTGAACTGGACCCAGGTGTACGACCTCGACGAGCTCCCCGAGGAGCTGATCGTGGTCGGGTCGGGTGTGACCGGCGCCGAGTTCGCCGGTGCCTACCAGGCGCTGGGGTCGAGGGTGACGCTCGTGTCGTCGCGGGACCGTGTGCTGCCCGGCGAGGACCCGGACGCGGCCGCCGTGCTGGAGGACGTCTTCCGGCGGCGCGGCATGAACGTCATGGGGCGTACCCGGGCGCAGTCCGCCAAGCGGGTCGGGGACCGGGTCGAGGTGACCCTCTCCGACGGGCGGGTCATCACCGGCTCGCACTGCCTCATGGCCGTCGGTGCCGTGCCCAACAGCGCGGGCATGGGGCTGGAGGACGCCGGGGTCAGGCTGCGCGAGTCCGGTCACATCTGGACCGACAAGGTGTCGCGTACGACCGCTCCGGGCGTGTACGCGGCCGGTGACGTGACGGGTGTGTTCGCCCTCGCCTCCGTGGCCGCCATGCAGGGGCGGATCGCGATGTACCACTTCCTCGGCGACGCCGTGGCCCCGCTGAACCTGAAGACCGTGTCGTCGAACGTCTTCACCGACCCGGAGATCGCCACCGTCGGCTACACCCAGGCCGACGTCGACGGCGGGAAGATCGACGCCCGGGTCGTGAAGCTGCCGCTGCTGCGCAACCCGCGCGCCAAGATGCAGGGCATCCGCGACGGCTTCGTCAAGATCTTCTGCCGTCCGGGCACCGGGATCGTGGTCGGTGGCGTCGTCGTGGCGCCGCGGGCCTCGGAACTGATCCACCCGATCTCGCTCGCGGTCGACAACAATCTGACCGTCGAGCAGATCGCGAACGCCTTCACCGTCTACCCCTCGCTGTCGGGCTCGATCGCCGAGGTGGCACGGCAGTTGCACACGCGCAAGGAGACCGGCGAGGGCTGAGGCCGAAACCGGCTCCTCGCTGGTCACGGGGAGTATTCGACCATGTGTGTGGCATAGGCGGCGGGACTAGGCTCTATACCACTTCCCGCTGCTCCGTACGAACATCTTCTGCTATTCAGCGCAAACTGCTGAAAGCAGACGGTCGCTGGCGTTACTGTCAGTTTCGTGTTCGCTGCAGAACGTCGCCAATTGATCCTCGAAATGGTGCGAGCGAACGGGGCCGTGTCGCTCCGTGAGCTCGCCCGCGTCGTCCAGACCTCCGAAGTGACCGTACGGCGGGACGTGCGCGCGCTGGAGGCAGAAGGACTCCTCGACCGCCGGCACGGCGGTGCGGTACTGCCGGGCGGTTTCACGCGGGAGTCCGGCTTTCCGCAGAAATCCCATCTCGCGACCGCCGAGAAGACCGCCATCGCCGACCTCGCCGCGAACCTCGTGGAGGAGGGCGAGGCGATCGTGGTCGGGGCGGGTACGACGACCCAGGAGCTGGCGCGCCGGCTCGCCCGGGTGCCCGGACTGACCGTCGTCACCAACTCACTGCTGGTGGCGCAGGCGTTGGCCCACGCCAACCGGGTCGAGGTCGTGATGACCGGCGGTACGCTCCGCGGTTCGAACTACGCCCTGGTCGGCAGTGGTGCCGAGCAGTCCCTGCACGGGCTGCGGGTGTCGCGGGCCTTCCTGTCCGGGAGCGGTCTGACCGCCGAGCGGGGGCTGTCCACGTCCAACATGCTGTCGGCGTCCGTCGACCGGGCGCTGGTGCAAGCGGCCGCGGAGGTCGTGGTCCTCGCCGACCACACCAAGCTCGGCACCGACACGATGTTCCAGACCGTGCCGACGGATCTCATCACTCGCCTCGTGACGGATGAGCCGCCCGCCCATGACGACCGTGCGGCCACCGAGCTTCAGGCGCTTGCCGACCAGGGCGTGCAGATCCTGTCTCTTATACACATCTCTGA
>KL569328.1:2208-2344 GCA_000715635.1 Streptomyces violaceus | reverse complement strand
CGGCGGGGCTCTCCATGCAGATCGCCTTCATCACGGTGCTCGCGGTGGGCGGTGCGCGCGTCGCGACCGGCGCCGTCGACGTGGGCACGCTGGTCGCGTTCCTGCTGTACGTCTTCTACCTGATGTCGCCGATACA
>KL569328.1:0-1999 GCA_000715635.1 Streptomyces violaceus | reverse complement strand
ACGCTGGTCGCGTTCCTGCTGTACGTCTTCTACCTGATGTCGCCGATACAGCAGGTCGTCGGCGCCATCACGCAGTACCAGACGGGCGCCGCGGCCCTCACCCGCATGCAGGAGGCGCTGTGCCTGCCCGCCGAGCCGTCCGCCCGTTTCACACCGCTGCCTTCCCCCGGCGCCCAGCCCGCCGCCCTCGCCTTCGACGACGTCCGCTTCCGCTACGCCGACGACCTGCCGTACGTCCACCACGGCGTGACGTTCGCCGTGCCGGCCCAGGGCATGACGGCGTTCGTGGGCCCGTCCGGCGCCGGCAAGACCACCGTCTTCTCGCTGATCGAGCGGTTCTACGACCCCGACTCCGGCGTGATCACGCTCGACGGCCGGGACCTGGCCGACTGGGAGCTGCCCCAACTGCGCGCCTCGATCGGCTACGTGGAGCAGGACGCCCCGGTCCTGTCGGGCTCCCTGCGGGACAACCTGCTGCTGGGCAATCCGGAGGCGGACGACGACGCCCTCGCGCGGGTGCTGAAGACGACCCGTCTCGACGGCCTGATCGCCCGGCTGCCCGCAGGGCTCGACACGCTGGTCGGGCACCGTGGCACCAAGCTGTCGGGCGGTGAGCGGCAGCGCGTCGCCATCGCCCGCGCCCTGCTGCGCCGCCCCCGGCTGCTGCTGCTCGACGAGGCGACCTCGCAGCTGGACGCGGTGAACGAGGCGGCACTGCGTGACACCGTGTCGGACGTGGCCCGTACGACCACGGTCCTCGTCGTGGCGCACCGGCTGTCCACGGTGACGATGGCCGACCGGATCGTGGTGATGGACGCGGGCCGGGTCCGGGCCGTCGGCACCCACCGCGAACTCGTGACCTCCGACCCGCTCTACGCGGAGCTGGCGGCGACCCAGTTCCTGGCCGCGGCCGACTGAGCCGTCGTGTCGGGGCCGGTGGCCCGGCTGCGCTTGCCGAGCCCGGCGGGCGGGAGGACTCTCAGGAGAGAGGCTTCTCGCGGCCCGCTCCCTGTCGGGTCGCGGCCCCTCGAAGGAGGTCATCATGGGAACCGCGGCAGACCCCGCCTTCGACCGAGACACCCTGCGCCGGGGCGTGGAAGGACAGACCCCGGACATTCTGCTCTCCCTCTACGCCGACGACGCGGAGCTACGCATCGTGGACCGCACGACCCAGCCCAGCCACCCGAAGGTCCTGCACGGCCGGGACGAGATCGGCCGGATGCTGGAGGACGTCTACAGCCGCGACATGACGCACAAGATGGAGCGGTGCGTCGTCCAGGGCGACGAGGCCGCCTACAGCGAGAGCTGCCAGTACGCGGACGGCGTGCGCGTCCTGTCCGAGTCCATGATCTCGCTGCGGGGCGGCAAGATCACCGAACAGACCCTGATCCAGGCCTGGGACGAGTAATCGACGAGCGGGCCGCGCTGCTGGAGCAGACCGGGGATGCCGCGGCCCGGCAGCTCGGTCTGCCCGCGATGTGATCAGCGCATCCAGGCGCTGTACGACATGACGGCTCCCTCCTCCACCCCGTACTGGGGGTCGGGGCGTGTGAGGGTGCTCTCCAGACCGAGCACGGCGCCGGTGACCGGGTCCATGATCAGCATCCGGCGGAGGCCCCGCGTGTCGTTCACGTAGGCCTGGCCGCGCCGCCCCAGCCGGTCGGTCACCTGGCCGACCGGCCGCAGCCCCTCGGCTTCGGCGAGGAGCCGGGCGAGCGTCGCGCTCTCCCTGGCGCCGAGGGTCCAGTGGTCGAGCAGGGTCGCCATGGCGTCCAGCAGCTCGGGCGTGGTCAGCGGCGTATCGGTGAACCGCGCCTCCATCAGGTAGGCGCGCAGCCGGGCCGGGTCCCGCGGCGGGGGTGAATGGGGCGGTGCGTCGCTCCAGCTCGGCGGGTAGGTCCGGTCGCTGATGACGTGCCCGTCGTCGACGAGGTGTGGCTCGCCGCCCGCGTCGGAGAGGACCGGGCGGCCCGGATGCCTCGGGTCGGTGGCCACGACG
>KL569327.1:4305-5456 GCA_000715635.1 Streptomyces violaceus | reverse complement strand
TTCCCCTACCGCCCCCGCCGCCGAGGCGAAGCGGTCGTCCAGGGAATCCGGGGCGGGTGTGGGGCCCGTGTCGTCGGTGGAGTCGTCGTACAAGTGCCTCCACCAGTCGTCGTCATGACCGGTGGGCCTTCCCCCCTGCTGACTCATGCCCCTGATTGTCCACCGCACAGCCGGGATGAAAACGGGGCTTCCGGAAAAACCGGCCCGTCACGGCACCGTGAAACGGCGGCTCGAGTGATCCCTAGAACGTCCATGCGATAGGGGTAGACGACGGGCCCCGGGCGGCTGACCTGCGGGTCCTGACCGAGGCCACGCTCCTGACCTGCGTCTTCTCATGGATTCCGGCAGGCTTGTCAGATGGGAGTGTGGGACCTCCTGCTGGTCGGGCTGGTCATCCTGCTCGGTCTGTGCGGAGTGCTGCTGCCCGCGATGCCCGGGTCGTTGCTGGTGTGGGCCGCGGTCATGTGGTGGGCGCTGAAGGATCCCCAGCCCGTCGCGTGGTGGGTCCTGGTGGGTGCGACGGTCCTGATGTTCGTCTCCCAGGGCGTGCGCTGGGCCCTGCCTCCCCGCAAGCTCCGGGCGAGCGGCGCCAACCGCCGCATGCTGGCCTGGGCCGGGGCCGGATCCACCCTCGGCTTCGTCCTGCTCCCCGTACTCGGCGCGATCCCCGGATTCATGGCCGGTATCTACCTCTACGAACGCCGCCGCCTCGGCCGCCACGGCGACGCGGTCGCCGCCCTGCGCACGGTGATGCGCTCGGGCGGCTCCAGCATCCTGGCCGAACTGTTCACCTGCCAGCTGATCGCGGCGGCCTGGATCGGCGCGGTCTTCTGGGGCTGACAGCGCCCCGGCGCGGCCTAGAGCACACCCTCGTGCGTGAGCAGCCGTACCTTGCGATCCAGGCCGCCCGCGTATCCGGTCAGTGTGCCGTCGGCGCCGATCACCCGATGGCACGGCCGGACGACCAGCAGCGGATTGGCGCCGATCGCCCCGCCGACGGCCCGTACGGCCGCCCTGGGCGCTCCGATCCGCGCGGCGATCTCGCCATAGGTCACGGTCGAGCCATAGGGGATGGCGTCCAGCGCGGCCCAGACCTTCTCCCGGAAGGCCGTGCCTTCGGTGCGCCACGGCAGCCGGAACTCCTTCAGTTC
>KL569327.1:3429-4099 GCA_000715635.1 Streptomyces violaceus | reverse complement strand
CGAGCTGCTCCTCGGCCTCACGGAAGGGTCCAGGGTCCTGCCGCCAGTCGTCCAGCACCACGCGTCCGCCCTTCTGCCCGGGCACGGACAGCGAGGTCAGCTCGCCGGTCGGGGCGGCGGTGAGGAGCAGCGGCCCGAGCGGGCCGTGCGCGGTCGTCCAGTACGTCGTGGTCATCACAACTCCCACTCCCCTGCTGCACGCAGGTGGTTCAAGGCGTACGAGCGCCAGGGGCGCCAGCTGTCGGGGACGTCGAGGCCGGGCGGGGCCACGTCCGGGTCGCCGAGGGCGCGGGTGCGGATCTCGGCGATGGTGCGGGCGTCCAGGCCGGGCAGGGCGCGCAGGGCGTCCTGCGCGTCGTCCCGGTCGGCGCCCGGGTCGAGGCGTACGGCGTGGTCGGCGAGGGCGGCGGTGAGCGCGCCGAGGGTGCCGCCGGGCTCGGCCCCGGCGAGGACGGCCGGCTCGGGGAAGAGATGGGTGAGGCTGCCGCAGGGGGCGTCCAGCGCCTTGCCGTACCGCCGTACCAGCCGTTCCGCCTCCGTCCGGCCGGTCAGTGCGCGCACCGCGAGTTCCTCCGGGTCGGCGGTGCCCGGCGAGCGCAGCCCGGGCCGGGCGGCGACCAGGGGCGCGAGCCGTGGGTCGGCGGCGAGGCGCTCGTCGACGGCGTAGGGG
>KL569327.1:2212-3233 GCA_000715635.1 Streptomyces violaceus | reverse complement strand
AGCCGCTGTACGGCGGTGGTCAGGTCGCGGGGGTCGGTGAGGTGCAGCCGAGCGTCGAGCCAGCCGCCGGGGTGGGCGCCGAGCCCGGTACGGGCGGTGCCGGGGCGCTCGTCGACGGCGACGATACCGGTGCCGTACGGGAGCCGGAGCGTGCGCCGGTAGGTGCGCGTGCCGGGCGGGCCGCTCACGTCCTCGACGCCGGACACGGCCTCGCGTTCCAGCAGGTCGAAGACGGGTCCTGCCTGGTAGGGGCCGCGGTGGGCGAGCCGCAGCGGGATGCCGGCGTTCGGGGTGGCCGTACGGCGGTTGCGGCCGCCCTTCGGGACGGCGGCGGCGCGCAGCTGGCTCGGTGTGGAGGCGTAGACGGCCCGGATGGTGTCGTTGAACTGCCGCACGCTGGCGAAGCCCGACGCGAACCCGATCTCGGTGACCGGCAGCCCGGTGGTCTGGAGCAGCACGCGCGCGGTGTGGGCCCGCTGGGCCCGGGCGAGGGCGACCGGCCCGGCGCCGAGTTCGGCGGTGAGCTGCCGCTGCACCTGCCGTGCGCTGTAGCCGAGCCGTGCGGCGAGACCGGCGACGCCCTCCCGGTCGACCACGCCGTCGGTGATCAGCCGCATGGCCCGGCCCACCACGTCCGCGCGGACGTTCCACTCGGCGGAGCCGGGCACGGCGTCCGGCCGGCACCGCCGGCAGGCCCGGAAGCCCGAGCCCTGCGCGGCGGCGGCCGTGGCGAAGAACCGTACGTTGGCCCGCTTCGGGGTGACCGCGGGGCAGCTCGGCCGGCAGTAGATGCCGGTCGTCTCGACAGCGAAGAAGAACACGCCGTCGAACCGGGCGTCGCGGCTGCGTACCGCCTCGTACCTGGTGTCCTCGTCCGTCAGCTGGTCTCTCACAGGTTCAGTCTCCGCCGTGGGCCGGCCTGCCGCTGGCGGAAAACGGACATGGCGCTTCGGGTGCCGGCCTCGTCATGGAGCCGGCTGCGCCGCGCGGCGTGCGAGGTGGGGCTCCACGGCACCGCGGG
>KL569327.1:0-2024 GCA_000715635.1 Streptomyces violaceus | reverse complement strand
CAGAGATGTGTATAAGAGACAGCCTCGGACCATGGCGTGGGGTCGGCCGTCAGCCGGTTGTGATGCATGTGGAGCAAGGAGGCCGGCACTGCGTCGGCGTCGGCAGGCGCCTCGGCGAGGCCGGTGGCGACGCGCCTACGAACGCCAGTGCGATCCGCGTTTCGCCTCCATCGCGGCCCGTCCCATCGCCCCCTTCCGCTTCCAGTCCTTGCGGATCTCCGCCCGGAGCCGGGCGTCCGTCTTGGCGACGATGCGCTGGTTCTCCCGCAGGAGCTTGCGGTAGCTGTCCAGTCGCCGCTCCGGCAGCTCACCGGTCTCGATGGCGGACAGCACCGCGCAGCCCGGCTCGGCTTCGTGGGCGCAGTCGTGGAAGCGGCACCGCTCGGCCAGTTCCTCGATCTCGGAGAAGACCTGCCCGACGCCGGTCTCGGCGTCCCAGAGTCCGACGCCCCGCAGTCCGGGGGTGTCGATCAGGACGCCGCCGCCGGGCAGTGCTAGCAGGTTGCGGGTGGTCGTGGTGTGCCGGCCCTTGCCGTCGGCGTCCCGGGTGGCCTGGACGGTCATGACGTCCTCGCCGAGCAGCGCGTTGGCGAGGGTCGACTTGCCCGCGCCGGACTGCCCGAGCAGCACGGACGTACCACCGCCGACGATCGCCGCGAGCACGTCGAGCCCGTCCCCGTCGACCGAACTGACGGGCACCACCGGCACGCCGGGCGCGCTGGTCTCCGTGTCCTGGACGAGATGGGAGAGGGTGACGGCGTCCGGCACGAGGTCGGCCTTGGAGAGGACGACGACGGGCTGAGCGCCGGACTCCCAGGCGAGTGCGAGGAACCGTTCGATACGGCCGAGGTCGAGCTCGACGGCGAGGGACACGGCGACGATGGCGTGGTCGACGTTGGCCGCGAGGATCTGCCCCTCGGACCGCTTGGAGGAGGTGGAACGGACGAACGCGGTGCGGCGCGGCAGGTACGCGCGGACGTAGCGCGGGTTCCCGCCGGGTTCGACGGCGACCCAGTCGCCGGTGCAGACGACCCGCATCGGGTCGTGCGGCGTGACGAACGCGGTGTCGGCCCGCAGGATCCCGTCGGCGGTGACGACGTCGCACTGCCCACGGTCGACCCGTACGACGCGGCCGGGCAGCAGCCCTTCGGCGTCGTAGGGCGTGAACGCCTCGGCCCAGGCCTCGTCCCAGCCGTAGGGAGCGAGCGCGGAGAAGGCGGAAGTGGAGTTCATGGAACTCAAGGGGATGACCCTTCGGGAGGGTGGCCCCGGCGGTCGCGTGCGTACGCGACGGAGAAGTGAGGAGTGTCAGCCGGTGGCCACGGAGGTGGACTTGATGGATTCCTGGATGCGGGCAGCGCCCATCGCAATGACAGCCATCGGTCACACCTCCCAACCCAGCAAAGTCACCTGCGGGGACCCTTGGTCACCGCTCGAACAACACGCACCTTAGGGGCAGACGAACCACTGCGCCACCGAATTACCGGCCCTCGCGTATCCGCTGCCGTCAGGCCTTCGCGCAGTCCCGGCCGTTCAGCTCGAAGTCGTACGGCGGGGAGTTCTTGCCGTGCCAGGTGGAGAGGAAGCCGAAGGCCAGGTCGTCGCCCGCCTGGACCGACTTGTTGTAGTCGGCGGCGGTCGCGGTGACGCGGGAGCCGTTCTGGGAGACGGAGGCGTCCCACATCTGGCCGACCTGCTGGCCGTCCCGGAAGGACCAGGACACGCGCCAGGAGTCGAGGGACTCGTTGGTGGTGACGGTGACGGTGGCCTGGAAGCCGTCGGGCCACTGGTTGACCAGGTCGTACTCGACCCGGCAGGCGGGGTCCTCGCTCTCGCGGCCTTCCGCGCGGTCCGTGGGAGAGGAGGTGCCCTGCGGTTCGGTCCGGCGGTCGCTGCTCTCCGGCTTTCCGGGCTTCTGCGACTTCCCCGTGCTCTCGGTGGCCTTGCCGGCCGGCTTCGAGGTCGCGGGAGGCAGTGAAGAGACGGACGGCACGGACAGTTCGGGGTCGACCACCGGCTGACGG
>KL569326.1:1104-3149 GCA_000715635.1 Streptomyces violaceus | reverse complement strand
CGGATCGAGACCGGGGAGGTCGAAGCAGTCCTGGCCGAACACCCCGGTGTGGGCCAGGCGGTGGTGACGGTCAGGGAGGACCGCCCCGGCGACAAGCGCCTCGTCGGCTACGTCGTACCCGTCGGCATCGCTGCCGATCCCGACACCGTCGCGGGCGCCGCAGCCGAGCAGATGGGTGAATGGCGCAAGATGTACGACTCCGTCTACTCCGGAGAAGAAGCGGGGAAAGCCGGACTCGGCGAGGACTTCGTCAGCTGGAACAATTCCTACGACGGTGCACCGATCCCCCTGCGCGAGATGCGTGCCTGGCGGGACGCCGCCGTCGCCAGGATCACCGAGGCCGCGCCACGCCGGGTGCTGGAGATCGGCGTCGGTTCGGGCCTCCTGCTCGGACCGCTGGTGCCGCACGTGGAGGAATACTGGGCCACGGACTTCTCCGCGTCGGCGATCCACCGACTCACCGACCAGGTCAACGCGGCCGGCTACGGCGACAGGGTCACGTTGCGCTGTCAGCCCGCTGTCGACTTCGAGGGGCTGCCCACCGGCCGGTTCGACACCGTGGTGCTGAACTCCATCGTGCAGTACTTCCCTGATGCCGACTACCTCGCCGAGGTCCTCGACGGCGCGCTCAACGTGTTGGCCCCCGGTGGCCGGATCTTCATCGGCGACGTCCGCAATCGGGCATCCTTGCGGGCCTTCCACACCGCGATCCGAACCGGTTCCGCCGCGGCTGCCGCGGACAACGCTCAGCTCCGTGCGGCCGTTGAGCAGTCCATGGCGATGGAGAAGGAACTGGTCATAGAACCGGACTTCTTCGCCGTGTGGGCCGAGGGCCGCTCCGACGTCGTAGCGGTCGATATCCGCCTGAAGCGGGGAGCTGATCACAACGAGCTGACCAGGCACCGCTACGAAGTGGCACTGCACAAGACGCGGACGACCGGGGATGCCGTGTCGGCTTGCGAGGACGTGGTATCCCTCGAGAACATCCCCGAACTGGTCTGGGGCGAGGGCGAACTGGACACCCCGGAGGCTTTGTTCCGTACGCTGGCCGGGCTGTTGGAGCAAGCTGATCCGTCCGGACAGTCCCCGGGGACCGGGCCGATAAGGCTGACCGGTATCACGAACCGCCGCCTGGCAGCCGAGGCCACCGCCGAGCGCGCGCTGGCCGAGGGGGCGTCACCGCAGCGGACTCAATTGCTCCTGGACGGTGCGGAGCGCAGGGCTGGGTACGAAGGCGCGCCCCAGACAGGCGAGATCGACGAGTTCGGCCAGGCCGAAGAGCCGGCACGAGTGGATCCCGAAGCGTTGCACGACTGGTGTGCGCGACACGGTTGCCGCGTTCTGACGACGTGGTCCCGGCACGGCGCGGACGCTTTCGACGCGGTGATCCTTCCCCAGGCCGGGCCGGAGGACGTCACGCGCGAGTCGAAGCCATCGGGCGCCGCGACGCACGGGGGTACCACCGTGTACACGGACGTATATCGTCCGCACGGCGTCGGCGGACGGCTGCAGGACCTGGTGAACGACCCGCTGGGATTCCGTACGACCGGACAGCTGCTGGCTGACCTGCGTGAGCACTTGCGCGGACGGTTGCCGGAGTACCTGGTGCCGTCGGTACTGGTGACCGTGGACAGCTTGCCGCTGACAGCGAACGGCAAGCTCGACCGTGCGGCGCTCCCGGCACCTGATCTCGCGGGCCTTGTGTCGGAACGGGGACCACGCAACAGCCGGGAGGAACTGCTGTGTGGACTGTTCGCACAGGTCCTCGGCCTGCCGCGGGTGGGAATCGATGACAGCTTTTTCGCCCTGGGCGGGGACAGTATCTCCTCCATCCAGTTGGTGTCGCGCGCCCGCGAGGCGGGGCTGGAACTGAGCTCGCGGCTGGTGTTCGAGCACCAGACCGTCATGGCGCTGGCGGCCCTCGCCGATGACTTGACCACGGCGGACGGGGCGGTGAACGAACCCTTCCTGGTGGGCGCCGACCAGGTGCACCTCGATGAGTGGGCGGCCGAGAACGTGGTGGTCGAGGACGTGCTGCCGCTGTC
>KL569326.1:409-905 GCA_000715635.1 Streptomyces violaceus | reverse complement strand
CTGCCGCTGTCGCCGTTGCAGGAAGGGCTGTTGTTCCACACGCTGTTCGACGAGGACGCCGCTGACGTCTACAACACCCAGCAGGTCGTGGATCTGGCTGGTGCGCTGGATGTGGAGGTACTGCGGCGGTCAGTCGAGACACTGATCGACCGGCACGCCAGCCTGAGGGCGTCCTTCCGCCAGGGCAGCGGCGGTGAGTTGGTGCAGGTGATCGCAGGCTCGGTGACCGTGCCGTGGCGTGAGCTCGATCTGATCGACCACACCGAGGTCGATCAGCGCGAGCGGGTGGCGCAGCTGCTGGAAGAGGAGCAGTTTGTCCAATTCGACATAGCGAGCGCGCCGCTCATGCGTTTCGTGGTCGTGCGGCTTGCCGCTGACCGGCACAAGCTCGTGATCACGACTCATCACGTTCTGCTGGACGGCTGGTCGCTGCCCTTGGTGCTGCGGGAGCTGTTCGACCTCTACGCGCGGGGTGGGAACGGTGGCGGGCTGCCCC
>KL569326.1:0-141 GCA_000715635.1 Streptomyces violaceus | reverse complement strand
GGGTGGAGCCGACCCGGATCGCTCCTGCCGGGCACCGGCCACAAGCGCGCGCTCACCAGTTGACCACGGTCGAGTTGAGTGCCGGACTCAGCGCTGGTGTTACGGAGTTGGCTCGTCGGCATGGGCTGACGGTGAACACGG
>KL569325.1:2175-4229 GCA_000715635.1 Streptomyces violaceus | reverse complement strand
GGAGCCGAGGGCGTTGGCGAGGAGCCTGATCGGGTAGTCGAAGGCGACGTCGAGCTGGCTGCGGGCGACCTGCTCCATCCAGCCGGTGATACGCCATCCGGACGCCTCGCCCTCGGCGAGTTCGGGCACGCCGTGTTTGGCGAGGGTGTCCAGGACGAACCGCCGGTGCCCCTCGGGGATCATCGCCTCGACATCGGCTTCGGTCACGCCCTCGACCTTCTTCGCCGGCATCACGACGTCCAGGCCGTACGGCCGGCCGTCGACGTGCGCCTCGATCCAGTCCAGGTCGCGTTTGAGCTCGTCGGGGGCGGTGTAGCGGACCGCGCCGAGCACGCCGAAGCCGCCGGCCCGGCTGATGGCCGCGGCGACGGCGGGGAACGGCGTGAAGCCGAAGACGGCGTGCTCGATTCCCAGTTTCTGGCTCAGCTCCGTCTGCATGGGCGCAGGATGCCGGAGTCCTCCGGAGGACGGAAGGGGTTTTCTGATACCCCGTCAGATTCTCGGTCAGATTCGTGGAGGCGTGCGGCGGACATACTTCCGGGGACATGCGAGACGGTTGAGGCGAAGGGGCGTGCGGTGACCGAGGGAGCGGCAGACAGAGCGGCGACCGCTGAACCGACCCGGCGGCAACTGGGCGGACGGGCCCTGGCCTTGGGCGGTGCGCTCGCTCTCGCCTCCTTGCCCGCCGGGCCCGCGGCGGCCGCCCCGGCGCCACGTCACCACCCCACCCTGCGGCACGGCTCGGCCGCACGCGCCGGCCTGCTCTCCTCGCACCTTCGCCGGCTCGTCAGCGACGCCGAGGCGTTCCTCGGCCCCTCCCCCGCACACCCCTGGTACGCGGGCGCCGTCCTGCTCGCCGGGCGCGGCGGCACCGTCGCATTGCACCGGCCCCTCGGGATGGCGGTGCGCTACCGGGCCTACGACGAGAAGACCGACGCCGGTGTGGAGTTCCCGCCGGACGAGCAGATCCCCATGGCCGAGGACACCGTCTTCGACCTGGCGTCGGTGTCGAAGCTGTTCACCTCGATCCTCGCCGTGCAGCAGATCGAGCGGGGCAGGCTGGCGCTGGAGGCGAAGGTCGCCTCGTACCTGCCGGACTTCGCACGCGCGGGCAAGCAGGACATCACGATCCGTCAGCTCCTCACGCACACCTCGGGTTTCCGCGCCTGGATCCCGCTGTACAGCGCGCCGACGTACGAGGAGAAGCTCGAGCTCATCTGGAACGAGAAGCCGGTGAGCGCTCCGGGCACGGCGTATCTGTACTCGGACCTGAACCTCGTCTCGCTCCAGCTCGTGCTGGAAGGGATCACGGGCCGTTCCCTGGACACCCTCCTGCGGGAGGAGATCACCGCGCCGCTCGGCATGCGCCGCACCCGCTACAACCCGCCCGTCTCCTGGCGGCCGAGGATCGCGGCCACGGAGGACGCGCGCCCTCCGTGGTCCGGCCTGGACCGGGGCCTGGTGTGGGGCGAGGTGCACGACGAGAACGCCTTCAGCCTCGGCGGGGTCGCGGGCCACGCGGGCGTCTTCTCCGACGCGTGGGACCTCGCGGTCCTCGGCCGTACGCTGCTCAACGGCGGTGTCTACGGGCGGGCGCGGATCCTGCGGCCCGAGTCGGTGGAGCTGATGTTCACCGACTTCAACACCGCCTTCCCCGGCGACGAGCACGGCCTCGGCTTCGAGCTCTACCAGCACTGGTACATGGGCGCGATGGCCACGCCGCGCACCGCCGGGCACACCGGCTTCACGGGCACGTCGCTGGTGCTCGACCCGACGACCGACTCCTTCCTCGTCGTGCTCGGCAACTCCGTGCACCCGGTACGTAGTTGGCGTTCCGGGTCCGCTCCTCGGGTCGCCGCAGCGAACAACCTGGCGCGGGCCGTGCCGGTCCGGCCGGTGCGGGGACGCGGTGCCTGGTTCTCCGGGATGGCAGTCTCCGCGACGGCGACGCTCACTCTCCCCGCGCTCGACACGTCCGCCGGCGGGGCCCGGCTGCGCTGCGCGCTGTGGTGGGACACCGAGCCGAAGGCCGACGTCCTGGTCCTGGAGGCCAC
>KL569325.1:846-1922 GCA_000715635.1 Streptomyces violaceus | reverse complement strand
GTCCGGCCGCGTCTGGCACCGGCTCACGGCCGACGTCCCCACCGCGCGCGGGCTCGCCCTGCGCTGGCGGTACTCGACGGACCGGCTCTACGCCGGGCGCGGGTGCTACGTGGACGGGCTGCGGGTCGAGACGGCGGGCGGCGTGCTGTTCGACGAGACGCGCCCGGCGGACGCGTCGCGCCTTCAGGCGGTGGGGTGGACGCCGTCGGCGGACTGAGGAGTCACCGAAGGGCTTCTTCCAGCACCGCCATGGCCGCGTTGTGCCCGGGCACCCCGCTCACTCCGCCGCCGCGCACCGCTCCGGCACCGCACAGCAGCACGTTCGCGTGGCCGGTCTCCACACCCCAGCGGCCGGTGCCGTCCTGGGCGTAGGGCCAGCTCAGCTCGCGGTGGAAGATGTTGCCGCCGGGCAGGCCGAGGTCCCGCTCCAGGTCGAGCGGGGTCCTGGCCTCGATGCAGGGCCGCCCGTCCGCGTCGGTGGCCAGACAGTCGGCGAGCGGTTCGGCCAGATGTGCGTCGAGCTGGGCGAGGGTCGACTTCAGCAGCTCCTCGCGTACGGCGTCGTTGTCCCGCTCGAAGAGGCGGGCCGGGGTGTGCAGCCCGAAGAGGGTGAGCGTCTGGTAGCCCTGCTCGGCGAGGTCGGGCCCGAGGATGGTCGGGTCGGTCAGCGAGTGGCAGTAGATCTCGGAGGGCGGCGCGGCGGGCAGGTCACCGGCGGCGGCCTGGGCGTGGGCGGCGGCCAGTTGGCCGTAGCCCTCGGCGATGTGGAAGGTGCCGGCGAACGCCTCGCGCGGGTCGACGGCGCTGTCCCGCAGCGTCGGCAGCCGCTTGAGCAGCATGTTCACCTTCAGCTGGGCGCCCTCGGCGGGAGCCGGGGGTGTGTCGCCGGTCAGTTCCGCCAGGGCCTGCGGGGAGGCGTTCACCAGGACGTGCCGGGCGGTGACGGTGCCCTCGCTCTCGGCCGTCCGGTAGGTGACCTCGGCCGTTCGGCCGTCCGTGGCGATGCGCAGGGCCTCGTGGCCGGTGGCGAGGACGGCGCCCGCGGCGCGTGCCGTGTCGGCCAGTGCGTCGGTGAG
>KL569325.1:0-674 GCA_000715635.1 Streptomyces violaceus | reverse complement strand
GCGTCGGTGAGGGCGCCCATGCCGCCGACCGGCACGTCCCAGTCGCCGGTGCCGCCGCCGATCACGTGGTAGAGGAAGCAGCGGTTCTGCTTGAGCGAGGGGTCGTGGGCGTCGGCGAAGGTGCCGATGAGCGAGTCGGTGAGGACCACGCCGCGCACCAGGTCGTCCGCGAAACGCTCTTCGACGGCGACACCGATCGGCTCCTCGAACAGCGTCCGCCAGGCCTGCTCGTCGTCGAGTCGGTCGCGGAGTTCCGCCCGTGTGGGCAGCGGTTCGGTGAGGGTCGGGAAGACCCGCTGGGCGACGCGGCCGGTCATGCCGTAGAACTCCTGCCAGGCCCGGTACTCGCGGTCCGAGCCGGTGAGCCGGGCGAAGGCCTCCCTGGTCCGCCGTTCGCCGCCGCCGACGAGCAGCCCGGTGGGCCGGCCGTCGCGCTCGGCGGGCGTGTAGGAGGAGACGGTGCGGGTGCGGACGCGGAAGTCCAGTCCGAGGTCACGAACGATCTTCTTCGGCAGCAGGCTGACCAGGTACGAGTAGCGGGACAGCCGGGCGTCGACCCCGGCGAACGGCCGGGTGGACACCGCCGCGCCTCCGGTGTGGTCCAGCTGCTCCAGGACCAGCACGGAGCGGCCGGCCCGGGCCAGGTAGGCGGCGGCGACCAGGCCGTTGTGGCC
>KL569324.1:3824-5502 GCA_000715635.1 Streptomyces violaceus | reverse complement strand
CACTCCAAACTGCTCCACAGGACCAAGCTTGTCGTACGACAGTGTCGCACAGGGTGGTGCGTGCCCCCAACGGGATTCGAACCCGTGCTACCGCCTTGAAAGGGCGGCGTCCTAGGCCGCTAGACGATGAGGGCTATCGGCCCGCCTGCGCGCTTCTCAGCGCGTCGGGGACGTGAGAAGCATATGGGATGGCGGGAGCTATCGCCAAAACGGTTTAGGGGGAGGCGGAGGGGGTGCCCTCCGTGGGGGTGCTCGGGGACGGGTCCGCACCGGGCTGGTTCTCCTCCGGCAGGTGGCGGCTGACCTCGGCCGTCGTGAGGCCGAGGCCGCCCAGCTCGATCTCGTCCCAGGCCTGGAGCAGGCGGGAGTCCCGGTCGAAGTACAGGATCGACGCCTCGATGGGGTCCGGGTGCTTGCCCTCGATGGCGCGCAGACCGCTGCCGCCGGTGGAGCCCTCGATGCGGAGCCGGGTCCCGTACTTCAGGACCTCCGTCTCGTCGTGGTGCAGATGGCCGGCCAGGGCCAGCGGGACCTCGCCGTCGACCTCGCGGGCCGCCGCCGGTTCGTGGGCGACGGCGACGTCCACCGGGGTGCCGGCCGTGCGCTGATCGCGCAGGGCCGTGGCCAGCCGGGCACCGGCGAGTTCCTGGGACTGCAGGGCGCCGAGGCTCTTGGAGCGGTCCGGCGTGAACTGCGGATCGCCGATGCCCGCGAAACGCATGCCCTTGATCGTCTTCGCCCGGCCGTCATCCAGCACGTGGACGTTCTTCAGGCCCTCCAGATACTGCTGGGTGAGCATCGAGTCGTGGTTGCCGCGGACCCAGACGTAGGGAGCCCCCAGGTCCTCGATGGGGTCCAGGAAGCCGTTCTCGGCTGCCGTGCCGTGGTCCATCGTGTCGCCCGAGTCGACGATCACGTCCACCTTGTACTGCTCCACGAGCGAGGCGATGATCTTCCAGCTCGCCGGGTTGAGGTGGATGTCGGAGACGTGCAGGACCCGGATGGTGGAAGGGTCGGGCGCGTAGGCCGGGAGCGTCGAGGTGGCGTCGTAGAGCTTGGTCACGTTGGTGACCAGGCGGGCCAATTCCTTCTGGTAGACGTCGAATTCGGTGACGATGCTGCGAGCGTTGCCGACCAGGGAGGGGGCCGAGGTGAGCAGCCCGGAGAACTTGGGTTCCAGGACGGAGTCGGGGTGCCAGGTGGCGTAGGCCGTGCCGCCCGAGGCGGCGAGGAGGGTGAGGGCGAGGCCGCCGGCGGCCAGGGCGCGCCGGGGGCGGCGGTAGACCGCGAGGCCGAGGGCGGTGGCGCCGGCGACGACGGCGACGCTCGAGCGGACGGCCAGGTCGAGGGTGCCGCGGCCGACGTCCTCGGTGACCTCGTCCTGGAGGCCGGAGAGGCGTTCGGGGTGGTCGACCAGGGCCTGGGAGCGATCCGGGTCGAGCTGGTCGACGTTCACGTCCAGGCGGACGGGAGCGATGTGGCTGTCCAGCGCCAGGGCGCCCAGCGGCGAGACGTTGATCTTGGTGCCGCCGGTGAAGGAGGGGCGCAGGGTCATGGTGGTGTTCATGGGGCCGACCGGGACCCGTACGTTGCCCACCACCAGCAGCCCCAGCCAGGCGCCGAGGAGGACGACGGTCACGAGTCCGGCCGCGCGGGCCCATGGGTGCGGCTGGCGTGC
>KL569324.1:2896-3586 GCA_000715635.1 Streptomyces violaceus | reverse complement strand
GATCGTGGTGGGCGCCTGACGGGAGCGATAGCGGCGGGCCAGAGCGCGCGGGGGCTTGCGGATCGGGTTCAGGACACTCCGGACTGCGGCGGGGACGCGGGCCATTGATCCCGTATGCCCAAGTCCCGGGCCGGATATGCGACGCCGGATGGCTCTCGTACGGCCGGGTCGTGGCCGACAATGGGCCTGTGCTGGAGATGACGCGCGAGGAGTTCGAGGAACTGGTTGCCGAGGCGCTCGACCGGATCCCGCCGGAGCTGACGCGACTGATGGACAACGTCGCGGTGTTCGTCGAGGACGAACCGCCGGCGGACGATCCCGAGCTGCTCGGGCTCTACGAGGGGACTCCGCTGACCGACCGGGGGGAGTGGTACGCCGGTGTGCTGCCCGACCGGATCACGATCTACCGGAACCCGACCCTGCGGATGTGCGAGTCGCGGGAGGACGTCGTCGCGGAGACGGAGGTCACCGTGGTGCACGAGATCGCGCACCACTTCGGCATCGACGACGAGCGCCTTCACGCCCTGGGTTACGGCTGAGCGTGATGTGAATGCGGGGCGCGTGTCCTCTTGCGGGCGGCGGGAGTTGGAGGTGTTGACTCCATCACCCTTCCCGGAGGTGGCCCCGTGCGCCCCTTGTACGTACCCTGTCTCTTATACACATCTCTGATGGCGCGAGGGAGGCGTGTAG
>KL569324.1:2315-2637 GCA_000715635.1 Streptomyces violaceus | reverse complement strand
TGTCGGGCGGCGGCGCGGCGCCGGTGCCGCGGCGGCCGACGGCAAGCACCGGCGCGGCAAGGGGAAGAAGGGCAAGAAGGGCGAGCGCGGCAGGCCCGGGGAGTCGGCGTCTCCCGAGGCGTCGCCGTCCGCCGCGGTGAGCGCGCCCGCGCCGGGAGGCGGCAAGCCGGGGAAGCCGGCCAAGCCGACGCCGAGGCCGCCGGCGCCGCCCACTCCCACCCGGACGGCCGAACCGGAGCCCACGCCGACATCGCCCGAGCCGACGACAACACCGGAGCCGACGCCGGAGCCGTCGTCGTCGGCGCACGAGCCGCCGGGGCCG
>KL569324.1:0-2121 GCA_000715635.1 Streptomyces violaceus | reverse complement strand
GCCGCAGCTGGAGCAGCGGGAGCCGGCTCCGGAGGCGGGGTCACCGGCGTAGTCACGCGGTGAGCTCCGTCACGGCGGGAACATGCCGGGAACATGGTGCGGGGGTGGTTGGTTGAGAGCCGACGGGAGGTTCTCCGGGCCAGTGGCCGGAGGAGGGCGTCCCTGTCTGTCTCCTGCGGAGTCCGGTTTGCCTTGCGGGGCCCGGAGTGCGTATGGTGGCAGATCGTTTGAACCCATTCTTGCCCGGCGCCACTACAGAGCGCGCCGTGTGGCGCGTACTCTCCCTTGCCGTGGTGGACCGCATTGAGGCGGTCGTATTGCGAATCGCGAATCACGGAGTTGACGGGCGCGTGCCGACGGAGACTCCGGAAGGTTTCGCATTCGCATGTCCATCGCCAGTACTGATCACGTCGTCGTGCCCGAGAACGAGGCCGTCGAAGACAACACCCCCGACATCACTTTCGCCGACCTCGGCCTGCCCGAGGGCGTCGTGCGCAAGCTCGCACAGAACGGCGTGACCACCCCCTTCCCCATCCAGGCCGCGACCATTCCGGACGCCCTGGCCGGCAAGGACATCCTCGGCCGAGGCCGCACCGGCTCCGGCAAGACCCTCTCCTTCGGTCTGCCGACCCTGGCGACGCTCGCCGGCGGCCGCACCGAGAAGCACAAGCCGCGGGCCGTCATCCTCACGCCGACGCGTGAGCTCGCCATGCAGGTCGCCGACGCGCTCCAGCCCTACGGCGACGTCCTCGGCCTGAAGATGAAGGTCGTCTGCGGCGGTACGTCGATGGGCAACCAGATCTACGCCCTGGAGCGCGGCGTCGACGTCCTCGTCGCCACCCCGGGCCGGCTGCGCGACATCATCAACCGCGGCGCCTGCTCCCTGGAGAACGTGCAGATCGCCGTCCTCGACGAGGCCGACCAGATGTCGGACCTGGGCTTCCTGCCCGAGGTCACCGAGCTGCTCGACCAGGTCCCGGCGGGCGGTCAGCGCATGCTGTTCTCGGCCACGATGGAGAACGAGATCTCCACGCTGGTCAAGCGCTACCTGAGCAACCCGGTCACGCACGAGGTCGACAGCGCCCAGGGCAACGTCACGACCATGTCGCACCACATCCTCATCGTGAAGCCCAAGGACAAGGCGCCGGTCACCGCCGCGGTCGCCTCCCGTAAGGGCCGCACGATCATCTTCGTCCGCACCCAGCTGGGCGCCGACCGTATCGCCGAGCAGCTCTGCGACTCCGGCGTGAAGGCCGACGCGCTGCACGGCGGAATGACGCAGGGCGCCCGCACCCGCGTGCTGGAGGACTTCAAGAAGGGCTACGTCAACGCGCTCGTCGCGACCGACGTCGCCGCCCGCGGCATCCACGTCGACGGCATCGACCTGGTGCTGAACGTGGACCCGGCCGGGGACCACAAGGACTACCTGCACCGGGCCGGCCGTACGGCGCGTGCCGGGCGCACGGGCACGGTCGTCTCCCTCTCGCTCCCGCACCAGCGGCGTCAGATCTTCCGGCTGATGGAGGACGCGGGCGTCGACGCCACGCGCCACATCATCCAGGGCGGCGCGGCCTTCGACCCGGAGGTCGCCGAGATCACCGGCGCCCGGTCGATGACCGAGGTCCAGGCCGAGTCCGTGGGCAATTCCGCGCAGCAGGCCGAGCGTGAGGTCGCCCAGCTCACCAAGGAGCTGGAGCGGGCGCAGCGGCGTGCGAACGAGCTGCGTGAGGAGTCCGACCGGCTGCTCGCGCGGGTCGCTCGCGAGCGCGGCGAGGAGCCCGCGGCGGCCGGTGAGTCCGGCAAGGCCGAGGACGTTCCGGCTGGCGTCGAGGTGTCGGTGCCGGAGCAGCCGACCGCGCAGGACGTGGCGCGCGAGGAGCGCGCGGAGTCGGCGGCGCCTTCTGCGTCTGCCCCGTCGTACGAGCGTCGGGAGCGGCGCGAGGAGCGTGGCGGCGGCTACGGGCGTGACCGGTACGCCGACCGGGAGCGGTCCTTCGACCGTGACCGTGGTGGTGACCGCGGCGGGCGTTCCTTCGACCGTGACCGTGGTGGCGACCGCGGTGGCCGGTCGTTCGAGCGGCGTGACGAGCGCGGCGGCGGCTTCAACCGGGACCGTGACCG
>KL569323.1:12460-12705 GCA_000715635.1 Streptomyces violaceus | reverse complement strand
TCCGACAACCGCTCCAGGAGCAGCACACCCGCACCTTCGGCGAATCCGAATCCGTCCGCCTGCGCCGAGAACGCCTTGCACCGGCCGTCCCACGCCAGGGCGCGCTGGCGACTGAACTCGGTGAGTTCCTGAGGACCGGCCATCACGGTCACGCCGCCGGCGAGCGCCATCGAGCATTCGCCGGTCCGCAGTGCCTGGCCGGCGAGGTGGAGAGCCACCAGCGACGACGAGCAGGCCGTGTCGAC
>KL569323.1:12001-12217 GCA_000715635.1 Streptomyces violaceus | reverse complement strand
TCGAGACCGAACGCATACGAGACGCGGCCCGAGATGACGCTGCCCGCGCTGCCGGTGGCGGCGTAGCCTTCGACGCCCTCGGGGGCCTGGCTGAGGTTGGCCATGTAGTCCGAGCCCATGGCGCCCGCGAACACGCCCACCTGGCCGCCGCGCAGCGACTCGGGGGCGATACCGGCGCGTTCGAACGCCTCCCAGGAGGTCTCCAGCAGCAGCCGC
>KL569323.1:11566-11691 GCA_000715635.1 Streptomyces violaceus | reverse complement strand
CGAAGTCACCGGCGTCGTAGACGAACGCACCCTGACGTACGTAGCTCTTGCCGCGTGCGTCCGGATCCGGGTCGTACAGGGAAGCCAGGTCCCAGCCCCGGTCGACGGGCAGGCCGCCGACGGCG
>KL569323.1:10551-11297 GCA_000715635.1 Streptomyces violaceus | reverse complement strand
GAGTCGGCGCCGCCAGGGAAACGACAGGCCATTCCGATGATCGCGAGGGGTTCGTCCATTGCCACGGCGGTGCGCGTCGGGGCGCCCGCGGCGGTCTGCTCGGTGCCGGCCACTTGGGTCAGCAGGTGGTGTGCCAGGTCCAGCGGCGTCGGATGGTCGAAGACCAGCGTGGCGGGCAGGCTCAGCCCGGTGGCGTTGTTGAGCTGGTTGCGCAGCTGGATCGCGGTCAGGGAGTCGAATCCCTGGTCGAGGAAGCCGCGTCGCAGATCCACGACGTTGGTCTTGGCGTGCCCGAGTACGGCAACGGCGAGGTCCCGGACGAGGTCGAGCACCACGCTTTCCTGTTCCGGCGTGGAGAGTCCGGCGAGGCGACGGGCCAGACCCGAGGTGGTGGTACCTGTTCGGGCGGCGGTCGCGGTCCGGCGTACCGGAGTACGGACCAGGCCGCGCAGCAGTGGTGGCAGGGCCTGTGTCCTGGCCCGGTTCCGCAGCACGCCCCAGTCCATGCCGAGGGGCACGAGCAGCGCCCGGTCCGGCACGCGCACCGCCGCGTCGAACAGGGCGAGTCCCTCCTCGTTCGTCAGGGCCGTCGCTCCGGTGGCGGTGACGAGTGCGTGCCCTCCCTCCTCGACCTGCTCGGCGAGGTGCTCGCTCATACCGCTTTCCCCGGCCCACAGTCCCCAGGCCAGCGACACCCCTGGCAGCCCTTGGGCTCGGCGGTGCTGCGCGAGGGCGTCCAGGAAGGT
>KL569323.1:9006-10327 GCA_000715635.1 Streptomyces violaceus | reverse complement strand
GCGTCCAGGAAGGTGTTGGCGGCGGCGTAGTTCCCCTGGCCCGGGTTGCCGAAGACACCGGCCGCCGAGGAGAAGAGCACGAACGCCTTGAGGTCGAGGTCCCGGGTCGCCTCGTGCAGGTTCACCGCCGCGTCGACCTTGGGCCGCATGACGGTGTCGAGCTGGTCCCCGGACAGCGCCGGGATCGTACGGTCGTCCAGCAGTCCGGCCGCGTGCACGACGGCGGTCAACGGGTGCTGCTCCGGAACCGTAGCCAGGAGCTGGTCGACCGCATCCCGGTCGGCCGTGTCACAGGCGACGATGGACACGTGCGCCCCGCAGTTCTCCAGCTCGGCGCGCAGTTCGCGGGCTCCCGGAGCCGCCGTCCCGCGGCGGCTGGTCAGCAGCAGGTGCCGCACTCCCCGTTCCCGCGCCAGGTGGCAAGCGAGCAGACGGCCGAGCAGGCCCGTACCGCCGGTGATCAGCACCGTGCCATCCGGGTCCCAGAGCAGCTCGTCCGTGCTGTCGCCGCGCTCGCTGCGGCCCGGCTCGTCGGTCGCGTCGGCGCCCGTCGCATTGGGATGGGCGCCGGAGCGGACCAGGCGTGGTCTGAGGACCGTACCGCCCCGTACGGCCACCTGGGGTTCGTCGACCGCAAGCACGGAGGGCAGGGCTGCTTCCCAGTCGGTGGCGTCGTCGACGTCGACCAGCACGAAACGGCCGGGATTCTCCGTCTGGGCGGAGCGCACCAGACCCCAGACGGCGGCATGGGACAGATCGGCCGCCGACTCGTCCGGGCCCGCGACGACGGCGCCCCGTGTCACCACGATCAGCTTGGACCGGGCCGCCGCCTCATCCGCCAGCCACTCCTGGATCGCGGACAGCACCTCGCCGGTGACCTCGTGTACCACCTCGGCGAGTTCTCCACCCCTGATCGGAGTGCAGGGCAGGACCACGTGCTCCGGATACGAGTCCAAATCTGAGCCCGATCCCGAGCCCGAGGCCAAATCCGAGCCCGCGCCCAAGTCCGAGTCCATCGCCGGGTCGGTGCAGCCCAGTACCGCCCACCTGGGGGCGGCGGACGCCTCGACCTCGGCGGCGGCGACCCAGTCCACGCCGAAGAGCGCCGACTGCTCCACGGCACTGGCCTGCCGCAGCTGCTCGGTCGCCAGGGGCCGGGTGATCAGCGCGTCGACGGAGGCCACCGGCAGGCCGGCCGAGTCCGCCACGCGTAGCGACACGGCCCCGTCCGTGCCGGCCGGGGTCAGCTGGACGCGTACGTGCGAGGCGCCTCCTGCGAACAGGGTCACGCCATGCCTGTCTCTTATACACATCTCTGATG
>KL569323.1:6710-8844 GCA_000715635.1 Streptomyces violaceus | reverse complement strand
GCCGAACCTCGTCCCCGCTGTGCTGCCGCGTCAAGCCGGCGTGGAGGCAGGCGTCCAGCAGCGCCGGGTGGATACCGAATCCTGCCGTCCCGGTGGCCTCGCCCTCCGGCAGGCTCACCTCGGCGAAGATGTCCTCTCCGCGCCGCCAGGCCGCCCGCAGCCCCCGGAACACCGGCCCGTACCCGTATCCGGACGCGGCCAGGCCGTCGTAGAAGCCGTCCAGCGACACGGGCTCGGCGTTCGCCGGCGGCCACTCGGCCAGGTCGAAGGCCTCAGCCGTACGCGCCTCGGCGGTAGCCTCCTCGGCGAGTACGCCATCGGCGTGCCGGACCCACTCGTCGCCAGGGGCGTCCACGCGCTGCGAGTGGACGCTCACCGATCGCCTGCCGTTCTCCCGCTCCGGTCCGACGCGGACCTGGACCCGGACGCCACTGTCCTCCGGAACGACGAGCGGGGACTCGAGGGTGAGTTCTTCCAGGCGTGGGCAGCCGGCCTCGTCCCCGGCCCGGATGGCGAGCTCCGCGAAGCCCGTGCCGGGCAGCAGCACCGCCCCGGCCACCGCGTGATCGTCCAGCCAGGGGTGCGTACGCAGGGAGATCCGGCCGGTCAGCACCACGCCCTGGTCGTCTGCCAGCCGTACGGTCGCGCCGAGTACGGGGTGTTCCGCCGGGGCAAGTCCCAGGGCGTCCGGGTCGCCCATGGGCGAACCCGTGTCCGCCAGCCAGTACCGCTGCCGCTGGAAGGCGTACGTCGGCAGCTTCACCTGGCGTCCGCCGGGCAGCAGGGCGGGCCAGTTCACGTCGATCCCGCGCGTGAACACTTCGGCCACCGACGTCAGCAGTCGGTGCAGCCCGCCCTCCTGACGCCGCAGCGATCCGGTCGCCACCGCCTCGATGCCGGCGTCCTCGGCGGTGGCCTGTGTGCCCGGCACCAGTACCGGATGGGCACTGCACTCCACGAAGAAGCGGTAGCCGTCCTCCAGCATGGCGCGCACCGCGCCCTCGTAGTTCACCGGCTGACGGGCATTGTGGAACCAGTAGTCGGCGCCCAGCTCCGTGGTGTCCAGCACCCCGCCGGTCACGGTCGAGTAGAACGGCACCTGTGATGCGCGGGGCTCGATGTCCGCGAACAGCTCCAGGATGCGGTCACGCAGCGGATCCACCTGCGCGCAGTGCGAGGCCACCGTCGACCCCACGATCCTGGCCCGCACCTCGTCGGCAGCGCACTCCGCGACGAACTCCTCCAGTGCCGCCTCGTCGCCGGCGACCGTGGCCGCACCGGGACCGTTGCGCCCGGCGACGACGAGCCGGCCGTCCCACCGCGCGAGCTGTTCCTCCACGGCGTCGGCCGACAGGGCCACCGACGCCACCGCTCCGTGACCCACCAGTTCCTCGGCGAACAGCTTGCTGCGCAGCACCACCACCCGCGCCGCGTCCTCGAGCGACAGCGCTCCGGCCACGTGGGCCGCCGCGATCTCCCCCTGTGAGTGCCCCACCACCGCGGCGGGCTCCACCCCGGCCGCGCGCCACACCGCCGCCAGCGACACGTTCACCGCGAACAGCACCGGCTGGAGCACCTCGATGCGCTCCACCGGCGGCGCGCCCTCCAGACCGCGCACGACATCGGTCACCGACCAGCCCACCAAGGGCGCGACGGCGGCGTCACACTGGGCGAACGCCTCGGCGAACACCGGTGAGGAGTCCAGCAGTTCCACGGCCATGCCGGCCCACTGCGAGCCCTGGCCCGGAAGGACGAACACCACGCGGCCGCGTACGTCGGCCGCAGCCGAAACCACCGACGCCGAGGGCGCGCCGGACGACACGGCACGGAGCCCCGCGAGCAGCTCGTTCCGGTCCCCGTCGACGCCGAGCACCACTGCCCGGTGTTCCAGGACCGACCTCGTGGAAGCCAGCGACCAGCCCACATCCACCGGATCCAGATCCGGGCGCGCCTCCGCGTACTCGGCCAACCGTCCGGCCTGCGCCGCCAGAGCCTCGGTGCTGCGTCCCGATATCACCCAGGGCACTACGGCACCGGGGGCACGGTCCGGCCGGCTGTCGGCGCCGCTGTGGCTGTCGGCGCCGACTCCGGTCTGCGGGGCTTCCTCGACGATCACGTGCGCATTGGTCCCGCT
>KL569323.1:6306-6446 GCA_000715635.1 Streptomyces violaceus | reverse complement strand
CCTCCGCGTGCAACGTCCGGGGCAACACCCCATGCCGCAGCGCCATGACCATCTTGATCACACCGGCGACACCCGCCGCCGCCTGTGTATGCGCGATGTTCGACTTGATCGACCCCAGCCACAACGGCCGATCCTCCGGC
>KL569323.1:5785-6034 GCA_000715635.1 Streptomyces violaceus | reverse complement strand
TGGCCCCGTCCTGATTCACCGCACTGCCCCGCACCACCGCCAGCACCTCGTGCCCGTTCCGCCGGGCATCCGAGAGCCGTTCGAGGACGAGGACTCCGACGCCCTCGCCCCAGCCCGTGCCGTCCGCTGCCGCGGAGAAGGCCTTCGACCGGCCGTCGGGAGCGAGCCCCCGCTGACGGCTCATCTCGATGAGTGCCCTCGGGGTCGCCACCACCTGGACACCGCCCGCGAGTGCCATCGAGCACTCAC
>KL569323.1:5281-5491 GCA_000715635.1 Streptomyces violaceus | reverse complement strand
TCGAGACCGAAGGTGTAGGCGATACGGCCGGAGATCACACTGCCGGCGCTCCCCGTGGCGAAGAAGCCCTCCAGTTCCTCCGGTACGGCCATGGTGGCCATGTAGTCCGACCCCATGGCCCCCGCGAACACGCCGACCTGGCTGCCGCGCAGCGACTCGGGGGCGATGCCCGCGCTCTCGAAGGCCTCCCAGGACGTCTCCATCAGCAGC
>KL569323.1:4772-5019 GCA_000715635.1 Streptomyces violaceus | reverse complement strand
GGGTCCATCGCCAGTGCCTCACGCGGCGGGATGCCGAACAGCTCCGCGTCGAACCCGGCGGCGTCCCGCAGGAACCCTCCCGCCCTTGTGTAGTTCTTGCCGGGCGCGTTCGGGTCCGGGTCGTAGAAGTCGTCCGGGTCCCATCCACGGTCGCTCGGCAGGGGTGTGGTCGCGTCCAGGCCGTCCCGCAGGAGCTGCCAGAGTCCTTCGGGTGAGTCGACTCCGCCCGGGAAGCGGCAGGCCATCC
>KL569323.1:3915-4581 GCA_000715635.1 Streptomyces violaceus | reverse complement strand
CCTCGCGCCATCAGAGATGTGTATAAGAGACAGGTCCGCACCCTGCTCGGCGGGGACGAGCTGCGCACGCAGCTGCCCGGCGAGGGCGGAGGCGTTCGGGTGGTCGAAGACCAAAGAGGCGGAGAGCCGCAGCCCGGTGGCACTACTGAGCCGGTTGCGCAACTCCACTGCCATGAGCGAATCGAAACCCAGCGACCGGAACGCCTGGCCCGCGTCGACACTCTCCGGTGTCTCGTGTCCGAGGACGGCCGCGGTGTGGGCGCGTACCACGTCCAGAAGGAGGCGTTCCTGCTCCGCTCCGGAAAGCGCGGCCAGGCGCTGGGCGAGGTCGGTTCCCTGCCCAGCGGCGATCCGGGCCGTCCCGGTCGCATCGGTCGTATGGGGCGCGCTGTTCGCATCAGCCGCATCGGCGGTCCGGCGTGCCGGAAGACGGACCAGGTTGCGCAGCAGCGGCGGCAAGGTGCCCGTCCCGGCCTGGGCGCGCAGCACTCCCATGTCCATCTCGATGGGCACCAGCAGTGCCCGGTCCGTGCAGACGGCCCGGTCGAACAGGGCGAGCCCCTGCTCGTCGGACATCGGCACCGTACCGGTACGGGAGAGCCGGGTACGGGATGTCTGTTCCAGGAGGCCGGCCGCGCCGACCGCGCCAGCCATGCCTTCGGCCTT
>KL569323.1:3447-3622 GCA_000715635.1 Streptomyces violaceus | reverse complement strand
CGGCGGTGCTGCGCGAGGGCGTCCAGGAACGCGTTGGCGGCGGCGTAGTTCGCCTGGCCCGCGTTGCCGAAGACACCGGCGGCGGACGAGAAGAAGATGAAGTCGGTCAGGTCGAGGCCGCGGGTCGCCTCGTGCAGGTTGACGGCGGCGTCCACCTTGGCCCGCATGACGGTGT
>KL569323.1:2920-3187 GCA_000715635.1 Streptomyces violaceus | reverse complement strand
GTTGACGGCGGCGTCCACCTTGGCCCGCATGACGGTGTCCAGCCGCTCCGGCGTCAGGGCCGCGACCGTCCCGTCGTCCAACACCCCCGCTGCGTGCACCACCGCACGCAACGGATACTCCGCCGGCACCCCGGCCACCAGTGCGTCCACGGACCGGCGATCAGCCACATCACAGGCCACCACCGACACCGACGCCGCACCCAATCCGAGCAGCTCCGCCTCCAGCTCCCGCGCACCGGGAGCATCAAGGCCTCGACGACTGGCCAG
>KL569323.1:2416-2574 GCA_000715635.1 Streptomyces violaceus | reverse complement strand
TCCCAGACCCGCTCCCCTGTCACCCCCTCAGAGACCGTCACCCGGGCAAGACGCGGCACCCACACCTGCCCGTCCCGCACCACGACCTGCGGCTCACCCGTGGCCAGTGCCGCAGGCAGGACATCGGCCAGCGCAGCCGCGTCGTCCACATCCACCAG
>KL569323.1:1533-2177 GCA_000715635.1 Streptomyces violaceus | reverse complement strand
GTCCACATCCACCAGAACGAACCGGCCCGGGTGCTCCGTCTGCGCCGACCGCACCAGACCCCACACCGCGGCATGTGTCAGACCGGACAGCCTGTCATCGGAGCCCACCCCCACGGCTCCACGCGTCACCACGACCAACCGCGAGCCGACGACCGACTCATCCGCTAGCCACCCCTGAACCGCATCGAGCACTTCACCGGCGGCGCGGCCCGTTCCTCGCGCGAGGTCGTCATCAGCCTGTGGCGGACAGACCAGGACCACGAAGTCCGGGTGGCTGTCCCCGTCAGGCCGTACGGGGTCGCCCAGCATCGCCCACCCGATAGAAGAGGGCGTATCCGCCGTGGGGGCGGGGACCCAGTCCACGCCCAGGAGCGTTCCCTGCCCGCCACCAGCCTGCGATTCCGACAGCTGTTCCCTGGACACCGGTCGGGAGACCAGTGCGTCGGCCGAAGCCACCGGGCGGCCCTCGGCATCCGCCATCTCGACCGACGCCGCATCAGCGCCAGTGAATGTCAGACGGATACGTGCCGCCGTGGCGCCGGTGGCGAACAGGGACACGCCGGTCCACGCGAAAGGCAGCCGGATCTGGTCATCGCCACTGTCACCGGTGCGGTCACCGGCGGTGGCCAGCGCCGCGTGCAGGG
>KL569323.1:1149-1326 GCA_000715635.1 Streptomyces violaceus | reverse complement strand
GGCCAGCGCCGCGTGCAGGGCGGCGTCGAGCAACGCAGGATGGATACCGA
The DNA here is from genome assembly GCA_000715635.1 of Streptomyces violaceus. Taxonomy (GTDB): domain Bacteria; phylum Actinomycetota; class Actinomycetes; order Streptomycetales; family Streptomycetaceae; genus Streptomyces; species Streptomyces violaceus. The sequence goes on along the minus strand of KL569323.1, from coordinate 1,276 downwards.
ACCCACCCGCGTCCGCGGCCTGGTCCTCGGGCAGACCGACCTCGGCGAACACCTCGTCGCCGCGCCGCCACACCGCCCGCAGCCCCTGGAACACCGGCCCGTAGCCGTAGCCGGACGCGGCCAGACC
>KL569323.1:705-862 GCA_000715635.1 Streptomyces violaceus | reverse complement strand
CCTCGTCCGGCCCGCTCTGCGAGTGCACACTCACCGGCCGCCAGCCGGACTCGTCCTGCGCACCGACCCGGACCTGAAGGGCGACATCGCCTTCTTCGGGGATGACCAGCGGCATCTCCAAGGTGAGTTCTTCCAGACGCGGGCAGCCGACCTCATC
>KL569323.1:0-427 GCA_000715635.1 Streptomyces violaceus | reverse complement strand
CAGCCGACCTCATCCCCGGCCCGCAACGCGATCTCCACCAGACCGGCACCCGGGAACAGGACCGTGCCGCCGATGGCGTGGTCGGCCAGCCATGGGTGCGTGCGCAGGGAAAGCCGCCCGGTCAGTACGGCGCCCTGGTCGTCCGCCAGGCGTACGGCCGCGCCCAGCAGCGGATGACCGGCCTCGGACAATCCCAGTGCTGCGGGATCGGTCGCCGCCCGGTGGTCCTCTTCCAGCCAGTAGCGCCGGCGTTGGAAGGCGTAGGTGGGCAGCTCGACCTGTCGGCCGCCGGGCAGCAGCGCGGTCCAGTCGACGCCAGTGCCGTGGGCGTAGGCCCGGGCCAGTGCGGTGGTGAGGGACTGCGGCTCGGGACGCTCTGCCCGCAGCAAGGGCACCACCAGCCGGGGCGTGTCAGCCTCTTCGTGCT
>KL569322.1:12233-14182 GCA_000715635.1 Streptomyces violaceus | reverse complement strand
GGTGGGAGGCGTCCATGCCCATGATGCCGATCGCGCCGGCCATGACCAGGGTTCCCATCAGCAGGGACAGACCGGCCATGAGGGTGATGCTGATGGTGAGGGTCTGCACCCGGGTCGCCCGGATCAGTGGACGGTGCAGGCGCACGGGGCCCATGTCGTTGTGGGTGTAGCCGAGGGCGTGGTCGACCTGGCCGCTGATGACGTTGGCGGAGAGCATGCCGACGACCACGAGGGTGAGCGCGTAATAGAACGCCGTCATGCCCAGGCCGCTGTGCGAGTCGAGGGGGTGGCCGTCCTCGACCGTGACGGCGACCGGGTCGGTGAGCAGGACGCGTGCCGCGGCGGGCAGCTTCGCCTGCGCGGTCCCGATCTGGGCGGCCAGCTCCTTGCCCACCTGGAGCGAGGCATTCTCGGCCGCCTGGGTCGTCGCCGTTCGGGCCAGGCCGGAGCCCAGGCTGCCGGCGGACTGGTTGGTCAGCACCGTCAGTGTCGGGCGGGCCGGGGTCCCGGTGGGCGCGGTGCCGGTCAGTGCGGTGGTGGAGGAGGTGAAGTCAGCGGGCACGACGAGCGCGCCGAACAGCTTGCCCTTGCCGAGCTCGTCTTTCATCTCCTTCTCGTCCATCACCTTCCAGTCGATCTTGTCCCCGCTCGCGGTCGACTTCTTGATCGACTCGGTGATCTGCGCCCCGAGGTTGGCCTGCTTGCCGCCGGCAGCGGCTCCCTTGTCGGCGTTGACCAGACCGACGGGCAGTTTGGTCAGGTGATCGGCCGGATCGATGTTCGCGCCGACGTAGAACACGGCGAACAGCAGCGCGAGTACGCCCGTGATGACGCCGTTCGCGATCCACAGAGGCTTGGCGCGCAGGACGCGGAAGGGGTGAATGCCACTCATGGCGTACGTGTCTCTCGGTCGGTGGACGCGGAACGTTTCGCCGGGGGCTGCCAGCCGCCGGTGACTTCCTTGACGGGCTTGTGGGGGAAGCGGCGCCGGGCGTACTCCTGCGCGTGGGAGTCCGGCAGGACGTACAGGGTTTCCTTCTTGTCCTGGAGCGGCCGCAGGACGGTGTCCATGAAGTTCTTGCGGTCGTCCAGGTAGGGGCCCAGGACGTCCTCGCCGGCGGGGCAGACGGCGAGGCAGTAGCCGGACTTGTAGCCGGGGGGCGAGCTCAGGCTCTGCCACATGGAGGCGCTCTCGGAATCGGTGACCCGGGAGCGGTAGTCGGCGGCGTCCTCGCTGTCGGCCACGGTCTGCGCCCAGTCGGTGAACCCGCTCATGAACTCGCGGTAGTTGTGCGTGGTGCAGGCCAGCGCGTCGAACGCCCCGTCCTTGCTGATGGCTCCGACCGGACAGGCGGCGACGCACAACTTGCAGTCGATGCAGGGGTTGTAGTCCAGCGCCTGCCCGTACTCGCTCACCTCTGCGTCCACCAGGACGGTGACCAGCAGGATGAAGCTGCCGAACTTCGGGTGGATGACGTTGCGATGCAGGCCCATCACGCCGAGCCCGGCGGCCACCGCGACCGTCTTGTGCGCCACCACCCAGATCCGCTCACTGGGGAAGCGGTCCATCTCCTGGGGAAAGCCGACCGATGGATTGAGTGCGCGGTAACCGATGTCCTGGAGTGCCTGGGTGACGCTGCGGGCGGCGTGGTTGGCTTGCTCGTCGGTCTGGTGGTACTCCTGGTTGGCCACGCTGCGGGCCGGGGTGCGCAGGTTGTCGCGGTTCATCCGGACCGCCATCGCGATCAGGGTGCGGGTGCCGGGCAGCGCGGACAGCGCGTGCTCGCGCTCTCCGGCCAGGTCAGGGTGGTCCAGACTGACCGCCGCGGCGTCGTCCGCACCGGCCGCCAGGCACAGCTCGCGCAGCCATTCCGCGTCGATGACCGCCGGCGGACTCACCGCGTCACCGGCCCTGCGCCGGGCCAGTACAGCCTGTACCGAGGGGTGGG
>KL569322.1:10083-12082 GCA_000715635.1 Streptomyces violaceus | reverse complement strand
CGCGTCACCGGCCCTGCGCCGGGCCAGTACAGCCTGTACCGAGGGGTGGGCGGCCAGCTTCGTCGGAAGCCTGGGAACGGGGGCCGTCGGTTGCCCTTCGGCGTCGCGCGCGGCAGTCATCCGTACTCCTCGGGATTCGGGGTCGAGACTCGCCTCCACGGCGAGAAACCGATCAGTTTTGCCACCGTAAACTGATCGGTTTCCGCATGCAAGCCCGAGTTGGAGGGGTTCAGACGGAGACGAGTTGGCCGGATGGCGCCTTCGTCTTTTCTGAGCTCGAAGATCACTTGGGGCAGGGGACTCCTGGCCCTGGCGTGGGGCCCGGTGAACACGTCCGACGACACCGAGGAGCCGTCGGGGAGGGCCGGGGAATGACCGACCGGTCGCCCGACCTGTGTGGCGAGGCCGTAGGACCCCACTACGTCCGGCCGACGAGAGGCCGCCACGCCGTTCCCCGTACGTCCGCGCTGATCCGCCTGCGCCTGCCGCTCGGGAAGGCTCTCGCACTGACCGCGCTGCCGACCGCCCTCGTCCTGGGAAGTCAGCGTCCGCCCGCCGGCGACACGAGCGCCACTGCGGCTCATTCCGCTCCCGAAGAGGCGCCCGGCGGCGGTGTCGACTGCGCCCGTCCCGACAACACGGCACCTCCTGCCGCGGCACCCACTGCCTCCGCCGCTCGTGGCACGCCCAGCGCCCCCACGAGCGGTGAGTCCGTCAAACCGTCGGAGCACGTGGCTGACGAGGAAACGGGCCTTGCCCCGGCTCCGACCGCCTCACCGAGCGCGACCGCTGCCACCACCGGCCTGCACTCTGGCGGGCTTGCGCCCGGAAACCGATCGGTTTACCGTATTGCGGGCGGACTACGTGGACGAGCTCCTCCAGGTGGGCAGCCGCCCCGGCTGACCGAACGTCGCCCGGGCCGTGTGTACCAGAACCTGCCCAGCCTCATCGCCGCCCGCTCGCGCCATCCCGAGGTCATCGCCCCCGTCCACCTCGTCTACGGAGAGAAGGACTGGCCGGCGCGGAAAGCTCCTGAAGGAATCCGGGCCTGCGTGATCAGGGCTGATCGCTGATGGCTCGGTAGGCCGCGATGAACAGGGTGTGGCACAGGTCGATCAGTTCTTCGACGGTGGCGTTCTGGTGGCCGAGTGTCCAGTCCACGAGGAGTTCGTTGACTCCGCCGACCAGGCTCATCGCGGTCATGGTGAGCCGGTTGGAGGAGGCTTCCGGGCCAGGGAGCGGTGCGACGACGGCGGCGACCATTGCGGCGAATTCGTGCAGGACCTCGCGGCGGCGCACTTCGAGGCGAGGGCTGGCGCCCACGACCTCGATGAGCACCAGACGGGCCTTGCGGGCGTCGCCGGCCAGTGTGCGGATGAACACCTCGAGGCCGACGCGCAGTTGGGCGTCGACATCGGGTGCGGCAGCGGCTGCGGCCTGCGCGGTTTCGGCTGTGATCGTAGAGATCAGCTCGTTGTAGACCCCGGCGAGAAGGTCTTCGCGGTCGCGGAACGACTCGTAGAAGTAGCGCTCGGTCAGTCCGGCATGCGAGCACACCTGCTTGACGGAGACCGAGGCGTATCCGGCCGTGCCGAACAGGTCGAGGCCCGCCTGAATGAGGCGGGTGCGGCGCTCCTGCTGTCGTTGCGCCGCGTCACGTCCGCCGTAGCGTCGCCCGGCGGTCTGTGTGCCGGTCATTTTTCCCCTTCGCAGAGGTGTTGACACCGGTGTGCTCTGAACTGACACTCTAGCTTGTCAGTTCATCTGACACGGCATCGTGTCAGAATGCGCTTGGGGGCCGCTTGCCGCTCAGCGTTCCGCTCATGCTCAGGGCAAGGAAGGGGCTCGACGACCGTGGCAGCACCGCCCAGGAACCCGTACACGTTCAGCCGGAGAGACCGCGACAGGCTCCCCCGCACAGAACCGCTTACCGGCCGAGTGATCGCGGTCACCGGGGCGGGCCGCGGAATCGGGCGTGCCGTCGCAGCCCGGCTCGCCG
>KL569322.1:7985-9853 GCA_000715635.1 Streptomyces violaceus | reverse complement strand
GAGCCGCCGTGGCGATCGGCGATCTCGACGCGGAGCTTGCCATGGAGACGGCTGATGCCCTCGGCGCGCGTCCCGGTGGCCGACTGCTCGGGCTGTCTCTCGACGTCACCGACACACATTCCTTCGAAGACTTCCTGCGCACCGTCGAGACCCGGCTGGGGCCGATCGACGTACTGATCAACAACGCCGGAGTCATGTGGGTGGGCCCCTTCGAGGAGGAACCGGAGGAAGCCGCCCTGCGCCAGTTCGACGTCAACGTCCACGGCGTACTGCGTGGGATGAAACTCGTGATCCCGGGGATGCGGAAACGCGGTCGCGGCCACATCGTGAACATCGCCTCCGCCGCCAGCAAGGTCGCCCCGGCCGGCGAGGCGACCTACGCGGCGACGAAGCACGCCATCCACGGCTACAGCACAGCCGTCCGCGTCGAACTGCGCGGCACCGGTGTGCACGTGTCCCTGGTGCTGCCCGGCGTCGTGGACACCGAGCTGGCCGTGGGCACCGCGACGGGCCCCACCCGACGCCTGACGACGGATCAGGTGGCCGACGCGGTGCTCGACGTCGTGCTGCGCCCGCGGTTCGAGGTCTTCATCCCACGCCAGCTGGCCGCCCTGACCCGGTTGGCCGCGCTACTGCCGGGCCGTGCCCGCGACGCCCTGCATCACCTCCTTGTCCCCGACCAGCTCGCCGCCCTGTCCGACCGGTCGGTCCGCGCGGCGTACGAGCAGCGCACCCGGACCGCCCGCCTGCCCGAAGGATGAGCCCGTGACCACCACGCCCAAGCCGGCGCCCAGCGCGACGAAGGCCCAGGACGCCGCCGCTCCGCGTCCCGTCCCCGAATTCGAAGGTGTCCACGACGTATGGCCCCGCGGTGACCGGCTGCGCGCCGTACGCAGCGCCGCGACCACCTACCGTGAGCGGTTCGTCCAGCAGGGCCGCATCCACGCCGTCCGCAGTTTCGACATCGCCGCCGCCCCGTACCCGACCCGGTTCGGCTTCCACGGCGCCGCGCTCGCCGTCAACCCGTTCGTGAGCATCGTCAACCGGATGCTCGTCGTGCAGTTCGACGGCTTCGACGGTGAGCCGAAAACACTGGTGTGGGAGCCGACCGTCGCCGCCGGAACGGCTCAAGCGCCGTTCTACGCCCAGCTCAAGCGGCTGGCGGGGGACTTTCTCACCGAGCACGTTTTCGCCCGCTACTACCAGGACCCGAACACCGTCCTGCCCTCCTGCGGTCTGCGACCAGAGGACGTGGACTTCGTCAGCTTCGACCACCTGCACGTCCAGGACGTGCGCATGATCATGGGAAGTACCAGCACGATTCCCGGCGAACGGGCGCCCCGCGAAGCGCTGTTCCCGCGCGCCCGGTTGTTGGTGCACCGCAGGGAGCTGGGCACCTTCGAGTCGACGCATCCGATGCAGTGGGCTTGGTACGTCGACGGAGGCATGGACGGGGTACCGCCCGAGCGCGTCACCGCCTTCGACGGTGATGTCGAACTCGGTGTCGGCGTCAGCCTGCTGTGGACCCCCGGCCACACGGACGGCAACCACTCCCTGGTGCTGAACACCCCCGACGGCGTGTGGGTCTCCTCCGAGAACGGCATCTCGGCCGACAACTGGCAGCCCGAGCTCTCCCGCATCCCCGGGGTACGCCGCCACGCCGCGTTCTACGGCCATGAGGTGGTGCCCAACGCCAACACCCTGGAGGACTCTCTCGACCAGTACGACTCCATGGTCAAGGAGAAGACCCTCGCCGACCCCAGCCGACGTGATCCGCGGTGGCTGCAGATCCTGCCCTCCTCGGAGCTGGCCCCCTTCAAGCGGCACTGGCCGGTGCTGCCCAGCTTCTTCCACGGCGGTCTGAACTA
>KL569322.1:5583-7728 GCA_000715635.1 Streptomyces violaceus | reverse complement strand
CCGCCCGCCGGATCGCCGTGGACGGCGCGGACGGCGTGGAGTTGGCCGCCTACCAATGGGGAGCGTCCACGGCTCCTCCGGTGGTACTGGTCCACGGCTATCCGGACACCAGCGCCGTGTGGCGCCCCGTCGCCGAGCGCCTGGCCGACCGCTTCCACGTCACCGCCTTCGACGTACGGGGAGCCGGTGCCTCCCACCGGCCCAGGGGGCTGCGCGCCTACCGGATGTCCCGCCTGGAAGCCGACCTGGAGGCGGTTCTCGACGCCGTGAGCCCTGACCGCCCGGTGCACCTGGTCGGACACGACTGGGGATCGATCCACTCCTGGGAGTCGGTCACCGGCACCCGCCTGGCCGGGCGGATCGCCTCGTTCACCTCCATCTCCGGACCCTGCCTGGACCACGTCGGCCACTTGATCCGTGCCCGCCTTCGGCCGCGGCACCCGGATCTGCCGAAGATGCTGCGGCAGGCCGCACGGTCCTGGTATATCGCCTACTTCCATCTGCCGCTCCTGCCCGCCCTGACCTGGAGAGCACTGGGACACCGCTGGCGCGCCTTCCTCACGGGCTCCCAAGGCGTGCCCGAGCACACCGCCTACCCCGCGCCGACGCTGGCCCGCGACGCCGTGTGCGGCACCGCGCTGTACCGCGCCAACATGCTGCCCCGCCTGCTGCGTCCCCGGGACCGGCCGACCACCGTCCCGGTTCAGCTCATCATCCCCACGCGCGACTTCTGCGTCTCCCCGGTGCTGTCGTACGGAGTGGAGCACTGGACGCGCCGGATACAGCGGCGCCCGATCGACGCCGGGCACTGGGTACAGCTCAGCCACCCCGAGGAGGTCGCGTCCCGGATCGCGGAGTTTGCCCACCGCATCGAAGACGGCTCCCGCCGCAATCCGGACACAGCGCGCCCCATCTGACAGACCGGCAGTACTGGACGACTGCCTGACAGCCCCTTCGCACACACTGATCGCTGATGGAGGACCTGCCATGTTCCGAGCCGCACATGCCCACCTGCAGCATCCGTCCGAGCCCATCGACCACCACGACCTGGTGCTGCAACCCCGGGACGTCACCTTCGACTGGGGCACCACCCCGCTGCACTGGCTGCCGGGTGAGCCCTTCGCGACCCACACCTTCGATGTCCTCCACCTCATGCTCCCCGAACTCGAACGCTGGTTCGTGCGTACCTTCGAGCAGGCGCTGCCACTGATCACCGATGACCGGCTGCGCGAGGACGTACGCGGCTTCATCGGCCAGGAAGCGATGCACGCCGAGGCGCACCAGGAGGTCCTGGAGCACCTGCTCACCAAGGGGCTGGACCCGGCTCCGTACACCCTGCAGTCCGAATGGATCTTCCGAAGGGTGCTCGGAGACCGGCCGGAGCTGACGCCGGCCGCTACACACGAGCACCTCCTCCAACGGCTCGCCCTCATAGCGGCCTTCGAGCACTTCACCGCGTACATGGGTCACTGGATTCTCAGCAACGGGCACCTGGACCAGGCCGGCGCGGACCCCGCGATGCTCGATCTGTTCCGCTGGCACGGCGCGGAGGAGGTCGAACACCGTTCAGTCGCGTTCGACCTGCTGGTGCACCTCGACCCCCGGTACCGGCGCCGAGTGATCGGCATGCTCGTCACCGCTCCGGTGCTGACCCGGCTGTGGATCCGCGGAGTCCGCTTCCTGATGAGCGCCGACCCCGAACTCGACGACCGGGTCAAGGTCCGCTTCCGCGACTACCTGGCCGCGGCCCGCAAGGACCTGTTGCCCCGGCCGGGCGCGTTCGCCCGCTCGGTGCTGCGCTACTTCCGCCCGGGCTACCACCCGACCCAGGAGGGCTCGACCCAGCAGGCGGTCGCCTACCTGGCGGCGTCTCCCGCTGCCCGAGCGGCCGCCCGATGACCCAGCAACCAGCGAGGCATCCCATGGACATCAGCACACCCCTCACTCGGCCGCCGGATCTGTACGGCAGGCCGCGCAGCGACTCCTTCATGCAGAAGCTGGCCGCTCTCAGCGACAACGCGGTCACGGCCCTCGCGCGGCGCAGCACTCCTCCCAGGCGCCCGCCGGCCACCGGGATGCCCGTGACCCGGGAACTGGTGGTCGCCGCCAAGCACCAAGAGGCCGAGGATGTCGTCTCCCTGCGGC
>KL569322.1:5045-5378 GCA_000715635.1 Streptomyces violaceus | reverse complement strand
CCCTGCGGCTGGCAGCACCCGACGGCGACATACTCCCGCCCTGGCAGCCCGGCGCCCACATCGGACTGCACCTGCCCTCCGGCCGCAAGCGGCAGTACTCCCTGTGCGGCGACCCTGCCGACCGGTACGGGTACCGCATCGCGGTGCGCCGCATCGCCGACGGCGGGGGCGGTTCGGCCGAGGTACACGACGCCCTCGGAGACGGTATGCGGGTCGCGATCACCGGGCCCCGGAACGCCTTCCCCTTCGCAGCCGAAGCGTTCGTCCTGCTCATCGCGGGCGGCATCGGAATCACCCCGATCCTGCCGATGGCTCGGGAAGCCGCCCGGCGCG
>KL569322.1:3044-4812 GCA_000715635.1 Streptomyces violaceus | reverse complement strand
CGATGGCTCGGGAAGCCGCCCGGCGCGGGCTGGACTGGAGGCTCGTGCACACCGGCCGGAGCCGCGGCTCGATGCCCTTCGCGGCAGAGCTGGCCGAACTCGCGGCCGCAGCCCCTGGCAGGGTCTCCATCCGTCCTGACGACGAGTCCGGCGTGCCCGAGGCAGCCGATCTATTGAGCTTGAGCCCGGTGGGGGGTGCGGTGTACTGCTGCGGGCCCGCGCCCATGATCGACGGCGTACGGCGCGCGTTCGGTGGCAGCCGCGCGTCAGCCCTGCACTTCGAGCGGTTCGCCCCGGCCCCGATCACGGACGGCCGTCCCTTCGAACTTCAGCTGGGCGACACCGGACGGGTTCTGCCAGTGCCGTACGACCGCTCCGCCCTGGATGTTCTCCACGAGGCCCTGCCGGACATGCCGTTCTCCTGCCGCCAGGGGTTCTGCGGCACCTGTCGAGTACGGGTGGCCCATGGCAATGTCGATCATCGTGACCATCGGCTCACGGTCACCGAACGTGCGGCCGGCGCCATGCTGCCCTGCGTCTCGCGTGCACCGGAGGGAGAGCGGTTGGTGCTGGAGGTGTGAGCGATGGCCGAGTGCCCGTAGAGCGCGGCCGTCGCCGCGAGGAACCTCAATGGCAGGGTTGATATCCGGCCCACGGCGCGACGCGGGGGATCGGCCGGACGCTGTCGTGGCCGGTGGAGGACACCGCATCCAGCAGCCGCTCTCGGGGAGTCGGCTTCGCCCGTGTCATGGCGAGGCGGAGCCCACCTGGACGGCAAGTACCTCCTGCGTTCCTGCGACCCGAAGAGGTCCGCCGAGGACATCGCCTGCGGCTATCGCCAGCTCCTGGAAGGGGAGCGGGGCCAAACGCCTAGTGGATCCGGTGCTCCCAGGTCCGCCGGGCTGCCGACCGGGTCAGCGGGACCACGCGGCGGTCCCCGAAGGTGACCATCGCGTGCACGGGCGCGGCCTTTGGCGCGCATGAGCGCCGCGACGCCTCGGCGGCCCTGTCGGCGGGCGAGCTCCGACCCCGCGCTGATCATCAGGGCGGTGAGGGCCGGCATCGGACGCCCGAAGAGCGTGATCTCCTTGATGCGTGCCTCGTCGTCGAGCCGCAGCAATTGCGCCTCCTCGAACGGCTGGGATCCCACCCGCGCCCGGTAGAACAGCGCGTACGCGTCGCCCTCGCCGGTCTGCGTGTGGAAGCGGATGTTCTGAACGGCCGTGAACGCCGGGGTCAGGAAATCGCGAAGCTGGTCAGGTCCCTCGAAGCGGAACTGCTCGGTGAGCGGCGAGCTGGGCACGACACCGACCTCGAACCCTGGACGGCCGCGCTGGGCTGGCTGCCGAGGCGCCGGGACGAACCGCTCGTCGCGGCCCTGCGGCAGGCGGCCCAGCGCGTCCTGCGCCGGGCCTGACCGGCAGGTCCCGGTGTGACAACCGTTTACAACCGCGCCCCTCGGCGCTAACTTCCGCAGCAAGCGGAGTGGGAGCGCTCCCATAACGGTGGACCGGAACCCGCCCTTGAGTCGCTCCCACTCCGCGCATCCCCACACACGCATCCGCAGGCCCGTATCCCAAGGAACGGATGATGCTGTCATGATCCTGACAAAAGAGCCGGGAAGGCTCTCGATATCCCGATTAACGCTCCCCACCCGGGCCAGGGCCCTCTTCCTCGTCCTGCTCTCCCTGCTCGTCACGGTCCCGGCCCTCGGTCTGGTCATGACGGCCGGCGGTGAGGCGGAGGCCCACGGCACGCCCATGAAGCC
>KL569322.1:2155-2808 GCA_000715635.1 Streptomyces violaceus | reverse complement strand
GTACCTTCCTGTGCTGGCAGGACGGCCTGACCGACACCGGTGAGATCAAGCCGGTCAACCCGGCCTGCCGGAATGCCCAGCAGGTCAGCGGCACCACACCGTTCTACAACTGGTTCTCGGTGCTCCGCTCGGACGGTGCCGGCCGCACCCGGGGCTTCGTGCCGGACGGCGAGCTGTGCAGCGGCGGCAACACCAACTTCACCGGGTTCAACACGCCCAGCAAGGACTGGCCGCTCACGCACCTCACCTCCGGGGCGACGGTCGACTTCTCGTACAACGCCTGGGCGGCGCACCCGGGTTGGTTCTACGTCTACATCACCAAGGACGGCTTCGACCCGGCCAAGCCGCTCACCTGGAACGACATGGAGGAGCGGCCGTTCCTGAGCGTCGACCACCCGCCGCTGAACGGGTCCCCGGGCACGGTCGAGGCCAACTACTCCTGGAAGGGCAAGCTCCCCGCCGACAAGGACGGCCGCCACATCATCTACATGGTCTGGCAGCGCTCCGACAGCCAGGAGACCTTCTACTCCTGCTCCGACATCGTCTTCGACGGCGGCAACGGCGAGGTGACCGGCATCAAGGAGCCGGGCAACCCGTCCGAGCCGGTGCCCGGCACGTGCACGGCCACCCGCAAGACGACCGGCAGCTGGAAC
>KL569322.1:1095-1949 GCA_000715635.1 Streptomyces violaceus | reverse complement strand
AGAGATGTGTATAAGAGACAGCACCAACACCGGCACCGTCCCGATGCTCGGCTGGATGGTCGACTGGAACCTCCCCGCCGGCCACAAGATCGAGAGCTTGTGGAGCGGCAACGCGACCTACAACGGCCAGTCGGTGATGGTCCACAACGCCGGCTGGAACGGCTCCCTCGCTCCGGGCAAGAGCACGACCTTCGGCTATACCGCCTCCAGCCCAGGCGGTGACAGTACGACGAGCCTGCCCTGCCGGGTGGGCTGAACCGTCACTCCATGCGGGCCCGGTGACCGGTGAGCCCCGGTCGCCGGGCCCACTGCGGGGACCGGTGAGCCTCGGTCGCCGGGCCCGTTGCCGGGTGACGGCACCCGCCCCGGGTCACGAGGGGTCGGCCGTGTCCAGGAGGCGCTGCAGGGCGGCCTTGGCCGGTGGGCCCCACGTGGGCTTGCCGCCGGGGCGGCCGTGGACTCCGGCGTCTCCGATGATCATGCAGACGAGGGCGCGCGCGACGGCCCAGCCCCGGGCGCGCCGCCGGGTCGCGGGGTCCGCGGCCGGGCGGTAGAGCTCGAAGAAGCGGTCCGCGGCGCCGTCCGGCAGCAGGTTCCAGGCGGCGGCGAGATCGCAGGCGGGGTCGCCGGCGCAGAGGTCACCGAAGTCGATCACACCGCAGAAGGTGCCGTCGGCAGTGAGGACGTTGGCCGCGTGCAGGTCGGCGTGGAGCCAGACCGCAGGGCCCGTCCAGTCGGGCGCGGCGACGGCGTCGTCCAGGATCGCGCGGACCGCCTCCGGGTCCGCGACCAGGCCCAGCTCCGTGGCCGTGGCGAGTTGGTGGGCGAACCCCTCGGCGTGCTCGGACAACGGC
>KL569322.1:0-899 GCA_000715635.1 Streptomyces violaceus | reverse complement strand
CAGGAAGGCGGCCAGGGCCTCGGCCGATTCCGCGGCGCGGGTGGCGGGGGCGCGGTCGGCGGGGGCGCCCTGCACCCAGGTGGTGACGATCCAGGCGTGCGGAAAGCGGTCGGAGGGCTCACCGAGGCGCTGCGGGACCGGCACCTCGAGGGGCAGCGTCGGGGCGAGTACGGGGAGCCAGGTGTGCTCCTTGCGCAGCAGCATGTCCACGGAACCCGTCGCCCAGGGCAGGCGCACGGCCAGGTCGTCACCGAGGCGCCAGAGCTGGTTGTCCCAGCCGCGCGCGCCGAGCCGCAGGGGGCGATCGGCCAGGTCGGGGTGCTGGTCGCGCAGCAGCTCCCGAATCAGTTCCGGCGTGATCTCGATCTCGGTGTGGGTCATGCGGCGCAACGGTAGCCGGGCGGCGGCACTGAGGGGCACGAGTGGCGGGAAATCGCGGGGTGTGCCGACCAGGCCGGACCACCCGCCCCATATGTCGTGGTTATCCAGGTGTGCGATTCTGTTGTGTGGGTGCCCTGCCGCTCATGCGCGGCGTGGATCCGCCGTGTCGTCGTCGCCTGAGTTCCGGGACTCCCACCTGCCGGTGGCCGCGGCACGGACGGGAGGTGGATGCGGACATGCCCCATTACGGCGATGCCCGGGCCGCGGTCCCCGGTCTTCGGGCGCCGGGGAACGGGGGCACCGGTCCGCCTCGTCCCGCGCCGGAGCTCGCCGCGCGGGAGCGGGTCCTGGCATTCGCCGGGGTGGCACTGGCGGCGGTGTACGTACGGAGCGAGGACGGTACGGAGCTCCGCTCGGTGGAATCGGCCGGCGCCGAGCCGGAGCGGTACGGGTTGCCGGGGCGTGTGCCGGTTTCGGAGAGCTTGCCTGGGGTGGGGGGTGGAGGTTCGCCGGTGGCG
>KL569321.1:5122-7293 GCA_000715635.1 Streptomyces violaceus | reverse complement strand
CATCTAGCGTGCCCACTACGCCCACGACGGCAACCAATAACCCCGCCCAACCACCGCCCACAATCCCTGCCTTTCACAGATGAAGGGCTTCAAGCAGACTCACGCCTTGACCTGGGCTCGGACATCCCGCGTCGCGTCGGCTGCCGCTGTCGCTTAACACGGACCAACCCCGGCCCACAGCCAGACGCGATGCCAGGCCACGGTCAGGCGTGCCCAAGCTAGCTCAGCGTGGCGGGCGCTTAGAAGATGCGGGCACCGCGTGGTGGGTGGGGTCAGATCGTTTCGTCTCGCCACCGTTCCGAGCCGCTGAGTGCCGCTGTCGTCTGCCGTCGTCGCCGTCAGCGCTGCCGTCAACGAGTCTGGCATGCCGGTGTACTTGTTGGTTCATCTTGGCGGTGAGGCGTCGGCGGCATCATGGTCGTCATGGATGCTGGGATAGCCGCCGTGTTGGGGGCGGGAGTGGGAACGATCGGCATGATCGTGACTGGCTGGACCGCGAGGTCAGCAACCAAGACGCAGATGCGCAATGAGTCATTACGTGAGCGCAGGGAACCACGAAGAGCCTCCTACGAGGCGTTCTCATCCGCTGTTGCGACGCTGCAGTTGCTCCCCGCAAGGGCGGCACCGTACGGACTCCGCTTCTTCAGCGCCCGCAGCGAGAGGCGCGGCATGAGCCTTCCCGCGCGCCTTGGCCAGCTGCACCGGGGCCATTGCCAGCGAATGCGCCTCGCAGTTGGCGGCGGCCCTGACAAGGCTTTTTCAGAGGGTGTGCTGGTCAGCAGTTGAAGGATGGAGGGACGGGTCGCCTGTAGGCCATTCGGGGTTACCAAGGTGCGGTGCCGCATTTGCGCGGTGAGTATGGGCAACGGCGCCTGATCCGCATCTGCCCACCGCGCGCTCGGCCTCGGCCGATCCGCCGGTCGAGGGCAGGTCGCAGGGTAGGCCACTCATCGCCTCTCAACGGCTCCCTACCCAGCCGCACCCTCCGCGAGCCGCCGTGGACGAAACGCCGCTCGCGTGCGCTGGAGTCCGTCCCACATCGAGGAGAATCATGCGTGTCCTCATCCAGATGAAGCCCGAACGCGACGTCGTCGAGGCCGTCGCCAACCCGCAGCTCACCGCGACCACGCAAGATGTCGCCGGGTCGATGCCCGGCGTCGAGCTGGACCAGTCGTTCACACCAGTGGCGCTGCCCAGGCCGGTGCCGTCCACGGCCGAGGGGGACCCGCTGTCCCTGACCCAGCCGCTCCGGTTCTCCATGCGGCCGGAAGACGCCACCGTCCTGGTCCGTGGCGAGATCCACGACTACGACGCCGCCAGCCGGCTCTCCATGCTGGCCCTCAGCCGCCCGCAGATCGTCGGCATCTCCGCCGACCCGGTCATCCAGACGTCGCCCACGTGTCCCGGGGACGGACCGGTCGGCAACTGGCAGGACGTGAAGAACCTCCTCGCCGAACTCGGCGCTGACGACCTGGACGGCAGCGGTATCGCGCTGGCGATCACCGACACCGGCATCAACACCCAGCACCTGAGCAACGAACTGGACCGTCCTGTCACGGTCGACGCGGCACGGAGCTGGAATCCGCCCGGAGTGACCGGCAAGCCGGGCAAGTTCCCGGTCGGCCACGGCACCATGTGCGCCTTCGACGCCCTCATCGCCGCACCGAAGGCGACGCTGATCGACATCCCGGTCCTGCTCTCGCAACAGCAAGGCCCGACGGTCATGAGCGGGCTGCTCTCGGACGCCGTGGCGGCTTACTCCCACCTGTGGAGCGTGCTGGAGACGATGCCCGACGACAAGCGGGCCCTGGTCGTCAGTAACAGCTGGGGTTCCTTCTCGCCCTGGTGGGACTTCCCGCCCAGCCACCCTGGGAACTACTCGGACAACCCCGGCCACCCCTTCAACCTGATGGTGACCGCGCTGGAGAGCGCGGGCGCCGACGTCCTGTTCGCGGCGGGCAACTGCGGCCTGGACTGCCCTGACGGCCGCTGCGAGTTCCCCGACCGGCCCATCGTCGGCGCCAACTCGCACCCACGAGCGCTGTCCATCGGCGGTGTCGACACCCGGGGCAACCGGGTCGGATACTCCTCGCAGGGCCCCGGCCGGCTCGACCCCAACAAGCCGGACATCTGCGCGTACACCCACTTCGAGGGCTCACACGCCTTCGGGG
>KL569321.1:4347-4846 GCA_000715635.1 Streptomyces violaceus | reverse complement strand
CGCACGCAGTGGTCGACCAACGTCATCAAGCCGGCCGAGCTGCGCACCCTGCTGCAGCGGACGGCCGACGACCGCGGCGCCGCCGGCTTCGACCACGACTACGGGTTCGGCATCATCAACGTACCGGCGATCATGGATGCGCTTCGCCGCCGCAGCAAGAACGGGCACGGCACCCGCAGGTAGCCGCTTCACATCGGAGGAGAGACCGATGGCTCCCGACAAGCCAACCAGCCTCATCACGGTCACGCTCCCGTCGGGAGCCACGCTCGAGGACGCCCTGCGTCAGCTCGGCATCGGCCACGACGCGGTCGACACCGACTACGGACTCGTCGACCTGCACAACGGCACCTACGCCCTGCTCGTCACCGAGGCGGTCGCCGAGCGCCTCCACGGCACGCCCGGTGCCCAGGGGCCGTACGCGAACCCGAAGATCGAACCCTTCGGTCCGCCCCAGCCCCGCCCCGACGAAGACTGAACCCCAACGACACAGGGGCCGACC
>KL569321.1:2286-4133 GCA_000715635.1 Streptomyces violaceus | reverse complement strand
CCCGCCACAACGGCGGGTTGGAGATCAGGGCTTGCCGGTCCGGTGCTCGGCCCAGGCCTGTGCCGCGCGTTGCATTGGCTTCGCCCAATCGTCTGTGCTCTCCTCCGCGATGGAGTTCCAGAGTCGGGGCTGGACGCGGGCGAGCGCATCACGGCGATGCCGCTCATGTTCCAAGGCGAGTCCGGCGGCATCCTCGCCGGTTCCGTCATCCGCAGGGCATGGCGCAACGCCCGTAAGGCCGTACTGCCCCCGCACGTCTTCGAGTCACCCACCGGGCGGCGCGTCTACGACAACCGGAACACGCGCCTGACGAAGTGGCTGAACGACGGGATCACGCCCGCCCAGGTGGCCGAGTGGGCCGGGAACAGCGTTGCCGTGCTCCTGGCGACCTACGCCCGCTGCGTCGAGGGCCGGCTGCCCGACCTGAAGAGGCGATTCGAAGCTGCCGGAGATCTCCCCGAGCGGCCGTCCGCTGGCTGACCTCACGGCCCGCAGAAACTTCGACACGTAATCGATACAGCCACCCGCGAAAACTCGATGACAGCCGGGCAGCCCCGGAGCCCACTCTTGATCATAAAGAAGGCGTCCGGGGCCCCGCCGTGCCCGGCGACACCCACCCTGACCAGCAAAAAGCCCTCCCCAAAGGGAGGGCGGAGACTTGCGCCCCCGGCAGGACTCGAACCTGCGGCCAAGCGCTTAGAAGGCGCCTGCTCTATCCACTGAGCTACGGGGGCCGGGTGTGGTGGCCTCTGTCGTGGTGCCCTGGTGTGGGCTGATCCGTGACGTTGCCGGGGACAAGGATAGGGCTCCCGCGTCCTTGTCCCTGTTGCTTCGCCTCCGTGGCTCGATGTGGAGGTTCGGTGAAGCGGTCCTGATAATCGCAGGCAGGTACGAATCGTGCACCGCTTTTGGCGTCAGAGGCATCGGGTGTTGTGCACTCGTTATGCCTGGAGTGTGCCTGTGTCCCAGTCGCCCCTTCCATCCCTTGTGTCCTGTCGGCGCGCAGACATGCTCATATGCTTCAGAATTCCCCTAAAATTGGGCATTCTTCACATGTGGTGACCTTGGACGTAAGGCCTCAGCTGCTCGACGCACTCTCCGCCCTGCGCGACCGTGTCGCCGCCGCACGCTTCCCGCTGCCCCTGGCGGGGGCCCCACGCGCGCGTGCCAACCGCGACGAACTGCTCGCGCAGCTCGACGACTACTTGGTGCCCCGGTTGCGGGAGCCCGAAGCGCCGCTTCTGGCCGTCGTGGGGGGATCGACCGGAGCCGGGAAGTCGACGCTGGTCAACTCCCTCGTAGGGCGGCGGGTCAGCGAGGCGGGTGTGCTGCGGCCGACGACACGGACCCCTGTGCTGGTCTGCCATCCGGAGGATCATCACTGGTTCGGCGGGATGAGGGTGCTGCCCGATCTCACGCGCGTGTGGGCGCCCCAGCAGGATCACACGGACGACCTGCTGCTCCCCGGCGAGGACCCCGCGCGCGTGCTGCGCGTCGAGAGCGCCGACACGCTGCCGCCCGGCCTCGCCCTGCTCGACGCGCCCGACATCGACTCCCTGGTCTCCGACAACCGCGTCCTGGCCGCCGAGCTGATCTGCGCGGCCGACATCTGGGTCATGGTCACCACCGCCGCCCGCTACGCCGACGCCGTGCCCTGGCACATGCTGCGCACCGCCAAGGAGTACGACGTCACCCTCGTCACCGTGCTCGACCGGGTGCCCCACCAGGTGGTCGCCGAGGTGTCACGCCAGTACGGGGCCCTGCTCACCAAGGCCGGTCTCGGACACGTGCCGCGGTTCACCGTGCCCGAACTGCCCGAGTCGGCCTTCGGCGGCGGCCTCCTGCCG
>KL569321.1:640-2035 GCA_000715635.1 Streptomyces violaceus | reverse complement strand
CCCGCCGTCGCCCAGCTGCGCACCTGGCTGATCCACCAGGCCCAGGAGCCGGCGGCCCGGCAGCAGGTCCTGGCCCGTACGGCGTACGGCGTCCTCGACTCGCTCAAGTCCCGGATGCCCGAGCTGGCCGGTGCCGCCGCCGCGCAGTACTCGGCCGCCCTGCGGCTCACCAGCGCCGTCGAGGGGGCGTACGACAGCGAGCACAAGCGCGTGCGGGGCCGGTTGCAGGCCGGGGCCGTGCTCGCCGGGGACGCGCTCAAGCGGTGGCGCGCCTTCCCCCTGGACTGCACCGCCGGTGAACTCCTCGACGCGCTCGTGGAGAGCCTCAGCGCGCTGCTGCTGTGCGCCGTCACCGCCGCCGACGAGCGCGTCGACGACGCCTGGCGGCGCGAACCGGCGGCGGCCGCCCCCGAGCTTGCGCCGCGCGATTCCGCGGCGGAGAGCGCCGAGCACCGGATCGGGCTGGCCGTACGGCGGTGGCGGCGGGAGCTCGAGGAGTACGCCGAGGACGAGGTGAGCGAGCTCGACCGGAACGCCGCCCCCGACCCCGAGCTGGTCGCCGCCCTGGTCGCCACCGGCCTGCTGGGCGGCCGCCGGGGCCGGATGGCGGGGGAGGGGCTCGCCGAGCGGATCGGCGCCCACGGCGCACTGCGGCTGCGCGACCGGGCCGGACGGCTGCTCACCCAGCACGTCGACCGGGTCCTGTACGCCGAACGCGAGCGCCGGCTCGCCCCGCTCGACGCACTCGACGTCCACCCCGAGCACCAGGCCGAACTCATCGCCGCGCTGTCCGTACTGCAGAAGGAGAGGTGACCGGTGACCGCCGTCACTGACCAGGACCACACCGAGCACGCCGATCAGCCGGGCGACGGGGACAAGGCAGGATCCGCCGGCGGTTCCGCCGGAAGTTCCTCCGGACAGCCCCCTCAGGCGGCCCAGAACGGCTCCCACGCGCGCGTGCAGGATGCCCGTACGGACTCCACCGGCGCCTGGGACGACGGGCTCATCGCGCGCCGCGTCAACGAGACGACGGACGGAAGCCAGTTCGCCGCCATGGACAGCCGGTCCGCCGCCCCGCCCGCGGTGAGACCACTGGTGTACGACGGGGCGTTGCGCTCCCGTCTCGAGGCGCTGCGCGAACTGGTGGGGCTCTCCCGTACCCGGCTCGACAGCAGGACGCTGGCGGAGGCGGGCCGGGTGCTCGACGAGGCGTCCGCGCGGCGCAGGCTCTCCGGGCAGCACACCGTCGTCGCCATCGCGGGCGCCACCGGCAGCGGCAAGTCACAGCTGTTCAACGCGCTCGCCGGCGTGGCCATCTCGGAGACCGGAGTACGCCGGCCCACCACCGCGGCGCCCATCGCGTGCAGTTGGAGCGCTGTCTCTTATACACATCTC
>KL569321.1:0-430 GCA_000715635.1 Streptomyces violaceus | reverse complement strand
CTGCGTCGCCGGCCGCTGCCGACCGGGGACGCGGAGTCCCGGCTGCACGGGCTGGTCCTGATCGACCTGCCCGACCACGACTCGGCGGCCGTACAGCACCGCGAGCACGTGGACCGCATCCTGGCGCTGGTCGACGCGGTCATCTGGGTCGTCGACCCGGAGAAGTACGCCGACGCCGTCCTCCATGAGCGCTATCTGCGGCCGATGGCGGCCCACGCGGAGGTCATGTTCGTGGTCCTCAACCAGGTCGACCGGCTGCCCGGGGAGGCCGCCGATCAGGTCCTCGACGATCTGCGGCGACTCCTGGACGAGGACGGCATCGCCCTCGGGGAGTACGGCGAACCGGGTACGACCGTGCTGCCGGTGTCCGCGCTCACCGGGGAGGGCATCGGAGACCTGCGCGAGGCGCTCGGCCAGTTCGTAGGGGAGC
>KL569320.1:7618-9539 GCA_000715635.1 Streptomyces violaceus | reverse complement strand
CCACGGCCGCTCCCACGGCGTCCTCCACATGCAGGAACGAGGTGATCCCCGGCCCGCCCCCGGGCAGCGGGAGCTTCCCGGCCAGCACCCGCTGCCCCGTCCCGCCGGTACGGGCGTACGCGGTGCCGGGGCCGTACAAGGTGCCGTACCTGAGGACCAGGCCGCTCAGGCCCGCACCGCTCAGCACCTGCCGTTCCAGCTCGGCGACGGCCCGTACGGTGGCGGCCCAGCCGGGGTCCGGGGCGTCCACGTACAACGGTGCGTCCTCGTCGAGGACCGGGTCCCCGGCCGGGACCGCGGCGAAGGCGATGGACTGCGCGACCAGCCGCCGCGCACCGACCGCCCGGGCCGCCTCGACCAGGTGGGCGGTGCCCTCGGTGCGCAGCCGCGCGGTCTGTGCGAAGGCCCCTGCGGGGTCGTCGCGCAGCAGCCGCAGCGCCGTCAGCTGGTGCACGACCACGTCGGGCCGGGCGGCCGAGACCGCCGGCAGCAGGGATGCGCGGTCGAGGGCGTCGGCGACCACGGCCTCGTCCGCCTCCGGGGCCCGGGCACCGTCCCGCACCAGTGCGCTCACATGGTGCCCCCGCGCCCGCAATGCGCCCACCAGCGGATGTCCGACGACTCCGGAAGCACCGGCGACAAGTACCCGCACCGCTCAGCCCTCCGTACCCGGGGCGACCCGCATCAGCAGGCGGCACGCCTTGTCGCCGTCGCGCAGACAGCTCTGGGCCCGGTTCTCGGTCAGGGTCACGCCGAGCCCCTCGGACCAGCCCGCGTGGATGTGGGTGCACGGGCACCGGTAGCCCTCCAGCGAACCGGCCATCCGCACCATGGTGATGGCGAAGTTGCGCCGCAGCGTGAGCACGATTGCGTCGTCGCCCTCCACCTCGGTGGAGGCGTTGCGCAGTTCCGGCGGGAACATGCGGTCGCCGCACTCGTCGTAGCGGCGGCGCAGTTCCTCCAGGTCCTTGCCGCTGTCACCGCTGTCGGGCAGCGGGCCCGACCGGCGGGCGACGCGCTGCCCGACGTGCAGAGCCACCTTGCGCATCGCCTCCGCGTTGATCTCGTTCGCGGCCTCCTGCCCGAAGCGCCCGGCCACCCCCTGGTACCAGTGGGCGTCGTGCTGCCACCACAGTCGGTACGCGTCCACCGTCTGCGCGCGGTGGTTGGTCTCGTCGTCGCTCACACGTGCCCCCCGGCGGCGAACCGGTCGCGCATCACGCGTTTGAGGACCTTGCCCGTGGCGCCCTTGGGCACATCGTCGGGTTCCATCCGCAGGGCCCGGGCCACCAGGGGGAACCCGGCGGCTGCCAGGATCGTGTTGACCCGCTCGGTCCACGCCTCGCCGTCGCCGGCCGGGGCGTCCTCGTCCGCGAGTTGGAGCAGCGCGTACGCCTCGGCCTCTCCCCCGCCGTCCCAGTCCGCCCGTACGCCCTCGGGGGCCACCCCGACGACCGTGCAGTCGGCCAGTTCGGGCAGCTCCCGCAGGAGCAGTTCTTCGGTCCGGGTGCTGAACAGGATCCCGTCGTGGGTCCGGATCGCGTCCGGCGCCCGGTCGAGGTGGTAGAAGTTGCCGTCCTCGTCCTGGTGGGCGAGATCCCCGGTGAGCCAGTAGCCGCCCAGCCGCATCCGATTCCAGGTCAGCGAGTCGTTCCAGTAACCGGGCGTGAGGGTCGGTGACTTCAGACCGAGGCGGCCGATCCGCCCGGGCGGCAGCGGGGTGCCGTCCTCGGCGAGCACGGCGGCCTCGGCGAAGCTGATCGGCTTGCCCACGCAGCGGGAGTAGGCCGAGGTGTCCTTGGTGTGCCGGTTGTGGAAGACGGAGTAGCCCGCTTCGGACGAGCCGAGCCCGTCCACGAAGACGGAGCCCTCGACGCGCGTACGGCGCAGATCGCGCCCGATCCTCTCGTGGCTGCCGGAC
>KL569320.1:6603-7369 GCA_000715635.1 Streptomyces violaceus | reverse complement strand
CTCTCGTGGCTGCCGTACCGCACCAGGGCGCGGATGTGCGCCTCGTGCGCCGCGTCCCCGGTGTTGAACCACACTTGGACACTGGAGAGTTGACGCTTCGTCAAGTCCTGTCCGGCCATCTCGCCGAAGGTCCCGGCGAAGGCCAGCACCGTGGTCGGCCGGAACTCCTCGATGGCGTCCAGCACATCGGTGCCGCGCCGGCTGGAGAGCAGCTTGATGTCCGTGCGGAGCAGCAGGCAGTACAGCAGTGTCGCCACCATGGCGTTGTGCGCGCCCGGCAGCCCCACCAGGGTGCGCTCCATGTCGGTTCCGGTGGAGTAGCGCAGCCGGTGCAGCTGCGCGTACATGAGCGTCCGGTGGGTGTGCGGAACCCCCTTGGGCATGCCGGTGGTTCCGGACGAGTGCGAGATGAGCACCGGGTCGGAGGGGTCGTGCCGGTACGGGTACGACGGCGGCAGGGCCGCGCGGTCCCCCGGGCGGATGTCGGCGGCGGTGACGCGGAAGCCGAGTCCCGACCCCGACAGCACCGCGTGGAGCTCCCGGTCCGTGAAGGCGCCCACCGCCCCCTGTCCGCGTACGTACTCCCGGGCGGTCTCCGGGGGCAGGTCGCCGTTGACGAACGAGGGGATCGCGCCGAGGGACGTCAGCGCCAGGAAGTTCACCGCGAACTCGGTGCTGGAGTGGGAGTGCACGGCCACCGGGTCGCGGGGCCGCACTCCCCGGGCGGCGTACCAGCCGGCGTAGGTCTCGACGGCCTCGGTCAGCC
>KL569320.1:6171-6381 GCA_000715635.1 Streptomyces violaceus | reverse complement strand
CCCGCCAGCTGCCGTCCGTCCGCAGCACGGGCTCGTCGAGCGGGCGGCCGTACGCCGTCAGGCGCTCCAGGACGTTACCGGCGCCCAGTTCGGTGTCGGAGCAGATCCGGGCGCGCTCCTGCCTACTGATGAGCATGGGTCTCCGTCTCCTTCCTTGCCTCGGAGTCGGCCGTGAGGATGTATGCGGGCTGTCTCTTATACACATCTCTG
>KL569320.1:4773-5931 GCA_000715635.1 Streptomyces violaceus | reverse complement strand
CCAGGCGGTGGCTGCCGCCGTCCCGCGGCAATCGCCGGTGGGCGGAGGCCAGATCGAAGAGGCCCTGGATGCTTCCGGGGCAGGCGGCGGTCCCGGTATCCGAGTCGAGCGTCTGGTCGGCCCGGACCGTGACGGGAGCCCCGGCGCCGGGACGGGCGAGCAGCAGCGCCGCCGCCCTGCCGGCGTTCGCGGGAAGGCCGGCCAACGGGTGGCTGTCGACGTCCAGTTCCCGGTACACGGCGGCTGCCCGCTCGCCGCCGCCCAGCTCCACACCCAGCACCAGCACCCGGTCCAGCTCCGGGTCCTCCAGCAGGAGATCCGCCATGGCCAGCAGTTCGGTCAGCGAGTCGTCGAGGGTGGAGAGGCTGAACATCTGTCCGGTGATCCGGAACTCCCGGCTCATGTGGCCCAGTACGGAGTTGGGGGTGGCCTGCATGAACAGCAGCGGGTTGTGGACCCGCCCGGCGACCATACGGCGGCTGGCCAGATCCGCTGTGGTCGTGTCGCCCATCAAGCCGGCCAGTGCCACGGCGGTCCGGGAACCTCCCCCACTCTCGGCTTGGCTCGAGCGGGAGGTGCCCCCATCGGGCCGTTCGGCGAGGCACTGTCTGACGACCTCGTACGCCAGTGGGCTGAACGCCGACTCCACGAAGCCGGGCAGCCTCGGCAGCGCGATGTCGTCCGGGCCCCCGGTGCCGTGGGTCGCGGTGGCGCTCGCCAGGATGCCGAGGGGGGAGCGCGGTACGGGCTTGTCCGTCGTCACGGCCGCTCCAGCACGAGTGCGGTGTTGGCGCCCCCGAAGGCGGCGTTGATGGTGAGGGCCCGGCGTGGGTCGGCCCGGCGCGGCCGGTTCGGCACGTAGTCGAGGTCGCATTCCGGGTCGGGCCGGGTGAACCCGGCGGTCGGCGGCAGCACACCGTCCGTCAGGGCCAGCATCGTGATGACGAACTCCACGATGCCCGCCGCCTCCAGGAGGTGCCCGGTGGTGCTCTTGGTCGAGCTCACCGGGATCGTCCCGGCCCGCTCCGCGAGGGCGGCTCGCAGCCCCCGGGTCTCGGCGCCGTCGTTGTACCGGGTGCCGGTTCCGTGGGCGTTGACATAGCCGAGGGCCGCCCCGTCCGGGTCGCCGGCCAGCCGCAGCGCCTGCCGTGTGGCCTG
>KL569320.1:4159-4568 GCA_000715635.1 Streptomyces violaceus | reverse complement strand
CCCCTCCGGATGCGGCTGGGCGATGTGGTGGGCGTCCGTCGCCGCGCCCCAGCCCAGCACGGACGCCAGCGGCCGGGCACCGCGCCGCCGGGCGTGCTCGGCGGACTCCAGTACGACGGCCGCGACTCCGTCGCCGAGCAGCAGCCCGCTGCGGTCGGCGCTGAACGGGCGCACCATGCCGTCGCGGGAAAGTGCCCGGCCGGAGTCGAACTTGCCGAAGGTCTCCTCCTCCACGAGGTATCCGCCCGCGCAGACCGCGACGTCGATCCGGCCGGAGGAGATCAGCCGGCAGGCGTGGATGATCGCGGCGGCGGAGGCGACACAGGCGTTGGTGAAGGTGAGCCGGGGCCCGGTCAGCCCGAGGTGGCCGGCCAACACCTCGGCCAGCCGCGCGGGCACGGCGTCGGCG
>KL569320.1:1725-3960 GCA_000715635.1 Streptomyces violaceus | reverse complement strand
GCCGCGCCGCGACTCCACCCGGCTCGGCACCCGGACCGCCTGTGAGCACGACGCCCGCGTTCCGGCCCGTGTCGTCGCCCCCGGCGCCGTTCAGCACCACCGCGTTCCGGACTGCGTCCTCACCGGCAACGCCGTGCGGGACAACGCCCCCGGTCCGGCCCGCGTCCTCGCCCGGGGCCATGTCCGATTTCCGGGCCACACCGTCACCGGCAACGCCGTGCGGGACGACGTCCGCCTTCCGGCCCGCGCCCTCACCGGCAGCGCGGCCTGACACCACATCCGCGTTCCGGGCCGGCCGACTCCGCCAGTACCGCGTGACGCTGGTGTGGTCGCCGGCGACGCCGAGCAGGACCGCCGCCTCCGTGCCCGGGCCGAGGCCGGCCATGTCGAGGGCTTCCGCCCCGCAGCGGGCGAGCGCGTGGCGCAGCGCCCAGTCCTCGACCGCGTCGGGTCCGTCGGGAGCGGCGGCGGCCATGGGCGTGCGGTACGGGCCGGTGTCGAACCGCGTGGTGGGGCGGAACGCGGGGATCCCCGCGAAGACCCCGCGCCGGAGGGCATCGGCGCCCGTGCCGAACGCGGTGCGTATGCCGAAGCCGGTGATCGTCACGTCACCCCTCATCCCGGCCGCTCCCTTCCGCCCGGTCCGTCTGTGCCGCGCGCAGGTATCCGGTGAGCCGCCGCAGTGAGGTCAGCCCGGCGATGTCCTCGTCGGTGGGCTCGACGACCAGGCCGTAGCGCTCCTCGACCACGTGGAGCAGCCACACCAGCCCGAGGGAGTCCAGCACCAGTTCGGCGTCCTCGCCGAGGTCGTCGGGCAGTCCGGGGAAGACCTTGCGGTCCGACAGCAACTGCCGGACGGTGTCGGTGGTGATGGGGGCCGGCGAGGCTTCCGTGCTCATGCCCGCGCACCGCGTCGGACGACCTCGGCGACGAGTCCGCCGAGGGTCAGGGAGGCCAGCGGCTCGATGTCGGTGTCCGGGATCTCCACGCCGAACCGGGACTCCAGCCGCATCGTGAGCTCGATCAGGCTGAGTGAGTCGACGTCCAGCCCGCCGACGGTCACCGGGCTGTCGTCGGTGATGCCCTCGCGGCTGGTCAGGATGTTCATCTCGTCGATGACCGCGGTCAGGACGAACTCGCGGATCTCTTCTTCCAGGGTCGATGTGCTCATGGTCGGAAACTCCAGTGAGAGGTACTGGTGGGGAGTCGTGCGGAAGGTGTTCGGGCAGCTCAGGCCGGTCTACGACGCACCGCTCGCCGCCGCCTGCAACGCCGCCGCCTGGCGCAGCAGCTTCCCGTTGGACGTACGCGGCAGGGTGTCCAGCAGCCGGATCACCCGCGGCAGCTTGTAGTCGGCCAGCCGCTCCCGGCACCACCGCAGCAGTTCCTCCGCGGACGGGCCTCGGCATCGGCTGCCACCGCGACATACGCCTCGGTCACGCCCTCGTGGACCAGGACCGCCTGTTCGACCGCGGGGTGCTCGCGGAGCACGTGCTCGACCTCGGTGAGATCCACCTTCAGACCGCCGATCACGACGAGCGAGTCGGCTCGGCCGTGCACGCTGACCGCCCCGGTGTCGTCCACGGTGGCCCGGTCCCGGGTGTGCAGCCAGCCGTCCGTGTACTGCGTACCGCCCGAGTCGAAGAGATACGGGGACTCGGCCAGCGCCACGTCCAGTTCGCCCCGGTGCTGTCGTAGCACCACGCCCGGGGCGGCCCGGCCGACCGAGGGCCGCAGCGCGCCGCCTACGTCGATGGCGACGATGCCGGTCTCGGTGGTGCCGTAGGCCTCGCCGACCGGGA
Organism: Streptomyces violaceus; assembly: GCA_000715635.1. Classification (GTDB taxonomy): domain Bacteria; phylum Actinomycetota; class Actinomycetes; order Streptomycetales; family Streptomycetaceae; genus Streptomyces; species Streptomyces violaceus. The sequence continues at coordinate 2,158 of KL569320.1, read as the reverse complement.
CGCCGTACCGTTCGGCGAATCGCGCCGCCACCCGCGGGGGCATCAGCTCGCCGCCCGACACCGCGATCCGCAGCTCGGGCAGGGCAGGCGGATCGAGGGCGGCCGCGAGCAGGTCGAAGTGCATCGGCACTCCGAACAGGGCCGGTGACCCGGTGGTCCCTCGCGGTCCGCAGGATGTCGCGGGCCGAGACGCGGGGCGCGAACACCACGGAGACGCCGGCCGCCAGCGAGTACAGCAGCCCGCCGATCAGACCGAAGCTGTGGGCTGTCGAACTGAGCAGCAGCAGCCGGTCGCCCTCCCCCGGCATGCCGGGAACCGTGGCGAAGGCGTCCACTTCGGCGGCGAGCGACCGGACGGTCCTGCCGATCACTTTCGGCCGTCCCGTGGAGCCCGAGCTGAACTGCACCAGCCGGTGCCCGGTGGCGGCCGGCC
>KL569320.1:0-1553 GCA_000715635.1 Streptomyces violaceus | reverse complement strand
CGGCCGGCCGGCCGGTCCTGCGGCACTCGGTGGTGACCTCGTACTCGGGCCGGAAACCGAACGCCGCCCGGACGTTGGACCCGGCGCCGACCAGGAACTGCGGCCGGCAGACCGCGCAGAGCGCCTCCACCTCGGCCGGTTTGAGCCGGAAGTCGAGGAGCAGCACCTGGGCACCGAGCCGCCACAGCGCCAGCAGCACCTCCACCTGGGTGAAGCTGGACGGTGTCCGCAGGCCCACGGTGCTGCCCGGGCCGATGCCGTATCCGGCGAACACGGCGGCCTGTTTGGCCACCCGTTCACGTAACTCCGCGCGGGTGACCATCTCCTGTCGGTGTATCAGGAACGGCAGGCCGTCGTCCCGGGCGTCGAACAGCCGCTGGACGAGGGACCCCATCGAGTCGGCCGGATCGGTCGCGAGTTCGCCCATGAGGCCTCAGACCTCCTTGCAGAACTCGCCGATGGGCAGGCCGACATGGCGCTTGTCCGTGGCCAGGTAGCCGAGCAGTTCGTCACCGGTCCGCAGTTCGGTGACGTTGAGGACCTTCCCGCCCGGGCCGAGCACCCGTACGTGCCAGTCGTCCTGCACGGTCAGACTGACCAGCCGTCCGTCCTCGGCGTGGGTGCGGATCTCCAGCAGCGGCCGGGACTCCAGCTTGGCGCGGCCCACGACGACCCGCCGGGTGCGGCCGTCGGCGCCGACCGCCAGCAGGACGCTGCCGGAGCCCACCTCGCTCAGGTAGTTGGTGCGGTTGTCCGGTCCGAGCGTGTACGAGTGCAGGGCCCCGGCGTTGACCCGGAACGGCCGGGTCGGCATGTACGGCAGCGGATGGGTCTCGCTGCAGCACAGGACGAAGCCGGAGGAGTACGAGCCGACGAGGATGCCCTCGTCCTCCTCGAAGTGGGAGCAGGTGTCCACGCAGACCCGGTCGCCGAGTCCGACGTGCCGGATGCTCTCCACGGTCAGCGTGGACAGCTCCAACTGGGGCGTGGTGGCCTGCAGCAGCCGTGCCAGCGCGAACACCTCGTCGGCGCTGCGGGGCGCGTACAGAATGCCGTCCGAGCCGCGTTCGAGCACGTCGAAGACGATCGCCGCCTCCTCCAGGTCGTCGACGACGGTCACCAGCTTGCCGTCGGCGGACTCCGCCGCGGCCAGCACGATCTCCAGCGGGATCTTGGTCGGGTCGGCGAAGTGGATGACGGTGTACGGCAGCTTCATGGCACCCGCGCACGAGAGCTGAAGCGTGCGGTCGTCCCGTACGTCGATGATGCCGGCGGCGGGTGTGCCACCGGCGGCGCGGTTGCCGGCGGCGAGGGCGTCCAGCTCGTCCTCGGTGCCGAACCCCCGCAGCAGGACGTCAATTCCGTTGGCGGCCGGGGAGCTTCCGGACCGGGACGAGGTCCCGGCGTCGGCGCTGTGCTTCGCCGCTTTGGCGCCGGTACCCTTCTCCGCCTTGTCACCGGGCTTCTTCGGGTCGGCCGGGCCTTGGCCCCCGGGCGCCAGCACCCGGGTGACGGTCGGGGGCAGCGTCGCGAGCAGCTCGGCATCGGCAGGC
>KL569319.1:23684-25206 GCA_000715635.1 Streptomyces violaceus | reverse complement strand
GGCATTCGATAGGCCGATAGGCGAACGCGGCATGTACGGTCGTGTACTCCGCGTAGCCGCCGTCGGCGTACCAGCCCGTGTACTCGGACCGGGGACAGAGGTTCTCCGCGCCGCGTGCGCAGACGCGCAGTCGCCGTCCGTGCGGCGCAGCCAGGCCATACCGACCGGCACCGGTTTCCCTACCAGTCGGAGAGACCCCTCATCGACCGGACCCGGCCGCTCCACCGACCACGCGCGCATCGTCCCGTCCGCCATACCGCTCCCCGTCCCGCCGAGGGCTCCCGCCCGGTCTGCGGCGGAACCGCCTGTTCGGCGCGCGGGCCGACCCGAGGGTGACTAGCGTGAGGAAACGGACCATCCACCCATCCGGAGAGGGCCGCAGTCATGGCCGTGCAACCTGAAGGAGCCCCTTGCTGGGCCGACGCGACGTTCAGTGACCTCGAAGGGGCCAAGAACTTCTACGGAGACGTCCTCGGCTGGACCTTCGCCCAGGCGTCGGCGGAGTACGGCGACTACACCCAGGCCTACGTGGACGGCAAGGCGGTCGCCGCCGTCGTCCCGCCCATGCCCGGCCAGCCGGAGGCCCCGTCGCAGTGGTGCCTGTACTTCGCCGCCCGGGACACCGACGCCACCGCCGCCCGGATCCGCGACAACGGCGGCGAGGTGCTGATGGAGCCGATGCAGGTCGGTGACTTCGGCACCATGTGCCTGGCCCGCGACCCGAGCGGTGTCGTCTTCGGCGTCTGGCAGGCGGGCACCCACGAGGGCTTCGAGGTGATGGCCGAACCGGGCGCCTACACCTGGGCCGAGGTCTTCACCCGCGAGCCCGAGAAGTCCGACGCGTTCTTCCCCGCCGTCTTCTCCTACCGGCAGCGGGACATGGAGGACCACGAGATGGACTTCCGCATCTACGACCTCGGCGAGCGCAGTGTGCTGGGCCGGATGAAGATGACGGAGGAATTCCCGCCCGAGGTGCCGCCGTACATCAACGTCTACTTCACCGTCGAGGACTGCGACGACGCCGTAGCGAAGGCGGCCAAGCTCGGCGGCGTCCTGCGCTTCGGCCCGATGACCACGCCGTTCGGCCGGTTCGCAGCCATCAGCGATCCGCAGGGCGCGAACTTCTCGGTGATCGACATCACGACTACCGAGGGAGACATGCCGAAGCTGACCGACGTGTCGTAGCCGCCCGACCCTCCCGGCCGGGCGGACCGTGCGGCCATGGCATGATCGAGCCCATGCGTGAACGTGTTGTGGCCGCGTGCGACGGGGCTTCGAAGGGAAACCCGGGGCCCGCGGGCTGGGCCTGGGTCGTCGCCGACGCTTCCGAGAGTCCGGTGAGCTGGGAGGCGGGGCCGCTCGGCAAGGCCACCAACAACGTCGCGGAACTGACCGCGCTGGAGCGCCTGCTGACGGCGACCGACCCGGACGTACCGCTCGAGATCCGGATGGACTCGCAGTACGCGATGAAGGCCGTCACCACGTGGCTGCCCGGCTGGAAGCGCAACGGCTGGAAGACGTC
>KL569319.1:21405-23553 GCA_000715635.1 Streptomyces violaceus | reverse complement strand
AAAGACGTCCGCCGGCAAGCCGGTCGCCAACCAGGACCTCGTCGTGCGCATCGACGAGCTCCTGGACGGCCGCTCGGTCGAGTTCCGCTATGTGCCCGCCCACCAGGTCGACGGCGACCGGCTCAACGACTTCGCCGACCGCGCTGCCAGCCAGGCCGCCACCGTCCAGGAGCCCGCGGGCAGCGAAATCGGTTCCCCAGAGCCGCCGCCCGCCCCGGACACCCCGGCCAAGGCCCCGCGCTCCCGGCCCCGCGGCGGTGCGGTGCGCACCGCGAAGGGTTCCGCGGCGAAGGGCTCCTCGCGCACCATCAAGGCGAAGTTCCCCGGCCGCTGCCAGTGCGGCCGCTCCTACGCGGCGGGCGAGCCCATCACCAAGAACGACAGCGGTTGGGGACACCCGGAGTGCCGCACGGCCGCGACCGCCTGATCAGGCGTCGAACGTGTAGTGCGCCGTGTGGTCCAGCAGATCCGCCGGGCTCGTGTCGTGCCACGGCCTCATCGTCTCGTTGAGGTCGATCACGTTCGGCGTGCCCGCGGCCGGCAGATAGCCGGAGCCCGGGTGCCGCCGCTGCCACTCGGCCCACAGTTTGTCGATGTACGCGTGGTGCAGCCAGAACACCGGGTCGTTGGGCGAGGCGCCGGTGGCCATGTGCCCGCCCACCCAGACGTGGACGCGGTTGTGCAGATTGACTCCGCGCCAGCCTTCGAGGTGGTTGCGGAAACCGTCCGAGGCGCTGTTCCAGGGCACCATGTCGTACGTCGGCATCGACAGCACCGACTCGACCTCGGCCGCCGTGGGCAGCTGGCGGCCCCCGGCACCGAGGGAGCGCCGCAGGAACGTACGGCCGTCGACCCGCACGTTGATCTGCCAGTTCCCGCCGGCCGCGGCGAACGGCCCGTCCGACACCCGGCCGTCCCGGTCGCGCCCGGTGCCGCCGAGGAAGTCGGGCCCCCACAGCGAGGCACGCGGCGAACGGTCGACGGTCCAGTCCCAGTACGGCAGGGCCACCGACGCGTCCACCGACTGGAGCGCTCGCTCGAACTCCAGGAGGAATCTTCGGTGCCAGGGCAGGAAGGACGGTGAGCGGTGACCCGTCCGCTCGCCGTCGTCGGTGTCGGAGACGATGAAGGCGTTGTGCGTCGTGACGAATTCGTCGTAGCGGCCGTTGCGCTTCAGTTCCACGAGGGCGGCGACGAAACGTCGCTTCTCGTCGGTGGTCAGGGCGGACTGGTTCTTGCGGACGGTCATGTGCGGGTGCTCCAGAGCCTTTCGGTGCGGGTCAGTTGGCGGGGAAGGGCAGCAGCGGCGCGCCCTGCAGCTCGTCCACCGCGGCGCGGGCGGCGGCGCGCGGTGTGGCCACCGGGTCGTAGTGGCTGACGACGCTGATCCAGCTGCCGTCGGCGTTGCGCATCACGTGCAGCTCCACACCGTCGACGAACACCGCGTATCCGGCGCCGTGGTGGTGATGACCGGGCCCGGTGGCCGGCCGGCCCTGTATGCGGCGTCCCTTGTAGACCTCGTCGAAGGTCCCGTGGGAGTCGTGGTGCCCCGCGGCGGCCGTGGTGGGTGCGATGGCGGGCAGGACGCCGGCCGTCCCGGCGAGGACGGCCGCGGCGGTGAGCGCGCGGCGACGGCTGAGTTCCGGCATGCGGACCTCCTGGGTCGGTTCGGGTGTTGACCCGGGCATGCCTACCGGTTCGTCCGGTACCGGGAGAAATCCGCGCGGGCCGGTTGGCTGCGATCCGGGCAATTCCCCTTATGTCGTGCAAGGTTGAACGAAGATGATCTTGCTGTGAGGGGTGGGAGCGCGGGTGCGGAAGGGGAAATTCCGCCCGCGAGGGGGTGTCGGGGCGGTTGTTCCTCCCCGCGTGACCCGCTGCCCGTGGTGCACGTCACGCCGCGAAACTGGCGCGATTCGTCGGTCCGGTCCTGGATGGTCACGGACACCTGTACGGGTATCTGCTTGCCTTCGCGATGGCCGGTGCGGTCGCCCTCATGGCCATCGCGGCGGCGCTGTGCGTGCGAGTACGGTCGACGCCCCGGTGGACCGCTACGCCTCCTCGGTGCAGGCGCACCTCACCCCGTAGCGCCCTGGCCGAACAGCCGGTCCAGGAAGGTGTTGCCGTAGACGCGGTGCGGGTCGAGCC
>KL569319.1:19594-21193 GCA_000715635.1 Streptomyces violaceus | reverse complement strand
CGCGGTGCGGGTCGAGCCGGTCCAGCGCCGCGTCCGCCTCGGCCCACTCGGCCGGACCGACCGCGGCCGGCACCACCGACCCCAGCACCTCCTGATCGCTCCACACCCCGTCGTCCGTGTACGCCCACCCCTTGGACCACTCCACCCGGGTGAGCGCGAACCCGCCGTCGAAGGTACGCAGCAGGAACCGCTCGATCTCGCGCAGGAACGCCTCCGCGTCCGGCGTGCCCGGCAGTGTCAGGACGTCCAGCCACACGGCCGTGTCCCACTCGGGGTGGTCCGCGCGCGGCCGGAGCGCGGACAGCAGCGGTGGGCGGGCCCCGGCCACCCCGGCGTCGCCCGGCTCGTCCAGGCCGGTCACCCGGATCTCCACCGAGCCGTTGACCGGGAAGCTGCCCCGGGCCGCGTACGCCGCCAGCCGTTCCCGGTAGAAGGCGGCGAACTCGGAGAGCACCCGCTGCACCTGCTCCCGCGAGGTGAGGACCGCGTAGCCGTCGGCGTGGACACGCAGGGTGCTCGGCTTCAGATACAGCAGTGTGTTCTTGGACGGCCCCCAGAGGTCGGCGGACAGCGTCGTCACAAGACCGAGCGCGGCCGCGTCGTACTGCGCGGTGCCCAGCACCGGCGCCAGATACCAGGCAGCGTCCGACGTCATCCGCCCCACCAGCTCCGCCACCGGCGTCGGGATGTTGTCGGAGAACGGGTAGTTGTACGGCCGTGTCACGCGCCGTGAGGTCAGCGGCCGGGTGGGGGAGACGCTCCACACCTTCAGCCAGGGATGTTCGGTGAAGGCGAACCAGATTGCCTCGACCCGCCCGGCCTGGTCCAGGAAGCGCGAGAAGGTACGCCCGTCGGAGCCGGGCGCGGCGAACAGCTCGCCCGCCGGGATGTCCGTACGGCTCACGCACCGCAGGTCGGTGTTCGAGCCCACCCGCAGCACCACCTCGGTCACCAGGGACCGGCCGAGATGGGTCAGCAGCGCGGCGCAGTCCGCCTCGTCGCGGCGGTACGTGCGCACCACGTACGCGCCGGCCCCCGAGTCCCAGACGACCGCCGTCAGGGACAGGATCAGATTGCTGAGCGAGCCGTACGTGTGCCCGGGCCGCCGGCGCTCGCCCCGCGCGGGGACGGCCGTGCCGTGCGCGTCGATCGACAGGGCGCCGCCCAGGGTGAGGACACCGGGAGCGGGAGCGGCCGTGACGCCGAGGCCGTGTTCCTCCAGGAAGGTCAGCAGCGCCTCCATGGTCACGCCGGTTCCGGCACGTACGGCCGTCGGCGAGTCCAGCGTGAGGCCGGTCAGATGGGGCGTGGTGTCGACGAGGAGCACGGGCGCGCCGGACGGCGTCCCCTCCGTCACGGTCAGGGGCGACCAGCCGTGCGAGGCGCCCCGGGCACGCACCCGCCACCCGTGCCGCCACGCCCAGTTGACGACGTCGGCCACCTCTTGCGGGCCCTCCGGCGCGCAGGCCCACAGACCGTCGGCGGTGATCTCACCGACCCAGTTCCGGTACGCCGAGCGGTACAGCGCGACGTCCGCCGGGAAGTCCGGCAACTCCGCCGCCGCGGCCGCCGGATCCGCGGGCAGACCCGGTACGGCGG
>KL569319.1:17360-19394 GCA_000715635.1 Streptomyces violaceus | reverse complement strand
GGCGAGGGCGGCCGCCGTGAGGAGGAAGCCCCGGCGCGTCCAATGCGGTTGCTGGGAAGGGCCGTTGCTCATTGAACCGGTAGTCACGTGGAGTCACGCTAGGGGCCCCGTTGACACGTGACGCGTTCCTGTTGCCTCTATTCACTCGTGTGAGTGAATCGGGCGGGGTCTGCGGGCCGGATCGATACGTTCCGCGCGGAGCCGTGACGGGTGACAGACTGACGCCCATGGACGAGCGCACATTCGACAGGTCGGGTCAGCACGCTTCCGTCGTAGGGCTGGGCACATGGCAGCTGGGTGCCGACTGGGGGGACGTCGACGGCAAGGAAGCCCTCGCGGTTCTGGAGACGGCGGCCGAGTCCGGGGTGACCTTCTTCGACACCGCCGACGTGTACGGCGACGGCCGTAGTGAGCAGACCATCGCCACGTTCCTCAGCGGCAGGCCGGACCTGCACGTCCTGGTCGCCACGAAGATGGGCCGCCGGGTCGACCAGATCCCCGAGAACTTCGTGCTCGACAACTTCCGTGTCTGGAACGACCGGTCCCGGCGCAACCTCGGCGTCGACCGGATCGACCTGGTGCAGCTGCACTGCCCGCCGACGCCCGTGTACTCCACCGACGAGGTGTTCGACGCCCTCGACACCCTGGTCGAGGAGGAGCGCGTCGCCGCGTACGGCGTCAGCGTCGAGACCTGCGAGGAGGCGCTGACCGCGATCGCCCGGCCGAACGTGGCGAGCGTGCAGATCATCCTCAACCCGTTCCGCATGAAGCCCCTGCGCGAGGTGCTCCCGGCCGCCCGTGAGGCGGGCGTCGGCATCATCGCCCGCGTCCCGCTGGCCTCCGGCCTGCTGACGGGCAAGTACACACGGGACACGGTCTTCCCGGAGAACGACCACCGCACCTACAACCGGCACGGCGACTCCTTCGACGTGGGCGAGACCTTCTCCGGCGTCGACTACGTCACCGGTGTCGAGGCGGCCGCCGAGTTCTCGGCGCTCGCCCCCGAGGGGTACACCCCGGCCCAGCTGGCCCTGCGCTGGATCATCGAACAGCCCGGCGTCACGACCGTGATCCCCGGAGCCCGCTCACCCGAGCAGGCCCGTGCCAACGCGAACGCCGCCCGCCTGCCGGAGCTGTCCGGCCAGAGCCTGGCGGCGGTCCGCGACCTCTACGAGCAGCGGATCAAGGACCAGGTCGAATCCCGCTGGTAGACGCGACCTGGCTCACGGCACCCTTCACGGCACCAGGAGCAACTGCCGCTCCTGCTCCTGGTCGCCGGAGGCGACACCGTCGTCGCGGGCCGTGAAGGCCCGGGTGAGCGTGTCGCTCGCCCGCCGTACCGCCTCCGGGGCGCCCTGCACGGTGACGGTCACCGGCGCGGACAAGCGTTCGCCGCTCGCCGCGGGGCTTTTGGCGAAACCGGCCTCCGAATTGCCGAAGGTCGCCATGTGCACCGTCGCGTTCTCGTCGGCGGGAAGCTCGTCCGGCGCCCCGAACGTGCCTTCCAGGACCCGGACGACCGCTCGTGCGTCGTCCGTGCCACCGCCGCTGAGCGTCACGGTGAGCTGCGTTCCGGACATGCGTCCACGACCTCCTCGGGTTCTGCGTCATTCGCGTCGTCCGTGTAACCGTCGCCTGATCGCTCAAACCGCCGCGCGGCGCGGGAGGACGGCCCGTTCCGGGGAACTCGCGGGAGAGAAGGACGCGAGGTCTCACTCCGGGAGGAACAGTGGCGGACGCGGTAGAAGGCGGGGCCCGGCGCAGAGGGCGCAACGAGACGGAGGAGGAGAGAGCGGACCGGATGTGGCAGGAGCTCATCCAGGAGGTCCGCGTGGCCCAGATGGGCGTGCAGATCCTGTTCGGGTTTCTGCTCACCGTGGTGTTCACCGAGAAGTACGACGACCTGACCGACACGGACCAGACGATCTACCTCGTCACGGTCGTCCTCGGCGCATGCGCGACCGGCGCGCTCATAGGGCCGGTGTCCCTGCACCGCCTCGTCTCCGGGCGGCGCGTCAAGCCGCAGGCGGTGCG
>KL569319.1:14959-17110 GCA_000715635.1 Streptomyces violaceus | reverse complement strand
AGGCGGTGCGGCTGGCCTCCCGGCTGACGCTGCTCGGCCTCGTACTGCTGCTGGCCACGACGACCGCTTCCCTGTTGCTGATCCTGCGCGTGGCCACGCACGACGGCTTCGTGCCCTACCTGGTCGCCGGGGTGGTCTGCTGGTACCTGCTGTGCTGGTTCGTCCTGCCCCTGTGGACCAGGTACCGCCATACGTCGGAGTGACGGCGGTACCGCTGCCGGGCCGGCCCGTGGCCCCGGGGATCAGCCCCCGGCGATGACGTCCGCCAGGAAATCGTCCACGTGGACCTCCTCGCGGCCCGGCGGGACCACCTCGTGGGTCTCCCGCAGGAACGCCGCGAACCCCGGGGCCCACGCGAACACCAGGGCGTGGTGACGGCCGCCGTCGGGGCGGGCGTCACCGAGGGACTCCAGGCGCAGCTCCTGCCACATGCCCCGCGACACCGGGCGGATCCGCACGTCGCCCACCCCGACCGGACGCCGCAGACCGTCCGTGAGCATCTCGCGGTCCAGCTGCCACCGGGCGAGGATCCGGCCGTCGTGGCTGAACACGAGTGTGACGGCGAACGGGTCCGCGGCGTCGTAGCTCAGGTGGGCGAGTACCGAGAAACGGTCCGTGTCACCGGCCTGGAGCTGCACCACCAGGGTCTTGTGCACGAAGGAGTTCACGAAAGGGCCTCCGGGAAGAACCGACGTAGAGCCCTCTAGTACCCCTCACGCGCGCAAGATGCTCAGCCCTCCGGGTGATTCCCGCGGGCACCGCGCAGGGACTCGATGCACACGGCCACGGCCCGCTGCAGTTCCTCCAGGCGCTCCACCATGTCGTCCTCGTAGAACTCCGGGGTGTCGTCGAAGGTCAGCTCCTCGAACACCTTGGTCGCCTTCTGCAGGCTGCTGTAGAACTTCGTGCGCCGCTCCTGCACCCGCAGCCCCGGGTCGGCCTCCACGGTCTCGACGACCAGGGACTTCATGGTGTCGTACGCCTCGGTGGCCCACTCGCCGGAGTCCTCGTCCTCGTCCAGCTCGTCGATGAGCGACAGGTGCCGCTCGGCCTCCTGACGCAGATCGGCGGGCGCGTCGAGGGTCTGCCCGGCGGGCGTCTTGATCTGCCCCGACTCGGCGATCTGGCGCACGTACCCGATCCGGTCGGCCGCCCTGCTCTCGCCGGCGACGGCCTTCTTCAGCTCGTCGGTGCGCACGACGTCACGGGCCAGCTCGGCCTGCAGGTCGGGGTCCTCCCGGACCCGGTCCAGCAGGGCCTGACGGGCCGCGCGGGCGGTGGAGGGGTCGGCGAGGATCGCGGCACGCAGGGCGGTGGGATTCTCCGCGACCTCCAGCGCCTTCGTGGGCCGGATGCCCTCCGCCGCCGCGGCCTCGGCGATGGCGGTGCCGCGCTCGGAGCCGGCGCCGGAGCGCGAGACGTAGTAGCTCAGCCACACGTCCGCGTCCGGCAGTTCCACGTCCTGGCCCGGCGCCAGCGCCTCGAAGTGCGGGACCAGACCGTCGTCCGCCGCCCGGTCCCACGCCTTGTAGTAGCGCATGACCCGCTCCGGCGAGCACCCGGCGAGCTCCGCGAACTCCTTCGCCGACACCTTCGGCGTCTCGTCCGCGCCCTGCCCGCCGGGCCGCACGCTGCGCGCCACCTTCAGCCCGAAGGCCCACCCCCCGGTCCGGGCGTACGCCCCGAACTCCCGCGCGTCCAGCGCGACCAGGTCGGAGACGGGAGCCGGGGAGGTATCGGGCGGGGTGATGGCTACGGTCACGGACGACTCTCCTGAACGGGGTTGGGCTGGATGGAGTACGTGCAGGCCAGCAGCCTATACGCGCCCGTGGCCCGGGCCGGCCGGCGTAAACCGTTTCTCCCCGCCCCGCACGGCGCGGGAGACTCGGGCCATGGTGCGACCTGAGGTCGGGGCGGCGCTGCGCCGCTGCGCGGAATGCGGTGGATACGCGTACGGAGGTGCCCCCGCCTGTGCCGTCTGCCGTGATCTCGTGGACGGCATCGTCGAGGAGGAGTGGGCCGCGTTCCTGCGTCACTGGGACGTGACCGGGTGCGAGCAGGAGACCGCTCTCGCCGAACTGGTCGTCGCCGAACCCGACCGTCACGACTGGCGGGTGGTGGACGCCGCGCTCGACCGCCTGGCCTGTACCG
>KL569319.1:14256-14797 GCA_000715635.1 Streptomyces violaceus | reverse complement strand
ACCGCGGACCCGCCGGTTGCCACGCCTGCGACCTGGCGCACGGCTTCCGCTACGCGGCGATCGAGACGGACCGGCCCGGTGTGCCGCCGGGCAACGAACACGCCGTCCGGGTCAACGTCTCGGTCGTGCGCCGGCCCCAGGTCATCTCAGAGAGCGAAGTCCTCGTCCGTCGGCTGCTGTTGCCCCTCCTCCTCGTGGGATTCCTGCCGACCACCGAGGAGGCCCAGCGGATGAGCGCCCTGGTGAAGGCATGCTCCCCGACGAGGCGGGTGCTCGTCGTCGAGCAGTTCGTCGCGAGGGCGGACCTCAGCCGAACGCGTCGCGCAGGGCGGGCAGCAGGGTCTTCTCCGACCAGTCCAGGTACGCCGGCTGCGAGTCGCCACCGATCTGGACCAGGGCGACCTCGGTGAAACCGGCCTCGGCGTACGGGCGGACGGCCTCGACGAACGCGTCCGGGTCGTCACCGCACGGGATGGCGTCGGCCACGTCGTCGGGCGTGACGAACTGGGTCGCCGCCTCGAAGGAATCCGGATGCGGCAGG
>KL569319.1:12668-14056 GCA_000715635.1 Streptomyces violaceus | reverse complement strand
GCTCCGAGTTGACCTTCCAGCCGCTGCCGAACCAGCGGAACTGGGAGTGGGCGCGCTTGACGGCCGTGTCCCGGTCGGGGTCGTAGCAGACCGGCAGTTGGCCGATGCGGGGCTTGTCCTCGCCGCCGTGCCGGTCGAACGCCTCCAGCAGCCCCGCCTTCGGTTCCGTGGCGATCACCAGGTCGGCGAGCCGGCCCGCGAGTTCGCACGACCGCTCCCCGGAGACGGCGATGCCGATGGGCGGCGCCTCGTCCGGCAGGTCCCACAGCCGGGCCGACTCCACGTCGAAGTGCGTGCCGCGATGGTTGACGTGGCCGCCCTTGAAGAGGGCCCGGATGATCTCCACGGCCTCCTCGAACATCTCGTGCCGTACGTCGACGGACGGCCAGCCGCCGCCCACCACGTGCTCGTTCAGGTTCTCGCCGGAGCCGAGTCCCAGCCGGAACCGGCCCTCGGACAGCAATTGCAGCGTCGCCGCCTTCTGGGCCACCACCGCCGGGTGGTAGCGGAACGTCGGGCACGTCACGTACGTCATCAGCGGGATACGTGACGTGGCCTGGGCGGCCGCGCCGAGCACGGCCCACGCGTAGGGCGAGTGGCCCTGCGAGCGCAGCCACGGAAAGTAGTGGTCGGAGGTCACCGAGAAGTCGAAGCCCGCCTCCTCGGCCCGCACCACATGGTCGACGAGCTCTCGGGGGCCGGCCTGCTCGGTCATCATCGTGTATCCGATTTGCACCATGCCCGGCGAGTCCCCGGACAGCGGACGTGAAAACGGCTCGATCAAGGTCTGTCGGCAGGGGGAGGATGCCTCCATGAGTGCCTCCGCCCTGCCGACCGGCAGCCCCGCCTCCCAGGGCGTCGACGCCTCCGGCGTCCACGCCTTCCTCGACGCCCTCGAAGCGGCCCCGGAGATCGAGCCGCACAGCCTGATGATCATGCGGCACGGACACCTCGTCGCCTCTGGCTGGTGGGCGCCCTACACCCCCGACCGCCCCCACCTGCTGTACTCGCTCAGCAAGAGCTTCACCGGGACCGCGGCCGCCCTGGCCGAGGCCGAGGGACTGCTCGACTTCGACGCGCCCGTGATCTCCTACTTCCCGGAGTTCGCGGCCGACATCACCGACCCCCGCAGCCGCGCCATGCTCGTACGGCACGTGGCGTCCATGTCGAGCGGCCACGAGCGGGAGACCGTCGAGGAGACCTACGGGCTGGACCGGATGGAGCCCGTGCGCGGGTTCCTGCTGCTGCCGCCGGACCGCGACCCCGGCACCGTCTTCGCCTACAACCAGCCCACCACCTACACACTCGCCGCGATCGTCCAGCGGGTGACGGGGCAGTCGCTCACCGAATATCTCCGCCCGCGGCTGCTGGATCCCCTGGGCATCGGC
>KL569319.1:11809-12461 GCA_000715635.1 Streptomyces violaceus | reverse complement strand
CCTGGGCATCGGCGAGGTGTTCTGGCAGCGGGACCGCGCCGGCCGCGAGATCGGCTACAGCGGTCTGCACGCCACCACCGACGCGGTCGCCCGGCTCGGCGAGCTGTACCTGCGCGACGGGGTCTGGGAGGGCGAGCGGCTGCTGCCCGAAGGGTGGGCGGACCGGGCAACGCGTCCGCACATCCCGACCACCGGTGCCATGGGAGACAGGGACCGCCAGGACTGGGACCACGGCTACGGCTACCAGTTCTGGATCTCCCGGCACGGCTACCGGGGCGACGGCGCGTACGGCCAGTTCTGCCTGGTACTGCCCGAGCACGACGCGGTGATCGCCACGACCGCGGCGACCGAGCGGATGCAGGAGTTCCTGAACCTCGTCTGGAAGCATCTGCTGCCCGCCTTCGGCCCCGGGCCGCTGCCCGGCCGGGAGACCGCCGACGCGGCCCTGCGCGAGCGCCTCGCCGGTCTCGCGCTGCCGCCCGCCCCGGGCAGTCCCGCACCGCCCGCACGGGCCGAGGACTGGGCCGCCGCCGAGTTCCGGTCCTCCCAGGGGGACAGTCCGGCCCGGTCGGCCGGGCTCGTACAGGACGCGGACGGCTGGACGCTCAGGCTCTCCGAGGGCGAGAGCCGGCTGGACCTGCGCATCGGGAAG
>KL569319.1:10801-11553 GCA_000715635.1 Streptomyces violaceus | reverse complement strand
AGAGATGTGTATAAGAGACAGGGCCGCTCCCGACCGCGGTGAGCGGCGGCTGGACCGGTTCCGGCACCCTGGCCGTGGAGGTGGCGTTCCTGGAGACCCCGCACCGCCTGGCGCTGACCTGCTCCCTCGCGGACCGTACGCTCACCGCGCGCTGGTGCACACAGCCGCTCCAGAGCGGCCGGCTCGCCTCCCAGCGTGCACCGCGCGGCTCAGTCTGAGTCCGGCCGGAAGGTCTTGAGGACGGTGCGCAACGTCTCCTCGTTCGCGCTGTCCTCCCAGTCGGCGGCCGGGGTCGTCCAGCGCAGCGAGAAGCTCCGGCTGTCGCCCAGCAGGAAGCCCCGGCCGAAGGTGCGTACGCGGGTGCCGTCGACGTCCGCCGTCCACTCCATGTCGGCGGCCTCGCGTCCCTGGTACGTCGTCGCGCGGATCCCGCCGATCCGCTCGTAGTCACCGGACTGCTTCAGGTTCGGTTCGACGTCGTCCCGCCACACGGCCACGGGGTCCGGGCCCACCCGGGCGCTGTAGGTGACGGCCAGCGTGCGGTCGTCGGCGCCGAAGACGACCCGGTACGCCAGATCGCCCTGGCGGTCGGTGTCCAGCCGCTTCCAGCCCTCGGGGAGCGCGACGGAGAAGCCCTCCGGTGCCTGGTAGCGGTGGAAGCCGGGCGGCAGGCCGGTGGCCGGGGCGGACGGTGTGGGTTCGGGGGACGGCGGGGTGGGTGTGGGGGAGGAGGAGGGTGTCTCGGTCGGGCT
>KL569319.1:9309-10566 GCA_000715635.1 Streptomyces violaceus | reverse complement strand
GGGCCGGCGAGTCGGCCGCCTCGCTGCCGGTGTCACTGCCGGGCAGCCCCTGGGTCGCGGCGATCACGGCGACCGCGACGGTGACGACGGCCAGGGCCGTCCCGGCCACCATGGTCCGTCTGCTCCAGGCCGGGTTGCCCGGCAGCATGGCCGCGTACGCGCCGCGCAGCCGCGGGGCCTGCACCGACCCCAGGGCCGCCTCCGGGTCCTCGCTGAGCGCGCGGGTCAGCGCCTCACGGACCACCGGGCGGGTCAGCCGCTCCCGTGAGTCCTTGCGGAGCAGCCCCTGCACGACCTGGGTGAGCGGCCCGGAGCGCACCGGCGAGCGCAGCGGCAGCCGGGCCACGGCCTTGAGGGTGTTCTCCGGGCGCCCCCGGTCACGGAAGGGCGGGCGTCCCTCGACCATCGTGTAGAGGATCGCGCCCAGTGCCCACAGGTCGGCTGCGGGGCCGATGCGCTCGTCCCGGGCCTGTTCCGGAGAGGCGTAGGCGGGGGCCGTGAGCCGGGGAGCGAGGGTGGCGCCGGCCAGGCCGTAGCCGGTGACGACGACCGAGTGGTCCTCGCGTACGAACACCTGGCCGGGGCTGAGTTCGCCGTGGGTGATGCCCTCGGCGTGGGCCGCGTCCAGGACGTCGAGCAGTTCCAGGCCGATGCGCGCGGCCCGTACGTAGTTGAACGTGCCCTGCTCCGAGAGGAGTTCGCCCAGCGGCGTGCCGTCGATCCACTCGTTGACGGTCCACAGGGCGCCGGCCTCCTCGGCGGTGTCGACGACCGTGGCGATCCGGCTCGGGCACAGCAGCGCCATGTTCTCGGACGTGCGCAGCAGCCGGGCGGCGGCCCGGCGCCCGGGCTCGAGCGGGTCGTCCGGAAGCCCGATCTGGGTGACGAGACACGGCCGCGAGACTTGGCCGGCGCCGGTGTCCTCGGCATACCAGCAGATGCGGTTGGTCTCGCGCTGGATGATCTCGAGCAGCCGGTACCGGCCGGCGACGAACTGGTGTGTGGAGACGTGCGCCCTGCCCATGGCCATCCCTCGACTGGAAATCTGGCTCTCAACCTTTTCCAGAGGTACGGGGAGTGAGGCGCACTCTGTTCAATCTGATCGCAACTCCGTGTTCATTCTTGTCTTTTGTTCAAGAGATGGGAGCAAGTGCGTGAGGAGAAACGGTCTTTCACGGGCTCAGGTATGGCTCACCTCGGCCGCCCGGACCTCCGTGGGCTCGGAGAATTGGCCCGCCGCCGCCCGCGGATTCGAAA
>KL569319.1:8636-9061 GCA_000715635.1 Streptomyces violaceus | reverse complement strand
GCCATCAGAGATGTGTATAAGAGACAGATAAATGCGGCGGTGCACAACATCTGAACTCGGAGCCCTCCGATGAATTCCGCGACGGATTCCCCGAGGGCGGCCGGACCTTCAGCGCAGACCGAAGCGATGCGACCAGTCGATCATGTCCACCGTGGTCGCGTTGCCCCCGCACACCACCAGGCCGAGCCGGGCTCCGCCGCCGACCCGTTCCAGGACCTGCCGGGCGGCGGGCAGCAGGCAGCCGGCGGCCGGTTCGGCCCACACCTTGGCGTGGTCGGCGAGCTCCAGCGAGCCCTGCACGGCTTCCCGGTCCGGAACCACGAGCACCTCGGTGACCAGGGCCGAGACATGGTCGTACGTCAGCTGCGACGCGGACGGGGCGCTGAGCGTGGAGACGATCGACGACAGGGCGACCGGCAGCGGGT
>KL569319.1:6696-8436 GCA_000715635.1 Streptomyces violaceus | reverse complement strand
GGCTTACGCGCCCTCGGTCTCCACGCCCCACACCCGCACCCCGGGCCGGCGCGCCCGCAGTGCCGCCGCGACACCGGCGATCAGCCCGCCGCCCCCGATGCTGACGAGCACGTCGGTGAGCTCACCGGCGTCGGCGGCGAACTCCAGGCCGACCGTGCCCTGCCCGGCGATCACCACAGGGTCGTCGAAGGGATGGACCAGGGTCAGTCCCTCCTGCTGAAGCCGCGTCATGAGCGCGAACGCGGCGTCCATGTCGTCGGTCAGCCGCACCGACGCGCCCGACGCCTCCGCGATCTCCACGGCACGGGCGGGCGCCGAGCCGGGCATCACCACCGTGGCCTTCACATCGAGGGCGGCGGCCATGACCGCCACGGCGATCCCGTGGTTGCCGCCGCTCACCGCCACCACCCCGGCGGACCGCTCGGCATCGCCCAGCGACAGCAGCTTCGCCGTCGCCCCGCGCGCCTTGAACGAGCCGGTGCGCTGCAGCAGTTCCAGCTTCGCGGTGACCGGGGCGCCGAGCAGCGCCGACAGCCCCGGGCTCGGCACGGTCGGGGTGCGCACGACGAACCCGGCGATCCGCTCGGCCGCCGCTTCGATCTCCGAGATGCCGATCACGGCTGTCGTCCTTCCGGCGCGGGGTCGCGGAACGCGCCTGGTCGCACCCTGGCCCGCCGGCCCGGCCGAGGTCAATCAAGCCGGACGGCAGGCACCGGATCAGACGTCGCGCCGCACCAGGAAGTCGAGCAGCGACCGCAGTTCGCCGGCGGCCCGCGCCGCCAACGGCACCCCGGCGAGCGCCGTCTCGACGGCGGCGATGTGACGCCGGGCTTCGGCCAGGGCCGTCGAGCGGCCGCCCGCGTCCTCGATCAGCGCCGCCGCCGCATCGGGCTCCGCGCCGCTCTCCAGGAGCGCGGCGAGCCTGCCGCCGCTCGGGGAGCCGAGCGCGACCAGCACCGGGAACGTCTTCTTGCGCTCCCGCAGGTCGCCGTGGACCGGCTTGCCGGTGACCCGGGGGTCACCCCAGATGCCCAGCACGTCGTCGACGATCTGGAACGCGATCCCGAGGTGCCGGCCCGCCCGGTCGAGCGCGGTGACCGTCTCCGGGGCGGCGCCCCCGAGCACGGCCCCCAGCGCGGCCGCGCAGCCCAGCAGAGCGCCCGTCTTGTGCTCCGCCATCGTCCGGTACTCGTCGGGCCGCACCCGCCGCGGTCCCGTCCAGGGCCGCTCGGCGAACAGCAGGTCGTCCGCCTGCCCGCGCACCAGGTCACCCAGCGCCCCGGACAGCGTCCGCACGGCACCGGCACCGCCCGGCTGCGCGGCGAGCGTCTCGACGGCCAGCGCGAACAGGGCGTCCCCCGCGAGAACCGCGGGTCCCGTGCCGTAGGCCTTCCACACGGTCGGGCGGCGGCGCCGGTCAGCGTCGCCGTCCATGATGTCGTCGTGCAGCAGGGAGAAGGTGTGCACCAGCTCCACCGCCACAGCCGCGGCCACCCCGGACCGGCCGGGCGCACCGGCCGCCTCGGCGCCGAGCACCGCGAGTGCCTGCCGTACGCCCTTGCCGCCGGAGGAGACGGCCGGGGCACCGCCCACCTCGCACCAGCCGAAGGAGTACGCGGCCATCTCGCCGACCCAGGGGTGCAGCCGCCCGACGGCCTCGGCCAAGGCGGGGCGCACGAGGGCACGGCAGCGTTCGAGGACCTGGTGAGCGTCCGCTGAGCTGTCTCTTATACACATCTC
>KL569319.1:4263-6517 GCA_000715635.1 Streptomyces violaceus | reverse complement strand
GGCGTCGCGGTGTCCTGCCGTGTCGCCCGTACCGCCGTGGGGAGCGCCGTCATCGTGTCGCCTCCGGCGCCCCCGCGAGAGCGAGCCCCGTGTCCGGTATGCCGAGCTCCTCATGGGCGCGGGCCACCATCTTGCGGGCGTGCTGGAGGCCGATCCGCTCCAGCACGCCGGCGAGGTCGGCCAGTTCGGCCGCGGTCTCGCCGCGGTCGCGGCCCAGCCGGGCCAGGGACTTGGCCAGTCCGAGGCGCGAGAGCGCCTCCCCGCGCGGCTCGCTCATCTCGCGGAACTCCGTGAGCGCCTGCTCGTACAGGGCGCGTGCCTCGGCGTAACGCCCGGACCGGTACAGCACGTTGCCGCGCATCTTGTGGTTGTAGGCCAGCGCGCTGGAGAGCCGCATCGCGCGGCATGTCGCCTCCGCCTCGCTCAGCAGCTCCAGGGCCCGCTCGGTGTCCCCGTCGCGCACCGACACGACGTCGGCCAGACCGCGCAGCGCCCAGGCGTGTCCGCGTCGGTCGTCGGCGCGCTCCGCGATCTCGGCGGACTCCTCGAACAGGGCGTACGCCGTGTCGTAGTCCCCGGTGTTGCGGTGCATCTGCGCGATGCCCTCCAGCGCCCACACCGTGTGTCGAGCCTCCCCGCGCCGCCGGGCCTCGGCGAGCAACTGCTCGTGCAGCCGGCCGACGGCCTCGTAGTCGCCCTGGATGCGGCCGGTCTCGGCCAGGCCCGCCAGCGAGTAGCCGCGTACGACGATGTCCCCGCCGCGTTCGCCCAGGTCGGCCGCGAGCTGGAGGAGGCGGCGGGCCAGCGGGAGCGCGCCGCGCTGCCGGGCCAGCGTGCCGCCGCTCCACAGGGCCCAGGCCATCGCCCCGACGTCCTCGGCCTCGCGGGCGGCGCGGTAACTCGCCTTCCAGGCCCGGTCCGCGTCCGCGACCCGGCCCAGCCGGCGCTGCGCCTCGGCCACCGCGAGTCCGGAACGCGCCACCTCCCCGGGCTTGCCGGCGCGCTCCGCCGCCCTCAACTGCTCGGTGCCGGCGTCCAGTACGTCGGTCAGTGAGGAGTTGACGGACAGAGTGGTGAGCGCGCCCTGGTACTCCGGGGCAAATGCCTTGCCGTACATCGATGCCTTTCGGTCCATATACGCACCATGTATACACACTGCGTATACATGGCATGTATAGAAGGGGGGAAACCGGCCCTGGCCACAAGGGCCAGGGCATCACCTGTTGCCGATCAAGACGTCGAGGGAACGGGCCGGGTTGCCTGTGAGGCGCAGATCACCCGAGGGGACTTCAGTGCCGCAGTCAGTGCTGCCCGGGCTTCTGCGGGGTCGCCTCGCTCGGCCGTACGACGACGTATCCCTCGCCCTGGAGCAGCAGTTGCACGGCCTCGCCGGAGCCGCCGCGCAGCATCGACCCGATGGACTGGGAGCGGTGCAAGGAGGTCCGCAGGCCCGCGGTCCAGCCGACGATCGCGTCGGTGTCGACGTACACCGGGTACTGCGCGGAGACCGGGATGACGAGCGGGGTGCCCTCACAGACCAGGCCCAGTTTGCCGTGCCCGGTGAAGACGCTGTTGAACAGACCGCCGCCGGTGATGCCGGCGCCCTTCACGGTCGCGATGCGATACGACAACGTGGCGTCGAAGCACAGGACGTTGCGGCCGTTGACGGTGAACTCGTCGCCGGGTTCGACATCGACGATGAAACAGTTCTGCGCTTCGTGGGCGAACCAGGCCTCGCCCTGCCCGCGCACCGCCATCAGCGGCAGTCCCTCCCCGGTGACCGCGCGCTTGAGCATGCCGCCCACGCCCTGGCCCTTGCGCTCGAACTGGAGGTTGCCGCGGTAGGCGATCATCGCGCCCTGCCGGGAGAGCATCTCGCCGTTCACCGTGTACCGGACGCACTTGGCGTTCTCGATCGTCATGCCCGCCGTGACGGCCGGCTGTGCCATGTGCTCGCTGGAAAAGAGGTCACCCTTCATGCGGGCATCCTCGCCCGGAGCGTCTCCTTCCGCCAAGATCACGGCGGGGTTGACGGTCCGGAGCATGGTGGTGCGGTGTCAGGCGCCGAAGAGCTGGGTCCAGTACGTGCCCGCCCGGCCGCCGCCCGCGAAGCCGATGCCGACGTGGGTGAAGCCGGGCTTGAGGATGTTGGCCCGGTGGCCCGGGCTGTTCATCCAGCCCTCCACGACGTCGGCGGGGGAGCGCTGGCCGCAGGCTATGTTCTCGCCGATGGAACGCCGGGTGGATCCTGCCG
>KL569319.1:2654-3951 GCA_000715635.1 Streptomyces violaceus | reverse complement strand
CGCCAGCCCTTCTGGTGTGAACGGCCGGGCCCACAGCGCGGTCCAGTAGGTGTCACCGGAGGGGCCGTCGTGGACGTGGGCCAGTCCGGTGTGGGTGAACGCCGGGTCGAGCAGGGTGCGCCGCGGAATGTCGGCGCGCAGACAGTACGCGACGAACTCGGCGGGTGTGCGCGGCCCGGACACGAGGTGCTCGCCGACGGTGAGATACGCGTACCCGGCGCCGGTGACGCGCTGGTAGACGGAGACACCGTCCCGGCTCTCGACGCCGAGGCGTCCCGTCATCGCCATGGCGGCGGCGTGCTCCCGGGCCGCGGACGCCAAACGGGCGTCGAGGGTAGTCGGCGGCGAACCGGCGTCGGCCCGCGCGGAGTTGACCAGCGCGACGAACCCGTCGGGACCAGGCGGGGAGGGCGTGAAGGCGGGAGGTCCGGGGGAGTGAACGGCACGGTCGGCCGGTCCGGTCGCGGTCCGGTGCCGCGTTGCCGAGACCCGCGCCTGCCCCGCCCCCGGCGAGAGGGCGGCTCGGCGCACCGCGCTGTCGAGCGCGCCCGCCTCCGACGCCGACGGGTCGTCCACGACATCGACGCCGAAGTCCCGGGCGACTCCCGCCAGTCCGTCGGCGTACCCCTGGCCCAGGGCCCGCAGCTTCCAGCGGTCGCCGCGCCGGTAGAACTCCGCGAGCAGCAGCACCGTCTCCTGCCGGGGGCGTGGCGGGGTGAACCGGGTGAGCGGGCGGCCGGCGGCGTCGGTGACGTGGAGCGTGGGGGAGGGCAGGCGGCCGAGGGTGGTTCCGGGCTCGGCGGGGCTGACGGCGACGGTGACCCGGGTGGCACCGGCACGCAATGCCGCCGGGTCCACGGTGAGCGTGTCGCCCCGCAGCACGGCTCCCGGCGCGGCCGGCTGGTTGTAGAAGACGAAGTCGCCGTC
Source organism: Streptomyces violaceus (assembly GCA_000715635.1). Lineage (GTDB taxonomy): Bacteria > Actinomycetota > Actinomycetes > Streptomycetales > Streptomycetaceae > Streptomyces > Streptomyces violaceus. The sequence continues at coordinate 3,024 of KL569319.1, read as the reverse complement.
GCCCCCGACCTTTCCGCTGTCGTCCGAGATCAGCGCGGACACGTCGAACGGCCCGGGTACCCGGACGGTCACCGCACCGCCCGGCAACGCCAGATTGCCACCGGGGACCAACTCGCTGATCACGCCCGGACAACGGCCTGGGGGGCACGAGGGTTCCCACCCGAGCTCGTGCCGGGCTACGGGAGCGATAACGCCAAGCCCGCCGACTGCCCGTCCTGCTCCAACGACCGCAAGGCCGGCGCCCTCTGCCTCGGCGGCAAGCTCACCTTCAACAAGGTCGTCGTCGACCGCACCGGCACCCACCAGGCCAAGGTCGCCTACGTCAGCGGCGACGCCCGCCCGGTCGAGGTCTCCGCGAACGGCGGGGAAG
>KL569319.1:1957-2461 GCA_000715635.1 Streptomyces violaceus | reverse complement strand
CGCCACAAGTTCCCCCACCGGCGACGGGGGCACCGTCGAGACGGTCAGCGTCCCGGTGACCCTCAAGGCCGGCGCCGACACGCTCCCCTTCGAAAGCGGATCGGGCTACACCCGGACATCGACCGGATCGACGTGCCGAAGTCGTCCTGACGGCCATGATCGAGATGCTTGTCCCGTCGCGGTCGGGGCACAGGAAAGCGTCGGAGGCCGCACCACTACCGTGTGGTACGCCGGGACCACCCGGACGAGCCGCCGCGCACCCGGCGGCTCGCTGACCCTACGAGACCTCGCGCCGTGAGAACGCCCGCCGACCGGCCGAAGGAGCGCCGACGATGCCCCGCACCGCACGCCCCCGCCGCCGTACCGCCCTGGCGGCCCTCTCCACCTGCCTCGTGCTGGGCTGCGGAGCCGGCGCGACACCCCAGGGGGCCGCGCCGGCCCGGCCTCCCGGCGCCCCGGCGGAGCCCGGGGACGGCGTGGTGACCTGGGCCTCCTCGGCCGACC
>KL569319.1:469-1703 GCA_000715635.1 Streptomyces violaceus | reverse complement strand
CAGAGATGTGTATAAGAGACAGACCGGTGACCTTCGGCAACGTCCACGCCGGCCTGCAACGGGACGGAGCCGCGCTCGTACCCGGCAGCAACAGACGCCTGACCTTCGACGGCGCGCGCTCCGTCACCGTCCCCGCCGGCGGCATCGTCCACAGCGACCCGCTGCCCGGCCACGTCCCCGCCGCGAGCTCGCTCGTCGTCAGCCTGTACGTCGCCCGGGCCGGAGGCGCGCTCACCGGGCACTGGATGGCGATGCAGACGTCGTACACCGCCGAGGGCGACCACACCGCTGAGGAGAGCGCCGCCCACTGGAAACAGCGGACCGGCTCCTGGTCCTACCTCGACGCCGTCACCGTGCGGCCACGGTCCGCGGCGGGAGCCGTGGCCGCCCTGGGCGACTCCGTCACCGACGGCTGGCAGTCCACCACCGACCTCAACCGGCGCTGGCCCGACTACCTCGCCCGCCGGCTGGCCAAGTCCCCCACGACGACGATCGAAGGGGTCGCCAACGCGGGGATCGCCGGCAACAGGGTCCTGACCGACGCCCCCGGGCAGAGCGCCCTGAACCGCCTCTCGCGGGACGCGCTCTCGCTGCCGGGCGTGCGCACGGTTTTCCTCTTCCAGGGCGTCAACGACATCAAGGTCGAGCCGGGCGCCACGGCCGCCGAGCTGATCGCCGGATACCGCGCGCTGATCGACCGGGTGCACGCGGCCGGCAAGTGCGTCGTCGCCTCCACGATCGCCCCCTTCAAGGGCTGGCAGGAATGGGATCCCGCCGGGGAGGCCGTGCGACAAAAGGTCAACGCCTTCATCCGCGACAGTGGCGAGTTCGACGCGGTCGCCGACTTCGACCGCGTCCTGCGCAGCCCCTACGACCCCGAGCGGATCCTCCCCGTCTTCGACGGCGGCGACCATCTGCACCCCAACGACAAGGGGATGCAGGCGATGGCGGACGCCGTCGATCTCGAGAGCCTCGACTGCGGGAGCCGATAGCCCGGGTGTCGGACAACGTCTGAAGCGAGTGAATGCGGAGGGCGGTCGCCAGGCCCGCCCGGCAGCCGGTCAGCCGGACGCCGACGGCTCCGGGGTGATCAGACCCTCCCGGTAGGCGATCGCCACCGCCTCGCCGCGGCTCGACGCGCCCAGCTTGGCGAGGATGTTGGAGACATGGACGCTCGCCGTCTTGCCGCTGATGAACAGCTCGTCGCCGATCTGCCGGTTGCTGCGGCCGAGGG
>KL569319.1:0-275 GCA_000715635.1 Streptomyces violaceus | reverse complement strand
CCGATCTGCCGGTTGCTGCGGCCGAGGGCGAGCAGCCGCAGCACCTCCTGCTCGCGCGCGGTGAGCACGCCGGCCCGGTCGTCGGTGCCCGGTGTGTCCGACAGCCGGCCACGCCGGATCAGGGCGTCGACTTGCTCCCGCAGTGGCGTGGCGCCGAGGTCGTCGGCGGTCTCCCGGACCGCTCGCGCCTCCGCCGTCGCCTCCTCGCGACGCCCGGCGGCCGCCAGGGCCTCGGCGTACCGCAGCCGGCAGCGCGCCCGTTCGTAGACGTCGCC
>KL569318.1:23964-25762 GCA_000715635.1 Streptomyces violaceus | reverse complement strand
GTGTACGACTACGCGGTCATCTGTCTCGCCTCATCGGCGCAGGTCGCCGCCATGGTCACCGGGACCGCCTTCCACCGGACCCTCAACCGCGTCGCCTTCGGCGACTCGGCCGTCGCGTTGCGCCCGGTCCTTCTGGTGACCGTGCGCGACACGATCCGCGAGTGGTCCGGCGACGATCGAATATCCGCCGTACTGCCGGCGCTGCAGAAACCGGCCGGAGGGCGGGGGCTGCGCGCGGCAACGTCCATGACGCCCGAAAATCGGGTACTCGCGGAGCGGGCATTCCAGGCACTTCCCGCCGCCGCGCGCTGTTTGCTCTGGCATGTCGACGTCGAGGCAGATCCTTTAAGCGTCCCCGCCGGCCTGCTGGGCATGGATACCGACATCGCGTCGGCCGCCCTCGAACAGGCGCGTGACAAATTCCGCGAGGGGTGTGTACATGCCCATCGTGAACTCGCGCCGACCCATGATTGCCGGTTCTACAACCGCCTCCTCGACGTCCCGATCCGTCGGGGCGGCGCACTGCTGCCGGACGTCCAGCAGCATCTGGCGGAGTGCCGCTACTGCCGGAACGCGGCCGAACAACTGAGCTATTTCGAGGGCGGTCTTGGCCCGTTGATCGCCGAAGCGGTGCTCGGCTGGGGCGCGCGCCGCTACCTCGACTCACGTCCGGGCCGGGCCTCGCACGGTACGCGCGGCGGTCGCGGCGGCCGACGCGGCGGCGGTCGGTCCGGAAACGCACGCCACCGTCTGCTGTCCCGGATCCCCATGCCCGCCCGCCGGGGCCCGGGCGTCCGGATCCCGGACGCGTTGCGGTCCTCCCGGGCGCTGCTCTCGGGCGTCGGCGCGGTGTCGGCCGGGGTACTGGCGACGGTGCTCATCATCAGCGCGTCGTCGTACGACGGCGGCCAGGCCGACCCGGCCGGCTCCAACAGCGCCGCCGGCGGCAACGGCACCGGGTCCGTGACACCGCCGGACACGGCCGGGCTGCCCACGGCCCCGGGCGTGACCCGGCTGCGCAACGCGGGCGCCGACCTGTGCCTCGACATCCGGGACCTGCCGAAGGAGGGCTCGGGGGCGAAACTGGCCTCGTGCTCGACGGCGTGGACCCAGCAGTGGACGTACGAGAACGACGGGCTGCTGCGCAGCGTCGCCGATCCCGGGCTGTGCCTGGACTCGCACAAGGACGCCGGCGTCGTCGTGCTCGGCACCTGCGCCGAGGAGGACGCCGAGCGGGGCGAGGACGTGCGCTACGACCTCACCGTGCAAGGGGAGTTGCTGCCCCGCTGGGACGAGCGGCTCGCCCTCACCTCCACCAACGACGACCCGGACGCCGACATCGTCGTCAAGGTCCGCGACCGGTCCGACGAACAGCGCTGGCAGCCGGAGCCCGTGCCCACGGCGGTGGGTTCCCTGTCGATCGCGGAGGAGGACGCCCCGACCGCACGGCAGGTGACAGCGCCGAACGGCTGAACGACTGAGCGGTGAACTCGGCCTCGCCCCCGCCCACGCCTCAGTCCGGCCCCTCCGTCACGTCGGCCGGACCGATCGTCGCAGGCGTGGCGTGGCCCGACAGGGCCAGGGTGAGGTCGAGTTCGGCCAGGAGGCAGCGGATGACGTGTTCGACGCCGGGCTGCCCGTCGAGTCCGAGACCGTAGACGTACGGGCGTCCGACGAGCACCGCCCGCGCGCCCAGCGCGAGGGCCTTGAAGACGTCGTCGCCGGTGCGGACGCCGCTGTCGAAGAGGACGGTGAGCCGGTCGCCGACGGCGTCCACGACGCGGGGCAACGCGTCGGC
>KL569318.1:23077-23757 GCA_000715635.1 Streptomyces violaceus | reverse complement strand
CCGCCGTGGTTGGAGACGACGACGCCGTCCATGCCCGCCGCGGCGGCCAGCCGCGCGTCGTCCGGGTGCAGGACGCCCTTGAGGACGATCGGGCCGTCCCAGTTCTCCCGCAGGAACGCCAGGTCCGGCCAGGACTTGGCCGGGTCGGAGAACATCCCGACGAAGTGCATCACGGCCGCGTTCGGGTCCTCGTGCACCGGCTTGGCCAGACCCGCCTGGAAGGCCGGGTCCGAGAAGTAGTTGGCCGTGCCGACGCCGTGCAGGAACGGCAGGTACGCCTGGTCGAGATCGCGGGGCCGCCACGACAGCAGCGGGGTGTCCAGGGTGACGACGAGCACGCTGAACCCGGCCGCCTTCGCCCGGCTCGTGAAACTGCGGGCCACCTCCGGGTCCTTGGGCCAGTACAGCTGGAACCAGCGCTCGGCGTCGCCCATGGCCTCGGCGACCTGCTCCATGGGCGTGCTCGACGCGGACGACAGGATGTACGGCACGCCCTGCGCGGCGGCGGCCCGGGCGGCGGCGGGTTCGGCGTCCGGGTGCATGATCGACAGCACGCCGACCGGGGCCAGCGCCAGCGGGGCGGGCAGGGCGCGGCCCAGCACCTCGACCGACAGATCCCGTTCGTGCACGTCCCGCAGCATGCGCGGCACGATCCGGCGACTGTCTCTTATACACATCTC
>KL569318.1:22335-22896 GCA_000715635.1 Streptomyces violaceus | reverse complement strand
GGCGCGGGCGGTGCTGCCGTTCCCGGCGCTGCCCGCCACATAGCCGACCGGGCCGGGCCCGAGCCGCTGTTCGGTCAGTTCCTCCAGCCGAGTCAGATCGGTGGGCAGGCGCGGCACCGCCCCCGTCATCCCGTTGAGATAGATCTCGTACTGGAAGTCCGCCCAGTGCTTCGCCATGTCGTCCGTCCCGCCTCTCGTCGCTGAGAACGCGCAGTACGCCGACCATACCGACCGGTAGGCAGGACTGGAGTGATCAGGCTCGGGTCGCCGATTCGTGCAGGACGCGTGCCAGTTCGCGCGGCCTGGAGAACATCGGCCAGTGGCCGGTGTCCATCTCGATCAGCTCCCAGCGGTCGCTCTTGAGCAGCTCCGCCACCACGGGCATCGGCTCGTCACCGTCGCGCAGGCACTTGATGTACGTCGCCGGGAGCTCGCCGAGGTCACCCCGCAGCACGGCCGGCTCGGTCGCCGTGGCGCCCGGGTGCGGGGTCGAGCCGTTCACGATCCGGGCGATCTGCTCGTCCGTCAGATCCTGTCCCTGTCTCTTATACACATCTCTGA
>KL569318.1:21569-22132 GCA_000715635.1 Streptomyces violaceus | reverse complement strand
AAGCCGCTCGCGGCGATCGCCTCCCGCACCGGTTCGCTCGGCCAGCCCGAGAGGGACGACTCGCCGTCGACCGGGACCATGGCGTCGACGAACACCACACGGGCCAGCCGGTCGCCGATCCGCTCGGCGGCCTGCCCGGCCGGGACGCCCGCGTAGCTGTGCCCGACCAGCACCACGTCCCGCGGATCGAGCCGCTCGACCTCGTCGACGATGTCCTGGACGTGTGTCTGCTGCCCCGCGGGCAGAGCCTGTCTCTCGGCGAGGCCCGACAGCGTCACGGCATGCACGCCGTGCCCGGCCGCGCGCAACTCGCTGGCCACCTCGTCCCACGCCCACGCCCCGAGCCAAGTCCCTGCCACCAGCACGAAATTGGTCATGTCGGCAACTTAGCCGAGGGGTCTGACAACGCCCCCTCGGCGCCGGGCCCCGTGATCGGCGGCACCGGCACGTCGACGGTGCGGGCCAGCCGGGCGCCCTCGGGCCCGTATACCGCCCGGGGCTCGGGGAACAGCCACAGCAGCGTCAGGAACAGCACCGCCGCCGCGACCAGCGACAGCGGCAGG
>KL569318.1:19622-21245 GCA_000715635.1 Streptomyces violaceus | reverse complement strand
GGTTGAAGACCTGGAGTGCCTCAGGGTCGTACCAGCCGCGCCGTGTCCAGTAGCCCAGCATCATCACGACCATCCACGGTGTGGTGCACGTGATGATCATCGTGGCGAAGGTCGAGATGGAGCGCACGAGGTCGAGCCCGAACCGGCCGGCGAAGATGAACGCGATGGACAACGCGCCGACCAGCAGCGTGGCCTGGACCCGGGACAGCCTCGGGAACACGGACGCGAAGTCGAGCCCGGTGCCGTACAGCGCCGTCGTGCCCGTCGCCATGCCGCCGATCAGCGCGAGCAGGCACACCGGCAGGAAGAACCAGCCCGGGGAGATCGCGAGCAGCCCGCCCACGAAGTCGGGTGCCGCCGGATCGACGTACTCCGGCGCCTTGTCCGCGATGACGCTCGCCGTGGTCAGACCGAACAGGAACGGCAGCAGCGTCGCGATCTGCGACAGGAACGCGGCCCCGACCACCCTCCGGCGCGGGGCGCTCGCCGGGATGTAGCGCGACCAGTCGCCGAGGAACGCCCCGAACGACACGGGGTTCGACAGCACGATCAGCGCCGCCCCGATGAACGACGGCCAGAACAGAGCCGTCGTCGCCGCGTCCGCCGAGTCCGTGAAGACGCCCGCGTACGACGGGTCGAAGTCACCCCAGAACGCCACCGCGCCGAGCAGGAACAGGGCGCTCGCCGAGGTCACCGCGATCTTGTTGACGAACAGCATGAACCGGAAGCCGTACACGCACACGGCGAGGACCAGCACCGCGAACAGCGCGTAGGCGACGGCGTAGGACAGGTCGTCCCGGGCGAGTCCGAAGAGCCGGTGGGCGCCGCCGACCAGGGCGTCGCCGGAGCTCCACACCGAGAGGGAGAAGAACGCGACGGCCGTCAGCAGGGACAGGAACGAGCCGACCACCCGGCCGTGCACGCCGAGGTGCGCGGACGACGAGACGGCGTTGTTGGTGCCGTTGACCGGGCCGAACACCGCCATCGGACACAGGATCAGCGCGCCCGCCACGACCCCGAGGAGGGTGGCCGCGAGGCCCTGCCAGAAGGAGAGGCCGAACAGGATCGGGAAGGCGCCGAGGACGCAGGTGGAGAAGGTGTTGGCGCCGCCGAAGGCGAGCCGGAACAGGTCCAGCGGGGTCGCGGAGCGCTCGGCGTCGGGGATCCGGTCGACGCCGTGAGTCTCGACCTCCGTCAGGGACGGGGGAGACGCGGCGGGGGAGGGGCGTTCGGCGTCTGCGGGGCGTTCGGCCGGCGAGGGCAAGAGGGCTCCAGCGGGGACGGGTCTGTGGAGCGCGGCGTGGCGCGGTCGCGGGGACGGACGGCCGCTCACCGGACGCCTGGGTGTGCGGCGGCGAGCGGATGCCGTCCTCATGGGGTCTGCCGACCGTAAACGATCACGGGCGGGCGACGCCAGAGGACGGTTCATCCACTCTCGGCGTTGTCGCTGGATGATTCCTCCACTCCTCGGTCACTCCTCGTCGTCCGCGGGCGGTGTGCGGTCCGTCTCGGCGTCCGGCCCCTGGGCCCGCACCCGCTGCACGTGTTCGAGGGAGTCGCGCAACTCCGCGAGCCAGTCGTCGGTATGACGCTGGACCAGACGCACGCACCAGGCCAGGGCGT
>KL569318.1:17079-19399 GCA_000715635.1 Streptomyces violaceus | reverse complement strand
CCGGCGATCAGGGTGTCGAGGACCTGGCGCTCCGGCTGGCGCAGGCGCGTCATGACGGGCGCGGCCACGTGCGTGAAGAGCGCGCGCCGCCCGCCGCACTCCACACCCCACGACACCTTCCGGCGGAACCGGTGCTCGGCGTCCCGGGCCACGGCCATCCGGTCCTCGCGGGTGCGCTCCCGGAACTCCTGCACCCGGCTCTCCAGGGCCGCCTCCCGTTCGGCGTCGGAAGCGTCCTCCGCCAGCCGGGGTTCGGGAATGCGGCCGATCACGGTGATCTCCTCGCGGTCGACCGTGAGCTCGGTCAGTTCCTCGAAGAGGTCGTCGGGAAGGCGGCCGGCGAACCAGCCGCGCAGCTTCTCTCTCTGCTCATTCGTAATCATGTAATGACGATTACTCGACCCGAGCATGAACACAAGGGGTGGTGAAGTGGTCGGCTGAGAGCGAAATCGGAATGTTTCAGGCCTATTAACGAGCAGCCGGAAATCAGCCATCTGGCCGCATCGCATCCCCGAAGGCCGTGCGGTTACGGGCTTCTTCCGTCCGGATTCCGTAACTTCACGCCACTGATTCAATACGCAATGTTACTGAAACCGGTGGGGTCGATGTGTGTTTCGGCGGTGGACTCGGCAGACTCGCGCTCGCCGATCCGGCACCGAACGAGCATGGGTCGGCACACCCTGTAATCGAGCGGAAGGATGCACACAATGCGGAACACCGCGCGCTGGGCCATGACCCTCGGCCTGACGGCCACCGCCGTCTGCGGACCCCTCACCGGGTCCGCGCTCGCCAGTCCCGGTCAGGCCCCCACCGCGCTCTACGCCCCGTCGGCCCTCGTTCTCACGGTGGGCCACGGTGAGAGCGCGATCGCCGTGACCCCTGAACGCGCGGTCACCCTGACCTGTGCCCCGACGGCCGGCGGCACGCACCCGGCCGCCGGCTCGGCCTGTGCGGAACTGCGGGGCGTCGGCGGGAACATCGACGCCCTGACGGCCAGGGACGGAGTGATGTGCACGAAGCAGTACGACCCCGTGGTCATCACCGTCGACGGTGTCTGGCAGGGCCAGAGGGTCTCCTATGAGCGCACCTTCTCCAACGAGTGCGTGAAGAACGCCCACGGTTCGGGCCTCTTCGCGTTCTGAGACCGGGATCGCGTTGTTCCCGTGAAGCAGGCGGCCCGTTGCTGGGGAGCCGGGTTGCCGTCGCGGGGATCTGCGATCTCGTACAAGGGGGCCGGCGGGCGGAGTGGGGCCGCCCGTCGGCCCCTGGGCGTTGCGCAAGTGTCGGGCCCCCGGGTCACGCCCGGTCGCGGTGGCTGGTGTCGCACCACGGGTAGCGGCGGCTGCGGCGACAGGTGCACAGGGCCACGCGGAAGCGGTCGGAGCGGACGACGGAGCCGTCCTCCAGCTCCACTTCCACCGGGCCCTCCACCAGGAGCGGACCCTTGCGCTGGACGGTGATGCGCCGCGACGGCGCGGACCGCTCAGACGGGGAGTTCGGCACGGACGACCACCAGCTCTTCCTTGTTCTCGGTGGCGGGCAGCAGTCCGCGCTGCCGCAGCCAGCGTTCCCGGCCGCGCAGCACCGGCCCGAACGCGATCCGGCGCCGGCGGGTCACCGCGGCCTTCAGGCCGGACGCACGCAGTTGCCCGACGGTCAGCTCCGGGTCGCTCAGCGCCGACTGCACGAGCAGGAGCACCCCGCCCGGACGCAGCAGGGCGGGCGCCTCCCGGCAGATCCGGTCGACGACCAGCCGCCCGTCACCGCCCGCGTCCCAGGCACGGGCCTGGCCGCGCGGCTCCCTGTCGCCCGCCGGCGCCGGCACGTACGGCGGATTGGCCAGGATCAGATCGAACGACTCTCCGCGCACGGGATCGAAGAGGTTGCCGTGCCGGATGCGGAGGGGGAGTCCCGCCAGCCGGGCGTTCAGCCGCGCGGCCCACACGGCGGCCCGGGACACGTCAACGGCGGTCACCCGGAGACCGCGGCGCGCGGCCTCGAGGGCCAGGGTGCCGGTCCCGGTGCCCACGTCGAGGACCTCCCCGCCCGGGGGCAGCGGCTCGTCGGACAGGGCGCCGGCCAGCAGCTCGGTGTCGTCCTGCGGGGCGTAGACGCCCGGGGGTGCCAGTGGATTCACGCTGCTCGGGTACCCCGGCCATCAGGAGGTATGGGTCATCTCGGGAGCAAGCGGCGCATACAGTGACGAGCGTGACGCGTGCCAGTCGCCGAGCAGCCGGGCGCCGAAGCGGTCCTCGACGAACTCGGTGGCGTCGATCCCGAAGGCGACATCGGGGGCCAGGTGCGGCTCCCGCCCCAGCAG
>KL569318.1:15283-16866 GCA_000715635.1 Streptomyces violaceus | reverse complement strand
CCACCTGCTCGTGGACCGCGTCGGCCTCGACGTGCTCGTCGTAGAAGTGCTCGGCCGCGGGCCCGGCGCCCGTGCGGCGCATCGCCTCGGCGAGCCGCCGCGACCCCGGTGACGAGGTGATCTCGACCGTCGCGAAGTGGCCGACCAGGGCGCCCCTGAGGGCCCGGTGCAGGCCGAAGAGGGACATGAGGTTCACCGTGACCAGGGCCTCGGCGGTCGCCGCGTCGAGGTAGCGGCCGTACGTGGTGTCCAGGCCCAGGTCCGCCATCAGGTCGGCGAACAGCTGGGCGTGCACGCGCTCGGCGCGGCCGCCGCCCCACTCGTCGAACTCCACCGCCGCCATCCCCGCCTTCGCCCGGCCCCACAGCCGCGGCAGCACCCAGGCGTGCGGGTCGGCCTCCTTGAGGTGGTACAGGGAGCGCTGGGCCGCGTACTCGCGCACCTGCCACAGCTCGCCCTCGTCACGCAGGAAGTGCGTGACGCCCGTGCCGTGGACGGGCTCGACCAGCAGGCCTCGCAGTGCCTCGTCCACGCTGTCGTGGACCCGGGCGTCGGTGCGCAGCGTGGACAGGAAGCGGTGCTCGAGGGCCGCTCGGGTGCGCAGCAGGTCGGGGTCCCACTCGCGCTCCGGGGCCACACCCGCGAATCCGCGGTAGTGCAGCTCGTAGCACAGGTACAGGGCGAGCTGGAGGTCGTCGCCGTATACCGGGGCCCGGGCGATCCCCTCGGGGCGAGGGAGCCTGCCCGTCCCCCGCAGGTACGCCTCGACACCCCTGCTCAGTGGGCCCCGCGGAGTGGGCAGGGGCGGTTCGTCGTAGTCGTGCTCCATGCGCGCCGGGTACCCGGGCGGGGCCAGGTCACCCGCCCGCGTCACTCTCCCCCGGACTCCTCCTGCGCACGCTCGTTCGGCGTGATGGCATCGCCGGCCTCACCCCGGCGGCGTCGCTGCCCGGCGGGGTCCTCGGTGCGGTTCTCGGCGTCCTCGATCTCGCGCAGGACCTCCTCGAGCGCCGTCTCGGGCTGCTTGCCGGAGGCGTCGCGGTTGCTGTTCTGGGACACGGGGGTCTCCTTCCTCAGTTCGGTACGTCGGTTCGGTCCGCCGTGCTCAGTTGGCCGCGGCGGTGGCGATGCGCAGCGGCACCGGGTCAGGAGGGGCTGCCTCCTCGTTGCGGCGGGTGACCTCCGCCCACCAGGACGGGCCGTCCTCGATGTGGCGCAGCAGCACGCCCTCGCGGATCGCCCAGGGGCAGACCGTGACGGACCTGATGCCGGTCAGCTTCAGCGCGGTGTGCCCGACCACCGCGCCGGCCAGGCTCTGCGCGGCCCGCGGCGCGGAGATGCCGGGCAGCCGGGCGCGTTCGGCGGCGGGCAGGGCGGCCAGCGTCGTGATCGCCTCCCGCAGCTCCACGCGGCGCAACTCCCGGTCCACGAACGGGCCGTGGCGTCCGGGCGCGGCGCCGCACAGCCGGCCCAGCTGCTGGAAGGTGCGGGAGGTGGCGACCGCGGTGCGCGGGCCCTCCCAGCGGATCCGCGCCGCGACGTCCCGCAGCTGATGGCGGACCCTGCGGCGCAGCGCCCGCAGC
>KL569318.1:14345-15020 GCA_000715635.1 Streptomyces violaceus | reverse complement strand
CCCAGCGGCAGCGACGCCCCGAAGTCGGGCAACCTGCCGCGCCCGAAAGCGACTTCGAGTGATCCGCCGCCGATGTCGAGCAGGGCGAGCGGTCCCGACCGCCAGCCCATCCAGCGCCGGGCCCCCAGAAACGTCAGCTCGGCCTCGACCTCACCCGGCAGGGTGCACAGGTCGACGCCCGTGCGGGCCCGCACGGTGCGCAGCACCTCGTGCCGGTTCGGCGCGTTGCGCACCACGGCGGTCGCGAACGCCAGCGGACCGGCCGCGCCCCACCGGGTGGCGGTCCTGCTCGCCTCGGCGACCGCGTCGACGAGTTGCCCGACGGCCTGCTCAGGGATGGGTCCCCCCGGTGTGACCTGTTCGGACAGCCTGAGTCGCCACTTGGCGGTGTGCACCGGCAGCGGTACACCGTCCTCCGCGTCCGAGACCACGAGTCTGACCGTGTTCGATCCCACGTCCACCACGCTGATTCGCATGCGGCGTGGGTACCCAATTACGCCCGGGAGCAACGGAACGGCTCGCGGAGTACGGCGAAGACACGCCACCGGACAGGGCACCTCTGAAGCATATTCCTTGACGGGAATATAACGGCTGAGGCATATTGAAGTCATGTCCGACGCCGCCCTCTGGACCGCTCTCGCCGACCCCCATCGGCGGGCCATCGTCGCGCTGCTC
>KL569318.1:12885-14116 GCA_000715635.1 Streptomyces violaceus | reverse complement strand
CTCCTGGAGCGGCCCCGGGCCGTCGGTGAGATCGTCGAGGCGTGCGGACTGAGCCAGCCGAGCACCTCCAAGCACCTGAAAGTGCTGCGGGAGGCAGGCATCGTCCGGGTACGGCAGGACGCGCAGCGCCGCGTCTACGCCCTCGACCCCGGCCCGATCGCCGCACTCGACGCCTGGCTCGCCCCGTACCGCAAGCTCTGGAACGAGAGCCTCGACGCGCTGGGCCGCCGCCTCGACGAGACGCCGGACACCACGGAACCACCCGCACCGAAGGACTGATCCACCATGGCAGCCGAACCCACCGGCACCTATCTGACCCTGGACGACGGCCGCCCCGCCGTCCGCTTCAGCCGCACCTACGACCACCCCGTCGACCGCGTCTGGCAGTTCGTGACCGACCCGGACGAACTCGAGCGCTGGTTCCCGTCCCGCGCCGAGATCGAGCTGCGTCCCGGCGGCACGGTCAGGTTCAGCGGCGACCCGTACATGGCGGACTCCACGGGCCGGGTCATCGCCGTCGACGCGCCCCGGCACCTGGCGTTCGAGTGGGGCGGGGACGAACTGCACTTCGACCTGGAGGAGACCGAGGACAAGCGCACCCGCCTCACGCTCACCAACGTCCTCACCGCCGAGGACTCCGCCGCCCGCAACGGCGCCGGCTGGGAGGTGTGCCTGACCACGCTGGACGCCAGGGCGCGCGGCGAGCAGGTCGCCGGTCCGCACGCCGGGTCCGACGCGCCCTGGCAGGAGCTCTACGCCGCCTACGTCGCGGTGGGGGTGCCCTCCGGCGCCCCGGTACCCGGGCTGGAGTGACCCGTCACGCCATCTGGCGCCGCACCAGCTCGTGCAGCCGGCCGTTCGTGTCGGCGAGCAGCCGGTCGGGCGGGCCGTGCTGGATGACCTTGCCGTCCTCCATCACCACGACCCGGTCGGCGTCCATCACGGTGGACAGCCGGTGCGCGATGACGACCCGGCTCGCGTTGAGGGCCTTGGTGCTCTCGATGACCGTGCGCTGGGTCTCGTTGTCGAGGGCGCTGGTCGCCTCGTCGAAGAAGAGGATGCGCGGCCGGCGGATCAGCGCCTGCGCGATCATCAGCCGCTGGCGCTGACCACCGGAGACGGCGCCGCTGCCCGAGACGATGGTGTGCAGGCCCATCGGCATCCGCTTGATGTCCTCGGCGAGGCCCGCCATCTCTGCCGCCGCCATCGCCTCCTCCGGCGTGTACGGCTC
>KL569318.1:12030-12643 GCA_000715635.1 Streptomyces violaceus | reverse complement strand
CGGCTGCGCGTGCTGGAGCACCACACCGCACTGGCGGCGCACCGCCGACTGGTCGAGGGCCCCCAGGTCCTGCCCGTCGTACAGCACACTGCCCGACAGCGGCCGGTCGAAGCCGATCAGCAGGCGCAGCAGCGTCGACTTGCCGCAGCCGCTGGGACCGACGACCGCGACGAACTCGCCCGGCTTCACCTCGAACGACACGTCGTCCAGGATCAGCGGACCGTCGTCCGAGTAGCGGAAGGACACCCGGCGCGCCTCGATCGCGCCGGACAGCGGACCCGGCCGGGTGCTCGCCGTCCGCACCTCCGGTGTGGCGTCCAGCACCGGCCTGATCTCCTCGAACAACGGCAGCGCGGCCACCGCGGAGACGAACGAGCCGGTCAGCTGGGTGACGGAGGTCAGCACCATCGTCACCGAGGTGTTGAAGGTGAGGAACGCGGCCGCCGACATCGAGCCCCGGGCCGGGCCGGCCAGCAGCATGAACATCAGCAGCGTGCACAGCGGCAGATACACAGCGCCCAGCACCGTCGAGAGGTTCTTGATGCGTCCGACCTTCTGCTGGAGCTCACGGCTGCGCGCGAACTCCGACGCCCACGCGGCGTACGCGTAGTTC
>KL569318.1:11463-11786 GCA_000715635.1 Streptomyces violaceus | reverse complement strand
CCCGCAGCTTGGGCAGGCCGCGCAGGGTCTGGAACGCCTGGTTGTTCAGCTTGTTGGAGAGCACGACCAGCCGCCGCTGCCAGCGCACCTGCCACAGTCCCAGCCCCAGGAACACGGCCGCGATGACGACGAGCATGCCGATCGCGGCCATCGCCATCGGCACGCTGAACCACAGCAGCAGCCCCAGGTTCATCGCCCCGATGGTCACCGACTGGGCGACCGTCGGCCCGACCCCCGCCAGCAGCCGGCGGATCGAGCTGATGCCCATGGCCGCGCTGGCCAACTCGCCGGTGGAGCGCTCGGTGAAGAACCGTGTCGGCAGG
>KL569318.1:9962-11221 GCA_000715635.1 Streptomyces violaceus | reverse complement strand
CAGCCGGTCCCACACGGCCGGCTGGAGCGTGGCCTCGATCCGGCCCTCGATCCGCAGGATGGTGAGGTTCTGCAACAGCATGAAGGCCGCCGCCACCACGCTGCTGAGCATCACCGCCAGGCACACCTGCACGATCAGTTCCGTCTGGGCCTTCGGCACGAACTCGCCGAGCACCTTGCCGGTGGCGACGGGCACCAGTGCGCCGATCGCCACCGTGACCAGGCCGCTGAGCAGCAGACCGGTCAGGTCGCCGCGCATGCCCTGCATACAGAACCGCAGCAGCCCCAGCGGACTGAGCCCCCGCTCGGGCAGCGGGCGGTAGAACATCACCGCACGCGGCTCGAACTCGTCGGCGTTGGCCTTCTCGACGGGCGTCTCACGGCCGGTCGACGGATGGACGGCGACATATCCGCCGCGCCGCCACAGCAGCGCCACCGGCGCGCCCGACAGGGCCCGGTGGCCGACCAGCGGCCCTACGTTGTCCCGCCACCAGCGGCCGTCCAGGCGCACGGCGCGGGTGCGGACGCGGGAGGCCAGGGCGACCTGCTCGACCGGGTCGAGGCGGTCGCCGCCGGTGCCCTTCTGCGTGGGCTCGGTGAGTCTGATCCCGGCCGCCTGGCCGACCAGCTTGCAGGCCGCGTACGAGGCGTCGGCATCGGCCGAGGTGGTGCGCTTCGACGACCGCTTGCCGATGGAGGCGAGCAGCGTCTGGTCGGCCTGGGCGCGGACCGCCTCACCGGCCTTGATGCCCTCGGCCGTGCGCGTCTCGTGAGTGCGCTCCAGCTGCTCGATCCAGCGGTCCAGCGTGGTCAGCAGCCGGTACTGCTGGTCGACCATGCTCTGCCACAGACCCGGGTCCATCAGCAGGTCGGCCGCGGCCTCCGCGCCATACAGCGAGCCGTACTGCACGCTGCCCGGCGGCACCTGCATCCAGAACACGTCGTCGTCCGTGGGCGCGGCGGCACGCTCGGTGGCCATCGGCGCCTGGAACAGGATGGACAGGCTGCGGCCGACACCGAGGGCGAGCGCGTACTCCAGCGGACTCGTCGTCGGAGGCACGTACTGCGGATTGCCGTACTCGTCGTACGACCATGTCGCGGTGTCGGCGGGCTGGTAGAGCTCGCGCAGGCCGATGCGGTGCACCACGCAGTCCCGCAGCGGGCGGGCCACCAGCGTGTGCTGCGGCCCCGGCACCGGGCCGAGCACCAGCGAGCCCGCCTCCAGCCGGCCGAGGTGGTGCACTGTCTCTTATACACATC
>KL569318.1:9304-9732 GCA_000715635.1 Streptomyces violaceus | reverse complement strand
CCCGCCGCGACCAGCCACAGCCCCTGCGGGCCCTCCAGGTCGAGACGGTTGAACCCGGCGCAGTCGATGCGCGAGCCCATCTGCCCGAACGCGTTGAGGACGAGGTCACCCTCATGTCCTTGAACGGCCGTCATCTCACCGCTCCCTGACCAGCGTGGCGTACGCGCCGCCGCGCGCCACCAGCTCCTCGTGCCGTCCCCGCTCCACGACCGTGCCGTGCTCGAGGACGACGATCTCGTCGCTGTCGCGCACGGTGCTGAGCCGGTGCGCGATCACCACACAGGCACAGCCGCGCCGGCGCAGGTTGTCCATCACGACCAGCTCGGTCTCCGCGTCCAGCGCGCTCGTCACCTCGTCGAGCACCAGGATGCTCGGCCGGCGCACCAGCGCCCGCGCGATCTCCAGCCGCTGTCTCTTATACACATCTC
>KL569318.1:8738-9121 GCA_000715635.1 Streptomyces violaceus | reverse complement strand
TCAGAGATGTGTATAAGAGACAGCCGGAGAAGTTGCGGCCGTCCTGCTCGACCTTGCTGTGGATGCCGCCGGGGCGGCGCGTGATCACGTCGTACAGGGCGGCGTCCCGCAGCGCGTCCTCCACCGCGTCGTCCGGGATCGACGGGTCCCACAGCGCCACGTTGTCGCGGACGGTGCCCTCGAAGAGGAACACGTCCTGGTCGACGAAGGAGACGGAGGCGGCCAGCGCCCCGCGCGGAATGTCGTCGATGCGCTGTCCGTCGATGCGGATCACGCCCTCCCACGGCGCGTACAGGCCGGAGATCAGCCTCGACACCGTGGACTTGCCGCTGCCGGAACCGCCGACCAGCGCGACCTGCCGGCCCGGGCCGACCGTCAGGGCG
>KL569318.1:7708-8471 GCA_000715635.1 Streptomyces violaceus | reverse complement strand
GAGCCGGTGAGCAGGGGCTTGTCGAGCGGGCTGTAGCCGAAGGTGATGTTCTCCAGCTCGACGTGGCCCTGGAGGCGACGCGTCGACTCGCCGGAGTCGGGCCGGCCGTAGAGCGGGTCGGCCTTGAAGTTCTCCACGTCCTTCAGCCGGGCCACGTCGGCCGCGAAGTCCTGGATGCGGCCCGCGACGCCGTTGAGCCGGGTCAGCGGGGCGGTGAACCGGGCGACCAGGGCCTGGAAGGCGACCAGCAGGCCGACCGAGATGTGGCCCTCGACCGCCCGCATGCCGCCGATCCAGAGGATGAGCCCGCTGTTGAGGGTGGCCAGGGTCGGCGCGACCACGCCCAGCCAGGCGCTCGGCACACCGAGCCGCTGCTGCTCCTCCAGCGTGGTGGCGTGCTGCCCGGCCCACTTGCGGAAGTAGCCGTCCTCGCCGCCGGTCGCCTTCATCGTCTCGATCAGCTGAAGACCGGTGTAGGCGGTGTTGGTGAGCCGGGCCGTGTCGGCGCGCAGCTTCGCCGTACGGGTCGCGCGCAACCGTACGACCACCCGCATGGCCACGATGTTCAGCAGCGCCACGCCGATGCCGACGAACGTCAGCTGCGGGTCGTAGCTGTACAGCAGTACCGCGTACAGGACGACCACGATCGCGTCCACGCCCGCCGACGCGAGGTCCCGGGACAGGGTCTCGGCGACCGCGTCGTTGGACTGCAGGCGCTGCACGAGGTCGGCCGGGCTGCGCTGGGAGAAGAACGTCACCGGCA
>KL569318.1:7293-7478 GCA_000715635.1 Streptomyces violaceus | reverse complement strand
CGCTGGACAGGGTGGAGGAGATGATGCGGCCGTGCAGCAGGTTGGCCTGCTGGAGCCAGGTCAGCACGACGGTGAGCAGCACGCAGGCCGCCATCGACGCGAACAGCACGCTGAGCAGCGAGGTCTGGTTGCCGATCAGGAACTCGTCGATGTAGGTGCGGCTGAGCGCGGGCACCGCCGCGCCG
>KL569318.1:6481-7073 GCA_000715635.1 Streptomyces violaceus | reverse complement strand
ATGTGTATAAGAGACAGCGACAGCACCGCGGCGGGCATCGTGCCCGCGGTGCCGCGCAGCCGGGCAGGCATCGCGCCCAGGACGCCGGGCTTGCGGCCGCCCCGGGCGAAGTCCTCGCCGGGCTCCATGACCAGCACGACACCGGTGAAGCTGCCGTCGAAGTCCTCCATGGGGACGAAGCGGCGGCCCTTGCCGGGGTCGTTGATGTAGATGCCACGACGGCCGAAGCGGCGGCCCATGCCGTCGTACACGACGTAGTGGTTGAACTCCCAGAACAGGATGGCCGGCGACTTCACCTCGGCGAGGGCGGCCAGATCCATCTGCATGCCCTTGGCCGTCAGGCCGTAGCTGCGGGCCGCCTTGAGGAGGTTGCTGGCGCGCGAGCCGTCGCGGGAGACGCCGCAGGCGATGCGCAGTTCCTCCAGCGGGACGTGCTTGCCGTAGTGGCCGAGCACCATCGCCAGGGAGGCGGCGCCGCACTCGACGGCCTCCATCTGGAGCACGGTGGGCGTACGGACGGTCTTCGCGGCGGCCTTGGGCACCTTGCGCTTCGGCGGGGCCGCGCGGCGCCTGCTCCGGGGCTCCTGTGCGG
>KL569318.1:5630-6284 GCA_000715635.1 Streptomyces violaceus | reverse complement strand
CATGGCAGCAGCCAGTCGACGGGACGCTGGTCGGTGAGCCGGATCGACCCCGAGGCCATCGTCATCGAGGTCAGTTTGTACGGCGGCCCGTCCGCGGACGACCACTTGTATCCGCTCTTCGTGCCGGACGACTTGTCCAGCCGGACCGTCACGGCCACGGGCCTGCCCTTCTTGGTGAACTGCTCGCCGAGCTGGCTGTCCCCGAGGAACGCGGCGATCTGCTGCGGAGACTGGGCGGCGCGGTCCACCGACTTCACATGGCCGCGCAGCACGCCGTACTCCTGGGTCGGCACCGACTGCACGGTGAGATCCACGGAGGCGTCGTCGGGAATGGAGGCGGCGTTCTCGGCGGGGACGTAGAGGGTCGCGTACAACGCGTCCTCGGTGTGGGCGACCTTCTCGACGGCGGCCACGTTCGCGCCGGTCTGGATGATCTGCCCGACGGTCGCGGCGAGCCCGGAGACACGGCCCGCGTCGAGCGCGCGGACGACGACCTCGCCCTTGGCCGTACGGACCTTGAGCACGGGGGAGTTCGCGGTCACCTGCCGGCCCTGCTTCGCGAGCACCGCGGTGACCTGGCCCGCGACGGGGCTCTGGAGGAGGTAACTGCCCTGCCCGTGCGTGAGGATGGCGGGTGCGCTGACGGTGGAGGCC
>KL569318.1:4818-5441 GCA_000715635.1 Streptomyces violaceus | reverse complement strand
GCGCTGACGGTGGAGGCCACCGAGCCGGTCACCGCCCACACCGAGGCGGCCGCCATCGCGACCACGGTCACCGCGAGCACGAGCCAGCCCTGCGGGCGGGCGAAACGCACCGGGAGGTCGAGTTCCTCCGGTGACTGGAGCTTGGCGAGGGCCTGTTGGCGGAACTGCAAGGAACTTCCCTCACCCGTAGAAGAGGTTCTTGTCGCCGTGAGGGAAAGGGTCACGGCACCCGAAGATCCCGGAACCGCCGGCTGCGGTTCCGGGAGTCAACGGCACAAGGCTCGATCAGAGGCCGGAGACCAGGCCGGCGACCGGGGCCGTGTTCAGGCCGGTGACACCCTCGACGGTGCCGACGGCCGTGTCGACCACGCCGGAGACCGGGGCGATGCCGTCAACCGTGTCGGTGACGGTGTTCACGGCGTTCACGGACAGGCCGCCGGAGATGGCGTCGAGCTGGGCGTCAGCGATCTCGACGGTCTCAACCTGGGGGGTGGAGTTCATGATGGAACTTCCCTTCATATGGGTATCTCACAAGGGGGGAGCGGCCCCCTCTGGGGACAGATGACGGCCGCGACCGCGAGCGCCGGGCACCCGTTTCCGGAGTGCCGTAGCGGCTCCCGCGG
>KL569318.1:2903-4608 GCA_000715635.1 Streptomyces violaceus | reverse complement strand
GCTCCCGCGATGCGATGGATCAAAGCACGCTGCGGGTCCGCGCTTCCAATCAACCAGCCGTCTCACCAGGGAACTTGCGCCCCACCGGTACCCATCCGTGCAGGAGTGTGCACGTCTCGGTGGCGACTTCTTCACATGCGCCACAGCATCGGCTCATCCGGCGCCTTGCTCCCGGGGGCGGCGAATCCGGCACTCCCGCCCCAAAGGCGTGTCAGACACCTCCCGCTTGTGGATAACCCTCCGCTTGGTGACTGGGTTGAGCATTCGGTGTGCAGATTCGCTGAAGTCGGGATTCGACTCGGTGTTCGCAACAGATCGTTTCCGGTCGGATACGGATCGTGTCGGTTTGGCGGGCCGGTACGAGGTGCCGCATTCGAAAGACAGTCATCAAGCCAGGCGCTGTCCTTGGCTGACCGGACTCCTCCGCCCGGCCCCTCGCTGTGACCAGGGCAGTCGCAGACCGGGCGGTCGGTGTGCGGGCAGCGGGAGTTGGCTGATTCCGCGATGCGAAGGGATCACTTGCAAACGCGATTGAACGTCCCACGCGGCACGTGCGTACCAACAGCCATCCAGGCGCCCCCCAAAGCTGCCGAACGGCGGCACAGGCTCCGTCCCCCCAGGAGGAGAGAAGTTTGAGTCACAAGCGAATTCCGAAGCGCAAGGCCGCGATAGCGGTGGGCGGCGTGGTGGCGCTCGGCGCGGCCGCGATCCTGCTCCCCAACGCCAACGCGTCACAGGACGGTTCGTCCGACGACGCGGCCGCCGCGCCGAAGACACTGAAGGCGGGCGACGCCTCGGATCTCGCCTCGCAGCTCTCCGGGCTCCTCGGTGAGGCGTTCGGCGGCTCCTACTACGACGGCGACAGCCAGCAGCTCGTCGTCAACGTCGTACCGGGCGACAACAACAACGTGATCGTGCAGGCGAAGGCGGCCGGCGCGAAGGTCCGCGAGGTCGACAACAGCTGGTCGGAGCTGCAGAGCGGCTCGCAGACCCTGAAGTCCGACGCGACCATCGCGGGCACCTCGTGGTCGATCGACCCGCGCACGAACAAGCTGCGTGTCACCGCCGACAGCACGGTGACCGGTGCCAAGTGGGACAGACTGGAATCGACGGTCAAGAGCCTCGGTACCGGCATGGCGACCCTCACGAAGTCTGCGGGCACCTTCAAGCCGTTCGTCTCCGGCGGCGACGCCATCTTCGCGGGCGGCTCGCGCTGCTCCCTCGGCTTCAACGTCACCGCGGGCGACGGCTCGCCCGCCTTCCTGACCGCCGGCCACTGCACCCTCGGCGGCAACGAGTGGTCGGACGCGGAGGGCGGCCAGCCGATCGCCACGGTCGACCAGTCCACCTTCCCGGGCGACGGCGACTTCGCGCTCGTGAAGTACGACGACCCGGCGACCGAGGCGCCCAGCGACGTCAACACCGGCGACCAGACCGTCCAGATCACCGAGGCCGCGGAGGCGACCGTCGGCCAGGAGGTCTTCCGGATGGGCAGCACCACCGGGCTCAACGACGGCCAGGTCCTCGGACTCGACGCCACGGTGAACTACCCCGAGGGCACCGTCACCGGCCTCATCCAGACCGACGTCTGCGCCGAGCCCGGCGACAGCGGTGGCTCGCTGTTCACCCAGGACGGTCTCGCGATCGGCCTGACCTCGGGCGGCAGCGGCGACTGCACGGCCGGCGGCGAGACGTTCTTCCAGCC
>KL569318.1:2016-2686 GCA_000715635.1 Streptomyces violaceus | reverse complement strand
GGTGAGGAGGCCGGTGCTGGTGCGGGCGCCGGTGAGGAAGCCGGTGCCGGTGAAGAGGCCGGTGCTGGTGCCGGCGAGCAGGCCGGAGGCGAGGAAGCGGGAGCCGGTGCGGGTGCCGGTGCCGGTCAGGACGCCGGGCAGGGCGTCGAGGACAACTCGGGTCTGACCGAGTCCCGCTGACCTGAAAGCGTCGGAGCCGGTCCGACGATGCCGGCCCGGTTCCGCCCCCTTCCTGGCGGGACCGGGCCGGCCCACCGGCGCTTTCGACCACCGCCCGGCGGTGCACCGGGCCGGACCTCCTGCGGGAGGACCGGCCCGCCCGCATGCCGTGCGCGGCCTGCCCTAGCCGACAGCCCTGAGCAGCAACAGGGCGATGTCGTCGAGCCGTTCCTCCCCGTCCCGGTGGTGCCGCTTCTGGTGGATGAGACTGTCGGCCAGCTCGTCCAGCGGCTGGTCCCCGGCGTCGGACAGGCGCCGGCCCAGGTCCGCGAGGGCCTCCTCGAAGTCCGTGCCGGGGGACTCGACCAGTCCGTCGGTGTAGAGGACGAGCAGCGAGCCGGGGGCGAGGGCGACCTCCGTCGTCGGGTACACCGCCGAGGCGTCGATGCCCAGCAGCGGGCCCCCGGCCAGGTCCAGGACGCGCACCCGCCCGTCCGGCCGCCTCAGCAGC
>KL569318.1:1470-1742 GCA_000715635.1 Streptomyces violaceus | reverse complement strand
AGGTCGAGCCGCAGGTACAGGCAGCTGGCGAACAGCTCGGCCCCCAGGTCGAGCAGCAGCCGGTTGGTGCTGCGCATGACCTCCTCCGGCGCCTGGCCCACGGTCGTGTACGCGCGCACCGCGGTGCGGACCTGCCCCATCAGCCCGGCCGCCGTGACGTTGTGTCCCTGCACGTCCCCGATCACCGCGGCCGCCATGCCCTGGGTGCGCACCAGGTCGTAGAAGTCGCCGCCGATGTCCATGCCCTGAGTGCTGTCTCTTATACACATCTC
>KL569318.1:0-1175 GCA_000715635.1 Streptomyces violaceus | reverse complement strand
GAGCCGGTGCTTGGCGTCGTAGAGCAGTGCCCGCTCCAGCGCCTGGGCGATCAGCCCGGCCAGGCTGGTCATCACCGCCCGCTCCTCCGTCGGGAAGTGGTGCGGCTCGGTGTAGGAGAGCACGCACGTCCCCACCGGCCGTCCCTGGGCGATCAACGGCAGATAGGCCCAGGCAGCGAACCCGTCCGGGGTGGCGAGCCGCGCCGGGTAGAGACGCTCCAGCTGTTCCTGCGACTCGAAGAACGCGGGCACGCCCGTGCGCAGCACCTGCGTGCCGGGCATCGGCTCGGTCAGCGGCATCCCGTCGAACCGTTCCACCACGTGCGCGTCCCGGTACCCGCGATGCCCGAGCACGCGCAGCCGGTTCGCCCGCGAGCCCAGCACGACCAGGGCCTGGCTGCCCACGGCCGGGGCGATCTCGTCCGCCACCAGCTGCACCACGTCCTGTACCCCCACCGCCTCGGTGAGGGCGCTGGCCAGGTCCAGCACCTGCGACATGGTGACCAGCCGGGACGGCTTCCCGTCGGACGGCGGTGCCGCCCGGTTCATCTCCGACACGGCCCGCGACCTGGTGATCCGGACACTGAGGCCCGTGGTGCTCGGATACAGCCGGAACGACAGCCACTCGCCGGGCGGGCGCAGCGCCACGAACGAGGTGACGTGCTGGCTCAGCAGCGCGGCCCGGTAACGGTCCTCGTACACCGGGTCGTTGAGCCACGGCACCGATGCCCACAGCTGGGTGCCGAGCAGCCGGCTGACCGGGACGTTCAGCAGCTCGGCCGCCGCCGCGTTGACGAAGCCGATCCGCCCGTGCAGATCAAGCGAGACCAGCCCGTACGGCAGCCGGCTCACCATCCGGGCCGCCTCGACCGTGCCGAGCGTGCCGGCGATCCCGCTCACCAGGGGCGAGGCCAGCATGTCGGTCTCGGGGTGCGGCGGGATGCTGAGCTCGGCCGCCCGCTCCAGCCGGACCGCGAGCCGGCCGCAGGCCGCGGTCAGATGCTCGCGCTCATGGTCGGACAACTCTGGCGGATGCGCGCCGGGCCAGGTCACGAAGACCGCGCCGTAGACCGTGGACGCGGTGGCCACCGGCACCGCGGCCAGGGCGAACGGATAGGGCAGCACCACGGCGATGCGCGGATAGTGGCGGGCCATCTCCTCCTCGCCGCCGACCC
>KL569317.1:9290-11113 GCA_000715635.1 Streptomyces violaceus | reverse complement strand
CCTGGAAGTGGTGCCGATGACCTCCCCCGCGACCGCTCCCCCACCCCCCGCCAGCCTCAAACGCATCGTCACGGCCAGCCTCATCGGCACCACCATCGAGTGGTACGACTTCTTCCTCTACGGCTCCGCCGCCGCACTCGTGTTCAACAAGCTGTTCTTCCCGGACTCCGACCCGCTCGTCGGCACGCTGCTGTCGTTCCTGACGTACGCGGTCGGATTCGCCGCCCGGCCCCTCGGCGCGCTGGTGTTCGGGCACTACGGCGACCGGGTCGGGCGCAAGAAGCTGCTGGTGCTGAGTCTGCTGATGATGGGCGGGGCGACCTTCGCGATCGGGCTGCTTCCGACGCACGCCACCATCGGGACGGCAGCGCCGGTCCTGCTCACCGTGCTCCGGCTGGTCCAGGGGTTCGCGCTCGGCGGCGAGTGGGGCGGCGCCGTGCTGCTGGTGTCGGAGCACGGGGACGCGCGACGGCGCGGTTTCTGGGCCTCGTGGCCGCAGACCGGCGCGCCCGCGGGACAGTTGCTGGCGACGGGTGTGCTGTCCCTGCTGACGGCCGTCCTGTCGGACGCCGCGTTCGGCAGCTGGGGCTGGCGCATCCCGTTCCTGCTCTCCGGGGTCCTGGTGATCGTCGGTTTGTGGATTCGTCTGTCTGTCGATGAATCGCCGGTCTTCAAGCAGGCGTTGGCGCAGGCCGAGGCCCGCAAGGCGGACCGGGCGGCGGAGGCGGAGAAGCTGCCGCTCGTCGCTGTGCTGCGGCACCACTGGCGTGACGTCCTGATCGCGATGGGCGCGCGCATGGCGGAGAACATCAGCTACTACGTGATCACCGCGTTCATCCTCGTCTATGCCACCACCTCGGCCGGTGTCTCCAAGCAGACCGCACTCAACGCGGTGTTGATCGCCTCGGCTGTGCACTTCGTGGTCATCCCGGCGTGGGGCGCGCTCTCCGACCGGATCGGTCGCCGTCCCGTCTATGTGATGGGTGCCGTGGGTGTCGGGCTGTGGATGTTCCCGTTCTTCTCTCTGATCGACACCGGCGGCTTCGGCAACCTGATCCTCGCCGTCACGGTCGGGCTGGTGCTGCACGGGGCGATGTACGCCCCCCAGGCCGCGTTCTTCTCCGAGATGTTCGCGACGCGCATGCGCTACTCCGGAGCGTCCATCGGCGCGCAGTTCGCCTCTGTCGCGGCGGGCGCGCCCGCGCCGCTGATCGCGACCGCGCTGCTGGCCGACTACGGCAGCTCCACGCCGATCGCCCTGTACGTCATCGGCGCCGCCGTGCTCACGGTCGTCGCGGTGGCGGCGGCCAAGGAGACCCGCCACCGGGACCTGGCCGACGTCGCCCTTCCCGCCGACGCGGACCGGTCGACGGCCGCACCGGCCGCGGACGCCCGGACCGTCTGACCCTCCAGGATCCGAAAGGCCCCGAAAGGTCTCGAAAGACCCCGGCAGATCCCGACATGTCCCGAAAGGTCCGGAGGGAGCAGGAGGGATCCTGCCGGCCCAGCCCCCGTACGTCCGTGCCGGCCACGTACGGGGGTCAGTGCTGTCCCGGCTCCGACAACCGGTGCAGACGCAGGGCGAGTTGGATCTCCAGGGCGCGGGCCGGGGTCTGCCAGTCGTCACCGAGGAGGCGGCCGACCCGCTCCAGGCGCTGGGCGACCGTGTTCACATGGACGTGCAGCTCGTCCTTGGTGCGGGCGGGGCTCATGCCGCAGGCGAAGTACGCGTCGAGGGTGCGCAGCAGTTCGGTGCCGCGTCGTCGGTCGTACGCGACGACCTGGCCGATGGTGCGGTCGACGAAGCCGGGTATGTCCCGGTC
>KL569317.1:6783-9107 GCA_000715635.1 Streptomyces violaceus | reverse complement strand
TCGAGGCAGCGCCGGGCCTCCGCGTAGGCCGTGGCCACGGCGTCGGTACGGGTGACGAGGTCCTCGGCGGGTGCGGAGGCGCCGACGGTGACCGGCGTGTGGACCGCTGTGCCCAGATGCCGGGCGGCGCGGCGGGCCAGGTCGGTGGCGGTGTCGCCGGGGCCGAGGGGCAGCAGCAGGACGGTGCCGCCGTCGCGCGCGGCGGCCAGGCCGTGCCGGGTCGCGGCGAGGTGGGATGCCGCGGCCGCCAGGCGTCTGCGGGCGTCCGCCTCCTGGTCGGCCTCGGCCGCGCCGCCTTCGAGACGCGCGGCAAGCACCACGTGGACGGCGTCGAGGTCGGCGCGCAGGCGGGCCGCGCGCTCCCGTAGCAGGCGCGGGTCGCGGTCGCGGGCGTCCAGCAGGTCGTCCAGCAGTTCGCCGCGTACACGCTGTTCGGCCTCGGCGGCGGACCGGCGGGCGAGGAGCAGCAGGGAGGTGACCATGGCGGCACGCTCCAAGGTGCGCTGGTCGACGGGGTCGAGCCCGGGGTGGCCCCGCAGCACGAGGGCGCCGAGCAGTTCTCCGCCGGCGGCGACGGCGGCGATCCAGTCGTCCTCGAACCGCACGGCGTGCCCGTCCGCGCGGGACGATTCCAGGGCCTCGGCCGGTGTGGCGGCGGCCTCGGCGAAGACGACCGTGCCGTCGAGGACCTCGGAGACCGCGGCGGCCACGTCGTGCACCCCGCCGCCGCGCAGGACCAGTTCGGCGAGCCGGTCGTGCACGTCGGAGGCCCGCTCGATGACACCGCTGCGGTCCCGGATGATCTCGTTGGCCAGCTCCAGGTCGGCGAGGGCCGACCGGGTCTCGGCGAGCAGGTTGGCGGTGTCGATGGCGGCCGCGGCGAGGGCGGCGAAGGAGCCGAGCAGGGCGATCTGCTCGCGCTCGAAGACCCGGGCACGGCGGTCCGCGGCGAACAGCACGCCGATGACGTGGTGCCCGAGCATCAGCGGCACGCCGAGGATGGCCACGAGCCCCTCGTCCCGCACGCCCGCGTCGATGGTGCGGGTGTGCTGGAAGCGGTCGTCATTGAAGTAGTCGTCGGTGACGTACGGGCGTGCGGTCTGGGCGACCAAGCCGCCGAGTCCCTCCCCCATGCCGAGCCGCAGCTGCTGGAACCGGGCCGCGACCGAGCCTTCCGTGACCCGCATGTGGGTGTCGCCTCTCGCCGGGTCGTTCAGGCTGAGGTAGGCGACATCCGTGCCCAGCAGCGACCGGGCCCGTTGCACGATCGCCTGGAGTACGGCGTCGAGGTCGCGCAGGCCGGCGAGGTCGTGGGCGGTCTCGAACAGTGCGGACAGCTCGGCCTCGCGCCGACGCCGTCCCTCCAGCTCCGAGCGCACGCGCAAGGCGAGCGGCTTGGCCCGCTGGAGCGCGGCGATCCACTCCGCGGACCGGCCTTCGGCGCGCGCGAGCAGCACCGGCTGCTCGTAGGCGTCGGCGGAGGCGCCCCGGGCCAGCAGCTCGAGGAACGGCGTCTCGGCGGCGCCGGCGGAGCGCTCGGCTGACTGCACGTGATCGCTGGACATGCTCACAGGATTCACCATGACCGGCCCGTCCCGTCAGCCCTGTGGATAACTCGGGCACCGACGCGGCACGGAAGTCAATGGGCGGTCCAGCCGCCGTCGAGCACGAGCGAGGTGCCGGTCACGAAGGACGCCTGCGGACCGCACAGATACGCCACGGCCTCGGCCACCTCCTCCGGTTCGATGAGCCGCTTGACGGCGCTGTCCTGCAGCAGCACCTCGGACAGGACGCGTTCCTCGGGGATGCCGTGCGCCTGCGCCTGGTCGGCGAGCTGCTTCTCGACCAGCGGGGTGCGTACATAGGCGGGGTTCACACAGTTCGACGTGACACCGTGGGGTGCGCCTTCGAGGGCGGCGGTCTTGGAGAGTCCCTCCAGGCCGTGTTTGGCCGCCACATAGGCCGACTTGTAGGCCGAGGCGCGCAGCCCGTGGACGGACGACACATTCACGATGCGGCCCCACCCTTGTCCGTACATGTGGGGCAGGGCGCCGCGAATGAGCCGGAACGGTGCCTCCAGCATCACGGTGAGCACCATGTGGAAGGCCTCGGGTGGGAACTCCTCGATGGGGCGCACCAGCTGGAGCCCGGCGTTGTTGACGAGGACGTCGGTGCCCGCGGCGGCGAGTTCGGCGGCGTCCAGGTCGGTGAGGTCGAGGACGTGCGGTTCCACGGTGCCCGCGAGGTCATGGCCCTGTTCGGCGAGCGTTTCCAGGCCCGCGGCGTCCCGGTCGACGGCTCTCACCTTGGCCCCGGCGGCCGCC
>KL569317.1:4911-6559 GCA_000715635.1 Streptomyces violaceus | reverse complement strand
GGTGACGAGCGCGGTGCGGCCGCCGAGGTCGAGCGAGGAGGCGTGGGGAGCCGGGGAGACACGGGGCGCGGTCATGCGTCGACCTTAGGAACCGCCCCTGCCCGGCCCCATGTGGTCACGCCCCATAGTTCAGCTGGGGGCAGTGGGGTCGAACCATGTGGGGGCGTCCGACACAGCCTGCTTGATCCGGAGCAGCCCGAACTCGTCCAGCTCGGGCAGGGCGTCGATGTCGAACCAGCCCACGTCCAGCGACTCGTCGTCGTTGACCCGCGCCTCGCCGCCGACGGCCCGGCAGCGGAGGGTGATGTCCATGTACTGGCAGGTGTCGCCGTTGTCGTACGTGACGGGGTGGAGCGCCTGGACGAGGACGACCCGTTCGGCGACGCAGTGCACGGCCGTCTCCTCGTGGACCTCCCGCACGGCGCAGGCCGCGGGCTCCTCCCCCGGGTCGGGGATGCCGCCGATCACGGACCACTTGCCGGTGTCGGACCGGCGGTTGAGCAGCACTCTGCCCTCGTCGTCGAAGACGATGGCGGTGACTCCGGGGAGCCAGAGCAGCTGATGGCCGGCCGATGCGCGGAGGGTCCGGATGAAGTCAGGAGTAGCCATGGCGACGACCCTAATCGGCCGGTCGCGGTGTCCCGCGCGATTCAGGCAGCGTGCGACGGGCGTACGGCTACACGTCACCGGCGCGTCGTCCGCGCAGACCGGCGCCGACGGCCCAGCCCAGTCCGCCGGCCGCGACCAGCACGAGGGCGATCTCCGGCAGGACGCCGAGCCGCGTGGCGGGGGTCTGCGAGGACCGCAGCGGCACCTTCTGCACCAGCGAGTCGGCGACGAACATGCCGGTCTTCTGCGTGATCTTCCCGTCCGGCATGATCATCGCGCTGACGCCGCTGGTCACCGGCACCGTCACGGTCCTGCTGTGCTCGACCGCGCGGACTCGGGACATGGCGAGCTGCTGGTAGGTCATCTCACTGCGGTCGAAAGTGGCGTTGTTGCTCGGCACGGAGATCATCTGGGCGCCGTCGGTGACCTCGGAGCGCACGGTCCAGTCGAAGGCGGCCTCGTAGCAGGTGACGAGACCGACCTTGGCGCCGTCCATGGTGAACACGCCCGGCTCGGTGCCCCGGCTGAAGTCCTGGCGGACCATCGCCGTCCAGTTCTTGTTGATCGCGCCGATGAACGAGCGCAGCGGCAGATACTCGCCGAACGGCTGGATCTGACGTTTGTCGTAGGTGTCGATGGGCCCCTTCGCCGGGTCCCACAGGATCTGCTCGTTGTACAGCTTGCCGTCGCGCTCCACGACGCCGCCGACCGAGATGGGCACGCCGATGGCCTTGGCCGCCTTGTCGATCACCGCACGGGCGTCGGGGTTGGCGAAGGGGTCGATGTCGGAGGAGTTCTCCGGCCACAGCACGAAGTCGGGCTGGGCGACCTTGCCGGCCTTGACCTCCGCGGCCAGGCGTTCCGTCTCGCGCGCGTGGTAGTCGAGCACGGCCCGCCGCTGGGAGTTGAAGTCGAGGCCCGCGCGGGGCACGTTGCCCTGGATCGCGGCGACGGTCACGCTGCCGTCCTCGGCCTTGTCGCTGACCAGCGGCCGGGCCGCCACGGCGCCCACGACCGGGACGGCCACGCTCAGCAGGCC
>KL569317.1:3691-4679 GCA_000715635.1 Streptomyces violaceus | reverse complement strand
CCGCCGCGAGCGGCAGGAAAACCCCGTCGGCCTGCCCGAACGCGACCTTCCCCCAGGGGAAGCCCTCGAACGGCACGCGCGCGCGTGCCGCCTCTCCGGCGATCCACACAGCCGCTGCCCACACCGGCCAGCCGGGCAGCTTCGACACCGCCGCGACGCCCGCGCCGACCAGTGCGACGAAGATCGCCTCGATGACGACCAGGGCGAGCCAGGGGCCCGGCCCGACCTCCACTCCGGTCCACACCAGCAGCGGCAGCAGAAAGCCGAGGCCGAAGAGATAGCCGAGGCCCAGCCCCGCCTTCCAGCTCCGGCCACGCAGCACCCAGCCGAAGACGGCGAAGGCCGGAAGGGCCAGCCACCACAGGGTGCGGGGCGGGAAGCTGACATAAAGGAGCAGGCCGGAGAGCGCGGCTGCGGCGGCCGGAACGAGACGCCGGGCCCAGGTCCGCGCCCCGGGCGCGTTCCGCGGTTCCAACTGGCCCGACTCGCCGACGGAGGTTGCGGTGACGGTCACTACCGGAGTCTAAGGCGAGTGACCTTGAGGCCGACAGCGCGGTCCACGAGGCGGCGGCACCACGCCGTGCGGGCGACCAGACGCGGCGTCGCCCCTGCGTCCGCAGCATCGTTCCTGCTCATTTCGTCACGACACATCCACAAACCGCCCACCAGCGGCTACGGTGTGCCGAAGCCTCAGTCGTGCGGCCCGTGGCGGCCTGTACGGCCGGGGTCTTCACAGGTCGGGGGCGACGTGGTGCGGGGGCGTAGGGGTGGGTTCACGTGGGCTGACGTCCGCGTCCGGGCTGGACGCGGACGGCGAGAGAAGAATCGTTTCCGATGCTGCGGGCGTCGTCGTGCTGGGGGCTTGCGCCGGCTGGTCCCTGATCACGGCCGCGGTGCACGAGGGCCGGCCCGAGGGCGTGCTCCTCGCGGTGCTGGCCGTGGCGGCCGGGTACGCCGCGGGGCGGATCGGCGGGGCGCTGCTGCCGGT
>KL569317.1:3299-3464 GCA_000715635.1 Streptomyces violaceus | reverse complement strand
GGCGGGGCGCTGCTGCCGGTCGGGGCGCCCTGCGCCGGGGCGCTGGCGGGTGCCGCGCTGACCGTGGCCGTTCCGCACCTTGCTCCGGGCCCGCAGATCACCGCGCCCCTGGGCCACGCCGGGGCCACAGCGGCCGTGCTGACGCTGTCTCTTATACACATCTCT
>KL569317.1:2656-3025 GCA_000715635.1 Streptomyces violaceus | reverse complement strand
GCCCTGGTGACCTGCCTGGCCTGGGCGGTCGCCGCGCGTGCCGTACCGGGCGGGCTCGTGACCGCCCTCGAAGGGCGGCTGACGCCGCACCGCGTGCGGCTCTGGGAGGACGCGTGGCACCTGCTGCGCGAGGATGCCGCCCTGGGGGTGGGCCCGGGCCGCTTCGGGGAGCTGAGCACGACGTCCGCCCAGTCACTGCTGTCCGACGGCAAGCCCCACTCGGCGCCCCTGCAGCAGGCGGCGGAGCAGGGAATCGTCGGCGTGGCTCTGCTGGCGGCGGCGTTCGGCTGGGTGCTGTACGCCCTGTGGCGCGGCCCGCGCCCGACGCCGGTGGTGCTCACCGCGGGCGCGACCCTGACGGCGCTCGCC
>KL569317.1:659-2425 GCA_000715635.1 Streptomyces violaceus | reverse complement strand
CGCCGATCGGCAACGCGCTGAGCTTCACCGCGGTGTCGGTGGGTGCGGGCCTGCTGGCGGGCATGGCCACGGCACGCCCCTGGGCCGACGAACCGTCGACCCGCGCCCCGGACACACACCCGCGCGGCGCCGGACGCACCCCTGCCTGGTGACCGGCCGCCCCGGTGATCATGGCCGGCGATCCACAGCCCTCAGTGCGCGGGAGCACCCGGCTTCCTGGGTCGCAACCGTGCCTGGATCACCTGGACGGCAGCCTCCGCGTCGTCCACGGTGACCGTGAAGGTGTGTCCGTCCCACATCTCCAGCACGACGCCCTCACCTCGGCGCACGACCACCGCGGTTCCCTTCTCGGGCCGCCATCGGTAGCCCCAGCCGCCCCAGTGCCGGGGGGTGACATGCGGGATGTACGTGGCTCCCGCCACATGGGACAGCGGGATACGGCGACGGGGCAGGCCGATGTGGCCGCAGCGCACCTCGAGGTGCTCGTCGTCGACCCGGAGCGCGACGTGCACGAAGGCGAGGGTTCCGAAGAGGACCAGCAGCCCGGCGGCGATGCACCCGACGACGGCCATGACGAGCGGGGCGCCGGAGGTCCACGCCGAGTCGACGGCCAGCTCGATGCCCAGCGCCATACAGGCGGCGCCGCCGAGCGCCAGCAGCCACTGGACCCGGTTGGTGGCACGGCCGGTCCAGACATCGGGGTGCGAGTGGGGGGCGTTCTCGCCGTGGGGGTGGTCCCTCATGCATA
This sequence comes from Streptomyces violaceus, assembly GCA_000715635.1. Lineage (GTDB taxonomy): Bacteria > Actinomycetota > Actinomycetes > Streptomycetales > Streptomycetaceae > Streptomyces > Streptomyces violaceus. The sequence goes on along the minus strand of KL569317.1, from coordinate 1,677 downwards.
TGAGGTTACTCAGGTTTCGCTCCGCCGGTACCTCGTGGCGGAGCGTGACTGCGCCGACCGGGCGGCGGGCCCCGGGGCGGGCGACGGCGGCCGGTGTCCGGTCAGCCGGCGGGCGTGACCGCCTGGAGCATCCGCCCTTCGTCGTACGCCAGGGCCGGCGCGGGCAGCGCGCCCTCGCGCCCGCTCAGCAGCACGGTCAGGGTGCCGTGTGGGGCGGCTCCCGGTGCGGGCTGCTCGCCGAGCCGGCGCAGGGCCTGGGCGGCGACGGCGCCCGCGGAGCCGTGCAGCACGAGGGGCGGGCGGCCGGGGCGCTGGACGGCGGCCCGGATGCGCTCGGCGACCAGTTCGTAGTGGGTGCAGCCCAGGACGACGGTCGTCACCTCGTCGGGGGTCAGCGCGGCGGCCGCGGTCACGGCGGCGTCGATCGCCGCCTCGTCCGCGTGTTCCACGGCCTCGGCGAGGCCCCAGCAGGGCACCTCGGCGACGGGCACTCCGCCGGCGAAGTCCCGGATCAGGTTCCGCTGGTACGGGCTGCCGGTGGTGGCCGGTGTGGCCCAGATGGCGAGGGGTCCGCCGCCGGCCGCGGCGGGCTTGATCGCGGGGACGGTGCCGACGACCGGGAGCTCGGGTTCGAGGCGGGCGCGCAGAGCGGTGAGCGCGTGCACGGTCGCGGTGTTGCAACCGACGATCAGGGCGTCGGGGCGGCGGGCGGCGGCCGCCTCGGCGACGGCCAGGGCACGCCCGGTCAGGTCCTCCGGGGTCCTCGGTCCCCACGGCATGCCGTCGGGGTCGAGGGAGAGTACGAGATCGGCGTCGGGGCGCAGCCGCCGCATCGCGGCGGTGGCCGCCAGCAGACCGATTCCGGAGTCCATGAGGGCGATCTTCACCCGATCACGATAGACGATGAGCCTTCTCGGGCAGGTCCGGTGGGGCAGACTTCGCGCGTGAGCGCCGTTGTGTGGACTGCCGCTGGATCACTTCTCGCCTGGCTGTGGCTGCTGCTCTGTCAGGGCTTCTT
>KL569317.1:0-342 GCA_000715635.1 Streptomyces violaceus | reverse complement strand
ATGTGTATAAGAGACAGCTCCCCGGGCGAGCCGCCCGCGGGCTGGGCCGGGAAGCTGTGGGCGGTGCGCCACGGCATCGGACTGGCACGCGCGCGCGACCCCGAGTATCTGCTCCTGACGGACGCCGACATCGCGCACGCGCCGGACAGTCTGAGGGAATTGGTGGCGGCGGCCCGTGCCGGCGGGTTCGACGTGGTCTCGCAGATGGCCCGGCTGCGGGTGGAGAGCGCCTGGGAACGGCTCGTCGTGCCGGCCTTCGTCTACTTCTTCGCGCAGCTCTACCCCTTCCGCCGGATCGGCGGGGTGGGGACGCGGACGGCCGCCGCGGCCGGTGGTTGTGTC
>KL569316.1:4415-5351 GCA_000715635.1 Streptomyces violaceus | reverse complement strand
AGATGTGTATAAGAGACAGACTTCCACCCGCCCGCGTCGCCCACTGCACGGTCCCGGCAGCGAAACGGGACGGCGCACCCGGCCCGCATGACGCGGCACGCGGCCGTGCGGTCGGCCCTTACCGACCTCGCACGTGCCTGCGGCCGAGCCGCTGCCGCCCTGGCGTACCTCCGACCCGACGAGGCCGGAAAGGAGGAGGGATGACATCGACCGAACCCGGGAGCGTCTTCACCCGGATCGACCGGGGCGTCCTCGGACCGCCCGGCGCCAGGCGGCCGTCCCTCACGGTGCACGTCGGCTCCCGTGCGGTCCTGCTCTCTCCGGAGGAGAGCAGGAAGGTGCTCTACGGCGCACACCGGGACGTGGCGCTGGGCGCGGCGGTCTGGCGACAGGCCGTCACCGAGGCCCGGCGGGAGCCGCGGGACGGCTACGGCACCGGACGGCTGCTTGTCGTCTGGCTGGTCCTGCCCGGGCTGTACCGGAACCTGCACCGGATCCTGCGCCTCTGGCGGCGGGTCGACCGGGCCGACCTGGAGGCGGAGGCCGTCCTGGCCGTGCTTGCCGCCCTCGACGCGGCGGACCCGGACGGCCCGGACCCGGGGGGCTGCTTGATCAAGGAGGCGGTGAACCGGATGTGGGCCTACGCGAAGCGCGTCACGCGGGAGATCCCCGTCGTCGACATCGGTGCCTTCGCCGAGGCACGCAACGCCACCATCCCGCCGGAGGAACGGCCCCGCCCGCCTGAAGGATGGGAAGTACACATCACGCCCCCGCCCCGCCGCGAGGGCCTGTACGCCACGCTCCGTTTCGCCGAGCCGCACCCTCGGCAAGACGGCCGGCGGAACGGTACCCGTCTGCCCGACCTGGTGTTCCGGGCCCGCCGCCACGAGGAGGCCGACCTCATCGGCACGCTGGTCCTGCGCCCCGCGGGAGCCC
>KL569316.1:2639-4167 GCA_000715635.1 Streptomyces violaceus | reverse complement strand
GCGGAGGCCTTCGACCTGCCCCTGAGCGTCGACCTGCGCACAGCCGCCCGCGCCTTCGGCATCTGCCCCGCGACGGCGTACAAGCTGATCCGCCTCGGAGCCTTCCCGTGCCCCGTGCTGCGGATCGGCGGACAGTACCGCATCCCCACGGCCTACATGCTGCGCACCCTCGGCATCGAGGAGCGGCCGGTGTACGCCGTCCCCCTGGAGGACGACGCGGCGCCCGCAGCCCGGCCCCATGACACCCACACTCGCGCATCGGAGGTTCCCGCATGATCACGTCACAGACGCTCCGACAGGAGTCCGACCAGCCCCGGAAATGCTTCGTCGTCGGCCCCATCGGCGACCCGCACGCCGAGCACGGCAGCCCGGAGCGCGAGGCGTACGAGCACCACCTCGGCATCTTCGAGCAGGTGATTGCCCCCGCCTGCGAGAAGTACGGCATCAGGGCCGTGCGCGCGGACGGCATCGCGCACGCCGGTGACATCAACGAACAGATCTGTCGGCACGTCGTCGAGTCCGACCTGGTCGTCGCGGACGTCAGCGGCGGCAACCCCAACGTGATGTACGAGCTGGGGCTGCGGCACATAACCGGCAAGCCGACGATCCATATCGGGGAGGCCGGGCAGCTGCCCTTCGACATCGCGTCAATCAGGACCATCCGCTACCAGCGGAAGCGCAGCCATCTGGCCGAAGCGCGCAAAGAGATCGAGAGCGCCCTGGAGGCCGGGCTCCGGGACGGCTTCGAACTCCTCACGCCGGCGCGGGTGCTGCGCGGACTTCAGACCGGTGACGGAACGGCCTACGCCTCGGAGGTCGGCGACGGCGGGAAGGGGGAGGACGAGGACGCGCCCGGTTTGCTCGACGACTTCGCCGTGATCGAGGACGGGCTGGACGAGATGGCCGCCGACATGGAGGCGATCACGAAGACGGTCGAGACGATTGGAACGCTGACCGAGCAGTCCGGCACCGAGATGCTCGATCTGACCCAGGCGAACGCGCCCATGAGCGCACGGCTCGCCGCCGTTGCCCGGTACGCGAAGACGATCAGCGCACCGGCGGGCGAGCTGAACACCGTCGCTGCCGTGTTCGCGGAGCGGATGACGACCATGGACAGCGGAGTGCGGGCAGCGCTGGGGCTCATCGAAATGACGCCGCCCGACGAGCGCGGCGAGGGAGTCGAGGAGTTCCTGGAGCAGCTGATGTCCCTGGACGAGGCCGCGCAGGAAGGTCTGGCGCAGATCTCCTCCTTCGGCACCTCGGCGGGCGGCCTGGTCCGGGTGAGCCGGCACCTCCGCAAGCCGGTGAAGGAGATCTCCGCCGCGGTGAAGCAACTGACCTCCGCCATCACGAGGATGGGGGAGTGGGCGGACAAGGCCCGTGCGCTGGCGCACAGTGCCACCGCGTGACACTGCCCTCCCAGGGACCCGGACCTCCTCAGAGGCCCGGGTCCTGTGTCGTCACGCCTGCTGCCGGCACACTCACGGGCGGCCAAGCCGATTGACCTGCGGGTCATTCGCCCTACGGC
>KL569316.1:0-2402 GCA_000715635.1 Streptomyces violaceus | reverse complement strand
GCGGTGGAGGGACGCAAGCTCCTGCCGCGGCACCCCGCCCATCCGGCATCAGAGGAAGAACCCAAGTTTCTTCGGGCTGTAGGAGCAAAGAATGTTCTTCGTCTGTTGGTGGTACAGCAGCTGCAACCGTGCTGACCTGGGGAAAGGCAACAGGCGTGGCTCTCTGGTGGGGGCTGGTCCGGAATTGGTCCGGGTCTTGGTCCGGGCAGTCCCTTGGTGGAGAAGCTGGCGTGGGAAGTTCTGGGAGTGATCCATGTCCAGCATCTCCTTGGCGCTCGCCACTGGATCCGAGGCTGTGGTCGTCTTACCGCCAAGGTGCCTGGGCGCGCTGTGCCTGTTGTTGTGCGGAGGCGGCGTCTGCGCGTGCCATGGACAGGAGGTGGGGGAGTCGGCCGACCGCTTGGGTGTTCCACCAGCAGTGGGCTTCGGGTGAGAACGCGGCCTTGGGGACGTTGTCGATTGCTTCTTGGTACACGGTGGGCGAGTCGTGCCATTCGGTGTCGTCGATCACTCGCAGGGAGCGGCGCGAGAGACCGTCGAGGAGGGTGAAGAGCCGGGGGACTGCCGTCAGGTGGTGTCGGCTGGGGCCAGCTTGGCGGGCACCGCCTGGATATTCGGCCCAGAGGAGGTACTGGGCTGGCCACGGCAGATCGATCCCCTCGCGTCCGTCATACGCCACGACCACCGGCTCGGCCATGGAAGCGGCGATGCCGGTCACCATCCCGCGCCCCGCATGGTGCAGTTGATCGGCCAGCCTGACCACCCACGGTTCATCCCGTAGGTCGCGCTTGATCGCCCGCTCCAGGGCGTCGTATGCGCGCGCCCATCGTGCCGCTACTGGAGAGGCGTGGTTGCTCTGCTCGGCAGGAGTGAGACGCACCAGGGCCTGCAGCCACCTCTCGCACCACCGGTCGAAGCCGGACTGGGAGTCGTAACGTGCCGTGCCCGAGAAGGTGTCTCTCCTCTCCTGTGCGTCCAAGGCTTCTTCGCAGATCTCTTCCCAAGTCTCCTGCCAAGGGAGCCGGAACTTCCCAGGCCGACGGCGTCGGAAGTCGGAGTCGAGGAGCGCGGCTGTTCCGATCAGGAGCAGCTCTTCTTGGGCCTTTCCGCCGCGGTAGGCGTTGGCATGGCGTTCCGCCAGCCGATCGGGCGCGGCGCCCGTGCCGAGTGCGGCTTCCGAAGGAGGCGGTGAATGTCTCCCGTAGTGCTGCTTCCTGGTCCAAACATTCCGAAGGTGAGGAGGTTGCAATACGCCTCCAGGTCGTGCCCGGAGTCGAGCCGACCGGCCAGCGTTGCCAGTTCTTAGGACGGGTTCCACCGGGTACGGGGACACATCCGCAGCAATCCGAAGCCCAGGAGCGCCAGGCGGATGTCTCGTTTGCGTAGCTCACTGAGCGCTGGAGCAGCCGCCACACGGGCACTGGGAAGAATCATCTACAACCGTGACTTGCGTAGTGAGGCGAACGAGGCACCAGGTTCGCTTCCTGCATGTTCGTGAAGATCTCACCCGTGGCTTCTGGGGCTCCTGATTACCTGGTGCCGCCATCTACCTTGCCCGCGCGCACCCAACTCTCGCCCAGCCCTGCCCACGCTGCATACTCGACTCGGGCCTGGTTCAGTGGCCCGTCAACAGGAATGTGACGTATTTCCGGACACCGAGGTTGCGGCGGGTCTCCGTCCGTGCGGTGCTGAGTTCGCCCGTCACTCTCGCTCGCTCCGCCTCGGCGCCGCTCAGCTGCTTCTGACGTTGCAACAGGTCAGCACGCTTGCGCTGGGTCTCCATAGCGCGCTGCTGGCGGTCGGCCGTGAGCCGCTGCCGTTCGTCGGTGATCTGCTTTTGGAGGACGTCCCTGTCCTGCTGGGCCTTGCTCTCCGCCTGCTTTACCTCCCGGTCGTACTGCGCCCGCAGCGTGGCGATCTCTGCGCGGATCCTCGTCAGAGCTGGCCCAGGCAGCTTGGCGGGTGCGGAAGCCCTTGCCCGTTGCTCCAAGGACCGGCGCCATGCGTCGAGGGCGGTCGCCCGCGCTTCGCCCACGCCGGACACGCGGACGTGGTGGCCGCCTGGGCGGACGAAGTAGGCGACACGGCTCCCGGAACCCTGGCTCTGGGAGTAGGACACCCCCGTGAAGTCGGCCGCGGTGCGGATACCAGCCTGCACCAGAGCCCCGACCGTCTTGGCGCCCATGTTCGACAGTGACCGCGCCTCCTGAATCGAAGTGGCACGCAGCTTCGCCTCGACGTGCTGGCGCACCGCCGGTTCCAGCGCGGCGGCGATCATGCTCTGCTCTCTCGCGGGCAGCTCCGCCTTGCACTTGCGGGACTGGTCGGTGCGGCGGTTCAGGTCCATAGTGATGCGAGCCAGTCCGTCGCGCAGGTCGGTCTGCAGCTGTCTCTTATACACA
>KL569315.1:10560-11196 GCA_000715635.1 Streptomyces violaceus | reverse complement strand
GGACGGCGGGGGCACTGCCCGTGCCGTGGAAGATCCGCCAGCCGTTCGGGACCGTCTGCTCCTGCGTGCTCATGCGGATGCCTCCTCGCTGGCGAGATCGCCTGGGTCGGTGGGCTGGAAGTCAACGGGACGCGTCGGATCGTCCCAGAAAAAGCCGATATGCCGGCCGAGCAGCTCGCCGGGGCCCCGGCCCTCGCTCTCGGCGTTCCTGCGCAGGAGGTGAACGGCGACCGGGATCCTCGCCGGCGTGGGTGCCGCGGCGAACAGGGCGGTCACCACCTCCCGGCGCTCCTCGCGGAAGACACCTCTGCGGTCCCAGATCGCGAGCCCCACCCCTTCCGCTATGGCGGCCTTGAGGGCCTCCAGTGCCAGGACGTCGGCCGGGGCGTCGAGCACCACCGCCGTTCGTCTCGGTTCCCCGGCGAGCCCGGCCTGCCACGCGCCGAGCCGGCAGCCGTCCGGTTCGCGCCAGCCGTGCACCAGGACGCCCTGCTCGCGCAGGGTTCGCCAACGCTCCCGCCACTGGTCCCGGACCAGAGCGTCGTCCGTGCGCATCCGCTCCAGACTGCGCAGGTGCACCCCGTACTTCAGGCTGAGCGGCAGCGGCTGCCCGTCACCGATCCGGAAGGTCAGACT
>KL569315.1:9338-10369 GCA_000715635.1 Streptomyces violaceus | reverse complement strand
CGTAACGCGCGCTGGACGGCCGTACCGAGCTCGTCGAGGGTGGTCGTGGCGGGTTCGCCGGGCTGCGGGTCCCAGCGGCCGGGAACGGAGTTGAGCCAGGGGCGGACGACGACCTCGCCGGAACCGTCCCGTGCCGGTTCGACGGCGACGACCAGGCAGCGCGGGATGTCCGGATCGCTCTCCGTCGTGCCGCGGGCCTTCCGGCGTTCCTCCACCGGCCCGGTCAGGCCCGCGCGCCGGGCCCAGTCGTCGGCCCAGCCGGACAGGGCGGTGCGGTGCCCGGGGGTGGCGGCGAGCCGGGCGGCGTGGTCGATCAGCAGGACGGCGGGGGGCAGACCGTCCGGCTGCACGTTCCAGTCCAGGACGTGCGCGAGGAGTTGTTCCGGGGCGAGGCCGGTGGGCAGGTCGAGGCCGTTGAGTTCCTCGACCAGGGCGTCGCGCAGCCGGGCGGCGGGGAGTTCGCCCTGGGCGAGCACGGCGCGGGCGCTGGTCTCGTCGTCGCGGGACAGGGGCCCCTGGAGGGCGGGGGGCGGGGCGGGCGCGAGCCACTGGTCGAGCAGCTGGTCGAGTTCGTCGCCCGCCAGTTCTCCTTCGAGGATCCGCACCACCTCGACCAGTACGCGCTCGCCGCCCGGCATGTTCAGTGCCGCGCGCGTCAGCAGCACCACGTCCTCGCGCAACTTGACACCGCGCAGGTCGATCTGACGCCCCAGCAGGTCTCCCAGGACGACACCGAAGTGCAGCCGCCCCTGCGCGTCCTCCATGCAGCCCAGGCCGCACAGTGCGTTGGTCAGCCCCAGCAGCAGCCGTAAGCCGTCCGCACGCCCCGACCCGCCCTCGGGTTCGCCGAACCCCGCGTGTGTCTCCACCGACTTTCCCCCTGAGCCGGTATACCTGCCTGATCGACCAGCGAAGTTAGCACGGCAACCTGCGGTTAACCAGGGACGAATGGGACCGGAAGGGCGACGTCCGGCCAGGATCACCCCAGGCGGGACAAGCCTGTCTCTTATACACATCTCTGAGCGGGCTGG
>KL569315.1:7899-9143 GCA_000715635.1 Streptomyces violaceus | reverse complement strand
GGCCAGCACGCCGAAGACCGCCTCGTGCACCCGCCACAGCGGTTCGCCGTCGGCCAGCCGGTCCAGGGCCTCCAGACCCAGGGCGTACTCGCGGATCGCCAGGGACCGCTTGTGGTTGAGGAACCGCGATCGCAGACGGGCCAGGTTCTCCGGGCGGGTGTACTCGGGGCCGTAGATGATCCGCAGGTACTCGCGGCCGCGGCACTTGATGCCGGGCTGGACGAGACGGCCCTGGGGGTCGCGGACGAGTGCGCCGGCCGGCTTGACGACCATGCCCTCGCCGCCGCGGCCGGTCATCTCCAGCCACCAGTCGACACCGGCCTGGACGGACTCGGGGTCGGCCGTGTCGACGTACAGCCGCCGGGTGGTCCGGAGCAGGCCGCTGCCGTCGTGCTCGACGAGCCGGTCGAGCAGGGCGAGCTGCTCGTCGTGCGGCAGGGCGGCAAGGCTGCGGCCCTGCACCGCGAGGATCTGGAACGGTGCCAGGTGGACGCCGTCCAGGCCGTCCGTGGTCCAGCAGTAGCGGCGGTACGCCTCGGTGAACGCGGCGGCGTCGGCGGACCGTTCGCGGGTGCGGGCCAGCAGCCCGGTCACGTCCACGCCCCGCGCGGCCGCGCCCTCCAGCGCGGCCCGCGCTCCGGGGAGCACCGCGCCGGACGCGGCACCCACGGCGGCGTACTGCGACCGCAGCAGCCCGGTCGCCTTCAGCGACCAGGGCATCAGCTCGGCGTCCAGCAGCAGCCAGTCGGTCGCCAGTTCGTCCCAGAGGCCGGCCTCGCCGATCGCCGTGCGCACCCGGTCGAGGATCTCCGAGGTGAGGGCGTCGTCGTCGAGGAACGGGCGGCCGGTGCGGGTGTAGAGGGACCCGGTGGCGCCTCCCCCACTCTCGGCTGCGCTCGAGCGGGAGGTGCCCCCGACTCCGAAACGCCTGCGGGCCGTCTCCGCGTCCCGGCACACCAGGACCACGGCCCGCGATCCCATGTGCTTCTCCTCGCACACGACCCGCTCGACACCGTCCGCCGCGTACTGCGCGAAGGCCTCCACCGGGTGTTCGAGGTAGCCGTCGACCTTGCTGGTCGCCGTCGGTGCCATCGTCGGCGGGAGGTACGGCAGCAGCCGCGGGTCCACCGCGAAGCGGCTCATGACCTCGAGGGCCGCCGCCGCGTTCTCCTCACGGATAGAGATCCGGCCCTGGTGGCGGGTCTCCACGATCCGGCGGCCGTGCACGTCCGCCAGGTCCAGCG
>KL569315.1:6104-7654 GCA_000715635.1 Streptomyces violaceus | reverse complement strand
GCTCGTACCAGACGCGCTCCGCCGCTACGTCGACCAGCTCTCGCTCCGGCCAGCGCAGCGCGGTGAGCTTGCCGCCGAAGACGGCGCCGGTGTCCAGGCAGATGGTGTTGTTGAGCCAGGTGGCCTCCGGGACGGGGGTGTGGCCGTAGACGACGGCGGCCCGGCCTCGGTAGTCCTCCGCCCACGGGTAGCGCACCGGCAGCCCGAACTCGTCGGTCTCCCCGGTCGTGTCGCCGTACAGGGCGTGGCTGCGGACCCGGCCGGACGTGCGGCCGTGGTACTTCTCGGGCAGACCGGCGTGGCAGACGACCAGCCGGCCGCCGTCGAGGACGTAGTGGCTGACGAGGCCGTCGAGGAACTCCCGTACCTCGGCTACGAACTCCTCGCTCTCGCCCGCCATCTGCTCGATGGTCTCGGCGAGGCCGTGGGTGTGCTGGACCTTGCGGCCGCGCAGGTGGCGGCCGTACTTGTTCTCGTGGTTGCCGGGCACGCACAGGGCGTTGCCGGACTTCACCATCGCCATGACACGGCGCAGCACGCCCGGGCTGTCGGGGCCGCGGTCGACCAGGTCGCCGACGAAGACGGCGGTACGGCCCTCGGGGTGGACTCCGTCGCTGTAGCCCAGCTTGCCGAGCAGCGACTCCAGTTCGGCGGCGCAGCCGTGGATGTCGCCGACGATGTCGAAGGGGCCGGTGAGGTGGGTCAGGTCGTTGAAGCGCTTCTCGGTGACGATCGTGGCGTGCTCGACCTCGGCGGCGCCCCGCAGGACGTGCACCTTGCGGAAGCCCTCGCGCTCCAGGTGCCTGAGGGAGCGGCGCAGTTCCCGGGTGTGGCGGTGGATGACCCGGCGGGGCATGTCCGCGCGGTCGGTGCGGCCCGCGTTGCGCTCGGCGCACACCTCCTCGGGCACGTCGAGCACGATGGCTATCGGCAGGACGTCGTACTGCCTGGCCAGGTCGATCAGCTGGCGGCGGGCGTCGGGCTGCACGCTGGTCGCGTCCACGACGGTGCGGCGGCCGGCGGCGAGGCGCTTGCCCGCGATGTAGTGCAGGACGTCGAAGGCGTCCTTGGTGGCGCTCTGGTCGTTCTCGTCGTCCGAGACGAGGCCGCGGCAGAAGTCGGACGAGATGATCTCCGTGGGCTTGAAGTGCCTGCGGGCGAAGGTGGACTTGCCGGAGCCGGAGGCGCCGACGAGCACCACCAGGGAGAGGTCGGTGACGGGCAGGACGCGCCCCTCGCGTACGTCGGTCATGCCGCCTTCGCCTCCTTCGGGGTGGTCAGGGTGAACACAGCCATCTGGGTGGGCGGCCCCACCTCGGGGTCGTCGGGGCCGACGGGGACGAACTCGGCGCCGTACCCGTGCCGTTCGGCCACCGCCTCCGCCCAGGCCCGGAACTCGGCGCGGGTCCATTCGAAGCGGTGGTCGCCGTGCCGGACCTGGCCGGCCGGGAGGCTCTCCCAGCGCACGTTGTACTCGACGTTCGGGGTCGTCACGAGGACCGTGCGCGGGCGGGCCGAGCCGAACACGGCGTACTCCAGGGCCGGCAGCC
>KL569315.1:5187-5924 GCA_000715635.1 Streptomyces violaceus | reverse complement strand
CTCCAGGGCCGGCAGCCGGGGCAGGTCGAGGTGCTCGATCACCTCGCTGAGCACGGCGGCGTCGTAGCCCTTGATCCGGCGGTCGGTGTAGGCGAGCGAGCCCTGGAAGAGCTTGACGCGCGCGGCCTGCCGCTCCCCCATGCGGTCCAGCTTGAGCCGCCGGGAGGCGATGGTGAGCGCCCGCATCGACACGTCCACGCCCACGATCTCGGTGAACGCCGGGTCCTTGAGCAACGTCTGCACCAACTGGCCCTGTCCGCAGCCGAGATCCAGGACACGGGCGGCCCCGGACGCCTTGAGTGCGGCGGTGATGGCCTCCCGGCGCTGCACGGCCAGCGGGGTCGGCCGTTCCTCGGTCTCGGTCTCCGCCCCGACCGCGTTGTCGATCTCCTCGACCTCGCTGTCGTCCGTCTCGGCCAGCCGTACCAGCTCCAGCCGCTCCGTCGCGGCACGGGTCAGCGACCAGCGGCGCGAGAGGTAGCGGCTGGTGATCAGCTTCTGCTCCGGGTGGCCGGGCAGCCAGCCCTCGCCGGCACGCAGCAGCTTGTCCACCTCGTCGGGGGCGACCCAGTAGTGCTTGGCGTCGTCCAGGACCGGGAGCAGGACGTAGAGGTGGCGCAGGGCCTCGGCGAGGGTGCGGTCCGCGGACTCCAGTTCGAGTCGGACGTAGCGGGAGTCCCCCCACTGCGGGAACTCGGTGTCCAGGGGCACGGGCTCGGCGGTGACCGTCCAGCCCC
>KL569315.1:2483-4935 GCA_000715635.1 Streptomyces violaceus | reverse complement strand
GGCGGGCAGCGCCGGCACCTCGATACGCAACGGCCGGGGTACGGCGGGCAGTTCGGGCCGGGCGTTGCAGACGCCCTTCATCGCACTGGAGAAGACGCCGCTCAGTGCCACGGCGAGAAGGGAGGAGGCCGCGTACGGGCGGTCGTTGACGTACTGCGCGAGTGCCGCGTCCGGGGCGCCGCCCCGGCCCTTGCCCTTGCCGCGCCTGACCAGTGCCACCGCGTCCACCTCCAGCAGCAGCGCCGCCGTGCAGCGCTCGGCGTCCGCCTCGGGGTAGAGGACGTGGGCCGTGCCGTAGGAGGTGGAGAACGCCTGCGCCTTCTCGGGATGCTTGTGCAGCAGGTAGCCGAGATCGGTGGCGGGGCGCTCCGGGGTGCCGGTCGTGGTGATGGTCAGAAACACGGTAGGTCGACCTTTGATCAGTGGTCTGAACTGCGGATACGGCCACCGTACAGAGAGCGCGCCGACGGGACCCGGGAATTTTCGCTAGCCTCCGGTCGACCGGGCGTTCGAAGGAGGATGTGCGACTGTGGGCACCATCGACACCAGCAAGCCCCATGCGGCGCGGATGTACGACTACTTCCTCGGCGGGAAGGACAACTATCCGGTCGACGTTGCGGCGGCCGAGCAGGTGTCCTCGCACTTCCCCGCCGTGAGCGCGATGGCGCGGACCAACCGCGCCTTCATGCACCGCGCCTCCCGGTTGCTGGCCGAGCGGGGCATCCGCCAGTTCCTCGACATCGGGACCGGCATCCCGACCGAGCCGAACCTCCACCAGATCGTCCAGGGGATCGCCCCCGACGCTCAGGTGGTCTACGCGGACAACGACCCCATCGTTCTCCGGCATGCCGAGGCCCTGCTGCACAGCGCGCCGGAGGGGAGGACCGCCTATGTCCAGGCCGATGTGCGGAACCCCGGAACGATCATCGCAACGGCCCGGGAGACCCTCGACTTCAGCCGGCCGATCGCCCTCTCCCTAGTGGCACTGCTGCACCTGGTGGGCGACGAGGACGAGCCCCTCCGGCTCGTACGAGAACTCCTCGAACCGCTGGCACCCGGAAGCCACTTGACGCTGTCCCACGCGACCGGCGACTTCGACCCGGAGACCTGGGAGCGGGTCGTCGAGGTGTACCGCAAGGGCGGCACGGCGGCACAGGTGCGCAGCCTCGGAGAGTTCTCGGAGTTCTTCACGGGCCTTGAGCTGGTGGACCCCGGTGTGGTCCTGGCCGCGCGGTGGCACCCCGAACTCGGCGAACCGCGCGAAGGTGACGGCGGGGGCGAGGAGATCCCCCTCTACGTGGCGGTCGCACGCAAGCCCTGACCCAGGCCCGGCGGATCGCGCTCCACGGCCCGATCCGCCGGACGGCCGACGCGCCGTGCCGGCCTTACGACAGCTGCGACTGCACCTGCGAGGAGATCAGCTCCAGGTGGTCGAGGTCGTCCAGGTCGAGGATCTGGAGGTAGATCCGCCGGGCGCCGATCTCGGCGTAGCGGCCGATCTTGTCGACGACCTCGGACGGGGAGCCGGCCAGGCCGTTGAGCCTCAGCTCGTCGGCCTCGCGGCCGATCGCGGCGGCCCGGCGGGCGACCTCCGCCTCGTCCCGGCCGACGCAGACGACGAGGGCGTTGGAGTAGGTCAGATCGTCGCCCTTGCGGCCGGCCTCCTCGGCGGCGGCGCGCACCCGGCCGAACTGGCGCTCGCTGTCCTCGACGGAGGCGAAGGGGATGTTGAACTCGTCGGCGTACTGTGCGGCCAGCCGCGGGGTGCGGGTGGCGCCGTGGCCGCCGACGAGCACGGGGATCTTCTTCTGCGCGGGCTTGGGCAGCGCGGGAGAGTCCGTGAGGTCGTAGTGGGTGCCGTGGAAGTCGAAGGTCTTGCCGAGTTCCGTCGCCCAGAGGCCGGTGACGATCTCCAGCTGCTCCTCGAGGCGGGAGAACTTCTCCTTGGGGAACGGGATGCCGTAGGCCTTGTGCTCCTCCTCGAACCAGCCGGTGCCGAGGCCGAGCTCGACGCGGCCGCCGGACATCTGGTCGACCTGCGCGACCTGGATGGCGAGCACGCCGGGCAGCCGGAAGGTACCGGCGGTCATCAGGGTACCGAGGCGGATGCGCTTGGTCTCGCGGGCGAGTCCGGCCAGGGTGAGCCAGGCGTCGGTGGGGCCGGGCAGGCCGTCGCCGGAGCCCATGCGGAGGTAGTGGTCGGAACGGAAGAAGGCGTCGAAGCCGAGGTCCTCGGTGGCCTTGGCGACGGCGAGCAGCGTGTCATAGGTGGCCCCCTGCTGGGGCTCGGTGAAGATGCGGAGATCCATGCTTCCATCCTGCACGCCGGGGTGCGGGGCGACGCGGTCGGTCCCCTGTCCCGCGCGGTCCCCGGTCGGGTGAAATTACGTGCATACCGCGGGTGCCGCCTGACCCGGCCAGTGACCGGCCCCGGTGGTGATCGTTGGCTCGG
>KL569315.1:1430-2297 GCA_000715635.1 Streptomyces violaceus | reverse complement strand
GAGCCGGAGCCCCCGGCTTCCGCACCGGCCGGCGACCGCCGGGGCGTCACCCGCGTCGGCCTCCCCGGGGGCCATGGGCCGAGGAGGCCGTCATGTCCGAAGAGACCGTGCCGCAACAGGGCGGGACCGGGCAGCCGAAAGGGCTGTTGCAGCAGATGGAGGAGCTGATGGCGGCGTTGAACGCGGACCTGTCGGCGTTGGACGCGGATCTTCAGGCAGCGGGGGACGCCGGCCGGGGGCCGGGCGAGGAGGGCCCGGTCGGCTGAGGGCCGGGGCGGGGGTGTTCGGAGTGGGGGCGGCGTTCGTCGGCGGGGCTTGTGCCGGGGTGTTCGGGCCGAGGGCGGTGTCGTCCGGGATCGCTCTCAAGGGGCGCGGGGCTGTGTCGATATGCGGCTCCGCCGCGGGGCGCGCCCGGCCACAACGGCGCCGCAGCAAAGGCAGGGGCCCGGCAATGACCCGGCCCCAGGGGCGCGGGGAACTGCGCGAACAACCCCCACCGGCCCGCACCCGGGCACTCCCCCGCCAGCCGGCACGCCAGGAACGGCTCCTGTCCTAGCCCGCTTCCCGATCCGGTACCACCTGCTCGCGGTCCGCGAGTCTGCGGAGCATTTCGAGGACGCGGTCGCGGGACTCGTCCGCCGCGTCGATGGCCTCCATGCACTGCCAGTACGTGCCCTCGTCGTCCGCGGCGCAGGCGAGGCCGACGAGGGCTATGCCGACCTCGCCGAGGAGACCGCCGAGGAACATCAGGGTGTGTCGGGCGTCGCCCAACTCGGTGAGCTGGCCCGCCCGCAGCTCACCAGGGGCCAGTACGGGCGGGTCGAGGACGCCGCAGCCTCGGCCCGCCAACTCCGTCAACCCCAGTGC
>KL569315.1:0-1236 GCA_000715635.1 Streptomyces violaceus | reverse complement strand
GGTCCGGCGACCGCGAGGCGGCTGCCGATCGCCTGCGCGAGAGCCTGCGCCTGCCACACCTCGGCCAGGATCTCCCGCACGTCGCCGCCCGCGGCCAGGGACCGCCTGCTCGTCACGATGAGCCGCACCGCGTCCATGCGCTGCCCCCGTCTGTCCCGACGCGCTCCCGCGCGTACGCCTGCCCGAACTCCCTAGTTCACTACCCAGAGTGAAGGGGTGTGAGACCAAAAGCCAGAGGAAGACGGAAAATTGCGGACAACAATTCGGATTCGAGCCGCATTTTGGTTACACAGCGTACAAACGGACTTCGCTACTCCTGGACCGGGAACCTCCGCTCGTTCCGGTCGATCTTCGCGTCCAGTGCCGCCAGTGGGTCGATGCCGAGCACCTCGCACAGCTGGAGCAGATACGCGAGGACGTCGGCGACCTCGTCGGTGACGCGGGGCGCGGTGTCGGGGTCGGTCATGACGCGGGCCGACTCCTCGGGGGTCAACCACTGGAAGATCTCGACCAGTTCGGAGGCCTCCACGCTGAGCGCGGCGACCAGGTTCTTGGGGGTGTGGTACTGCTGCCAGTTCCGCGCGGCCGCGAAATCGGCCAGGCGACGTTGCAGTCCGGCCACGTCCAGGGGATCAGTCACGGTTCAGGTGTACCACCGTGACACCCTCCGTCCCGGCGGCCCACGAGCCGTCGCTGACGGCACCGACGAGCCGGATGTGCCCCCGGTCGCACATCCGGGCCGCCAGTCGCAGCAGTTCCAGCCGTTGCCGTCCGTCCAGGCCCCGGTCGAAGCCGTCGGCGAGGACGGTGAGCGTCTGGAGCGCGGCGGGCACCTCGCCGGCCGGGTCGACCTCCAGCACGCCCGGTCCGGTGAGCAGGACCAACGCGAGTGCTACGTACCGCAGTTCGCCGTCGCCGAGCCGTCGCAGGTCCGTACGGACGCCGTCACCCCGGTCGAGCGTCGCACGGACCGTTCCCGTTCCCTCCTCCGCCCGGGCGAGGACGTCCGCGACCGGCCCGGCGCAGCCGGCGCGTACCGCCGCCACGAACAGCGCGTGCCGCCGTCCGCACTCGGTGCGGGTGCGCTCCAGTACGTCGGCCAGATTGCCGCAGCCCCCGAGCAGCCGGCCGGAGCCGGACGGTACGGGGCCGCGCATCCGGGCGGGCTGGGGGTCGCAGGCGAAGACGGAGCGCAGGGCGACCACCATCTGCTCGGCGGCGGCCAGCACCCTGCGC
>KL569314.1:3372-3630 GCA_000715635.1 Streptomyces violaceus | reverse complement strand
CCTAGGGCCGCGACACCCCGTTCGAAGGCCCCCAGGGCCGCCTTGCGGGCCTGGGCGGGCGCTTCCTGCTGCGGTGGCAGCGGCGTGATGCCGAGCTCCTCCAGGAGCACGCGCTGCCCGTCCATCAGCCCCTGCCAGACGGCATGCTGACGCTGCCGCGCCACAAACCGTCCGACATCCATTCCGTGAACGGTGACGCCGGGCAGGACCTCGGCCTGGCCGTCTTCATCACGTACCAACTCCCGCAGCGCGGCGTAG
>KL569314.1:2756-3141 GCA_000715635.1 Streptomyces violaceus | reverse complement strand
GCTGTGAGCGACTGTTCCCACTCGGGGTGGCCCTCCAGGGCGCCTGGCCGCCTGAGATTGGACAGCCATTGCCCAAGGGGCTTGCCGAGAGCCACTGCTGACCGGGGAGCAGCCAGAGTTCCGAACTGCTCGAAGTAGGCACGCGCGGCTTCCAGATTCTCCTGGAACCTCTCATCCGCGAGGCTCCAGACCATGCCGAGCTTCTCCAGCCGACGGGCACGCTGGCCGCTCATCTGCCCCGCCTGGAAGGCCCTTCGCTGTTCCGCCACCCACTGCCCAAGCGGTGTCGCACCCTCCCGGTGACCGTAGGGCACGCGGGCGTTCCCCTCCCGCTCCACGTACGCCTTGAGCTTGGCCCAGCCGCGCGCCCAGTCCTGCCGCTCGG
>KL569314.1:0-2499 GCA_000715635.1 Streptomyces violaceus | reverse complement strand
GACGTTGAAGCTGACCCAGTCCGCGACCATCACTGAATCCCGCAGTGCGATGTGGCGGCTTTGCGTCAGCGGGAGCGTGTCAGTGGCGGTTGGTCAGAGGGGCGATGTCTTCACGACTGCCATGAAGCGGTCCGTGCACAGATGACTCACTGTCAGGTCGAAGGCACATCGCACCGGGCTGCTCATCGAAGCGACCTCACTGATCTGTCTCGAAACGATCTATTCAGAACAGACGGTGGTGATCTTATGTTCATGAGGCTCTGTAACTGCGGACTGTCCTGAGCCAGGAGGCCGGGTGGCAGCCTGACTGGGCAGATGGGGAGGGAAAGGCATGTTGAGACACGATCGAGGATTCAGATTGGCATGGTTAAGACGAGCCGCGGCCGTGTCGGCCTTCTTGGCGGCATTCGCTGGTGGTGTGGTGCCTGCGGAGGCTGACACTCTGAGTGAGATTGAGGCCCCTGCTGTAGGCGAGACTCTTCCCTCCGAGTCGCTGACTCTGGTGCCGGAGATCACGCCGGGCTCGGACCAGCCATTGGTGAAGCCGGCATCGGAGATGGGCGGCGCGACCCTCGCGGCCGAAGAGTCGGAAAGCTGCGGCGCACCCACCGACGAAGGCCAGTTCGCCTGCTTTGAGGCCGCATCACCTGGTGACAAATCACCGCTTGCTAGCGGCACAGCGGCAAGCGTTGCTCCACCCCAGTGGTGCGAGGAAAGTACAGGAACTCCGCTGGGCAACCGTACTCAGGTGTGCCAGGTGAATGCTGGGACGTACACCACTTACAAAAGGGTGGATGGCCGTACCACCGTAAGCGGTCAGGCCAACCTGTTGTTCATCAACTACAGCTATGGGAACACAGGGATCGGAAGAATAGCCCATCAGGTCGAGGTCTCTGCCTATAACGGGTGGGGAGAGGCGCTGAAGGCGTCTGTGAGCGGCAAGGCGACCGCGTCCGGGGAGTGCACCGTAGAAAGTTCTTCCTTCCCTTCGAAGCCCGTGGCGCCGCTGAACTCCTGGCGGGTTGGCGAGTCGTTCTTCGATACAACCGCCACCAATGCCGGGGACATCGGGAGGTGCACTACGAAGTGGACTATTACGTTCCTGAATGGCGCCCAAGCTCCAGTTGAGGCTGCCTACACGATCAGCGAGTTCCGCTGCGACAACGCTACAGGCGGCCGGGCCAGTGTAGGTTGTGTGGTCCCTTGGTTCCCGTCCCTCCTGACCTACAGCCAGGCGAAGACTCCCAACCTTGTCCGGCATGTGACTCTCGCTCAGTCTTCCGGACTGCCGGGCAAAACCTTCGAGGCCCCCCTGAAGAGGTCTACAAACCCTGTCGTCAACGTCAAAAACCGTTCGCTCTCCTGCGGCGATGCGCCCAGCATCGCGGGGAAGAGTTGCGATGAGTACCCCTTCGCAACCACACGCAACGGTCTGTTCAACAACGGCGGCACTCGACGCACCTTCACTGACTGCGACCTGCCGAACATAGCTTCGGGTACCGGGGCCAAGGGTGTAAGCGTCTGCATGATTCCCGAGGGAGAGCAGAACGTTCAGGGGGGCACTAACACGCAGTTCTATCGAGCGGAACGTATGCTCGACCAGGATCCGTTCCGAGTCGGCTCCAAGGCCTAAGCTGCCGTCTGCGGGTGTCGCGGATGAAGCGATGCCCGCACCTGGAGATTGCGCCGTTGCGAGAGACCAAATTGATCCGCTATCTCTGAGTTTAAGGTCGCAATTCCGCCTTGAAGGCGACGTACGAGCAAAGGAGATAGGTTATGTCGGATTGGCGCAAAGTGTTCATCAGTGAGGGGCTTTTCGGGGTTCTGGATCATGGAGACATCTCCACCGAGACGGCTGACTTCTCCAACGGCTTGATCGCCCCGATGGATAGGGGTGCCTTTATCCTGACCGGTATCAACACCGGCTACGTGAGAGTCGAAACGAGGGTGCTGGACACGCATCCCGACGTAGAGGCCGAAGACTGGGAGGAAGTCGTCGAGGTGAGTGTGCACGCCCCTGCTGGTGACCTCAAGGTCGAGTCGCTGGACCTCGGCCCAGACACCGGATCGGTGCAGTCTCTCAGTCCATCAGGCCCTGACTGGTACAGGCTTCGAGTCCACTCCCGAGGTCGCGAGATCCTTCGCGACAAAGCGAGCATGGAACCTGTTGAGGACTATCTACTCGTCGTCTGGCAGGCTCCCCCCGCAGCCGCAACCATCCTTCGTTCCAGCGAATACATTGAGCGCCGGTTGCAAGCTCATCTCCCTCATTCGGAATGAACGGAATTTCCGAGGCCGTCGAGATCACCTGGGACCGCGCGGTTCGTCGCCGCATGGCGACCTCCGCAGACGATGCCGAACCAGCATGCCCCTGGGGAACTTGTCCCAGGGGCATCGGCTGTCAGAGGACGGCTCCGGTCCGCAGATCGGCGTCCGCTGCCACGCGACACAGATGTCACGCCGCGGCCCACTCCAGTCCGAGGTCGGCTAGGTTCTGTC
>KL569313.1:7265-8266 GCA_000715635.1 Streptomyces violaceus | reverse complement strand
CAGACATCGCCTGTCACGTCCGTTTCGCAGTGGCCTGATCAGGGAGCTGGGCGACTGTCAGGAACGTGAGCCAGCTTCCGCCACAGTCGGCGCCGTCATTTCTCATCGACATCCAGGCGACGAGAGATCACCAGGGGACTGTCGCCTGTCGCGCCTGGGTGGCAGCATCGCTCACTGGGCGAGACGGATCGGCTTGGGGGCACGGTGCGGGGCAGGAGCGGCTTACCGGGCGGGGACCGTCGGCGGATCCAGACGGCGGCAATGGGCACAGTGAGCGGCTTCTCCTTGTCGTCGCGTCCCGGGAGAAGGTCCAGCCCCGAGCGCGGGCGCAACACAACTCGAACAGAGCTGCGACCCGCAGCACGGCGTAGCCACGACTCGGCTACTCGGCACGCGGTCATGGCCAAGCGCCGGCGGTCTGCCCGCCGTCCACGTACACCCCTGGGGGATCGGTGACCGGATTGGCCATGACGGATTCGGCGCTCAAGCGCGCCCGGCTGGCACAGAACCTGACGCAAGAGGAAGCTGCTGACCAGCTGAACGAGATCACGGGCGGCGCAACGGACGCGAGCCTTCTCAGCGCATGGGAGTCGGGGCGCAAGCGCACCGGAGCGAAGAACCGCCGGGCACTGTGCCAGCTCTATCGAGAACGTTCCGAGGTGCTCTTCGCCCACCAGGACGGGCACGATTCCGCCAGTGTTCTGGAGGCCACCGGCACCGACGTGGTCGTGCGGGTGCTTACTCGGTACACCGATCTCGTCGAGACCATGGTCGAGGTTGTGGCCAGCGCGCGCGAACACCTGGTGGTCACGGGATCCCGCAGCCGGGAGAAGGCGTACCTGGCAGCGATTGAAACGGCCGTGGCGCAGCAGCCCGATCTGGTGCACTACCGGGTGCTGTACGGGCCGCCGCGTCACCGCGGGCTGTCCGAGCACCTGGTGAGGCTGCTGGAATTACGCGACCCCGGTGAGCGCCGCAACGGTGTGAAGACGCTCCACATC
>KL569313.1:6332-7037 GCA_000715635.1 Streptomyces violaceus | reverse complement strand
TCGTGGCGTCGGAGAGTGCGGCTGTGGTCCCGCTGCCGAGCTTCCACGGGGCCGAGGGGTTCGACTGCGGGGTCTTACTGGGGCGAGAGGCGGCAGTGGGACTGGTGCAGCATGGGCGGGAGGCGTGCGCGTCCGCGCGGCCGGTAGAGACGTGGGAGGCCGTTCGTGCGCTGCCGGTCCGGCACGGCGCGACGCCAGGACAGGGAGAAGCGTGAAGAAGGACTTGGTGGCCCATGCCGCTGCGCGGTCGGCGTCCGTGATCGAGCTGGCCCAGGAGCTGATCCGCAGGCCCAGCCGTGGAGGCATCGACGACTACACGCCGGTCCTGACCGTCCTGGAGGACTGGCTGACCGATCATTCGCTGCCGCACCGGCGCCTGCATGACGAGGCGGGTCAACTGGTGGGGCTGCTGGTGGAGATCGCCGGCGGACGGCCGGGCCCGTGGTGGACCCTGGACGCCTGCGTGGACACCGCCTCGTTCGGCGACGAGGAGGCGTGGACGTTCCCGCCGACGGCCGGAGACATTGTCGACGGGTTTCTGCGGGGCCGCGGGGCTGCCGACTCCAAGCTCGCTGCCTCGGCGTTCTGCCACATCGCCGCTGACCTGCTGCCCCACGCAGCACAGCTCCCTGGCGGTCTGGCGGTTCTCCTGGACGTCGACGAACACACCGGCGGCTTCGGCGGCGCCCGCGCCTACCTCGCGGG
>KL569313.1:5618-6117 GCA_000715635.1 Streptomyces violaceus | reverse complement strand
CCTCGCGGATCCCGAAGCCGTCATCCCGGCAGGCGTGATGATCGGCTACCCCGGCCTGGACGACGTCGTCGTCGGCGGCCGGGGCCTGTGGCGCGCCACCCTCACGGTGTCCGCCGAGTCCGGGCACTCCGGCTCCAGCCGGAGCATTCTGAGCGCCGTCTCCCGTGCCGCGCGCCTGGTCCAGCTCCTGGACACCGCAGACCTACCTGGCCCGCCGACGGCAGACGCGGCGTTCGGGCTGCCGCCGAAGCTGTCGGTCACCGCCATCCACGGCGGCGAGGGCTTCTCCGTGGCAGCGGACCGGTGCGACCTGAACGTCGACGTGCGCACGACCCCGGCCTTCGACGCCCACGACGCCGAGACGCTGGTCCGCAAGGCCGCCGCCGAGCTCGACGCCGAGCTGCCCGGCCCCGTGCCCACCCGGGTCACATCGGTCGCCAGCTGGCCGCCGTTCCAGCTGCAGCCGCACGAGCAGCCGGCCGCCGCGCTGATGGATGCC
>KL569313.1:2937-5450 GCA_000715635.1 Streptomyces violaceus | reverse complement strand
GGCTGGCGGTGCGGGCCAAGACCGCCGGCCCGTCCAACATCGGCAACCTGCTGGCCGGACAAGCGGGCGGCATCCCGTCCACCGCCGGATTTGGCGTCCCCTACGAGGGCCTGCACGGGATCGACGAGCGCGCCAGCCTCGCCGAACTCCCGCAGGTGTACGCGGTTTACCACAGGGCCGTCTGCGACCTCTTGGACGCCCTTTGACCTCGCTACCTCCCAGTCGAATACCAGTTCCGTTCCAGGCGGGCTGGCCGAGCTTGACCGGTCGGGTGGTGGCCGTCTGGATGACGAACTCCTCGTCGTCATTACTGAGCAGGCGGGGACGGCCTCCCGCCCACTGAGGGTCCAGGCAGGCCAGGCCGGTCTCGTTGAACCGGTGGATCACATCGCGCACGGTGTCCTCGTCGGCCTGCACCAGCTGGGCGATCACCGGGACGCGGTTCCCGCCGGCCGAGGCCAGCAGTATCATCGCGCGCCGGTAACGCACTGAACTCGTGCTGCCCCGGCGCACGATCTGCTGCAGCCGCTGCCCCTCCTGGTCGGTCAGTCTGCGCACACGGACTGGCTCAACCACTGTGCCTCCAGCGGTCGGATCGGACGTCACCGGACATCCAACCGCCACCGCCACCACCCCGGCGGACCTATGCGGTCAGAGCACTAGCAGCCGTGGAAGTACCGCACGCCATGGGTGCGACGGTAGGTCGCCGGCACCCGGTCGGGCTTGGTCTGCTCGGCCCAGCAACTGCCGCCGGTGGGCCGGATTCCGAGCGGGCCAAACGCATCGAAGGCGAAGACCCGGTCCGGGAAGCGGTGAAGGATGTGCTTGATGCGGTCGAGCTTGGTGTCGCGTTCGGGGTCCGGGGACACCTTCCAGGTTTTGGTGCGCTGGAAGGTGACGCCGCGGCGGGCGAGCAGAAGGCTTAAGGCCTCGCGGCCGATGCGGATCACCCGGCCGTGGAGGGTGCGCAGGTAGGCGGCTTGGGGATTTCGAAACGTTGACATGAAGACGCACGACTGCAATCGCGTCTCCAACTACGTTCATTTGGGCACGTACGCGGCACACATAGATAGGGGGCACACATGAAGAAGCTAAGCCGCCGACGCGGATCGACCGCAGTCAAGGCCGGTGCCACATTGGCAGCCGCAACACTGTGCGCCGCTGGACTCGCAACCGGGACCGCTCACGCGGATGACCCGTGCTTGATCCCCCAAAGCCGCACAGTCGACCTCAAGACCGACGGCATCCTCAAGCACCAGGTTGGCCACATCACGTACTCGATCTACACGTGCAAGGACGCAAACGGCAACCTCACCCCGCAAACCCGCGTCGAGGCCAGGGCCTACCGGGACGCGCTCGCGTGGTTCAACAGTGTCACCTTCCAAGCTCCGACCTACAACGTGGTCGACACCTCGCCGACGGCGCGTACTACAGACGTCACGGTGCCCTTCACGTACTGCTACGGCCCCTCCCCCTGGCAGATCGGTGGCATCTGCCAGGACACCGAAGTCAAGGCCACCGTCACGGCAACTCCAAGCGGCGAGCCATACATCTTCGCCCAGTCCCAGGATCCCGCCTTCGCCACGTATAACGAGTAGTAGCGCGGCTCCGGAAGAACCTCCCCTGACCAACTAGTGCTGTAACGGGAAGGTTTGCCGGGAAGCTCGCGGCGTCCGGTGCATGGGGCCTCCCGGCCCACCAGGGCCGAGAGGACGTCGTGCCGGGCGTCGCGAGCCGGTGAACCTTTACGGTCACAGCACTAGCTCGCGGGCGGACCTGGTTTTCTTCAGGGCGTCCTTCCTGGCGCTCCTGCGTTCGGCAGCCTCCCGCACTGGTTCCGCCGCCTGCGCATCCGCTGGGAGATCCGCGACGACATCCACCACGCGTTCGTCACCCTTGGCTGCGCCGTCATCTGCTGGCGACGACTGCGCACCGCACTTTGTGGAGAGTAAGGGCGGGCGATCGCCCCAGGGGATGGCCTGCTCGATGCGTCGAACGCATGCGTAGCAGTCGGGCCCGCGCAGCCTCACATCCGGGATCTCAGCACGTCGACCTCACAGCCCGGCGCGAACGGGTCGAAGCCGTGCTCGCTCAGCCAGCGAACCACCAGCAGGCTTCGTAGCGACCACCACGCGCGGATCACGTCGAGGTCGACGTTGGTGCCATAGCCGGCGACGACGTCGCCGAGGTGCTCCTCGTGTCCGAGCGTGAAGGTGGCGAGGTCGTACAGGGCATCACCCTGGCCCGCCTCGGACCAGTCGATGATGCCCGTGACCTCGTCGCCGTCGACGAAGACGTGCGCGATCTGCAGGTCGCCGTGCGTGAACGCCGGAGTCCACGGCCGGAGCGCGGCCTCGGCGACCTGGCGGTTGCGGGTGACCAGGTCGGCGGGCAGGAGGCCGTTCCTCACGAGCGACTCGCACTCGTCGTCGAGTTCCGCCGCCAGCGCGACGATGCTCCGGCCGGCCCCGCCGGGTCGGGGCGGCAGCGGCGCGTCGTGCAGCTTCCGGATG
>KL569313.1:2022-2745 GCA_000715635.1 Streptomyces violaceus | reverse complement strand
GGCCCACGCCGTCGGCGACCCGGTCGACGGCCCGCCGAGGCGCCCAACCGTCCTCCCCGGGAGTGCCGCGATCGCGAGCACGTGCGGCTTGTGCCACAGGACCTCCGGGGTCGGGACCGGCGCGAGGGACATCGCCTCGACCTCGGCGTCGATGCGTGCCTGATCGGCGTCCACCTTCAGGAACACGTCACCGACGCGCAGAGTCGCGCGCTCGGAATGGGCGACAACGACTTTGACCTCATCCATGGGCGACCAGTATCCCGGGGATGATCGCCGACGTCGCCGGGCTTATCGCGTGCGATTACGCGGCTGACCGCGTCCCGCTACCCGGCGGCCTCGTGCACGACACCGACCTCTGACCAGGTCAAGCCCACCACTTTTGTTAGGAGTCCTAACCCCACTGACCTACAGGTCCGCCTCTGCGTCACCGCACCGCTCGGTGGCGTCGAGGCCCGCGGCCAACGGCTGTCAGCGGTCCGTACGGATGCACTGGAAGCCCGGACCGAGCCCGCGACGCCTGGGCGGCCTGGTCTCCGGGCCGCGCGGTACGGGCACCGACGCCGCGCTGTCGCGCCCGGGCGCCTGGTCGTCCACGGCGATGCCCAAGGGCCGGCGCGCCTCGGCGGTGGCCGCTGCCACCGAGGCGAGGGTCTGCGCGAGTTCCGACCCGGCGCCGCCAAGGGTCTCGGTGAGGGTGCGTGACGTGGACGCTGCCGGAGCCGA
>KL569313.1:477-1802 GCA_000715635.1 Streptomyces violaceus | reverse complement strand
CTGCCGCCCTTGGTGGGCCGGTGAGTTGAAGTGGGACGGGTTCCGGGTTCTGGTCTCCGTCGATGCGGGCCGGGTGGTGCTGCGTTCGAGGCGCGGCACCGAGCTGGGCCTCGCGTTCCCGGAGGTTGTGGCCGGCGCCGCGCAGCTGCCGGGCGCGACGACTTCCGGACTATAGGCCCAGGCGAACAGGGCATGGTCAGCGATTACCCCACAGGCCACACGCCCGAGACGCTCTTGGGGTTCGGGCTCTCGTCAAGGTGCAAGCACTTCCACGTCTGCGGGCCGATGATGTAGTCGGTGTCAATCCCGCAGGCGTACTGGATCCGCCAGATGAACGACCTGGTCCCCCACCCGAAGAGGCCGTCCTCCGCGAGCCGTGACTCGCCACCCGATTTGGCGTTGTTGACGTTCCACAGGCACTGGGCGTGCTTGACAGCGGCGGAGTAATTCTGACCGTCGTCGTACTCCAGCTCCGGGTGGCTGCCAGAGTACGGGCACTGGCCGGCCGCCGTCGCGGTCGCCATCGGTGCCGTACCCGTGAACGCCAGAGCCGCACTTAGCGATACCGCGCCCGCCGCCAGCTTCCTTCGCATACCCATACGTCTTCAGCTCCCAGCTACTAAGGACCGACGCGCACCCGAAGCGGCACGCAGTTCGACCGTACCGATCCGGAGCCGAACCACTACCCATAACCTTTTAGGCTGACCGCCGGCCCTACTTGGGGTATGGGCGGCGCGGGGATCCGGCTCGCGGCCCCAAGAGCGCAGGGCTCCGTCGGCGGCTGGAAGTCCCGGCTATGCCCCGTCACCACAAGGCCAGCGAGGACGCCCCTGGGTCCTTCCAGTACACCGGCCGCACAACCACCCTCGCCCAGGCAACCAGCAGCACGCTCGCCGGCCCGCTCCGGCCCGGCCCGGACACCCCTGGACCGGCTGGTCGTTCTCTGCCAGGTGGGGCACCCGGGAGACGCTGACCGTCGCGCTGGTGCGTCCCGAGCTGGTGGTGGAGGTCGACATCGACGTCGCTCGTGGCGCCGCCGGCCGGTGGCGCCACCCCGCACGCCTGCACCGCTCCCGCACTGACCTCTCCCCCGGCGACGTTCCCCTCCTGGCGCCGCCGCCATAACGGTGACCTAGTGCGGCGGCTCCGCGCGACCCCGGCCGGAACGTACTCGGTTGGGTGAACGCTCCAGGGCCAGGGAACCTCCGGGATCTCCGGTGCGTAGTGCCGGACATGAAGCCGATCAGCGAAGCACACGTGGCGCAGCCGGGCCTGGCCGTCGTCGACGTTGCGGCATGCGACGACCAGACCGCGCTCTCCGTCCA
>KL569313.1:0-175 GCA_000715635.1 Streptomyces violaceus | reverse complement strand
CGTCAGGAGCTGCGCTCGTAGCGTCCTCTGCTGCCGGTACCGTCTCCGACGCCCGAAGGCGTCGGAGAAGACATGCTACGGAGCCAGCTCGTAATTCACAGTCTGAAGCGGGCAGGCGTCGGCCAGTTCTCGCAGGGTTGCGAGCTCGGCTTCGTCGGTTGTCAGGCTCCAGCGG
>KL569312.1:14212-14701 GCA_000715635.1 Streptomyces violaceus | reverse complement strand
GGCATGGGCGACAACATCTGGCTCGGCGACCGGGACGCCGTCCGGACCCCCATGCAGTGGACCCCGGACCGCAACGCCGGCTTCTCCACCTGCGACCCGGGCCGCCTCTTCCTGCCGGCGATCATGGACCCGGTCTACGGCCACCAGGTGACCAACGTCGAGGCCTCCATGTCCTCGCCGTCCTCGCTGCTGCACTGGACCCACCGCATGATCGAGATCCGCAAGCAGAACCCCGCCTTCGGACTCGGCACGTACACCGAACTGCCCTCCTCCAACCCCGCGGTGCTGGCGTTCCTCAGGGAGTACGAGGACGACCTGGTGCTGTGCGTGAACAACTTCGCGCGGTTCGCGCAGCCCACCGAACTCGATCTGCGCGAGTTCGCCGGGCGCCATCCGGTGGAGCTGTTCGGCGGGGTCCGCTTCCCGGCCATCGGCGAGCTGCCCTACCTGCTGACCCTCGGGGGTCACGGCTTCTACTGGTTCCGGCTC
>KL569312.1:12459-13986 GCA_000715635.1 Streptomyces violaceus | reverse complement strand
CCGGCTCACCCGAGTCGCATCCCGCATCGGCCGGCGACTGTGAGCACGCGCCGGGACAAGGAGGCGTGACCATGCCGAAGACCGCATCCCTCGGCCCGAGCCTCACGCGCCCGGCCGAGCCCATGGAGTCGCTCGGCGCTCTGCTGCGCGACTGGCTGCCCCGCCAGCGCTGGTTCGCGGGCAAGGACCGGCCCGTCACGGAGCTCGGCCTGCTGTCGATGACCGAGCTGTTCCCGGGCTGTCTGCACCTGCTGGTCCACGCCGGGCACGCCGGGCACACGGGTGTGCCCTCGCCGGGCGGTGCTCCCCCGGCCGGCGACTGCTACCAGCTCCTGCTCGGCGTACGGGAGCACCCGTCGCCGCGCCTCGGCCGGGCGCTCATCGGGAGGGTGCAGGACGGGCCGCTGGCCGGTCTGACGGTCTACGACGCGCTCCACGACCCCCGTTCGGCCCAGCTGCTCCTGGACCGGCTGCGGCACCCCGGCACCGCGGGCCCACTGCGCTTCGACTGCGACCCGGACCAGCCGGTGCCCGGCGGGCTGGTGCCGCGGCTGCTCGACGCCGAGCAGTCCAACTCCTCGCTGGTGTACGGCGACGAGTACATCCTGAAGATCTTCCGGCGCATCCAGCCGGGCGTGAACCCGGACCTGGAGGTGCCGGGGGCGCTGGCCCGCCAGGGCTGCCACCGCGTCCCCGCGCCCGTGGCCTGGTTCCAGACGAACCACCCCTTCAAGGCCACGCTCGGTGTGCTCCAGCCGTATCTGCGGGACGCCTCCGACGGCTGGACGCTGGCGCTGCACGCCCTGGCCGCCGGGGACGACTTCACGGTCCAGGCCCGGGCGCTCGGCGCGGCCACGGCGGATGTGCACCTCGCGCTGGCCTCGGCCTTCCCGGTCGGCGCGCCCGGGGAGAACGGGCGTACGGCGACGGCGATGACCGAGCGGCTGGACGCCGCCGCGCACTGCGTGCCCGCGCTCCAGCCGTTCGTGCCGGGGCTGCGGACCGCGTTCGCCGCCCTCACCACCTGCGACCCCGGGCCGCCCGCCCAGCGCATCCACGGAGACCTGCACCTGGGTCAGGTGCTGCGGGCCGGGCGTGAGTGGTTCGTCATCGACTTCGAGGGCGAGCCGTCCCGGCCGCTCTCCGAACGGCGCAGCGCCCACTCCCCCGTGCGGGACATCGCCGGGATGCTGCGCTCCTTCGACTACGCCGCCCGGCAGCGCCGCCCCTGGCGCCCGGAGTGGGCGCGGCGCTGTCGCGAGGCCTACTGCGCGGGCTATGCCGCCCGCGCCGGCTGGGACCCGCGCAAGAAACACGGACTGCTCCGTGCCTACGAGACGGACCGGGCCGTGTACGAGGTGCTGTACGAGGCACGGCACCGCCCCGACTGGCTGCCTGTACCGATGGCGGCGATCGAGCGCCTCGCTGTGAGAGGAGACTGAGCCGTGGCCCTGCGAGACCCCTCAATCCCGGAGCCGTCAGGCCCGGTCCCGACCGCGCCCGCCCTGAGCCCGGAGGACCGCGGGC
>KL569312.1:10622-12241 GCA_000715635.1 Streptomyces violaceus | reverse complement strand
GGCGGGCGCCCACCACGATCCGCACGCACTGCTCGGCGCCCACCCGGTTTCCGGCGGGATCGCGTTCCGGGCGCTGCGCCCCTTCGCCCGCTCCGTGAGCGTCGTGATCGGCGGTAAGCGCACCGCTCTCGTCTCGGAGGGCGACGGCCTCTTCTCGGGCGTGCTGCCGCTGGAGGCGATCCCCGAGTACACGCTGCACGTGGCGTACGAGGGCAGTGAGCAGGAGGTGCACGACCCGTACCGCTTCCTGCCCGCGCTCGGCGAGCTCGATCTGCACCTGATCCGCGAGGGCCGGCACGAGCAGCTGTGGCAGGCGCTCGGCGCACAGCCCATGACCCACGAGGGCGTGGCCGGCACCCGGTTCACGGTGTGGGCGCCGAACGCGCAGGGCGTGCGGGTCGCCGCGGACTTCACCCACTGGGACGGGACGCAGTTCCCGATGCGGTCCCTGGGCGCGTCCGGGGTGTGGGAGCTGTTCCTGCCGGGCGTCGGCGAGGGCACAGCGTACAAGTTCGAGATCCACTCCCGGTACGGGCACCGCTTCCTCAAGGCGGACCCGATGGCCCGCCGTGCCGAGGAGCCGCCGAACACGGCGTCGATCGTGACGGCCTCGCACTACGAGTGGGCCGACGCCGAGTGGATGACACACCGCGCCGACACGCCGGTGCACGAGGCGCCCATGTCGGTGTACGAGGTGCACCTGCCGTCCTGGCGCCCGGGGCTGACCTACCGGCAGCTCGCCGAGGAGCTCCCGGCGTACGTCAAGGATCTCGGCTTCACGCACCTCGAACTGATGCCGGTCGCCGAGCACCCCTTCCACGGCTCGTGGGGCTACCAGGTCACCGGGTTCTACGCGCCGACGGCCCGGCTGGGATCCCCGGACGACTTCCGGTTCTTCGTCGACGCCTGCCACCGGGCGGGCATCGGCGTGATCATGGACTGGGTGCCGGCGCACTTCCCGAAGGACGACTGGGCACTGGCCCGGTTCGACGGGGACCCGCTGTACGAGCCCGGGGACGAGCGGCGTGCCGAGCACCCGGACTGGGGCACGTACGAGTTCGACTTCGGCCGCACCGAGGTGCGCAACTTCCTCGTGGCGAACGCGGTGTACTGGTGCGAGGAGTTCCACATCGACGGGCTGCGGGTCGACGCGGTCGCCTCGATGCTCTACCTGGACTACTCGCGCGAGGACGGCCAGTGGGAGCCCAACGCCTACGGCGGCCGGGAGGACCTGGCGGCCATGACGTTCCTGCAGGAGATGAACGCGACCGTGTACCGGCGTGCTCCCGGCGTGGTCACCATCGCGGAGGAGTCCACCGCCTGGGGCGGCGTGACCCAGCCGACCGACGCCGGCGGGCTCGGTTTCGGACTGAAGTGGAACATGGGCTGGATGCACGACTCGCTGGAGTACCTCTCCCACGAGCCGGTGCACCGCAAGTACCACCACCACGAGATGACCTTCTCGATGGTGTACGCCTACAGCGAGAACTACGTGCTGCCGATCTCCCACGACGAGGTCGTGCACGGCAAGCAGGCCCTGGTGTCGAAGGCGCCGGGCGACTGGTGGCAGCGGCGCGCCACCACCCGCGCCTATCTCGGCTTCATGCTGTCTCTTATAC
>KL569312.1:9997-10428 GCA_000715635.1 Streptomyces violaceus | reverse complement strand
GGGCAGGAGTTCGCGCAGGGGGCCGAGTGGTCGGTGGAGCACGGGCCGGAGTGGTGGCTGCTCGACGACGGCTATCACTCGGCGGGTGACCACCGGGGTGTACGCGATCTGGTCCGTGACCTGAACACGGCGTACCGGGCGACGCCGGCGCTGTGGCAGTGCGACACCCGTCCGGAGGGCTTCCGGTGGGTGGCGGTGGACTCGGCCGACGACAACGTCTTCGCGTTCCTGCGGTACGACGCCGAGGGCAACCCGCTGCTGGCGGTGTCGAACTTCTCCCCCGTCGTCCGGCACGACTACGGCCTCTGGGTCCCGGACGACGTCGTCGCCTGGCAGGAGACCCTCAACACCGACGACACCCGCTACGGCGGAAGCGGTGTCACCAACCCGGATCCGGCCAAACCGGAGGACGGTCGTGTCCAGATCACGCC
>KL569312.1:9569-9789 GCA_000715635.1 Streptomyces violaceus | reverse complement strand
GGCCACGGTATGGCTGAGGCCGTTCGCTTCATGAAGACCTGCCGCCGCACCAGGTGTCCTACCCGCCTGTGAGGGGCACTGGGGGTCGTACCACCGGGAGGGCCCGGTGGTACGACGCGGCAGGGTCGCAGAAGGGCGGGCATCAGGTGCGCACCGTCGGAGTGGAGGAGGAGCTCCTCCTCGTCGATCCGGAGACCGGCGAGCCGCGGGCGCTGTCCGC
>KL569312.1:9157-9298 GCA_000715635.1 Streptomyces violaceus | reverse complement strand
GGCGAGCCGCGGGCGCTGTCCGCGGCGGTGCTCGCCCGGGCCGCGCAGGACGACGCGGATCAGGACGTTTTCGAGAAGGAACTCCACGAGCAGATGCTGGAGTTCGCCACCCATCCGCAGTCGTCCATGGAGAGTCTGCGC
>KL569312.1:8670-8883 GCA_000715635.1 Streptomyces violaceus | reverse complement strand
CTCAGAGATGTGTATAAGAGACAGGTACCAGTGGATGGCGGATCAGTACGGCATCGCCACCCGGGAGCAGCTCGTCCTGGGCTGCCACGTGCACGTGTCCGTCGAGTCCGACGAGGAGGGCGTCGCGGTCATCGACCGGGTGCGGCCGTGGCTTCAGGTCCTGTTGGCGCTCAGCGCGAACTCGCCGTTCTGGCAGGGCAAGGACTCGGGGTA
>KL569312.1:8178-8375 GCA_000715635.1 Streptomyces violaceus | reverse complement strand
CGACCGAGATCTTCGGCTCGGCCGAGCGGTACCACCGGCTGGTCGCGGAGATGGTGGCCACCGGGTCCATCCTCGACGACGGGATGATCTACTTCGACGCGCGGCTGTCCCGGCAGTATCCGACGGTGGAGATCCGGGTCTCGGACGTGTGCCTGCACTCCGGCACGGCCGCGCTGGTCGCCCTGTCTCTTATACAC
>KL569312.1:6134-7929 GCA_000715635.1 Streptomyces violaceus | reverse complement strand
CTGGACCATGTCGGTCAGGCCCTCGCGGACACCGGTGACCTCGAGCGGGCACGGGCCGCCTGCGAGGAACTGCTGAGGGAGGGCAACGGCGCACAGGTGCAGCGCGAGCTGATGGAGCGCACGGGCAACCTGCGGGACGTCGTCACCGAGTGCGTGCGCCACACACAGGCGTGAGGCGTCCCGCCTTTGCCGGATACGGGCTCAGAGCACCGGGTGCTCAGAGCATCAGGACGAGGGCGTAGGCCAGGAAGAACGCCGCGATCAGCACCACGAGGACGATGATCAGGGCCAGGGGTGCCTTGGACCAGCCCTTGGGCGGGTTGTGCGTCTCCTGGGGGCCCGCCTCGGGCATGCTGCTCTCCGCGGGCGGGGTCTCGCCCGGCGGTACGCCGCCGCCCGGTTCCAGGCCGGGGGTGCGTTCGGGTTCGGGATCGGGACTGATGTGACTCATGCCTCCCGAGTCCCCCGATCACGCCGAGATCATCAGCGATGTCACTTCCGTATTTCCCGACCCCGAAGGGTCTCGACTCGACTACATTCGAGCACCGCCGATGACGGTACCCGTCGGCAATGTCACACCCCGTACACGTCAGGAGCAGTGCATGCGCGACACGGCCCTCGCTCCACCGGCCTTCTCGCCCCTGACCGGCGGGCTCGCCGACAGCCTCTTCGAGACGGCGGACCGCGAACCCACCCGGCCGGTGCTCGCCCGCCGCACCGACCCCGCCTCCGCCGTCTGGGAGGAGGTGACGGCGATCGAGCTGCGCGACGAGGTGGTGGACGTGGCCAAGGGCTTGATCGCGTCCGGGATCGCGCCGGGCCACCGCGTGGCGATCATGGCGCGCACCCGGTACGAGTGGACAGTCCTGTGCTACGCGCTGTGGGCCGTGGGCGCCGAGGTCGTCCCGGTCTACCCGTCGTCCTCGCGCGACCAGGTGGAGTGGATCCTGCGGGACTCCGGCTGTGTGGCCGTGGTGGTGGAGGACGAGCAGGGCGTCATGACCGTCGGCTCGGTGTGCGCGGCACTGCCGCTGCTGAGCCATGTCTGGCAGCTGGACGCGGGAGCGCTGGAGGAGCTGACGGTGCGCGGGGAGTCCGTGCCACTCGCCACCGTCGACTCGATGCGCCGCATCGTGCTGCCGGACTCCACGGCCGTCATCGCCTACACCTCCGGCACGACCGGCCACGCCCTGGGCTGCGCCCTCAGCCATCGCAATCTGGCCGGGCCCTGCGACACGCTGGTGGCCGGATGGGGTCAGACGGCGGCGGCACCACGCGGGGAGCAGGGCTCCGTGCTGGCGTTTCTGCCTTTCTCCCATGTGTACGGGCTCATGATCCAGGGCCTGTGCGTGCGCGGCGGCCTGCTGATGGGGCACCAGGCCGACCTCGGCGGGGAGGCGCTGTTCTCGGCGCTGCGCTCCTTCCGGCCCACGTACTTCTACGCGGTCCCGTCCGTCTTCGAGAAGATCTACAAGAACTTCCTGCGCACGGCGCAGCAGGGAGGCCACGGCGGGCTGTTCGAGCGGGCCGCCGAGACGGCTCGGGACTTCGCCGCGGCCCTCGAACGCCAGCGGCTGGGCCGGGGCCGCGGACCCGGTTTCGATCTGCGGCTCCAGCACGCCCTCTACGACCGCACGGTGTACCGCAGGCTGCGGGCCGCGCTGGGCGGCCGGGTGCGGCGGGCGACGTCCGGCGGCTCTCCCCTCAGCCGCGACCTGTCCCTCTTCTACGAGGGCATCGGCATCTATGTGAACGACGGGTACGGCCTGACGGAGACCAGCGGCGGGGTGACGAT
>KL569312.1:5619-5900 GCA_000715635.1 Streptomyces violaceus | reverse complement strand
GGGTGACGATGCAGCCGCTGGGCCGGGAGAAGTCCGGCACCGTCGGGCAGGCGCTGCCGGGTACGGAGATCCAGGTCGCCGACGACGGGGAGATCCTGGTGCGCGGTCCGTCGGTGTTCCAGGGGTACGTGGGTGACGACGCCGGCACCCGGGCCGCGCTGCGCGGCGGCTGGCTGGCCACCGGTGACCTCGGGCAACTGGACTCGGAGGGCTATCTGACGATCACCGGCCGCAAGAAGGACATCATCGTCACGAGCAGCGGCAAGAGCGTCGCCCCGACT
>KL569312.1:3262-5439 GCA_000715635.1 Streptomyces violaceus | reverse complement strand
TGTGTATAAGAGACAGCGGTGGTGGTGGGCGACAACCGGCCCTGTGTCGGTGCCCTGATCACGCTGGATCCGGAGTTCCTGGCGCACTGGCGGGCGGCGCTGGCGCTGCAGGGCGAGATGCGGGAGGCCCGGGAGGAGAACGCGCTGCGGGAGGAGGTCGCGCGTGCCGTGGCCGCCGCCAACAGTGCCGTGTCGAGGTCGGAGTCGATCCGGGTGTTCCGGGTGCTGCCGGAGCCGTTCGACGTGACCAACGGGCTGCTGACGCCGTCGATGAAGCTGCGCCGGGACGAGATCGTGCGGCACTACGCGGCCGAGATCGACGCGATGTACGAGTCGCGCAGGCGTCCCGGGCGGCCGAGCACCCCGGAGGATCCGTCGCACTGGGAGGACTCGGACAACGTGTTCCGTTGAACGCGGACCGGACGCGTAGTCCGCGCTCGCACGGGAACACGACAGTGGCGACGCAAGAGAGAGGACGACAGCCCTGACGACAGCCCTTGCTGACGACCGGGCCGGAAAGGCGATATGTCAACCGAGCCGCGTGGGGACGACGCACTGACCTCCGAGGACATCCCGAGCCGCACGAACAGCTTCGTGGGCGAGCCGCACGACGTGACCGGTGCGCGGCTGGCCGCGGAGGGGTTCTTGCGTGATCTGGCACGATTCTCGCCGCCCTCCGCCCCCGAGTACTGGGACGACATCCTGTTGGTGGTGACGGAACTGGCCGCCAACGCGATCCAGTACGCCCCGGGTCCGTTCGCGCTGCGAATGCGCCGGACCTTCGACGGGGTGCACGTCGTGGTGCATGACACCAGCAGCACGGAGCCCGCCCCGCGGCCCTTCGATCCGCGCAGCGGTGGCGGCGGCATCGGCTGGCACCTGATCCACACCTTGTGCGACCAGGTCAGCGTGGTGGCCGACGAGCGCGGCAAGGACGTGCACGTGTTCCTGCCCTGGTGAGCCGGGAGCGTCACGGGCGCCGCGCGCCCGTGACCGGCTCAGACCGAGGCCGTCTCGCGTGGCGGCAGCCGGTCGTAGTAGTCGCCCACAGCCGTCAGGTACTCCCGGTCCCTGGTCTCGCTGTCCGTCTGGAAGCGGGGGGCCTCCTTCGCGTCTCCCCTGGTGCAGGCCAGTGTGATCTTCCGGGCCTGTGTGTCGATGCCGATGACGACTCCGGCCGGCACCAGCACGCTGCGGCCGAACACCCAGACTCCGGTGTCGACGACCAGGTGCCGCATGCCGTGCGGGGCGGCCTCGCGGTCCAGGTGCCCGATCGTGCCGTCGGTCGCGGCGACGGTGAACCCGGTCAGGTCCTGCCCCTCGACGTGACCGCTGTCCGGCGCGTACGACCAGATTCTGTCGATGGCCACGCTGCTCCATCCTCCCTCGCGGTGTGCGGATCGCGGATCCCCGGGCGGACGGTTCCCGCCCACCCGGCTCCACAGCAGCAACTACCCTCCTGCCGCAAGCGCATTCGGCGCACACCTCTGCCACCATACGACGCGGAGCGGCGGGTCTCGGAGAGGTTCGGGTCAGGGGGAATGGGGGGCGTTTTCCGGGGTAATCGCGGGGGCGCGGTGAAAACGGAGCCCGGTGACGAAGGGAGGCACATGAGACACGGCATTCGAGCCCGCCCCACGACCGGCATCGCCCCGTACCGCGGTCATCCCTGAGAGGTGACCAGCCCAGGCCGTAGTACTTGTTGGAGGTATCCGTGCCCCTCGCCCAGAACCCGCTGTCCGTGGAAGTCGAGCTGCCCCGGGAGGACGTGGCCCTGATCACGGTCGACGGCTACCTGGACGTCGACACCGCGACCGAGTTCCAGGCCCATCTGGCCAACCAACTCCACCACGGCCGACGGCACTTCCTGCTCGACCTGTCGTCCGTCCCCTTCATGGACTCGTCGGGGATGAACATCATCCTCCGCGTGTACCAGGAGACCCGTAAGACCGCCGGCAGCGTGCACGTCATCAGCCCGACGTCCGCCGTACGACGCATCCTCGACCTGACGGGCGTCAGCATCACGGTGCCGATATCGGAGAGCGTGGACGAGGCTCTGGCCCGTGCCGACGAAGTGCCTGACACCCCCGTGGAGCCGGGGGAAGCTGGCGCCTGACGACCAGGTGCCCCCTCGGGCACGGCGCCGGGGGACCGGCGGCCGTGCCCTCGCTTCGCCC
>KL569312.1:556-3090 GCA_000715635.1 Streptomyces violaceus | reverse complement strand
CGCTTCGCCCTGCGCGCCTGCCGCCGGCGGTGGCCAACCGCCGTTTCCCTGAACCGGACCGCTTGCGCCGGATCCGGTGTCGTACGAGGTCGGGGCATGGTTAGAGTTGTCGCCCGGCAAGTGTGATCATGCCGTTCTCGTTTCCCGAAGCGGGCTCGGTCGACGCAACGCGGAAGAGGAGAGAACCAGGTGCCGGAGCACGAAGCGGACGGACAGCTCGCCACGCCCACGCACGAGGTCAGGGACTTCCTGCACCGTTGGCGGGAACAGATCGCCCAGCGGTGGGCGGACGAGCCCCTGTTCCGCACCGTGTTCACCGTCTCGCGCGACGAGGCGGTGGAGGCGGGCAAGGTCGTCGTGGACGCGCTGGCCCAGGTGGCCGACTCGGACCAGGTGGAGGACCCGGATTCCGCGGGCTTCAGCGGGGTGCGCGAGCAGCTGGCCCGGATGGGCGTGGCCCGCTCCCGTGCCGGGCTGTCCAACACCCAGGTGTCCAGCGAGCTGGCCGCCCTGCGGCCGCCCGTCGAGAACCTGCTGGCCGCCGATCTGGAGCAGGCGCCGCCGGAGCACCTGCGGGCGTGTTCGACCACGCTGACCGTACTGATGGGCACCCTTCGCCTGGTGGCCATGCAGACGGCGCTGAGCGAGTGGCAGGCGCTCAGCGACCGGCAGCGGCTGCAGCTGATGGAGGTGGCCACGCCCGTCATCCGGCTGTGGGACGGCATCGTGGCCGTGCCGCTGATCGGGACGCTCGACAGCGCTCGCAGCCAGGTGGTCATGGAGACGCTGCTGGACGCCGTCGTCGACCAGCACGCCCGGTTCGCGATCCTGGACATCACCGGCGTGCCCACGGTCGACTCGCTGGTGGCACAGCATCTGATGAAGACGGTCGCCGCCGCGCGGCTGATGGGCGCCCAGTGCATCGTCTCCGGCATCCGTCCCGCCATCGCGCAGACCATCGTCCACCTCGGGCTGGACCTGGACGTGATCACCCGCGCGAACCTCGCCGACGCGCTGGGGTACGCGCTGCACCAGCTCGGCGCGGACATCGTGAACGCGGGTGCGGGACAGCGGTGAGCGACGCCTACCTCCGTCCCGTCACGGGCCATGTGCCGGTCCTGCGGCTCGGCGACGTCCTCCTGGTCACGCTCCAGGGGGATCTGCACGACAGCATGGCGCAGCAGCTCCAGCAGGACCTCGCGGAGACCATCGTCCGTACCGGGGTACACGGTGTCCTCATCGACATCTCCGGCGTGGAGATCGTCGACTCCTTCCTCGGACGGGTGCTGGCCGAGATCGCCGCGCAGGCCAAGCTGCTGGCCGCGCGGACCGTGGTGGCCGGCATGCGCCCGGCGGTCGCCATCACCCTGGTGGAACTGGGGCTGACGCTGCCGGGGCTGCGCACCGCGCTCAGCACCGAGGCCGGCATGGAGCTC
Source organism: Streptomyces violaceus (assembly GCA_000715635.1). Taxonomy (GTDB): domain Bacteria; phylum Actinomycetota; class Actinomycetes; order Streptomycetales; family Streptomycetaceae; genus Streptomyces; species Streptomyces violaceus. The sequence goes on along the minus strand of KL569312.1, from coordinate 1,654 downwards.
CTCGCGCAGCAGCCCCCGGTGACCCGTCCCGGCGGCCCGCGTCAGGAGAGTCCGTGATGCACACTGCCGCGGGCGTGGAGGCCTGCCTGCCCATCCGGTCGGACCTGGACCTGGTGTGGGTGCGACAGCACGTACGGCAGGCCGCGGCCCGGCTCGGCTTCGGCCTGGTGGCGCAGACCAAGCTGGTCACCGCGGCCAGTGAGCTGGCCCGCAACACCCTCGTGCACGGCGGTGGCGGGCAGATGGAGGTGACGCACGTCAGCAGCGCGGGTGCGCAGGGCCTGCGGCTGGCCTTCACCGACGAGGGGCCGGGCATCGCCGACCTGGACCGGGCGCTCAGCGACGGCTACACCTCCGGCGGCGGGCTGGGGATGGGGCTGAGCGGCGCGCGGCGCCTCGTGCACGACTTCCACATCGACAGCACGCCGGGCGACGGCACCACCGTGCGGGTGACCTGCTGGGTCGCCCAGCCGCCGCGTCCGCGCGAGGAGGCCTGATGCCACGCGTGTGGGACGTCCCGGTGCGCGACTCGACGCGGGTGCGCGACGCACGGGTCGCCGCGGAGGGCGCGGCCGCGCTGGCCGGTCTCGACGAGCGGCGCACCGCGGCCGCCGCGCTGGTCGCGACCGAGCTCGCCACGAATCTGCTCAAGCATGCCGAGGGGGGTCAGGTCCTCATCGACGTCGTGGCGCCGCCGGTGCTGCGGGAGGGACGTGCGGAGTCCCGGGTCGTGCAGATCGCCGCGATCGACCACGGCCCGGGCATTCCCGATGTGCCCGCGGCGCTGCGCGACGGTTTCTCCTCGACCCGCTCGCTCGGTGCGGGCCTCGGCACGTGTCTGCGTCTCGCCGACGACTTCGGCCTGCACAGCATGCCCGGCCGCGGCACGGTCGCGGTGGCCCGCGTGGGCGCCACGACTCGCGGTGACGGCACGCCCGCCGGGCCGGCCGTGCGTGTGTGGGCCGACGGGGTCTCGGGGAGCTGGAGCGGCATGCCCGCACCCGCCACGCCGGGAGGTGCCGTCCCCGGGTGGTCCGGTGGCGGGGGTCCCGGCGGCGGGCTGTGGCCGTCAGGCGCGCCGGGAGGTGCCTCGGAGGA
>KL569312.1:0-390 GCA_000715635.1 Streptomyces violaceus | reverse complement strand
GGGCCGGGCTTCGCCGGGCAGCCTGGCGGCGGGCCCGGGGACGGCGGTGTCCTCAAGAACGAACTCACGAAGGAACTCGGGAACGAACCCTGGTCCGAGCCGGTCTCCGGTGTGCCGGGGCGTGAAGGACGGCCCGGCCCGTCGGACGACAGCCCATCGCCCGTCGCCGCTGTGCGGGCCGGAGGCGTGAACATCCCCTACGCCGGGGCCGAGTGCTCGGGCGACGCCTGGGCGTGGGTGCGGGCCGGGGAGCGGGTGACGCTGATGCTGGCGGACGGTCTGGGGCACGGCCCGGAGGCCGCACGTGCCTCGTCCGCCGCGGTCGCGGCGCTGCACCGCTGGGCCCACCTCTCCCCCGCCGAGGCGCTGCGGCAACTGCACGAGGCGCTC
>KL569311.1:5375-6522 GCA_000715635.1 Streptomyces violaceus | reverse complement strand
GGGTGGGACAGCAGCGGCTTCCAGGTGCCGTCGGTGCGCAGACGGCCGCCGACGTTGCCGACCCCGGCGAAGCTCAACTGCCCGGATGACAGGTCGAGTTGAGCCACGGCGACGGCCGCGCCACGGGTCGGCCGCAGGGCCCTGCCCAGGTGCCGCAGGATCTCGGCGGGCGGCAGGTCGGCCACCCCGCGCAGTTCGGCCACGGCGGCGCCGGACGCCTCGGCGGCCTTGGGCCCGTGCCCGAGCCCGTCGGCGAGCAGGAGGGTCAAGCGGTCGCCGCCGTACACCTGGCTCCACGCGTCGCCGGAGTACTCGGCCCGGCCGAGGGGGACGTTGACGCCGCCCACGCGCGGGCCCGGCGGGGGCTGTGACCCCTTGGCGGCCCGCTCGGGGCCGATGCGGGCCACGGCCACGGTGCCCCGCCCGGGGGCGCTGTGCAGGTCGAAGTCGTTCGCTATGCGCCGGCACGTGCCGAGGCCGGCGCCCAGGGAGGACGCGGTGGTGTAGCCGTCGCGCATTGCCGCCGCGATGTCCGGGATGCCGGGGCCGTGGTCGAGCGAGACGAGCTGCACGGACGTCCCGGGGGTGCCGTCGTACTCGTGCTCGACGAGATTGATGAGGACGCGCCCGCCGTCCGCGTGCCGCAGCAGGTTGGTCGCCAGCTCCGTCGCCACGAGCGCGGCGGTCGCGGTGCGCGGCGCGGGAAGCCCGGCGCAGGCGCTGGCCTCCTCGGCCGCCACACGGACGTCCCGCACCCGGGTCGAGTCGTCCACCGGCACGTCCCACACCCTGCTCATCAGGACCCCGGCCGGGACGGCGGTACGGCGGTGGCCCAGGCGGTGACGGTGACGGTGGTCCCCTCGCCGAGCCGGCTGTCCACCTCGAACTCGTGGACCAGCCGCTTGGCCCCGCTCATGCCGAGACCGAGCCCGCCCCCGCTGGTGTAGCCGTCGGTCATCGCCTGGTCCAGATCACGTATGCCGGGCCCGGTGTCGACGAAGGCCAGCCGCAGTCCGTTCGACGACCCCACGTTCAGCGGGGTGAGCTCCACATGGCCGCCCCCGCCGTGGACGAGGGTGTTGCGGGCCAGTTCGCTGGCCGCCGTGACGAGCTTGGTCTGCTGCACTCTGTCTCTTATACACATCTC
>KL569311.1:4015-5148 GCA_000715635.1 Streptomyces violaceus | reverse complement strand
AGGCTCGTCGGCGCGGCATGGCGGGAGGCCTGCATCAGGGACTCCCCTCACTGTGACGCTCACCGGCGGCGAGCAGCTCCATCGCGCGTTCGACGTCCAGGGCCGTACGCAGTCCCGGCAGGGTGAGCCCCAGTTCGACCAGGGTGATCGCCACCGCCGGGCGCATCCCGGCCAGCACCGTACGGGCGGCCAGCAGTCCGGCTCCGGCGGCGATCTCGGCGAGGACCCGCCCCAGGAACGAGTCGACCATGTCCACGCCGGAGATGTCGATGACCACCCCGGTCACCCGCGTATGTGCGATCCGGGCCGTGATGTCCTGCTGGAGCTGCTCGGCCATCCCGTCATGCAGCTCCCCCTGGAGGGTGACCAGCAGGGTGTCGCCCAGCTGGAGGACCGGCACAGTGAAGGCGTGTCCCCCCGCGGGTCCGGGCACCGCCGGCCCGAACCCGGTCACCGCACCACCGCTTCGGCCGCCGGGCCGGCCGACCGGAGCGGCGCGATCTCGACGCCCTGCCGGCTGAGCGCGTAGGCCAGCGCGTCCTCCAGGCTCGAGCGCGTGAGCACCGTGCCGAGGTCGATGCCCAGGTGGACGATGGTCTGCGCGATCGCGGGCCGGATCCCGGAGACGATGCACTCGGCGCCCATCAGCCGGGCCGCCGCCACCGTCTTCATCAGATGCTGGGCGACCAGCGAGTCGACCGTGGGCACGCCAGTGATGTCGAGGATGGCGAACCGGGCGCGCTCGGCGACGATCGCGTCCAGCAGGCTCTCCATGACCACCTGGCTGCGCGCGCTGTCCAGCGTGCCGATCAGCGGCACGGCGACGGTGCTCTCCCAGAGTTTGATCACCGGGGTGGCCGCTTCGAGCAGCTGCTCGCGCTGCCGTGCGATCAGTTCCTCGCCCGCGCTGACCAAAGTCTCCATCACGACCATGCGCAGCGTGCCCATGAGCACGGTCAGGGCCAGCACGGCGTCCTGGGCCTCGGGGGCGTACGGGTCCGGGAACTCGGCGCGCAGCAGTTCGGTCACCGGTTCGCGCAGGGCGGCCACCTCGTCGGCGACCCCGTCCGGGTCCATCCCCGTACGGGCGCGGGAAGCCGCCATCCGGCCCAACTGCTGTCTCTTATACACAT
>KL569311.1:2743-3739 GCA_000715635.1 Streptomyces violaceus | reverse complement strand
CGGACCTGCCCGCCTCCACGGCCTCGTCCCGTGACACGGTGAAGACCGTGCGGAACAGCGCGGCGTCCGCCCATCGTTGGGCGACCTGCTCCCGGCGCCGTTCGAGGAAGGCGCTCACCTGGTAATGGGCCGGCTCCTGTTCCGCGTTCTGTTCCGACTCCGACACTTGCATCGCTCCCTTGCACGGACCAGACCGAGGCCACGTCACGGCGCCTCAGCCGTTACTTGCCGCATGACAAACATTAGTGCCGACGCGGGGCAACACCAAACAACTGCCCGCCGTCGCCCCCGACCTGCGCCTTCCCCGTCCCTCATCGCCCACGCCAGTCCAGACACACCACCAGGGCGTCGTCGTCCGCGACGGGCCTGCCGCGATGGCCGTTCAGTTCGCGCAGGACGGCCCGGGGCACATCGGCGGCCGGGAGCAGCCGGGTCGACTGGATCGCCCGGGCCAGGGCGATGTCGCCGTACGCCTCTCCGCCCGGGGATGCGACGTCGTACACCCCGTCGCTGACGAAGACGAACCGGTCGCCCGGCTCGGCCCGGAACTCCTGGGCCACGTAGTCGGTCTCCTCGAACATGCCGAGCGGCAGCTGGGCGTCGAAGTCCACCCGCTCCACCGCACCCCGGCGCAGCCGCAGCAGTCGCGGGGACCCGGCGTCCACCGCCCGGACCCGCCCGGTGGCCAGATCGAAGTCGAGCATGAGCACGGACAGGTAGCAGCGGCCCCGGTAGTGCGCGTACACCGCCTGGTCGGCCAGGGCGGCCTGGTCGGCGAGGGGGAGACCGGCCCGGCGCGCGTTGCGCAGGGCGTTGATCGCCAGGTTCGTCAGCAGGGAGGCCTCGATGCCCTCGCCCATGCCGTTGGTGACGTAGAGGCTGAGCCGGTCGGCCGTGGCGGACCAGTCGAAGTTGTCGCCGAAGATCGCGTACGCCGGTTCCAGCTGCGCGCCGAGCTCGTACTCGGGGCGGGAGCTGTCTCTTATACACATCTCT
>KL569311.1:0-2559 GCA_000715635.1 Streptomyces violaceus | reverse complement strand
GAGATGTGTATAAGAGACAGGGCCAGGGTGAGGCGGTCCCTGCGGCGTGCCTGGAGGTACAGGTCGGTGTCCCGCTCGGCCACGACGACCTCGTGCCCCAGCACCTGGGCGATCTCGGCCAGTTCGCCGAGGCAGCCGTCGGTGAGCTCGTCGCCCGGCAGGACCACGGTCAGCACACCGAGCCGGTCGCCGCGCACGGTGACCGGCAGATGCGCACGCACCCTGTCCGCCGAGTCCCCCGAAAGGGCCTCCACACAGGGCTCCTGAGCCCCGAAGGCCCGGCCCGCCGGGCTGTTGTGCACGGACACCGGCTGGAGGGTGTGCGGCAGCACGGACACCGGCTGAAGCACCGTGAGTCCGTAGTCGGCCAGGAAAAGCTCGACGGAGTCCGCCGCGTACTGATCGGTCAGTACACGACGGACCGCGTCCAGCAGTTGATGGGGTGCCGCCGTACGCAGGGCGCGCTCGGCGGCCACGAATCTGTTCACGATCGTCGTCACGAGGGTCGACACACCAATCCTTGGTCTGAATGCGGTCTCCATGCGTGGTGGGCGGCTGTACCTCTGACCGGGGTCACCCCTGGCTCCCCGCGCGCCTAGTACGCTGACGGCCATCCCGGTGCCTGCGAGAGTGTGACTGTGACTTCCCTCCGACCCCGCCCTGAGCCAGCAGAGGTCGCACGTGTGACCTCCACGGCCGCGGAGTTGCTGGAAGTCCTCTGGGGCCGGGCCTCGACGGCACCCGCCTCCGCCTCCCAGTTGCGCGTGCTGCTCATCCTCGAGCACCACGAGGGCATCAACCTGCGCACGCTCGCCGACTCCCTGGCCTCCACACCGCCCTCGACGAGCCGGCTGTGCGACCGGCTGCAGGCGACCGGGTTCGTCGAGCGCGTGGTGAGTCCGGTGGACCGGCGCGAGGTACGCCTGCGCCTCAGCAGCCGGGGCCGTACGTTCCTCGCCGATCTGCGCGTACGACGGGAGCAGGCGCTGCGCGCGGTGCTCGACCAGATGCCCGCGGCCAAGCGGGTCGCGCTGCTGCAGGGTCTCGAGGCGTTCTGCGACGTGGCGGCGGCCCGGATACACGATGCCTCCGACAACGCCGACGACTCCGGCCCGCCCGGCACCCGGACTGCCTGAATTCCTCCCCGCCATGCCGCCCCACCCTCCTGTCCCGTGCCGTCACAGACCCCTGCGGGTACCCCGACACGGCCCCGACCTGCGCGGACTGTGGTCAACGTCTCGATGGGGCATATGCGGGGCATGAGCGGGGCGACTGCGGGTAGCGGCGCTAGAGGTGGCCTGTCGGGGGACCGGAGCGGGCCGGGACTACGAGGGAGGGCCCGTGACGGTGACCACGCGCATCGGCACCACGACGGATTCCGGCACCGAGACCAGTGAGGTGCTGCCCCGGATAGCCGAGCCGCAGAAGCTCGCCCCGCAGGACGCGCGCGGGCTGACCGGACAGTTCCTGGACCGGCTCGCCGTACTGGAGGAGGGCACTCCCGAGTACCAGTACGCGCGCAACACGCTCATCGAGATGAACATGTCGCTGGTGCGGTTCGCGGCCCGCCGGTTCCGCGGCAGCGGCCAGGCGATGGAGGACGTCGTCCAGGTCGGCATCATCGGGCTGATCAAGGCGATCGACCGCTTCGAGGTCTCCCGCGAGGTGCAGTTCACCAGCTTCGCGGTGCCCTACATCATCGGCGAGATCAAGCGGTTCTTCCGCGACACGTCCTGGGCCGTGCACGTGCCGCGCCGCCTGCAGGAGGCCCGTACGGAACTCGCCAAGGCCACCGAGGAGCTGGCCTCCCGCCTCGGCCGCGCACCCCGGGTCGCCGAACTGGCGGCCCTGATGAACCTCACCGAGGAGCAGGTCGTCGAGGCCCAGGTCGCGGCGAACGGCTACCTGTCCTCGTCCCTCGACGCGACGGTCGGCGGCGACGCGGACGAAAGCGACGCGACGCTCTCGGAGTTCATCGGCGAGGAGGACCCGGCCCTGGAACTGGTCGAGGACTTCCACGCCCTCGCTCCCCTGGTCGCCGAACTCGACGAACGCCAGCGACTCATCCTCCACCTGCGCTTCGTGGAAGAACTCACCCAGGCCGAAATCGGCACCCGCCTCGGCATCTCCCAGATGCACGTGTCCCGCCTCATCTCCAGGACGGTGGCACGGCTGCGGGCGGGAATGCTGACCACGGGCTGAGACGCCCCGAGAACGACCCGAGCCCCAGTTCAGGCACTCTGAACTGGGGCTCTTCGGTAGGCCCTGTGGGACTCGAACCCACAACCAATGGATTAAAAGTCCACTGCTCTGCCAATTGAGCTAAGGGCCCAGGTGATGTTGCCCCCACGAGCATAGCCGGACGACGGCGAGTCTCCGATCGGGTATCGGATCTCGGCCGTGCCGGAGTCCCGGTGGAGCCCCGGTGGAGACCGGCACGGAGGGGGAACTGACCCCGTGACGGTCACACACCACCGTACGGGACCGAAAGCAGAGCGCCGCGGCCCGCCTCTCGGACGGAACCACGGCGCTCGTCACGCGTCTGCGTCAGCCGTTGCG
>KL569310.1:2856-4785 GCA_000715635.1 Streptomyces violaceus | reverse complement strand
CTCGAGCGAAGCCGAGAGTGGGGGAGGTACCCCGCTCCGCCGGGCTGCGCGACGCCCCGGCCTCAGCGAAAACGCCGAGTACCTGCCGATCAACCCACCCCGTACTCACCCAACCCCGCCACCACCAACTCCGCGTTGGACCCGGCCCGCCTCCCGTCCGGCAGCACCAGCACATCCTCCAGCCCGACCCGCGTAGCCACTCCCAACCGCCCCGCGAGCCGCAGCACAGGCCACGCACCCCCGTCCTCCCCGTGCAGCAGCACAGGACGGCCATGGGCGGAACCGATGTCGGACAGCAACGCCCGCGCAGACGAAACGGCACTCTCCGCATCCGTGTCCGTCACCTCGGCCAGCACCCGCAGAACCTTCGGCCCGAGCCGTGAGACGGCGAACCGCTCCGCCCCGTCCGTCCCCGACCAGATGCCGGCCTCCACCCCCACCCCGAGGTCGACGAGCGCCGCGGCCACCTCCTCCGCCCCCGGCTCATGCCAGTTGACCGACGCATGATCGGGCAGCACGGTCCAGCCGCGGACGCGGTCCAGCCTGGCGGCAGGGTCCGGCTCCGCCCACGCCCCCGTCGTCACTCCGACCGGCACCGACACCCGCGCCCGAATCGCCTCCAGCGTCATCGCGAGCACCCGCGGCGACAACGTGTCCCGCCCGCACGGTGTCTTGGGATGGACATGGATGTCCGTGGCCCCGGCCGCGACGGCCTCCGCCGCCGACTCGGCTATCGCCTCGGGCGACAGCGGCACCGCCGCACCGTCGACGGCTCCCCGCGCCCCGTTCAGACACACCTGCACCATGTCCCGATGGTGCCACTCACCACTGACAGCCGGTCCCGGCGACGCCAGTGGGGGTGCGGCATCCCCGGCGCACCCCCCGCGCACCCGCGTTCGTCAAGCCGACATCAACAGCGGCCTCGCCCGCCTGGCGTACGCCAGGGACTCGGGCGTGAGCACGGGGCGCGGTACCAGGATTCCGCAGTCCGTGCAGACCGGACCCGCCGATGGTTCGTGGTCCAGGTCGTACTTCCAGGCGAGTTGCTCCCCGCCGCACACCGGGCACGCCGAGCCCGGTTCGCGCTCCAGCGCGGCGATCAGCCGGCGCAGCACCTCGGCCAGCGGTTCACGGGGGTGGACCGCCGGATCGTCGCACCACGCCACGCCGAAACCGCCCCAGGTCAGCCGGTGCCAATCGTCCACGGTGCCCGGCCGGCGCAGTCCGTCGTGCTTCTCCTTCTTGCGGCGCTCGGCGAACTCGACCTCGTAGGCCAGCCAGACCGCCCGCGCCTCCTCCAGTTCGTCCAGTGCGGCCACGAGCCGCACTGGATCGGGGGACCGGTCCTCGGGACCGAACCCTGCCCGGGAGCACAAATGGTCCCAGGTCGCCCTGTGCCCGTAAGGGGCGAACCTCTCAAGGCACTTGCGCAGCGAATAGCGCCGCAAAGCCAGATCACACCGCGGATCGCGGACCTGTCTCGCCAGACTCCGGAAACCGGCCATCGTCCTGCACCTCCGTCACACCTGCACCTGTAATCCGGTCACTTCGGCGTCGTCGTACGGACGTCGCCGAATAGACGTATCGACAAGCGAATCGGCTCCATCCGATTTCAAATGCCCTCCATAAGCCGACCTAAGAGGCTCGCGAGTCGACTGCCGTGGTCCGTGTGCCTGTTGTGCTGACTCCAAGAAGTGACGCTTGTTCATCTTCAAAGCCGGGGATACCGGCGGTAACATCCGGCCACCCCCTCGCGAGGAGCCCCCATGCCACGGCGTACCCCACGCACCGTTCCCGGCAGAATGAGAACTCCCCGGGGAATCCCCGGGTTCCTGAAGACCGCTTCGGTATGCGCCCTGATCGCAGGACTTTTGTCGCCGCTCGCTCCGGCGGCCGCCGCGGAAACGCCTTCCGCGCAGGCCGCGGCCG
>KL569310.1:0-2672 GCA_000715635.1 Streptomyces violaceus | reverse complement strand
CCTTCCGCGCAGGCCGCGGCCGTGGCGAACGACTACTGCGGCAACCAGTGTTCGGACATCCTCCCGCCCGGCCAGAACGGCAACGCCACCCTCGCCCAGATCCTCCTCAACCAGGCCTTCGGCACCCAGCCCGAGCACGCCGAGGACCAGCTCGGGCCCTACGCGAATCTCGCCAAGGGCTACACCGGCCTCACCAACGACAAGATCAACAACTTCTTCAACGACGCGTCCTTCGGAGTCCCGGCGGACCAGGTCGCCTCCACCGTCAAGCCCGCCGGGCGCGGCGACGTGACGATCGTCCGTGACAAGAAGACGGGCGTGCCGCACATCACCGGCACCACTCGGTACGGCACCGAGTTCGGAGCCGGCTACGCGGCCGCCCAGGACCGGCTGTGGCTGATGGACGTCTTCCGGCACGTCGGGCGCGGCCAACTGACCGCCTTCGCCGGCGGCGCGCCCTCCAACCAGGGGCTTGAGCAGCAGTTCTGGCGGCACGCCCCGTACACCGAGGCCGATCTGCAGGCGCAGATCGACAATGCCGTCGCCACCAACGGCGAGCGCGGCAAGCAGGCCCTCGCCGACGCCACGGCCTATCTCGACGGCATCAACTCCTACATCGACGCCTCGGACAGCGGCCGCTACTTCCCGGGCGAGTACGTCCTCACCGGGCACAAGGACTCGGTCACCAACGCCGGGAAGATCGAGCACTTCAAGATCACCGATCTGGTCGCGCTGGGTTCGGTCATCGGCGCGCTGTTCGGTTCCGGCGGGGGCGGCGAGGTCAACAACGCGCTCTCACTGCTCGCCGCCCAGGAGAAGTACGGCGTGGCGGAGGGCACCAAGGTGTGGGAGTCCTTCCGCGAGCGCAACGACCCGGAGGCCGTCCTCACCGTCCACGACGGCAGCTTCCCGTACGCGACCAAGCCCGACGACCCGCAGGGCACCGCACTGCCCGACGCCGATTCCGTGGAGCCCGAGCCGCTCGTCCACGACCGCACCGGCAGCGCCACGACCCCCAGTGTCACCGGTGCGTCCGGCGAGGCGGCCAAGACGGCCCTGTCGTCCGCCAAGCGCGGCATGTCCAACGCGCTCGTGGTCGGCGGCGAGCACACCGCCAGCGGCCACCCCGTCGCCGTGTTCGGGCCGCAGACCGGCTACTTCGCCCCGCAACTGCTGCTGCTCCAGGAGCTCCAGGGCCCGGGCATCAGCGCCCGCGGCGCCTCCTTCGCGGGCCTGAGCATGTACGTCGAACTCGGCCGCGGCCAGGACTACGCGTGGAGCGCCACGACCTCCGGCCAGGACATCATCGACACCTACGCCGTCGAACTGTGCCAGGACGACTACCACTACCTGTACCGCGGCACCTGCACGCCGATGGAGAAGATCGAGCAGAAGAACGCCTGGAAGCCGACCACCGCCGACGGCACCGCGGCCGGCTCGTACACGATGCGCGTCTGGCGCACGAAGTACGGCCCCGTCGAGTACCGCGCGACGGTCGGCGGCAAGAAGGTCGCCTACACCACCCTGCGCTCGTCCTTCATGCACGAGGCCGACTCCATCATCGGCTTCCAGATGCTGAACGACCCCGGCTACGTCAAGGGCCCGGAGTCCTTCCAGAAGGCGGTGCAGCACATCAACTACACCTTCAACTGGTTCTACGCCGACTCCGAGCACACCGCGTACTACAACAGCGGCGACAACCCGGTGCGCGCGAACGGCGTCGACGCCGAGTTCCCGGCGTGGGCGCGGCCGGCGTACGAGTGGCGGGGCTGGGACCCGGCGACCAACACGGCCGACTACACCCCGCCCTCCGCCCACCCCCACTCGATCGACCAGGACTACTACATCTCCTGGAACAACAAGCAGGCCAAGGACTACACGACCGCGCCCTGGGGCAACGGGTCAGTGCACCGCGGCAACCTGCTGGAGGACCGGGTGAAGAAGCTGGTCCGGCAGGGCGGGGTGACCCGGGCCTCGCTGGTGAAGGCCATGGCCGACGCGGGAACGGCCGATCTGCGGGCGGAGAACGTCCTGCCCAAGCTGCTGAAGGTCGTCACCAGTTCGCCGGTCACCGACTCCGCCACCGCCGCCGCCGTCAGCAAGCTCCAGGCCTGGGTCGCGGCCGGCGGCAAGCGCACCGAAACCTCGGCAGGCTCCAAGAAGTACGCCGACGCGGACGCGATCCGCATCCTGGACGCCTGGTGGCCGCTGCTGGTCAAGGCCGCGTTCGAACCGGGACTCGGCAGCGAGCTCTACGCGGCCATGACCGCGAACCTGCCCGTCGACGAGTCCCCGTCGGCCGGCCACGGCCCGACCGGCTCGCACGCCGGAAGTTCCTTCCAGTACGGCTGGTGGAGCTATGTCGACAAGGACATCCGGGGCGTGCTCGGCGAGCAGGTGCAGGGTCCGCTCGCCAGGAAGTACTGCGGCGACGGCAGCCTCGGCGCCTGCCGTGACACCCTCGTCAGCACCCTGAAGGAGGCAGCCGGCAAGACCGCTGCCCAGGTCTACCCCGGCGACGACCAGTGCCCGGCGGGCGACCAGTGGTGCGCGGACTCGGTCATCCACCGCACCCTCGGCGGCATCAAGCACGGCAAGATCAGCTGGCAGAACCGGCCGACCTACCAGCAGGTCGTGGAGTTCACCTCGCACCGGTGACGCAAGGGTTTCTG
>KL569309.1:2299-5083 GCA_000715635.1 Streptomyces violaceus | reverse complement strand
CCCCCACACAGACCCCACCCGCCGCGGCCCCGGTCGACCCCGACGGCCCCGGCACCCTCCGCGAGGGAGCCAGCGGCCCCGAGGTGACCGAACTCCAGGAACGCCTCCTGCGCATCCCGGACGTCTACCGCGACGGCTCCACCAGCGGCAGCTACGACCCCACCCTGACCGCGGCGGTGGCCCGCTTCCAACTCTGGTACGGCATCCGCGGCGACGAGACGGGCGTCTACGGCAACGACACCCGCACGGCACTGGAGTCCCGCACAGCACCGAACACGAGCTGACGGGCATCGCCGGGCCTGCCCGGCGGTCCGCGAGCACCCCGGCGGTCGGGCCGCGTGCCCGATGGCATCGCCTACCTCGCGGTGTCTTTCCCGGCCGGTCGGCCACTCGCCCCAGTCGGGTCACCCGGCGATCGGACCGAGCGCCGGCCGGTTGGTACCGCTGGTCGGTCAGGCCGCTCGTCGGGTGGCGCTCGCCGCTCGGTTGCGTGGTCCCCGGGCGGCTCGCCGGTCGGTCGGCCCGCGTGGCCGGGGGTGCCGCCCGTGAGAGGGTCCGCCGGCGAGACCGCTCGCCTGAGAGGGTCCGCCCGGCGAGGCCGCTCGTCGACTGGCGTCTTCCGCGTCGTCCGCCCCATGTCTTGCCGGTCGACCGGGCGGGTGCCGGATGGGGCCGCCGTCCGGCGGTCCGCCTGCCGATTGGGGCGCTCGCCGGCCGGTATCGGCCCAGAGCGGTCCGCCCGCCTTATGGCGCCTGCCCACCCGGTCGGCAGCGTCGGCCGGCCAGACTGCCTCGCGGCCGGCAGGGCGCCGGCCTCGCGGCGCCATCGGCCCGGCAGGCGCCGATCGTCCGACCGCGTCGGCCGTCAGATGGCATCGGCCCCGGCGGCACCGTGTCCCGGGATGGCACCCCCACCCCCGGCATGGTGAGGTGATGCCGAGGGGCGTCAGCCACGGTGGTGGAGGAGTAGTGGTGTGGGCATGGACGCGTTCGTCGGTCGGCTGGATCCCGACATGTGCGTGGTCACGGCCGTCGCGGGGGGTGAACGGGCGGGCTGTCTGGTCGGGTTCGCCTCGCAGTGCTCGATCCGGCCCGTGCGGTTCGTGGTGTGGCTGTCCGAGGTCAACCACACCTTCCGGGTGGCCCGGAACGCCGAGGTGCTGGCCGTGCATCTGCTCGACCGTGAACAGCGCGGCCTCGCCGAGCTGTTCGGCGGGCAGACCGGCGACCGGACGGACAAGTTCCAGGGACTGCGATCGCGGGAGGCGTACGGCGGGGCGGTCGTCCTGGAAGATGTGCCGGCCTGGTTCGTCGGCCGGATCGTGACGCGTGCCGGCGGCGGAGACCACATCGGTTTCGTTCTCGACCCGGTCGAATGGGGCGGTCAGGAGGCGTACGACGGTCCCCTGCTGCGCCTGTCCGACGCCCACACCATCGCGCCCGGTCACCCGGTCGACTGATCCAGCGTATGCCCTACCGCTCCCGCACCCTCGGCACCCGGACGTCCACGACGCACACGTCGTCCCGCCGCTCGTCCGGCAGCATCCGCGCGAGCAACGGTCCCAACGACCCGGGCCCGTCGGTGTGCGGAGCCGCCACGGCCTCGGCGAGCCGCTCCAGACCCCGGTCGATACTCTCCGGAGGGTGCTCGACCAGGCCGTCGGTGAAGAGGATGACCCGGTCGCCCGGTTCGAGGCGGCACTCCGCCTCTTCGTAGACCGGCGTCGCGGTCGCCCCGAGCACCATGCCGCGGGGTCGGCGCAGATACCGCGCCTCGCCGTCCCGCAGCAGCAGGGGCGGGGGATGCCCGGCCTGGGCCCAGACCAGGCGCCGCTGCCGGGGGTTGTAGCGGGCCAGCACCATCGTGGCCGTCGCATGGGAGTCGCGGGAGTGCAGCAGCAGCGTGTTCAGCCGGGCGAGCGCGCCGGTCAGCGACGAGCCGGTGATGACCATGCCCTTCGCGGTGAAGCGGAGCTGCGCCATCGTGGCGACGGCGCCGACGCCGTGCCCGGCGACATCGCCGACCACCAGCAGCGCGCCGTCGTCGGGCAGTTCCACGGCGCTGAACCAGTCGCCGCCGACGTGCACACCCGACTGGGCGGGCAGATAGGCGACCTCGACGCGCAGTCCCGCCAGCTGCACCGGCCGGTTGGCCATCGGCAGCAGCGCGTGCTGAAGCCGGGACGCCAGGGTCCGCTCGGCCCGGAGTACGTCGTTCTGCGTGAGGATCGCCTGCTCGCTCTCGACCAGGGCCAGCTCCGCCCGCCGCCGGTCGGTCAAGTCCTGTACGACACCGTGCACTTCGACGGGCGTGCCGTGCATGTCGGCCACGGTCTCGGCCACCAGGCGCAGGTGCCGGATGACGCCGGACGTCCTGATGCGGAACGGCAGGTCGAACGCCCGCCCGTCCTGGACGAGTGCGCGGACGGCGCGGGTCAGCGCGGGCGCGTCCTCGGGCAGCGCGAGCTCCGGAAGACCGGCGAGACCCACCGGGCCGCGCGCGGGGTCGCGGCCGAAGATGGCGAACACCTGGGTCGACCAGGAGGCCTCCAGCGTGGCCAGGTTCCAGTTCGCCCAGCCGAGGTTGCCCAGCCGCTGGAGATCCGCCAGCCGCTGCTCCTGCCGGTCGGAGGAGCCGTGCCGGACCCAGCTGACGACCAGCGCGTCGCCCAGCCGTGCCACCCGTGCCGAGTACGTGGACAGCGCGGCGATGCCCGCCAGGACCTCCTCGTGCGCGAACGGCTCGCTCTCGTACGGCTCCCCGGTGGTCAGCGTGTGCACGCA
>KL569309.1:1316-2077 GCA_000715635.1 Streptomyces violaceus | reverse complement strand
CACCAGGGCAGGCCGGAACTCCAGCAGCCGCCGCCCGGCCAGCTCCTCACCGGGACGGCCCAGCAGGTCGCCCGCCTGAGCGGTCGCGGCCTCGACCCGGAAGTCCTCGGTCTCACCCGGCGCGGCGCTGAGCGGGGTGAGCAGCATCGCCGCGAGCGGCAGCGCGTCGAACAGCGTCTGCACCACGTCCGTGGCCGCGTCGGCGGGGCGCTCCGGCGGTGCGTCGAAGGCGCGCAGCCGGCCGGCGCACAGCCCGGTGACGCCGCGCAGGTGAGCGCGGTCGCGGGGGGTGAACGACCCGGCTCGGCCGCGCAGTACGCCGATGCAGACCTCGGCCGAGCCGGCCGCGGTCACGGGCAGCCAGGCACACGACCGCCACTGCTCGGGAGGCTCCCCGATCAGCAGGTACCGCCGGGAGTCCGAGGCGAAGTCCTCCAGCCAGCGCGGCTCGCCCGCCCGCAGCGCGTCCAGCGCCGCGATCCCGGTCAGCGGCGGCACCTGGCTCCACTGGGCTGCCAGCTTGTCCTCGATGCCGGCGTGCCCGATCAGTTCAAGGCCGCCGTCGGGCCTGCGGGCGTAGAGCATGACGGCGTCCGCCGCCATGTCCGGCGCGAGATGCTCCAGCAGACACCGGGCGAGGTCGTGCGGTGTCGTCACCCGAACGAGGGCCTGGCCGAGGCGGGCCAAGGCGGCGGCGACGTCGTCCGGCGTGGCCGTCTCCTCCGGGACTCCGGACCCGGGGCCCACGGTGCCGGTGCCGG
>KL569309.1:684-1080 GCA_000715635.1 Streptomyces violaceus | reverse complement strand
CCAGACTCCCGAGCGTGATCCAGCACTCCTCCAGCAGGGTGTGACGGGCCGCCTTGGCCCGCTGGAGCAACTGTTCGCCGGCCGCGTCCGCGGAACACCCGGTCAGCGCCATCTCCGCGCCCGTGGCCCGCTCCACGACAGCGGACATCGCCGCCTGGTCGCGCAGCCGGTCCAGCTCGGCGCGCTGCCGGGCGACGATCTTGGCCAGTTCGACCAGGTCCGGTGCGGCGCCGGCTTGCGTCGGCGTCACAGGCTCGCTCGTCACGCGTTGAGCATCGCACACCCGGGCCTGTTCGAAGACCGTCTTGTGCGCACGGACCGCCGTCGGGTCCGCGGCGTCCTGCCCGTCACAGCCGACTCCCCGCGCTGGTCAGTGGCCGTCGCGCGGATACAGCC
>KL569309.1:0-493 GCA_000715635.1 Streptomyces violaceus | reverse complement strand
GGTCTGCGGCGTGACCAGCCACTGGATGAGCAGGGTGAAGGGATAGGCGCCGAGGAACGTCGTGAGGACCATCTTCCACCGGGGCGGGGCCTGCACCGTGGTGCCCGGCAGGCTGAACCACGTCTCCATCCCGGTGGTCGACTGGCGCTCGCTGCTGACCTCGGTGGCGATGTCCTCGATCTTCCGGTGCCAGTGCGCCCGCTCCTCGGACTCCAGCCAGGCGGCGAGCCGGTGCCGGTCGGACCAGCGCAGCACCGCGTGATAGCGGTGGCCGTCCTCCGGTGTCAGCCAGGAGACGCCCTCGTTGCCCGGGAACTGCCTGGCGCAGCGGGCGATGCCACGCGTCCACTCCTCGAACTCCCGCTCATGGCCGGGGCGCACTTGCCAGGTCAGGACCGTGGTCACCGGTTCTACGTGCCGGACGTCGGTGGTGCTCATTCCCTCACGTGTGCCACGCACGACGCGGGTCATGCCCTTGGCCGTGTCCGCAAAG
>KL569308.1:4833-7165 GCA_000715635.1 Streptomyces violaceus | reverse complement strand
GGACGAAACCGCCCCCACCGAGCCCATCCCCCCGGCCACACAGACCCCGCACCCCACCGACGCCGACGCCGACACGCACGGCATGACCGACCGCGCCCGCAGCCTCCTCATCCCGGTCGGCGACCCCGAACCGCAGCCCGCCCCGCACCCCTCCGTCACCCCGGTCCTGCCCGGCCGCCCCGAGCCCCAGCGCCCGCAGGCCGTACGCGCCCCCGGTCAGGAACAGGGCATGGACGGCGGTGCCCCCTGCCCCTGGTGTGCCACACGCAACCGCCCCGAGCGGCACTTCTGCGCCCGGTGCGCGATGCCCATGGCCGGTGACGGACCGGCCGGCCCGGTCCGGCTCCCCTGGTGGCGACGGCTCGGCCCCTTCGGCAGCCAGGAGGCCCCGTGGGCGGGCGACCGCCCACGGCTGCGCCGTGCCTTCGACCGTGTCCTGTCCTGGCTGGGCATCGTGATCGTGCTGTCCCTGCTGATCGTTCTGGTGATCAACATCCCCCAGGGCATCCAGGCCACCCGCGACCACTTCGCCAAGCGCGCCGAGGTGTCCCCTGACCGCTTCACCGCGTCCCGTTACTTCCCGGGCCACAAGCCGGACCTGGCCTTCGACAAGCTCAACGACACCTGGTGGGGCCCGGGCGTGTCCCAGTCGGGCGAGGGCCAGTGGGTCGAGGCCCGCTTCGACCAGCCGACCCGGCTCCTGGACCTGATCATCACGCCGGGCGTCTCCACCCGCCCCGACAAGCTCCGCGAGTCGGCGCTCCCGCACCGCGTCGAGGCCACGATCACCGGGGCCGACGGCAAGAAGACGACCCGTCAGCTCACTCTCGACCAGGGCGCGGGCCCCCAGCGGCGTGCCTTCCGCTTGGGCGCGGTCACCGCCGTCCGCTTCACCATCGAGTCCGCCCACGGCATCTCGGCGAGCAAGCAGGTCGCCATCGCGGAGATCGAGTTCTTCGGCCCGTCGAGCGCGAACTCCTCCTGACCCCGGGCCCCCTCACCGACACCGCGGCCCCGGACGGAAACCAACCGTCCGGGGCCGCGGCGCTGACCGGGTGACTACGCGTCCAGCGACGTCATCACGTGCTTGATCCGCGTGTAGTCGTCGAAGCCGTAGGCCGAGAGGTCCTTGCCGTAGCCGGACTTCTTGAAGCCGCCGTGCGGCATCTCGGCGACCAGCGCGATGTGGGTGTTGATCCACACGCAGCCGAAGTCGAGCTTCTTGGACATGCGCATCGCGCGGCCGTGGTCCTTGGTCCACACGGACGAGGCGAGCGCGTACTCGACGCCGTTGGCCCACGTCACGGCCTGGTCCTCGTCGGAGAAGGACTGGACGGTGATGACCGGGCCGAAGATCTCGTTCTGGATGATCTCGTCGTCCTGCTTCAGGCCCGAGACCACGGTCGGCGCGTAGAAGTAGCCCTTGTCGCCGACGCGCTTGCCGCCGGCCTCAACGCGCGCGTGCGCGGGCAGCCGGTCGATGAAGCCCTCGACCTGCTTGAGCTGGTTGGGGTTGTTGAGCGGGCCGAACAGCACGTCCTCGTCGTCCGGCTGCCCCGTCTTCGTCTCGGACGCGGCCTTCGCCAGCGCGGAGACGAACTCGTCGTGGATGGACTCGTGGACGAGCACGCGCGTGGCGGCCGTACAGTCCTGCCCGGCGTTGAAGTAGCCCGCGACCGAGATGTCCTCGACGGCCTTCGCGATGTCGGTGTCCTCGAAGACCACGACGGGTGCCTTGCCGCCCAGCTCCAGGTGGACGCGCTTGACGTCCTTGGAGGCGGACTCGGCGACCTGGATGCCGGCGCGCACCGAGCCGGTGATGGAGGCCATCGCCGGGGTGTCGTGTTCGACCATCATGCGGCCGGTGTCGCGGTCGCCGCAGATGACGTTGAAGACGCCCTTGGGGACGATCGAGCCGATGATCTCGGCGATGAGGACCGTCGAGGCCGGGGTGGTGTCCGACGGCTTCAGGACGACGGTGTTGCCCGCCGCGATCGCCGGGGCGAACTTCCACACGGCCATCATCATCGGGTAGTTCCACGGCGCGACCTGCGCGCAGACGCCGACCGGCTCGCGGCGGACGATGGAGGTCAGGCCCTCCATGTACTCGCCGGCCGAGCGGCCCTCCAGCATCCGCGCCGCACCCGCGAAGAAGCGGATCTGGTCGACCATCGGCGGGATCTCCTCGGAGCGGGTCAGCCCGATGGGCTTGCCCGTGTTCTCCACCTCGGCCGCGATCAGCTCCTCGGCGCGCTCCTCGAAGGCGTCCGCGATCTTCAGCAGGGCCTTCTGGCGCTCGGCGGGGGTCGTGTCGCGCCAGCCGGGAAAGGCC
>KL569308.1:1744-4598 GCA_000715635.1 Streptomyces violaceus | reverse complement strand
GGCCTCGGCGGCCGCCGCCATCGCGGCGTCCACGTCCGCCTGCCCGGACAGCGGAGCGGTCGCGTACGCCTCACCCGTCGCGGGATTGACCACCTCGGTGGTCCGTCCGTCGGCGGCGTCCCGGAACTCACCGCCGATGTAGTTGCGCAGACGACGAAGCTCGGTGCTCACTGCCGGCCCTCCAGTTCGGATGTCCAGTACTTGAGACACCCACCCTAGTCGCCCGGTCCACGTTTTCAACACCCCCACTCCCTTCAATCGTGCGGAATCCGCAGGCTTTGGCGACCTAGACAACGGATTTCATCGATCACGCCTTGCGGAAGTGACGAGACCTCGTGCACAGTGAGCGCGTGGCCAGTCGAAGCGCAGAACAGAAGGGGTCGCGGGAACTCCGCGAGTCCTCCCGCGAGTCCAGGAACGGCAGCTCGCCCCAGCTGGACGCCGTCTCCCTCGCCATCATCGAACAGCTCCAGGAGGACGGCCGCCGGCCGTACGCCGCCATCGGCAAGGCCGTCGGCCTCTCCGAGGCGGCCGTGCGCCAGCGCGTCCAGAAGCTGCTCGACCAGGGCGTGATGCAGATCGTCGCCGTCACGGACCCGCTCACCGTGGGCTTCCGCAGACAGGCGATGGTCGGCGTCAACGTCGAGGGCGACGTGGAGTCGGTCGCGGACGCGCTGTCGGCCATGTCCGAGTGCGAGTACGTGGTGATGACCGCGGGGTCCTTCGACCTGATGGTGGAGATCGTCTGCGAGGACGACGACCACCTCCTGGAAGTCATCAACAAACGCATACGGGCGGTGCCCGGAGTGCGCTCCACCGAGAGCTTCGTCTACCTCAAGCTCAAGAAGCAGACCTACATGTGGGGAACCCGATAATCGTGAGGACCCGATAGCCGTGAGCAAGGACCTCTCCCAGACCGCGTACGACCACCTGTGGATGCACTTCACGCGCATGTCGTCGTACGAGAAGTCCCCCGTTCCCACCATCGTCCGGGGCGAGGGCACGTACATCTACGACGACAAGGGCAAGCGCTACCTGGACGGCCTCGCCGGCCTCTTCGTGGTGCAGGCCGGGCACGGCCGGGTCGAGCTCGCCGAGACCGCCTTCAAGCAGGCGCAGGAGCTCGCGTTCTTCCCGGTGTGGTCCTACGCCCACCCCAAGGCCGTCGAGCTGGCCGAGCGCCTCGCGCACCACGCCCCGGGTGACCTGAACAAGGTCTTCTTCACCACCGGCGGCGGTGAGGCGGTCGAGACCGCCTGGAAGCTCGCCAAGCAGTACTTCAAGCTGGTCGGCAAGCCCACCAAGCACAAGGTCATCTCGCGCGCGGTCGCCTATCACGGCACCCCGCAGGGCGCCCTGTCCATCACCGGCCTGCCGGCCCTGAAGGCCCCCTTCGAGCCGCTGGTCCCGGGCGCGCACAAGGTCCCGAACACCAACATCTACCGCGCGCCGATCCACGGCGACGACCCGGAGGCCTACGGCCGCTGGGCCGCCGACCAGATCGAGCAGCAGATCCTCTTCGAGGGCCCGGACACGGTCGCCGCGGTCTTCCTGGAGCCCGTGCAGAACGCGGGCGGCTGCTTCCCGCCCCCGCCCGGCTACTTCCAGCGGGTCCGCGAGATCTGCGACCGGTACGACGTGCTGCTCGTCTCGGACGAGGTCATCTGCGCCTTCGGCCGCCTGGGCACGTACTTCGCCTGCGACAAGTTCGACTACGTCCCGGACATGATCACCTGCGCCAAGGGCATGACCTCGGGCTACTCCCCGATCGGCGCATGCATCATCTCCGACCGCCTGGCCGAGCCGTTCTACAAGGGCGACAACACCTTCCTGCACGGCTACACCTTCGGCGGCCACCCGGTCTCCGCGGCCGTGGGCCTGGCCAACCTCGACCTGTTCGAGCGCGAGAACCTCAACCAGCACGTCCTGGACAACGAGGGCAACTTCCGCGCCACCCTGGAGAAGCTCCACGACCTGCCGATCGTCGGCGACGTCCGCGGCAACGGCTTCTTCTACGGCATCGAGCTGGTGAAGGACAAGAACACCAAGGAGTCCTTCAACGACGAGGAGACCGAGCGCGTCCTGTACGGCTTCCTCTCCAAGGCGCTGTACGACAACGGCCTGTACTGCCGCGCCGACGACCGTGGCGACCCGGTCGTCCAGCTCGCCCCGCCGCTGATCTCCGACCAGTCGACGTTCGACGAGATCGAGCAGATCCTCAGGGCCACCCTCTCGGAGGCCTGGACGAAGCTCTGAGCGTCGTCGCTCCGATCGTCTGACTGGACGATCAACACCAGCCCCGGTGCCGCCCGTTCGAGTGAGAAACGGCGGCCCGGGGCCGCGTGCTGTCCGGCGTCCCGCCGCCTACTGCCTAGCGTGCCCAGTGACTGATCGGCCCCGCCTTCGTTCCCCCGCACGGGGGATGGCACGGGAACTACGGATCTGAACCGAGGTGTACGCCCATGGAGGCCCCGCCGGACAACGACGTGCTCTGGGCACGCGCCCTGCACTTCCAGCACCACGACGGCTCGCCCGCGCTCTGCGGCGTCTCCCTCGGCGTCCGGGAGAGCGAGATCCTCGCCGTCAGCGGCCCGCGCGGCAGCGGCAAGACGACCCTGCTGCGGTGCCTGTCCGGCCTGGCTCCCGTCCGGCGCGGCGAGGTCTGGTTCAACAGCGTGCCCGTGCACACCATGGGCGCCCTCACCCGCGAGCGGCTGCGCCGCGACCGCTTCGGCTGGATCGACCCGGTCCCCTCGCTGGTCCCGGAACTCAACGCCTGGGAGAACGCCGCCCTGCCGCTGATGCTGCGCGGCACCAGCCGGCGCCGCGCCAAGAGAGCGGCCCTGGAGTGGCT
>KL569308.1:1239-1512 GCA_000715635.1 Streptomyces violaceus | reverse complement strand
ATGTGTATAAGAGACAGGGCCCCCACCAGCTGAAGCAGGCCGAGCGCCAGCGGGTGTGCATCGCCCGCGCCCTCGCCCCGGCGCCCTCGGTCCTGTTCGCGGACGAGCCGACGGCGCCCCTGCACCGCGCCGACCGCGCCCACGCGCTGCGCACCCTCACCACGGCGGCCCGCTCGCACGGCATCACGGTCGTCCTGGCCACCCACGACCCGGACACCGCGGCCCTCGCCGACCGCACGGTCTTCCTGCTCGACGGGCGGCGCGTGCAGACGG
>KL569308.1:624-981 GCA_000715635.1 Streptomyces violaceus | reverse complement strand
ACCCCGCCGTCCAGCTGCGCCGCCTCCTGGTCGCGGCGGCCTCGGCGGGCACGGGTTTCCTGCTGCTCTGCGCCCTGGGCTACGCGCTGGGCCACCCCGGCTCCCCCGGCGCCGCCCTGCTGCGTCTGGCCTGGTGCGCGGCGCCCCTCGCCGCCACGGTGTACTTCGCCCTCGCGGTGGCCCGCACCGATCCCGGCACCAAGCCCCGCACCGGCCTCTCCGCGATCGGCCTCGGGCCGCTGCGCCTGATGGCCGTCTCGGCGACGACGACGGCCCTGTCCTGCACCCTGGGCTCGATGCTGGCCCTGCTGTTCTTCCTGCACCTGCGGGGCGACCTGACGGGCCTGCCGTTCGACG
>KL569308.1:0-343 GCA_000715635.1 Streptomyces violaceus | reverse complement strand
CTGCCGGGAGCCCTGACGCTGCTGGCGCTCGTGCCCGCGGGCGCGTCCATCGCGGTGGTGCTGGCGCTGCGGCCCAGGGAGCAGCGGGCGGCCGCGGCTGCCAGGGTGGTGTACGGCCGCTTCGGCGCGTACCGGCGCACGAGCACGCTCGAGACCTTCGGGGCGTACGGCCGTTTCGGCCGGCAGATCACCCAACCCGGGGGCGCCCGCACCCCCGAGCCCGCCGGGCAGAAGAACGGCCCCCCGCAGGCCCGGGCCGGCGAACCGGCCTCGGCGGCGACCGTCGCGGACGCCGGGAGCGCGGTGAGCACGATCGAGGACCCCGCTCAGCCGTCCGCCCGGC
>KL569307.1:16955-17689 GCA_000715635.1 Streptomyces violaceus | reverse complement strand
CCGAGACCGCCCCGCTGACCCTGCACAACCCGGTCGCCGACGAGGACCTGCGCCTCCCGGTGGGCCTGACCGAGGCGTATCTCCCGGCCCTCGACCAGTACCGCACCCCGCAGCCGGACGGCACCCGGAAGTTCTCGCTGCCGTGCGGGAAAGGGCCGGACGTGGCACTGGACGGCGAGCTGTACCAGACGAGCGTGAAGGGGACGGTGCGGGACCTGGTGGAGCGGCGGGGCGTGCAGGTGACGCTCTGCCAGGAGGGCCGGGGCGACTCGGAGGTGCGGCTCCCCGCCGGCGAACACCGGCTGGAGGGCGGTGACGCGGGCCCGCTCGCGCTCACGGACGTGACCCTGGCCCGCGGGACGATTCCCGAGGCCGCGGCGGCCGGGCGTGAGCTGGAGATACGGGACTGGCTGGGCGACCGGCGCGAGGTGACGGTCGGCTCGGGCGCCGCCTCGTACTTCACCACGTACGAGAACTTCAACGACGGCTGGAAGGCCACCCTGAACGGCAAGGAGCTGACCCCGGTGCGGCTGGACGGCTGGCAGCAGGGCTGGCGGATCCCGGCCGGAGCGGGCGGCGCGGTCAAGCTGTCGTACGAACCGGCCACCACGTACGACGCCGGGCTGATCGGCAGCGGCGCCGGCATCGCGGTGCTGCTGGGCCTGGCGCTCTGGCGCCGCCGCGCCCCCAACCCCGACGCACCTCAGCCGGTCCCGCCGCTGCCCGGGCTGTGG
>KL569307.1:16278-16800 GCA_000715635.1 Streptomyces violaceus | reverse complement strand
CTGCCCGGGCTGTGGCTCGGCACGGTGGCGCTGACGCTGGTCGGAGCGGTGATCGCGGGCTGGCTCGCGCTGCTGGTCCCGGTACTGGCGCTGCTGGCCTCGCGGCGGCATGCCCTGTTGGTGCCGATCGCGTTCGTGGCGCTGGCGGGAGCGGGGGTCGCTGCCGCGATCGGGGCCGGGGAGCCGGTGGGTGCGGGCGCGGGAGCGTTCGGCCGCGTGGCTCAACTGCTGGCATTGATCGGCCTGTTCGCGGGCCTGGTGAGCCTGCGCGAGCCCGCCCCGGAGAGGACCGAGCCCGTATGACCCCTCCGACCCGCATCCCGTTCCCGGTGGTGGACGAGGTGTCCCGGCACTGCCTCCAGGAGGAGGAACCGGAAACGGTCCACATCGAGGTCCACCTCCCGGGCCCCCTCGACGAGCCCCGCCTGCGCAAGGCCTTCACGGAGGCCCTGCACCGGCATCCCCGCATCCTGATGCGGGAGGCAGGGGGGCCGTGGTTCCGCCGCCGCTACGAGTGGGAGC
>KL569307.1:15888-16030 GCA_000715635.1 Streptomyces violaceus | reverse complement strand
CGCTACGAGTGGGAGCTGACGGGCGAGCCGGACACGGAGGTGGTGACCTTCACGCCCGCGGGCCCGAGGGCGTTGCAGGATGCCAGAACCCGGGCTCTCTCAGAGGCACCACCCCTGTCGATGTCGCCGCCGATACGGCTCC
>KL569307.1:14611-15580 GCA_000715635.1 Streptomyces violaceus | reverse complement strand
CAGGGACAACAACCCCGCCGCACCCCCGACCCGCCCCGCGGAACCCGCACAAGAGCCTCCGGACACCCCGACCACCTGGTCACCCCCCGCGCGGGTAGCGCAAGGCACGCCCGACCCCTCCCCCGGCAACGGCATGCTCGTCACCGAACTCCCCCTCCCGCACCGCCCCAAAGGCTCCCCCTACACCGTCAACGACCAGCTCATGGTCACCACGGCCCTGGCCATCGCCCACTGGAACAGGGAACACGGCGCACGCCCTCGCCCCCTGCGCATCACCATGCCCGTGGACGACCGCCCCCGCGACACCACGATGCCCATCGGCAACGGCACCCGCCTGGTCGAAGTACCTTTCGCGCCAGGCGAGTTGAAAGCCGACCTGCCCACCCTGCTCCGCCGGACCGCGGAGCGAACCCGCGCGCTGAAAGCCCTGCCCCGCCCCCAACTGGGCCACGGGGCCGCGCTCCTGACCACCCCCTGGGCCCCGGTCGCCGTCCGCGCCGCCCTCACCCGCGGCCTGCGCAGGGCCGCCGCCCCCTGGACGTCGACGACCCTGCTCAGCAACATCGGCCGCATCCCGTACCCGCTGGACTTCGGCGAGGAGGCGGGTCGCGCGCACGCGGTCTGGTTCTCGGCCCCGGCCCGGATGCCGCGCGGACTGACCGTCACCACCGCCTCCACGGCCGGCCGCCTCCACCTCGCCCTGCGCTGGTCCCGGGCCCTGCTCAGCCACGGCGACGGCGCCCACCTCCGCGACCTCTTCGAGCACTATCTGCACACCACGGAGGTGACCCCGTGACGCCGACGACCACGACGACCACCACCCCCGCATCCCCACCCCGCGACCTGCGCGACTTCTACGAGAACCCCGCCGTCCCGGTGGCGTCCGGCACCCCGCGCAGCCTCCGCCAGGCGCGCATGCTGGCCCGGGCCCTGGGACCGGCCACCGACCACCCCCGCACCGTCCTCGAC
>KL569307.1:13089-14322 GCA_000715635.1 Streptomyces violaceus | reverse complement strand
GGGCTGCCGTTCGGCTCCGAGTCGGCCGACGCCGTGCTGTTCAGCGAGGTGATCGAGCACCTCGTCGATCCGGACGCCGCGCTCGACGAGATCCGCAGGATCCTGCGGCCCGGCGGGCATCTCATGCTGTCCACTCCGAACCTGGCGGCCTGGTACAACCGCGCCCTGCTGCTCGCCGGTGTGCAGCCGGTCTTCTCGGAGGTCAGCCTGCGCGGCATCCACGGCCGCCCGGGCAAGGAGGTCGTGGGACACCTGCGCCTGTACACCGCCCGCGCGCTCAGGGAGTTCGTCGCCGCGTCCGGATTCACGGTCGTACGGCTCGAAGGCGCTCCCTTCCACGGCGTACCGCGCCCGCTGCGCCCGCTGGACCGGCTCGCCTGCGCCCGGCCACCGCTGGCGTCGATCCTGCTGCTGCACGCCAGGAGGACGTAGCCCATGTGGTGGGGAGTGGCCGCGGCCCTGCTGGCGAACGTCCTGTACAGCACCGGATTCGTCCTGGAGAAACGTGCGCTCGCCGCCCTGCCGGAAGTAACGATCCGGCAGCCCGCCCGGCTGCTGCGCCTGGTGCTCGGCAGCCCACTGTGGATCGGCGGTTCCCTCTCGCTCGCGGCCGGATTCGCCGCCCAACTCGCCGTGTACCGGACGCTGCCGATCGCCGCCGCGCAGGGCATCTTCGTCTCCGGCCTGGTGCTGCTCGTGCTGCTGTCGGCCCGGCTGCTCGGCGAGGAGACGACCGGCCGGGAGCGGTACGCCCTGGGCGCGATCCTGCTCGCGCTGCTGATGGTGGTGCTGTCCCTGCGCGAGGGCTCGGACTCCGTCAGCCAGGAGGCGCCCTACCCGCTGATCCTGCTGGTGTGCGTGCCGTCGCTGGCGGCCGGGGTGTGGCTGTACGGTTCCGCCGAGCGGCGCGCCCGCAACCGGCACCGGCGTCCGACGACCGGCGTCGAGTACGGCGTGGCGGTGGGCCTGCTGTACGGCGTCAGCTCGCTGGCCATCAAGGGAGTGTCGAGCCACCTCACGACCAGCGGGATCGGTGGTGCGGTCCTGGACCTGCTGAGCTCCCCGTATCCGTATCTGCTGCTGTTCACCGGTGTGTTCGGCCTGGTGATGTCGCAGGCGGCGCTGCAGCGCTGCCGGGCCTCGCTGATCGTACCGGTGTGCACGACCGTGACCTGCCTGTTCACGGCGGTGCTCGGCACGCTGTCGTTCGGCGAGGCCCTGCCGGACGAGCCA
>KL569307.1:12405-12830 GCA_000715635.1 Streptomyces violaceus | reverse complement strand
GTATAAGAGACAGACCCTGGCCGTCGCCGTACTGCTGACCATGCCCAAACACGACTCCGCTCCCCAAGAGCCTGCCCCAGCCAAGGAGTTGGCATCCCCATGAAGCCCGACGACCCACTGCTGAAGATCCTGGCGTGCCCGCTCGACAAGGGCCCGCTGCATCTGCTGGCCGAGGAGGCCGAGCAGGAGGAGGCCCTGTACAACCCGCGGCTGCGCCGCCGCTATCCGATCCTCGACGGCATTCCGCAACTGCTGCCGTCCTCGGGCGAGCAGGTGCCGGACGACGAGCACGAGGAACTCCTCAAGAGGATGGCACCGTGACCAGCCTGGCAGCCCGCCTCGCTCCCCTCCTGCCCACCCGTCTGGTGGCCGCGACGGCCCGGGCCCTGTATCCCCGGTTCGAACCGGAGCTGGCCCGGCTCGCC
>KL569307.1:10554-12284 GCA_000715635.1 Streptomyces violaceus | reverse complement strand
GGACGACTCGGGCGACCGGGGCGTGTCCTCGCTGGTCCGCCGTGACATCCACGCCCGGGCGCTGGACGTCCCCTGCGTCACGCTGGACGAACTGGGGCTGCGCAACGTCGGCTTCATCAAGATCGACGTGGACGGCAACGAGCCGGCGGTCCTGCGCGGGGCGACGGGCCTGCTGGCCCGCGACCGCCCGGCCCTGTTCGTGGAGCTGGAGTCCCGCATCCAGCCGATCACCCCGGTGGTGACCTACCTGGCCCTGCTGGGCTACGACGGCTGGGTGCTGCCCGGCGACACCTGGGTGCCGCTGGCCAAGTTCCCCCTGGAGGACCACCAGGCCGACGCCGCCTACGTCGTCTCCCACGGCCTGCTCCGCCGCGTCCTGCCCTCCCCCCTCCTCAGGGGCCCGCGCTACGTCAACTCGGTGCTCTTCCTGCCCGACGGCCGCCGCCCCGGCAAGGCCCCGGTGGGCGACGATGGTTCCCATGCCTTCCGGAAAGCGCCCCGCTAGCCCCTTCACACCGCTCGATTTCCAGCTGGTGCTGCTGCGCCGTATGGCCGACCACAACCCCGGCCTGGTGGAGGACGCCCGGCACGAGCTGGGAGTCTCCCTCGTGGACATGCGCGAGGCGAACAAGCGCTGGCAGGCGATGCTCCGCTCCCCGCGCTCCCGCCCGCCCCTGTCCCGCTACCGGTCGGTCCTCGGTGCAGCGGAGTCCCGTACGGCCCGCCGGATCGGCGACCTCGACTGCGAGGCGTGGCTGTGGCCCGTCCCGCTCTGGCCCGCCCTCCGCTTCGAGGTCCTGACCGCCCCGAACGGCACCGTGTGGAACGAGTGGCTGGTCCGCGCCCCGGGCGCCAAGGGCCCCGAGCTGCACACCCTCGACGATCTCGCCCCCTGGTCCTGCACGGTCGACGAGGCGGCCCGCGCCTTCGCCCCGGCCCGTCCCCTGGAGGGCACGGCGCCGACCCGGTGGGGGCTGGCGTTCGTGGCGCCGGACGCGGCGGGGGTGCGGCGGGAGGTCGTCGCGGAGTTCACGTGGGGGCTGTTGCAGCGGGTGGCCGTCACCGGCCGTCAGAGCTGAAGGGCTCCGGCCCCGGGGCCGCGCCTTTCGCGGGCACGCACCGCCACGCGAGGACCGCGGCGGCCAGATAGGCGAGCGCGCCGAGGAACATGCTGGTGCGGATGCCAGTGCCGTAGTCGCCGGCCGAGGCGAGCAGGCTGCCGCCGAGTGCCACGCCGGTGGCGCTGCCGACCTGGCGGGTGGTGTTGAACAGGGCGGAGGCGGCCCCCGAGTACGCCTCCGGGGCGGCACCCATCACGGTGGCGGTCGAGCCGGTGAGGGCGAAGGACGTACCGAATCCCGCGGCCATCATCGGGAGCACCAGCAGCGCGTAGGCGGGGTCGGCGCCCGCCGCGGCCCAGCCGGCCAGCCCGAGTGCGGCCAGGAGCATGCCGGAGACCACCAGCGGACGATCCCCGGTGCGGCGGGTCAGCCGGCCGGACAGGACGGAGGCGAACATGGTCATCGCCACCGCCGGGAACAGCGCGAGCCCGGTGCCGAGGGCGCTGAAGCCGCGCTGGTGCTGGAACTCCAGACTGGCGGTGAACACCATGCCGTAGAAACCGAAGTTGAACAGCAGGCCGATGACGGCTCCGCCGCTCATGGCGCGGGAGCGCAGCAGGCCGAGGGGCAGCACCGGGGAGCGGGCCAGCCGCTCGCGCAGCGCGAAGG
>KL569307.1:9542-10388 GCA_000715635.1 Streptomyces violaceus | reverse complement strand
GCGCAGCGCGAAGGCCGCGGCGGCCAGTACGGCCAGGCCCAGCCCGGCGAGCACGGCCGGGTCGGACCAGCCGCGCCGTCCGGCCTCGTTGAGCGCCCCCGTCAGCAGGGCCACCGCCGCCACGACCGCGCACTGCGCCGGCCGGTCCAGGGGCCGGTCGGCGCGCCGGGGCGAGCGGCCGACGTGCCGCAGGGTCAGCGCCAGGCAGGCCGCGCCGACCGGCAGGTTGATGAGGAACACCCAGCGCCAGCCCACCGTGGAGACGAGCAGCCCGCCCAGCAGCGGCCCGGCGGAGGCCGCGATGCCCGCCATCGAGCCCCACAGCCCGAAGGCCCGCGAGCGTACGGCCTTCTCGGGGTAGGCCTGCTGGAGCAGAGCCAGGGAACCGGGCACGATCAGCGCCGCCCCGAGCCCCTCCACCAGCCGGGCCACCACAAGGAACGGGGCACTGGGCGCCAGCGCGCACGCGGCGGAGGACACGGTGAACACCGCCACGCCCGAACAGAACACCCGCCGGTTGCCCAGCCGGTCCCCCAGCGCTCCGCCCGTCAGCAGGAACCCGGCGAAGACCAGGGTGTACCCGTCGGTGATCCACTGGATGCCGGTCAGCGAGGCCGACAGCTCCCGCCCGATCACCGGCACGGCGACATTGATGACCGTCACATCCAGGATCACCATGAAGTACCCGGCACACACCGCCAGCAGCGGTGCCCAGGACCGTCGCTCGGAGGGCATGGCCCCACCAGTACACCAAAAGCCTCACCGTGGGACGTATGCCCCACGCGTCGCCGCGATCAGCCGGCGGCGGTGAGAACCGCCTCCACCACCCTGGGCACGGAATCCGGG
>KL569307.1:8175-9350 GCA_000715635.1 Streptomyces violaceus | reverse complement strand
AGAGATGTGTATAAGAGACAGCACAGGAACAGATTCGGCTCGATCAGCTCCAGTTCCATCACGCACGGCTCCCCGTCCGGCCCGGTGACGAGGTCCACGCGCGCGTACAGCAGCTCCCGGCCACCGGGCACGGCGGCCAGGGCCCGCTCGGCGACGGCCCGTTCGGCGGGGGCCGGCTCCCAGGGCTGGAGATCCGGGTGGGCGATCTTGTCGGCGTCGTACGGGGTACCCGGCGCGAGGACGGCGCCCTTGCGGCTGGCGTGCAGCAGACGTCCGCCGTAGAACTGCAAGGCCCGCTCGCCGTGCGTGTCGATGCTGGTCAGATAGGGCTGCAGCATGACGGTGAAGCCCTCGGCGTGCATCCGCTCGACCTGGCGCGAGGCGGCGTCCCGCTCCCCGGCCGGATAGCGGGCGGCGTACCGGGCGCCGGCGCCGGAGGTGGGCTTCACGACGTACTCGTGGTCGTCGGGCAGGTCGACGGGGTCACCGGGCGCGAAGTAGCGGGTGGGCACGGTCGGCACCCCGGCCTCAGCGAGCCGGCCCAGATACCTCTTGTCGGCGTTCCACCGCACGATGTCCACCGGATTGGCGAGCCGTGTCACCTTCGCGCACCGCTCGGCCCACGCCGTGAACTCCTCGGCCCGCCAGCTGTAGTCCCACGTGGACCGTATGACGACGAGGCCGAACCCGGCCCAGTCCACTTCGGGGTCGTCCCAGTGGACGACGGCGGCCTCGGCCCCGGCCTCCCGCAGCGCGTCCGCCAGCACCGGCAGATCCCGGTCCTTGCTCACCTCGCCGCCGGGGTCGTAGGTGACGAGCGCGATGCGCGGTATCCCGGCCACGGCGACTCCATTCTCGTACGGACGATCGAAACCCGGTCCGGCGCAGGCTAACAATCCCGGAAGGAACCACGACACCCTGTTTGACCTTCACCTTTGGTGAAGCCCCAGCATCGGTGGCGGAACCGAGAAGCGCGACGAGCGTGACGAGCGCGAGGAAGGCGGGGGGACGCATGGACATGCTGACGATCGGCGCGTTCGCGAAAGCGTGCCGGCTCTCGCCTAAGGCACTGCGCCTGTACGACGAGCTGGACCTGCTGCGTCCGGCCCGGGTGGACCCCGACACGGGATACCGGTACTACGCGGTGGCCCAGCTGGAGCAGGCCCGGCTGGGGG
>KL569307.1:7692-7957 GCA_000715635.1 Streptomyces violaceus | reverse complement strand
GGCCGAGATACGCCAGGTGGGCCGGCTGTACGACCGCGACTCGACGGCCGCCGCCCGGGAGATCCGCGCCTACTGGGCGCGGGTCGAGGCGGAGACGGCGGTACGGCGGGACCTCGCCGCGTTCCTGGTCGATCACCTGACGACGGACTCGCGAGAGCCAGGAAAGGACACCACCATGCTGGAACTGCGTTACTCCGCACACTCGGACACCGGACGCGTCCGCCCCGCCAACCAGGACACCGCCTACGCGGGCACCCGGCTGCTC
>KL569307.1:6175-7417 GCA_000715635.1 Streptomyces violaceus | reverse complement strand
CGGTCTGCCTTGCCAGCCCGCTCAGAGATGTGTATAAGAGACGAGACCCCGGCCGGCGGGGTCCTCAACCTCCTGGAAGACGCGGTGCGGGGCGCGGCCCAGGCCGTCCAGGACGTGGCCGGCGGCGCCGACGACGGCACGACCCTGACCGCCCTGCTGTGGACGGGCTCGCGGCTGGCCCTGGTGCACATCGGCGACTCTCGCGCCTATCTGCTGCGCGACGGCGAACTGTTCCTCATCACCCACGACCACACGGTCGTCCAGTCGATGATCGACGAGGGACGTCTGACCGCCGAGGAGGCCGTCTCCCACCCCCAGCGAGCCCTCCTCCTGAAGGCCCTGACGGGCGGCGGGGCCACTGTGGTCCCGGACCTCCGCCTGCACGACACCCACCCGGGCGACCGCTATCTGCTGTGCTCCGACGGCCTGTCGAGTGTGGTCCCCGAGGACCGCATCCACGACCTGCTCACCTCGCCGATCGGCCCGGACGAGACGGTCATGGCCCTGGTCGGCGCGGCGAACAAGGCCGGCGGACCGGACAACGTCAGCTGTGTGGTGGCGGACGTGGTGGCGGCGTGACCCGGACGGCCCAGAACCAGGGGCCATGACCGAGCCCGGCCCGGTCTACTGAGCGAGGAGGACACCGAACAGAGGAAGGGATTCCCATGGCTGCTGTGCTGTCCTTGCGCTGGACCGGGGTGACGCCCGAGCAGTACGACGCGATGCGGGACACGGTGCGTTGGGAGGAGCAGGCTCCGGACGGGCTCGTCCTGCACGTGGCCTGGTTCGAGGCGGGCGTCCTGCACGTGACCGACGTGTGGAACGCCGAAGCGGACTTCGAGCGCTTCTTCGCCGATCGGCTCGCCCCGGCCGTGAAGGAGGTCGGGCTCCCCGGTCAGCCCGAGGTCCACTTCGCCCCGGCACACCGGCGCTTCGTGCCGCCCGGTACCACCGGGTCCGCCTGACGCCTACTCGTCCTCGCCCGGCTCCCAGTCCAGCAGCCGTACCTTCGCCACCGTGCGGACATGGCGACGCATGGCCGTGGCCGCCTGGCGGGGCTGCTCCGCGGCGATCGCGTCGAGGATGGCCTGGTGCTGGGAGAGGGAGCGGGACGGGCGGCCGGGCTGGCGGAGGGACTCGGTGCGGCTCTCGGCGATCTGCTCGGCGATGGAGCGCATGAACTCCGCGAGCAGACTGCTGTGGGCCGCCGCCGTCACGGCCGCGTGGAACAGGCGGGCGCCC
>KL569307.1:4685-5991 GCA_000715635.1 Streptomyces violaceus | reverse complement strand
TGTGTATAAGAGACAGCACCATGACCGTCCGCCTCGATCTCCTCCGCCATGTGCGCGAGAGCCGAGCGCATCGCCGCCAGGTCGTCCTCCGTGCGCCGCTCGGCGGCCAGTTCGGCGAGCTTCGTCTCCAGCGCCTCCCGGGCCTCCAGGACATCCGGGAGGCGCCGGCGGCGTTCGACCATCCGCTCCACGGGCTCGGTGTCGAGACTGTCCCGCACGAGGTACGTACCGCCCCCGTGCCGGGCCTCCACCAGGCCCTGGACCTCCAGCACCACGATCGCCTGCTTCACCGAGGCCCGGCTGACCCCGAGCCGCTGGGCGAGATCACGCTCGGGCGGCAGCCGGTCGCCGGCGCGCAGCCCGCCCTCGACGACGTACTGGCGCAGCCGCTCCAGCACCTGTTCGTAGAGGCGCTGTTTCGTCATGGGGCGCAGGGCGTCGGTCACGGAGTCCCCCTCTCGCCGGGAGCGTAACACCGGCCTTCCCCATGGCCGAGTGGCTGAACCAATTCTCGCGCGACCCCTTGACGGGCGCCCGGGCCGCACCCACTCTTTCAGCCAACGCACCTCAAAGTGGCTCAGCCACTCGGCCACTCCCAGGTGCTCCCAGCCGCTCCGGGGCCCAACGACGGGAGCCCGTATGTCCCCCGAACTGATCTCGATCCTCGTCCTCGTCGTGGTGTTCGTCATCGCCACCACCCGTTCCGTCAACATGGGCGCGCTCGCCTTCGCCGCGGCCTTCGGGGTCGGCGGTCTCGTCGCCGATCTCGACGCGGACGGCATCTTCGCCGGCTTCCCCGGTGACCTGTTCGTCGTCCTGGTCGGTGTCACGTACCTCTTCGCGATCGCCCGCGCCAACGGCACCACCGACTGGCTGGTGCACGCCGCCGTCCGCCTCGTGCGGGGTCGGGTGGCGCTCATCCCCTGGGTGATGTTCGCGCTGACCGGCGCGCTCACGGCGATCGGCGCGGTCAGCCCGGCCGCGGTCGCGATCGTCGCCCCGATCGCACTGAGCTTCGCGACGCGATACGGGATCAGCCCGCTCCTGATGGGCGCGATGGTGGTGCACGGCGCCCAGGCCGGCGGCTTCTCCCCGATCAGCATCTACGGCTCGATCGTCAACGGCATCGTCGAGCGCGAGAACCTCCCCGGCAACGAGCTCGTCCTCTTCCTGGCCTCCCTGGCCGCCAACCTGGTCATCGCCGCGGTGGTATTCGTCCTCTTCGGAGGGCTGAACCTGTGGGCGCAAGGGGCGGTGGACGAGAGCGCCCCAGCTGCGGGCAATCGTGCCGCTGGGGCGGCACGGG
>KL569307.1:1527-4411 GCA_000715635.1 Streptomyces violaceus | reverse complement strand
GCTGCGGACCGCCCCCACAGCAACCCCCACGCTGAGCGAGGAAACCACCAACCTCACCCCCTCCCGCATAGCCACCCTCACCTCCCTCCTCGCCCTAGTGGTCGCCGTCCTCGTCTTCGACCTGGACGCAGGCCTCACGGCCATCACCCTGGCCGTCATCCTGAGCACCGCCTGGCCGGACGACAGCCGCAAGGCCACAGGCCAGATCGCATGGCCCACCGTCCTCCTCATCTGCGGCGTCCTCACCTACGTAGGCGTCCTCGACGAAATGGGCACCATCACCTGGGCCGGCGAGGGCGTCGGCGGCATCGGCATCCCCCTCCTCGCCGCCGTCCTGCTCTGCTACATCGGCGCGCTCGTCTCGGCGTTCGCCTCCTCCGTGGGAATCATGGGCGCACTGATCCCCCTGGCCGTCCCCTTCCTGGAGCGAGGCGAGATCGGCGCGATCGGCATGGTCGCCGCACTCGCCGTATCGGCGACCGTCGTGGACGTGAGCCCGTTCTCCACGAACGGCGCCCTGGTCCTGGCCGCCGCTCCGGACGTCGACCGCGAGCGTTTCTTCCGGCAGCTGATGGTGTACGGAGGGATCGTGGTGGCGGTCGTACCGGCGGCGGCGTGGCTGGTGATGGTCGTGCCCGGCTGGGGATAGCCGGCCGACGCCCCGTGGACATGCAAAAGCTAAGGAGATGTGACGCGTGACCTCTCTCTTCCCGGCCCTGACCAGCGGCCCTGCCGACGGGCCCGCCCTGCGGTTCGGCGAGCGTTCACTGACGTACGGAGAACTCGCCGCCGCGGCCGGTGCGACGGCCGGACACATCCGGAGTGCCCGAAGGGTCGCCGTCTGGGCGACGCCCACGATGGAGACCGCCGTCGCCGTCGTCGCCGCGCTGCTGGCCGGCGTGCCCGCCGTGCCGCTCAACCCGAAGTCGGGCGAGAAGGAACTCGGGCACATCCTGTCCGACAGCGCCCCCGACCTGGTGCTCACGGCCCCGGAGGACCAACTCCCCTCCCCCGTAGGGGACCTGCCCCGCCTCGACGTCGATGTGCACGCCACCGGTCCCGTCCCCGAGGACCACGCCGACGACGCCGACCCGGCCCTGGTCGTCTACACCTCCGGCACCACCGGCCCGCCCAAAGGTGCCGTCATCCCGCGCCGGGCGATCGCCTCGACCCTGGACGCGCTGGCCGACGCCTGGCAGTGGACCGGAGACGACGTCCTCGTCCACGGACTGCCGCTGTTCCATGTGCACGGCCTGGTCCTGGGCACGCTCGGCCCGCTGCGGCGCGGCGGGTCGGTCCGGCACCTGGGCCGGTTCAGCACCCAGGGCGTGGCCCGTGAGCTGGCCGGCGGCGCGACCATGCTGTTCGGCGTGCCGACGATGTACCACCGGATCGCGGAGGCGGTGACCAGTGACCCGGATCTGGTGAAGGCGCTGACCGGGGCGCGGCTGCTGGTCTCCGGTTCGGCCGCGCTGCCCGTGCACGACCACGGGCGGATCGCGACCGCGACGGGACGGCGGGTGATCGAGCGCTACGGCATGACGGAGACGCTGATGAACACCAGCGTCCGCGCCGACGGCGAGGCCCGCCCGGGCACGGTCGGCGTGCCGCTGCCGGGCGTGGAGCTGCGGCTGGTCGAGGAGGACGGCTCGGAGGTCTCCGCGTACGACGGGGAGACCGTCGGCGAGATCCAGGTGCGCGGCCCGAACCTGTTCACCGAGTACCTCAACCGTCCCGACGCCACCGCCGCCGCCTTCACCGCCGACGGCTGGTTCCGCACCGGCGACATGGCGGTGCGCGACCCCGACGGCTATGTCCGGATCGTCGGCCGCAAGGCCACCGACCTGATCAAGAGCGGCGGTTACAAGATCGGGGCCGGTGAGATCGAGAACGCGCTCCTCGAACACCCGGGGGTGCGGGAGGCCGCGGTCACCGGGGAGCCGGACCCCGACCTGGGCGAGCGGATCGTGGCATGGATCGTGCCCGCGGATCCCCAGTCACCGCCCGCCCTGGCCGAGTTGGCCGATCACGTGGCCCAGCGCCTCGCACCGCACAAGCGCCCGCGGGTCGTCCACCACCTGAACGCGCTGCCCCGCAACGACATGGGGAAGATCATGAAGCGGGCGCTGACCCATGAGTGACCGGCACTCCGCCCGCGAGATCGCCGCCCTCGTCGCCGACGACTCCACCTTCGCCGAACTCCCCGGATCCATAAGGGACCCCAGGCCTGACGGCCCGCTCGCGTGGCCGGGCTACGACGCCTCCCGCGCCCGTGCCGCCGAACGCACCGGCGAGCAGGAGTCCGTGGTCTGGGGCACCGCCCGGATCGGCGGCGCCCGGGCCGTGCTGATCGCGTTCGAGTTCGGCTTCCTCGGCGGCTCCCTCGGCGAGCGCACCGGCGACCTGCTGGAGGCGGCGTACACGTACGCCCGTGAGCACCGCCTCCCGGTCGTGCCGCTGGTCGCGACCGGCGGCAGCCGGATGCAGGAGGGCATGCTCGCGCTGACCCAGCTCCAGCGGGTGGCCCGCCAGTCGGCGCTCACCAGGGAGGCCGGGCTGGCCCAGGTCGCCGTGATGCGCGACCCGACGACCGGGGGCGGCTGGGCCACCCTGGGCGCGGGCGCCGACGTGGTCCTCGCGCTGCCCGGGGCGCAGATCGGCTTCGCCGGCTCCCGGGTGCGGCCGGCGGACGCGGACCCGGCGGCCTACACGGCCGAGGCGCAGCTGGCGGCGGGGGCGGTGGACGCGGTCGTCCGGCCGGAGGAGCTGCGCGAGGCGCTGGCGCGGTGGCTGCCGCTGCTGACGTCCCCGTCCGGCACGCCCGCCCCGCCGCCGGAACCCCTCGGCGACAGCGCGGGCCTGCCCGGCACCGGCTGGGACGCCG
>KL569307.1:842-1363 GCA_000715635.1 Streptomyces violaceus | reverse complement strand
GGACGCCGTCCGGCGGGCCCGCTCGCCCCGGCGCCCGCGCGCCGCCGCCTACCTGGACGCCTACTTCACCCACCGGGTCGCGATCAGCGGCGACCGCTGCGGCGGCACCGACCCGGACGGCATGCTGTGCGGGTTCGGCGAGCACGAGGGCCGTACGGTCGCGTACGCGGCGCAGACCGGGACCGCGACCCGCCCCGCCGGCTACCGCACAGCCGCCCGTCTGATCCGCCTCGCGGACCGGCTCGGCATCCCGGTGCTGACCCTCGTCGACACCCCGGGCGCCGCCAACGACGCCGAGGCGGAGCGGCAGGGCGCGGGAGCGGCGATCGCCGACCTGTTCGTGGCGGTGGCGGGCGCCCGTACGCCGGTGACGACGCTGGTGATCGGCGAGGGCGGCTCCGGCGGAGCGCTGGCCCTGGCCGCGCCCGGCAACACCTGGGCCACTGCCGACAGTTACTTCTCGGTGATCGCCCCGGAGCTCGCCGCGGCCATCCTCAAGCGGCCGCCGCGCGAGGTGGAGC
>KL569307.1:0-647 GCA_000715635.1 Streptomyces violaceus | reverse complement strand
GTGTATAAGAGACAGGGGTGGAGCCGACGGCGGACCAGCTCCGCATCCGGCCGCAGGATCTGGTGGAGCTGGGGGTGATCCGGGGGACCGTACAACCGTGAGTCCGGTGGATGCCCCACGCAACATCAAGCACCTTCCGTACAACGGAAATGCTCAGTGCAGATGGGACGACTGGGGTGCCGTGGACGGGCTGGTCGAATTCAGGACCGGTGACGGTGCCGTGGTCGCGGTCGAGGGGTGGAGGAGCGCTCCGGCTCCCGCCTGGTCTCCCGTGGCGACGGTACGGTCCAGGCGACCCGTACCTTCGAGGGCGCCCTGGACGGAGTGCGCGCCGCAGCGGAGTCCGCGCTGCGCGTCTTCCGGGACGGCTCGCTGAAGCCCGACGGTGTGGAGATCGAGTTCGGGGTGAAACTCTCCGCCGAGACGGGCGCGTTCATCGCCAAGGGCACCGCCGAGGGCCACCTGGTGGTCAAGCTGTCCCCGTCCGCGCCGGAGGCCGGCACAGCCTCATGAACAGCGCCGAATGGCACGCCCGGATCCACATTCGACCAAGGAACCTTCGTTCACCCCCATGAGGTCGCCCCCCCCGCGGCGGCCCGGACACCCACTCAAGTGCGCCAGAACACGCCTGCGCGCAGTCAACCGCC
>KL569306.1:6623-7175 GCA_000715635.1 Streptomyces violaceus | reverse complement strand
CGCCTCAGCTCAGACCGGCCTCAGGTGCACGATGTCCCCGGCACCGACCGGCTCCTGCACCCCGTCCTCCGTAGCCAGCACCAACCGCCCGTCCCCGTCCACAGCCACCGCTTCCCCCACCACGCCCCGATCCCCCGGCAACTCCGCCCGCACGGTCCGCCCGAGCGTCGCGCACCCCGCCGCGTACGCCTCCTGCAACCCGCTCACCCCCGGGTCACCCCCGGCGGCACGCCACTTCCCGTACCACTCCTCCAGAGAACGAAGCACCCCCCGCAACAGCGGATCCCGATCCGTACTCACGGCTTCGGCCAGCGCCAGCGACCCCGCCGTGGGCACCGGCAGCTCGTTCTCCTTCAGCGAGACATTGATGCCGACCCCGATCACGACCCCGTCGTCACCGGCCCGCTCGGCGAGGATCCCCCCCGCCTTGCGTTCCTCGCCCCGCACCGTGACCAGCACGTCGTTCGGCCACTTCAGGGCCGTGTCGACACCCGCCGCCCGCGACAGCCCCGCCGCCACCGCCACGCCCGTGAGCAGCTGTCTCTTATACAC
>KL569306.1:4052-6428 GCA_000715635.1 Streptomyces violaceus | reverse complement strand
TAGCCACCCCCACCGCGCCACCGGCACCTCGCTCGGCGTGAGCAGCACGGAGAAGAAGAGGCCGGAACGGGCCGGTGCCGTCCACTGCCGGTCGAGGCGGCCGCGCGCGGCGGTCTGCTCCTCGGCGACGAGCACCGCGCCCTCGACGGCCCTGCCCTCGGCCGCCCGGGCCACGAGGTCGGAGTTGGTGGAGCCGGTGCGCTGCACCACGTCCACCTCCGACCACAGCCCTCCCTCCCGCACGAGCCCCCGGCGCAGGGCGGTGACATTGAGGGGCGGGCGGTCGAGGTCGGACCATCGGCTCGACCTCGGCTCACGGGGCCCGTTGGGCGGGTTGGGCGGGTTTCCATCTGCACCTGGCGGCTTGTTCATGCAAGCCACCCTAGGTTTGACACCCTCCATCCCGCAGAGGGAGCGGATTCCAGCCCGGAAGGGCTGAGGTTCACGGGCGCTCGGCCACTCCGTGGCGTCGCCCCTCCGGCGTGTCCCGCCGCGACGCCTTGATCGTATGCGCCACATCGGCCACCGCGCCGCCGATTCCGTAGATCTCATCGGCGTTCCTGGGAAGGCAGGGGCGGTGTGGTAAACGCCGCACTGCCGACCCGAGGGCACCGCACTACTCTACGGATGAGTAACCGTCCCCCCTTTTGAGCAGGCAGGGAGCCCCATCCCGATGTCCGAGCCGGAAGAGCTGCAGCAGCCTGACATTCACACGACCGCGGGCAAGCTCGCGGATCTCCAGCGCCGCATCGAGGAAGCGACGCACGCCGGCTCCGCACGCGCCGTCGAGAAGCAGCACGCCAAGGGCAAGCTGACGGCCCGTGAGCGGATCGAACTCCTCCTGGACGAAGCCTCCTTCGTCGAGCTGGACGAGTTCGCCCGGCACCGGTCCACCAACTTCGGACTGGACAAGAACCGCCCGTACGGCGACGGCGTCGTCACCGGGTACGGCACCGTCGACGGCCGTCCCGTCGCCGTCTTCTCGCAGGACTTCACGGTCTTCGGCGGGGCGCTCGGCGAGGTCTACGGCCAGAAGATCGTCAAGGTCATGGACTTCGCCCTGAAGACCGGCTGCCCGGTCATCGGCATCAACGACTCCGGCGGGGCCAGGATCCAGGAGGGCGTCGCCTCGCTCGGCGCCTACGGCGAGATCTTCCGCCGCAACACCCACGCCTCCGGCGTGATCCCGCAGATCAGCCTGGTCGTCGGCCCGTGTGCGGGCGGGGCCGTCTACTCCCCGGCCATCACCGACTTCACGGTCATGGTCGACCAGACCTCGCACATGTTCATCACCGGGCCCGACGTCATCAAGACGGTCACCGGCGAGGACGTCGGCTTCGAGGAGCTCGGCGGAGCCCGCACCCACAACGCGACCTCGGGCGTGGCCCACCACATGGCCGGGGACGAGAAGGACGCCATCGAGTACGTCAAGCAGCTGCTGTCGTACCTGCCGTCCAACAACCTCTCCGAGCCGCCGGTCTTCGCGGAGGAGGCCGACCTCGACATCACCGACGAGGACCGCGAGCTGGACGCCATCGTCCCGGACAGCGCGAACCAGCCGTACGACATGCACGCGGTGATCGAGCACATCCTGGACGACGCCGAGTTCTTCGAGACGCAGCCGCTGTACGCGCCGAACATCGTCACCGGCTTCGGCCGGGTCGAGGGCCACCCGGTCGGCATCGTCGCCAACCAGCCGATGCAGTTCGCCGGCTGCCTCGACATCACCGCCTCCGAGAAGGCGGCCCGCTTCGTACGCACCTGCGACGCCTTCAACGTCCCGGTCATCACCTTCGTGGACGTCCCCGGCTTCCTGCCCGGCGTCGACCAGGAGCACGACGGCATCATCCGCCGCGGCGCCAAGCTGATCTACGCCTACGCCGAGGCCACCGTC
This sequence comes from Streptomyces violaceus, assembly GCA_000715635.1. Taxonomy (GTDB): domain Bacteria; phylum Actinomycetota; class Actinomycetes; order Streptomycetales; family Streptomycetaceae; genus Streptomyces; species Streptomyces violaceus. Next base: position 4,534 of record KL569306.1, on the reverse strand, counting down.
CCGCTCATCACGGTCATCACGCGCAAGGCCTTCGGCGGCGCCTACGACGTCATGGGCTCCAAGCACCTGGGCGCCGACCTCAACCTCGCCTGGCCCACCGCCCAGATCGCCGTCATGGGCGCCCAGGGCGCGGTCAACATCCTGCACCGCCGCACGATCGCCGAGGCGGAGGCGAACGGTGAGGATCTCGAGGCGGTCCGGGCCCGGCTGATCCAGGAGTACGAGGACGCCCTGCTCAACCCCTACGTCGCGGCCGAGCGCGGCTACGTCGACGCGGTGATCATGCCGTCCGACACCCGCTGCCACGTCGTACGGGGTCTGCGTCAACTGCGTACGAAGCGGGAATCCCTGCCTCCGAAGAAGCACGGCAACATCCCCCTCTAGCCCTCAGCGAGCCCAGGAGGCCCACATGACGATCAAGGTCGTACGGGGCAACCCGACCCCGGAGGAGCTGGCCGCCGCACTGGCGGTGGTCAGGGCCC
>KL569306.1:3067-3839 GCA_000715635.1 Streptomyces violaceus | reverse complement strand
GTCAGGGCCCGCGCCGCGGCGGCGACCGACACACCGCCCGGCGCACCCGCCCCTCGCGACTCCTGGTCCGACCCGTCCCGCATCGCGTCCCACCGCCTGCCCCAGCCGGGGCCGACGGCGTGGGGCCGCACCTACTGGCCGGGGTGAGATCCGCTTCTTCAGGGGCGCGGGGAACCGCGCACTGCGCGGCAACGCGGGGCGCCGATTTGAGTATCCCTACTCAGGCGCCCCGCCCTGCCAAGCCGCACGCTGGTGCCATGCTGTGGTCCGACCCCGAGAACGAACCGCCCGAAGAACTGCGTGACATGCAGGACATGCTGCGGCGACTGAGCGTTCTCCTGGCCTTGGCCATGGTGCTTGCGATGATCGTGATCGGAGTGAGGTGAGTCGGCCTCGCTCAGGTGACTAACCTGATGGCATGACCGCTCAGCGCCGCAGGCGACTCGTCCTCGCCTCCCAGTCCCCCGCCCGGCTCGGACTGCTCCGCCAGGCCGGACTCACCCCCGAGGTGATCGTGAGCGGCGTCGACGAGGACGCCATCACCGCCCCCACCCCCGCCGAGCTGGCGCTCGCCCTCGCCGAGGCGAAGGCCTCCGTCGTGGCGGCCCGGCCGGAGACCAAGGGCGCGCTCGTGATCGGCTGCGACTCGGTGCTCGACCTGGACGGCCAGGCCCTCGGCAAGCCCGCTGACGCCGAGGAGGCCACCGCACGCTGGAAGTCGATGCGCGGCCGCGCCGGCACCCTCCAGACCTGTCTCTTATACACATCTCTG
>KL569306.1:0-2903 GCA_000715635.1 Streptomyces violaceus | reverse complement strand
GTCTACGACACGCTCACCGGCCGCTACGTCTCCGCCACCGCGTCCACCGTCGTCCACTTCGGCGACCCCACCGACGAGGAGATCGCCGCCTACGTCACCTCCGGCGAACCGCTCTACGTCGCCGGGGCGTTCACCCTGGACGGCCGCTCGGCCCCGTTCATCGACGGCATCGACGGCGACCACGGCAACGTGATCGGCATCAGCCTGCCCCTGGTCCGGCGGCTCCTCGCCGACCTGGGCGTGGGCATCACGGAGTTGTGGGCGCCGGCGGAGCGGTGACCGGGGAACCGTCGCCGCCGGTCCCGGCCCGGGGCGCGGCGTCGGCGGGCTCGGCCGGGCGGTCGTACGTCATCAGCAGCAGGACGATCAGGCCGAGCACCAGCATCATGAAGAGGAACGCGGGCCAGCCGACGAGCCCCCAGGTGAAGGCGCCGAGCAGCCCGTGCACGACCGCCGCGCTGATCAGCAGCACCCGCCCGAGGCCCGCCGGGGGGCGGTCCCGCAGCGCCACGAGCAGGGCGACCAGGCCGCACAGCGCGAAGTAGAGGCCGAAGGCGATCCCGCCGATCTTCGACGACACCGACATCATGTGCGGATCGAGCCCGGCCAGGGACATGTCCTGCCGGTCGACGACGACCCCGAGGAACCAGTTCAGCGCGGCGATGCCGAACGCCTCGACGAACAGCACCAACGCCACGACCCATGCCACCGGCCTGCGCACCACCGGGCCCACCTCTTACCCCTAGTACGTTCGAGACATCGCGAACGCTACTGACAGGTAAACCCTGGGACAAGGGTTCCGCGGCGGGCAAAGAATCATTGGGCCATTCGTAGGGACTCCACAAAGAAACGGAGTGGCCCGCAGCACGTGATGACAGAGACCTTGACCACAGAGGACGGCTAGGGTTTCCCGAAGGAGTGCTGCGTACCGCGGTGCGACAAGGGATTTCGCGGGTCGAGCGAGCCTCGCATCACGCTCCGTGTGGGCAAGCTCACCACTGGGGACGGGTCGAAGTGCCGTGTCGGCAGTCCCTAAACTCGGCTTGTTTCAAGGAGGGAGCCTCATCGTGCGCAAGGTGCTCATCGCCAACCGTGGCGAAATCGCTGTCCGCGTGGCCCGGGCCTGCCGGGATGCCGGCATCGCGAGCGTGGCCGTCTACGCCGACCCGGATCGGGACGCTCTGCATGTCCGCGCCGCGGATGAGGCGTTCGCCCTGGGCGGTGACACCCCGGGCACCAGCTATCTCGACATCGAGAAGGTGCTGAAGGCCGCTCGGGAGTCGGGCGCGGACGCCATCCATCCCGGCTACGGCTTTCTCTCCGAGAACGCGGACTTCGCGCAGGCGGTCCTGGACGCGGACCTGATCTGGATCGGCCCGCCCCCGCAGGCCATCCGCGACCTCGGCGACAAGGTCGCCGCCCGGCACATCGCGCAGCGCGCGGGCGCTCCGCTGGTGGCGGGCACGCCCGACCCGGTCTCCGGTGCCGACGAGGTCGTCGCCTTCGCCGAGCAGCACGGTCTGCCGATCGCCATCAAGGCGGCCTTCGGCGGCGGCGGTCGCGGCCTGAAGGTCGCGCGCACGCTCGAAGAGGTGCCTGAGCTGTACGACTCGGCGGTGCGCGAGGCGGTCGCCGCCTTCGGGCGTGGCGAGTGCTTCGTCGAGCGCTATCTGGACAAGCCGCGGCACGTGGAGACCCAGTGCCTGGCCGACCAGCACGGCAACGTCGTCGTGGTCTCCACCCGTGACTGCTCGCTCCAGCGCCGGCACCAGAAGCTGGTCGAGGAGGCCCCCGCCCCCTTCCTGTCCGACGCGCAGGTGGAGGAGCTGTACTCGGCCTCCAAGGCGATCCTGAAGGAGGCCGGCTACGTCGGCGCGGGCACGGTCGAGTTCCTCGTCGGCCTCGACGGCACGATCTCCTTCCTCGAGGTCAACACCCGTCTCCAGGTGGAGCACCCGGTCACCGAGGAGGTCGCCGGCATCGACCTGGTCCGCGAGATGTTCCGCATCGCCGACGGCGAGGTCCTCGGCTACGACGACCCGGCGCTGCGCGGCCACTCCTTCGAGTTCCGCATCAACGGCGAGGACCCGGGCCGCAACTTCCTCCCGGCCCCCGGCACGGTCACGACGTTCGCCCCGCCGTCCGGCCCGGGTGTCCGCCTGGACGCGGGCGTGGAGTCCGGCTCGGTCATCGGTCCGGCATGGGACTCCCTGCTGGCGAAGCTGATCGTCACCGGCCGCACCCGCGCGGAGGCTCTGCAGCGGGCCGCCCGCGCGCTGGAGGAGTTCCAGGTCGAGGGCATGGCGACGGCGATCCCGTTCCACCGTGCGGTGGTGAAGGACCCGGCGTTCGCCCCCGAGCTCACCGGCTCGTCCGACCCGTTCACGGTCCACACGCGCTGGATCGAGACGGAGTTCGTCAACGAGATCAAGCCCTTCGCGGCGCCGGCCGACGCCACGGAGTCGGAGGAGGAGCTGGACCGCGAGACGGTCGTCGTCGAGGTCGGCGGCAAGCGCCTGGAGGTCTCCCTCCCGGCCTCGCTGGGCATGTCCCTGGCTCGTACGGGCCTGGCGGCGGGCGCCAAGCCCAAGCGCCGCGCGGCGAAGAAGTCGGGCCCCGTCGCCTCCGGCGACACCCTCGCCTCCCCCATGCAGGGCACCATCGTCAAGGTGGCCGTCGAGGAGGGCCAGGAGGTCAAGGAGGGCGACCTGGTCGTCGTCCTCGAGGCGATGAAGATGGAGCAGCCCCTGAACGCCCACAGGTCGGGCACGATCAAGGGCCTGAGCGCGGAAATCGGCGCGTCGGTCACGTCCGGCGCGGCCATCTGCGAAATCAAGGACTGAGGCAACGCACCCGAGCGGGTGGGCGCGCGTAGCGCCTACCCGCCGGGTGGTGGGTCGGGG
>KL569305.1:14502-16439 GCA_000715635.1 Streptomyces violaceus | reverse complement strand
GCTCCGCATCCGCGCGGCCACCGCGACCGCCACGACCTCCATCACGAGCAATGGCAGCCCGTACGGGTCGAGACGTACGTACGGCGCCAGCAGAACGCCTGTCAGACCCGCCGTGAACGAGCCGAACGCCCAGCCCGCCGCCGCGACCCGGTCCGCGTCGATGCCGCCGAGCACGGCGAGCTGCCGGTCGTCCACCACGGCCCGCAACTCCTGCCCGAACCGCGTCCGGCGGACCACCGCCGCCACCCCGGCGGCCAGCACCAGCACCACAGCCAGCTGCCCCCACGGCTCGTCCGCGACCAGCTCCGGCGCGTCCTCCCGCGCCCCCTGCCCCCACAGCAGCGCCGCCCCGCCCACCAGCAGCACGAACACCCCGATGGACGCCACCAGCGTCTGCGCCGGGTCGCCGCCGAGGACGGCCAGCGGCCGGAAGACGAACCGTTCCAGTACGACCCCCAGCCCCGGCGCCAGCACCAGCAGGGTCACCGTGGCCCCGAGCCACAGCGGCCAGCCCCAGTCGACCACGCACTGCCGCAGCACGTACGCGCACACCATCGCGATCGCGCCGTGCGCGAAGTTGAGCACGCCGGTCGCGCGGTACGTCACGATCAGGCCGATCCCGGTCAGCGCCGCCGCGCTGCCGACCGAGAGGCCGGCGAGAGTGAGGTCGTACGTCAGCGAGGACATCGGCCGGGCTCAGTCGGTTTCCCCGGTGGGCTCGCAGATCGGGCAGGGGCCCAGTTCACCGCTCGCCACCAGCTTGGAGTCCACCGGGACCGCCTCCGCCTTCCCCGCGACCAGCGGGCAGTCCGCGCGGTGCCACAGCGTGCCGCCCGGCACCATCAGCTGCTCGCCGCTGACCGCGAGCGGCGCGAGGGAGGCCTGCCCGGTCCCGGTGCGTCCCTGAGGGCCGTCGGGTTCGGCGGGCACCAGCAGGCCGTACAGCTCCTCCACGCGCGCGGCGGCGATCGAGCCCCGGCCGTGGGCCAGCAGCACCGCCCCGGAGACGATCAGTGCCGCGCCGGGGACCGTGCAGGAGGCGAGATAGGGCAACTGCCGTTCCGCGAAGCGCTCACCGGAGACGCCGTACCAGCCGACGACGCACAGCACCGCGCCCGCGGCCAGCGCGGCCCAGCCGGTCCACAGGACGGGATGCACGGTCCGCAGTCGGCTGGTACGCATCGCTGGCTCCCACACGTCGGTTCGGCTGTGTGCCTGGCTGCCTGTTCAAGTCCGGCGATCGCTTGCACTATGCCCTGTGGAAGCTGACCCTGAAAGCACCGGGCGCACATGGCCCGGACCGACACCCGGTGGTGAGCCAGATGGTTCTCGGCAGCGACCTCAGGCGGGGTACAGCGACAGAGGGCCCGCGAGCCGCGGGACGGGGCACGGCGATCGCGGCCGCCCTGATCCTGACCCTCGCCCCGGCCCTCGCGGCGTGCAGTGACGACAGCGGCGGCGGCAGCGAGAGCACGCCCCCCACACCGACCGCGGAGCGGACCACGAGCGCGCCGGCCAGCGCGCCGGCGGACCGGACCGCGGCCGAGAAGGAGATCAAGCAGAACTGGCAGAAGTTCTTCGACCCGAACACCTCGACCGAGGACAAACAGGCCGTCCTGGAGAACGGCGACCGGATGGGCCCGGTCCTGCAGGCCTTCAGCGGTGACGAACGCGGTGGGCAGGTCCAGGCGAAGGTCACCAAGATCGAGTTCACCTCGGCGACCGAGGCCGACGTGACGTACACGCTCACCCTGAAGGGCGCCACCGCTCTGCCGGACGCCTCCGGGACAGCCGTCGAGCAGGAGGGCACCTGGAAGGTGTCCGCCAAGACGCTGTGCGCGCTGGTGCAACTGAGCGGCAATGCGTCGCCGATCCCGGGCTGCTGAGGTTCTCGCCGCGGTGCTGCTGCTCGCCCTGAGCGCGGCCTGCGGCAGGCG
>KL569305.1:13968-14300 GCA_000715635.1 Streptomyces violaceus | reverse complement strand
GCTTCCGGAGCGCGACTTCGAGCGCGACGGCCGCACCCCGGCGCCCCGCGAATCCGCGCCCCTGCGGGTCGGCATCATCACCAGCGCCACCAGCCCGGTCGGCGGCAGCGCCTTCACCGGCCCGCGCGACGGCGCCAAGGCCTGGTTCGACCGGCTCAACGCGCGCGGGGGCATCGACGGCCGCCGCGTCGAGGTGCGCCTGTGCGACGACGGCGGCAGCGGCGTCGGCAACAACGAGTGCGTGCACAAGCTGGTCGAGGAGGACGAGGTCGTCGCCCTGGTCGCCACCACCGCACTGGACTACGCGGGCGCCTCCCGCGTCTCCCGCGCGC
>KL569305.1:12999-13750 GCA_000715635.1 Streptomyces violaceus | reverse complement strand
CCTCCCGCGTCTCCCGCGCGCGCGTGCCCGACATCGGCGGCCAGCCCATCGGCGGCGCCTACGACACCTTTCCGCACCTCTACGGCATCTACGGCAGCTTCGCGCCCCGCGACGGCACCACCGGCTGGGACGGCAAGCTGTACGGGGGGACCGAGGTCTACCGCTACTTCAAACGTGAGCACGGCGCCCGTACCGCGGCCGTCGTCTCCTACAACCAGTCCGCGTCCGCCGCCTACGCCCGGCTCGTCGAGCGGGGCCTGCGCGCCGAGGGCTACAAGGTCGTCACCGAGCAGGTCGACTTCGCCCTGCCCAACTTCCGCGCCGTCGCGGCCGATCTGAAGGAGCAGGGCGCCGACCTGGTCTTCGACGCCATCGACGGCCACGGCAACGCCCGGCTCTGCCAGGCCATGGACCAGGTCGGCGCCGACATCACCGCCAAGGTGACCAACGTGCAGAACTGGACGTCCACCGTCCCCGACGCCTACAAGGACGCCCCGCGCTGCCGCAACGCCCTCTGGGCGACCGGCGCGAGCCGCGACTTCGACGACACCGGCCACCCGGCCGTACGGGAGTTCCGCGAGGCGACGAAAGGCCTGAAGACGCACTCCCAGTGGCAACTGGAGGGGTGGGCCGCCGCACGCTGGTTCACGGACGCGGCGAAGTCCTGCGCGAAGACGGGCATCACGCGCGCGTGCGTCGACGGCTTCATGAACCGCAGCCAGGGCTACACGGCGGGCGGACTGCTCCTGCC
>KL569305.1:12476-12774 GCA_000715635.1 Streptomyces violaceus | reverse complement strand
CGCGAGACCTGCCTGTCGGTGGCCCGCTGGCAGGACGGCAAGGGCTGGGTCGGCCAGGGCGACATGAACCGCACCTGCTTCGACGTGCCGCAACTGGCCTACGAGCCTTGAGGACAGCAGCTGTCCGCAAGGGCTGGCAGACTCGCCCCATGTTGGAGACCTCGGCACGCCTGCTGCGTCTGCTGTCCCTGCTCCAGGCCCACCGCGAGTGGTCCGGCGCCGACCTGGCCGACCGGCTCGGCGTCAGCGCCCGCACCCTGCGCCGCGACGTCGACCGGCTGCGCGAGCTCGGCTACCC
>KL569305.1:11366-12252 GCA_000715635.1 Streptomyces violaceus | reverse complement strand
TCCCGCCGCTGCTGCTGGACGACGACGAGGCCGTGGCCGTGGCGGTCGGGCTGCGCACGGCCGCCGGGCAGGGCATCGAGGGCATCGGCGAGACCTCGGTACGGGCCCTCGCCAAGCTGGAACAGGTGCTGCCGAACCGGCTGCGCCGCCGGGTGGGCGCCCTCAACGCCTTCACCGTGCCGATGCTGCGCGGCCCCGTGCCCGACGCCGTCGACCCCGTCGTGCTGACCGAACTCGCCCACCTCTGCCGGGACGCCGAGCGGCTGCGCTTCGAGTACCGCGGCTACGACGGCACCCTCAGCCGCCGCAGCGTCGAACCCCACCGCCTCGTGTGCACCGAACGCCGCTGGTACCTGGTCGCCTGGGACCTGGAGCGGGAGGACTGGCGCACCTTCCGCGCCGATCGCATCACGCCCAGGCCGCCGCACGGCCCGCGCTTCGCACCGCGCGAGCCGCCCGCCGGGGACCTGGCCGCCTACGTCTCCCAGGGCGTCTCCACGCGCGCGTACGCCAGCCACGCCGTGGTGCGGCTCCTGGTGCCCCTGGAGGAGGCCGCCGCCCACATCTCACCCTCCGCCGGGGTGCTGGAGGCCGAGGGCCCCGACAGCTGCCTGCTGCGCTGCGGCGCCGGCAGCCTCGACGTGATGGTCATCCACGTGGTGATGCTGGGCTTCGAGTTCGAGGTGCTGGAGCCGGTGGAGCTGATCGAGGCGATCAGGAGGACTCGGGACCGGCTTGATGGCGCCTTGGCTCGGGCTGCGCAGTCACCGCCGCGTACTCCGGATGGTGCAGGTCGAACGCCGGGGACTCGGACCGGATCCGGGGCAACGCCGTGAAGTTGTGCCGGGGCGGCGGGCAGGACGTCGCCCACTCCAGGGAGCGGCCG
>KL569305.1:10913-11079 GCA_000715635.1 Streptomyces violaceus | reverse complement strand
TCCACCTTCTCGCCGTACTTGGCGGTCTTCCACACGTTGTAGAGGAACGGCAGCGTCGACATGCCGAGCAGGAACGCGCCGATCGTCGAGACGGTGTTGAGCGCGGTGAACCCGTCCGCGGCGAGGTAGTCCGCGTACCGGCGGGGCATGCCCTCGGCGCCCAGCT
>KL569305.1:10419-10589 GCA_000715635.1 Streptomyces violaceus | reverse complement strand
GGGCATGCCCTCGGCGCCCAGCCAGTGCTGCACCAGGAACGTGGTGTGGAAGCCGACGAAGAGCACCCAGAACTGGATCTTGCCGAGCCGTTCGTCGAGCATCTTCCCGGTGAACTTCGGCCACCAGAAGAAGAACCCGGCGAAGATCGCGAAGACGACGGTGCCGAAGA
>KL569305.1:8230-10159 GCA_000715635.1 Streptomyces violaceus | reverse complement strand
TCCGTCACATGGAAGTCCATCGGCGGCGACGCCAGGATCACCCCGGTCAGCCCGCCGAACAGGAACGTCACCAGGAAGCCCGTCGCCCACAGCATGGGTGTCTCGAAGGACAGCGAGCCCTTGAGCATGGTGCCGGTCCAGTTGAAGAACTTCACGCCCGTCGGCACCGCGATCAGGAAGCTCATGAAGGAGAAGAACGGCAGCAGCACCGCGCCCGTGGCGAACATGTGGTGCGCCCACACCACCACCGACAGGCCGGTGATCGCCATCGTCGCGCCGACCAGCGTCAGATAGCCGAACATCGGCTTGCGGCTGAAGACCGGGATGATCTCCGTGATGATCCCGAAGAACGGCAGCGCGATGATGTAGACCTCGGGATGCCCGAAGAACCAGAACAGGTGCTGCCACAGGATCGCCCCGCCGTTGGCCGCGTCGAAGACCTGCGAGCCGAACCGCCGGTCCGCCTCCAGCACCAGCAGCGCCGCCGCCAGCACCGGGAACGCCATCAGGATCAGGATCGACGTGAAGAGCGTGTTCCAGACGAAGATCGGCATCCGGAACATCGTCATGCCGGGGGCGCGCATCCCGATGATGGTGGTGATGAAGTTGACCGCGCCGAGGATCGTGCCGAAGCCGGACAGCGCCAGCCCCATGATCCACAGATCGGCCCCGAGACCCGGCGTGCGCTCCAAGCTGTTGAGCGGTGCGTAGGCGGTCCAGCCGAAGTCCGCCGGCCCCGAGGGCACCAGCAGCGAGCCGAGCACGATCAGCCCGCCGAACAGGAACAGCCAGTACGACAACATGTTCAGCCGGGGGAAGGCGACGTCGGGCGCGCCGATCTGGAGCGGCATCAGCTCGTTGGCGAAGCCCGCGAAGGTCGGCGTCGCGAACAGCAGCAGCATGATCGTGCCGTGCAGCGTGAACGCCTGGTTGTACTGCGTGTTGTCGATGATCTGGAGTCCCGGGCGGGCCAGCTCGGCGCGCATCAGCAGCGCCATCACACCGGCGACCAGGAAGAAGAGGAACGAGGTGATCAGGTAGAGGTGGCCGATCTTCTTGTGGTCCGTCGTCGTCAGCCAGTCGACCACCACCCGCCCGTGCCGCTTCCTCGGCACGGGCCGCGCCGTCGCCTGTACGGTCTGCGTCCCCATCGCTCGCTCGCCCCTTCGCTCATCGCGTACCGGGCCCGCCGAAGCCCGCGCTGCACGTGCCCGCGAGCTCACGCCATGATGCTCGGGTCACCGCGCGCTCCGACAGGGGCGTATCGGCCTCTCCGTGCCCGATCCACGCATTTCCTGTGCGGCGCCGGCTCGGCCGGACCGGTGACGGCGCCGGAATGGAATGGAGCTCCGGGGGTACTTCTCCCGGCACTTTCCGCCGGGCTTTTCCAGGAGCTCGTGTGACACGCGGGAATTACGACCGAATGCCTGCGGAAGGCCTACGGAACCGCTCGTCCGTGTGACGGACATCGCCGGAAACAGCTGTCGTGATCTTGTGACAGAAGTGTGACCGGGGACGGACGGTCACCGGTCCTCGGGCCCGGACTACCGCGGTCGCGGGGCAGGACATAGCGTGGCGGCATGGCACCGATTCCGACACCTTCCGCGGAACCCGACGACAGCCCGGACACCTATGTCGGCCTGGCGGCCGACCGGGCCGAACACCTCGCGCGTGAGCGCGGCTGGCCGACGGTGCGCTCGCTGCCGCCGGGGGCGATCATCACGATGGAGTACCGCGTGGGACGGCTGAACTTCGAGGTCAAGGGCGGCCGCGTGGCGCGGGCCTGGAAGGGCTGAGACCGAGACGCGGCGAAGGCCCCGGTTCCGCTTCGGAACCGGGGCCTTCGTGTGCCGGGAGGGGCGTGCGCGCCGGCTCTGCCGTCCGCCGCGGTCAGCCGCCCGTCAGGGGCTGTCTCTTATACACATCTCT
>KL569305.1:5310-8017 GCA_000715635.1 Streptomyces violaceus | reverse complement strand
CGGGTGCGGCGGGCGGCGGCTGCCGGCCGGGGTGACCGGGGTGCGCTCCGAGCGGGCCGTGTGCGGGCCCGGGGCCAGGTAGACCGGGGCCCGGGGCGAACGGGCCGCGACGTCGTCCCGGTCGGCGGGCAGTGGCGTGACCACCACGGGCGGCGCGCTGACCGGGGCGGAAGCCGTACCGCTCCGGCGGGACCGCCAGCGGTCGCGCAGGTCGAAGATCCTGGCCTCGGCACGGGCGATCAGCGGCTCGAACCACGGCAGGGCGAGCAGGATGAGCAGCCCCGCGACCCAGCCCAGAAGCACATCGCTCAGCCAGTGCGTACCGAGGTAGACGGTGGCCATCCCGACGCCGAGCGAGGTCACGGCGGACACGGCGGACAGCCAGCGGCGCGCTCTCGGAGTGGAGGCCATATAGGCCAGGATTCCCCAGGTCACCACGGCGTTGGCGGTGTGACCGCTCGGAAATATATCGCCGCCGCGCCACATCTCGTTCGAGCCGATCACGGTCGCGTAGTGCGGTCCCAGCCGGCCCATGCCGTACTTGGCGGCGCCGACCGTGATGTTCAGCAGGAGCAGCGAGACGCCGAGGGCGAGCAGCGGACGCAGGGTGTGCTGCCGCCAGGAGCGCCAGCCCAGCCAGGCCGCGACCATCACCGCGGTCGGGCCGCGCTGGCCGAGCACCACGTAGTAGTCGACGAACCAGTGGATCTCCGACCACTGCTGGTACGGCCGGAAGAACATGACCTGCCAGTCGAGCCGGACCAGCCAGGACGTGATCACCACAGCCCACACGATCGCGCCGTAGAACGCCGCGGTGGCGGCGATGAGCACGACGCGGTGCCTGCTCATCTTCGGCACATCGATGTGGGCGGGTCGTTCCGGCTCACGATCCAGCCGGGCGAACACCCGGTCCAGACGGGTGAGCTTCGGTTCGGTACGCACCCAATCGACGTTACAGCGAGTGAGCTCTGATCCCGGGCGAATCAACGGCTTTGTGATGACGATGTGATGTGGGATTCCTCTCAGGAGGAGGTTTATTTCCACCGAATCCGCAATCGTCGGCCGCTGTGGCCTTCAATTCCTTTGATCATTCCGGATGGGGGTTTTATTGCGCTTTTGAATTCGTTCACCGGAGCATGGTGCGGAATTCCCCCGGCGCTCACAGCGGGTCAGGGCGGACCGGAGCCGTTCAGCCAGAACGCCCCGTACACCGCAGAGGCTACCGCCACGGACCCGAGCACCAGCGCTGACCTGCGCGTACGCAGCCGGGCCAGGGCCAGTGCGAGGGGCAGCAGAAGCGGGAAGGCGGGCATCAGCAGGCGCGGTTTCGAGCCGAAGTAGCTCGACGCGCACAGCGCGAGCGCGGTGACGACCCCGGTGTAGACCAGCAGCGGCAGCGGCTGGCGCTGACGAACCCCGACCACATACAGCCAGATGACTGATGCGACCCCGACGATCAGCCCGACGCCCGCCAGGGCCGAGGGGAACGACGTGAACTTTTCGGCGACGAACCGGGCGAAGGTGTACCCGCCGTCGAAGCCGTTGCGCCACCCGGCCTGCACGTCGAGATAGCCGAGCGGCCCCTTGCCCGTGTGGTGGCCGACCCACAGCACGTAGCCGGCGGTGCCGAGGGGGGCCAGCAGCATGCCGAGGACGCGAGAGGCGTCGGCGGAGGCGGAGGCAGGGGCTGAGTCGAGGGCGGGGGCGGAGTGGGGGGCGCTTGGCGCGATCCGCGCGCCGTCCGGTTCGCTCGCGCGTCGGTCCCGCACGAAAGAGGCGAGGGCTGCCACCCACACCGCCGCCACCACTGCCATCCCCACCGGACGGGTCAGCCCCGCCAGCAGGGCCAGCGTGCCCGCCGCCGGCCAGCGGCCGGTCAGGACCGCGTACAGCGCCCACGCGGCGAGCGCCGTGAACAGGGACTCGCTGTACGCCATCGACTGCACGATCCCGACCGGGAGGACGGCCCACAGCAGCACCGCGCACACCCCGGCCCGGCGGCCGTACACATGGTCGGCCACCGCGAAGATCCCCCAGGCCGCGGCGCCAGAGGCGAACAGACCGACGAGGAAACCCCCGTCCGCGTACGACAACGGGGACACCGCCGCCACCAGCCGCTCCAGCCAGGGCAGCAGCGGGAAGAACGCGAGATTCGAGTGCACGTCCCCGTTGGCCAGGCGCACCTCGTAGCCGTAGCCGAGCTCGGCGACCCTGGTGTACCAGAGCGCGTCCCAGCGAGCGGTCAGCAGCGTGTACGCGCTCTTGTCCCGGGCTGCGCTCCACATGGCCAGGGCGACGAGGCCCAGGGCACGCACGGCCGCGTACCCCAGCAGCGCCGGGGCCGCCCGGCGCAGCGCCCCGGCGCGGGACGACGGGGTCGCGCGCGTCTCGAGATCGGTCACGGGCCCGATTATCGACCCGGGGCGGAACCGGGCGGCCGGCCGGGGGCGTGGTCGACCCAGAGGGGAGTGGCGTACGCCACATCTTTCCGCCGGGACTGTGAGAGGTCCGCCACTAGGCTCCGGCGGGGACTCGCGTACGCTGACGTGTCACTCGCTTTTCGTTTGCGCGGGCCGGAGACCACCGCTCCTCTCCGGCCGAGTCGCGGGGGCGTCCCCCACCCCGTGAGCCCGCCGATCGCGAGGGAACATCTGGGAGGTACGTACATGTCCGGGACGACCACGGCTGCCGCTGCGCTGCGCCGTCG
>KL569305.1:4120-5054 GCA_000715635.1 Streptomyces violaceus | reverse complement strand
CCGCTGCGCTGCGCCGTCGGGCGGCCGGGGCCGGTGCCAACCGCTGGGTGGTTCTCGTCGTCCTCTGCGTCAGCCTGCTGCTGGTCGCCGTCGACGCCACCGTGCTGCACGTGGCGGTCCCCGCCGTCACCGAGGACCTGAGGCCCGGCGGGATCGAGCTGCTCTGGATCGTCGACATCTATCCGCTCGTCTGCGCCTCGCTGCTGATCCTGTTCGGCACGCTGGGCGACCGTGTCGGCCGCCGAAGGGTCCTGCTCCTCGGGTACGCGCTGTTCGGTGTGGCCTCCGGTATGGCGGCCCTGGCGGACAACGCCCAGGTGCTGATCGCGGCGCGGGCGCTGCTCGGCGTGGGCGGTGCGATGATCATGCCCGCGACCCTGTCGATCCTGCGCCAGGTCTTCCCGGACCGGCGCGAGCGGGCGCTCGCGATCGGCATCTGGAGCGCCGTGGCCGCGGTGGGCGCGGCGGTCGGGCCGCTGCTGGGCGGCTTCCTGCTGGAGCACTTCTGGTGGGGTTCGGTCTTCCTCGTCAACATTCCGTTGATGCTGGTCAGTCTTCCGGTGGGGCGGCTGCTGCTGCCCGAGTCGAAGGGCGACGGCACCGGTCCCTGGGACGTCGTCGGCGCCCTGATGGCGGCGGCCGGGCTGTTCGGCATGGTGCTGGGCGTCAAGCGGCTCGGAGGCGGGGAGCCGGTGTGGAGCATGTTCACCGTGCTGCCGCTGGTCCTGGGTGCGGCGCTGCTGGTGGCCTTCGTACGGCGGCAGCGGCGGCGGGCGTATCCGCTGGTCGACCTCAAGATGTTCGCGCGGCCGGCGTTCAGTACGTCTGTCGGCTGCATCGTGCTGGCGATGCTCGCGCTGGTCGGTCTCGAGCTGATCGCGGCGCAGTACCTCCAGCTGGTGCTCGGGCTGTCACCGCTGGAGACGGGGCTGCG
>KL569305.1:3103-3888 GCA_000715635.1 Streptomyces violaceus | reverse complement strand
GTTCGCCGCGATGGCGGCCGGGCTGGCCGGTGCGCGGATGCTGCGGCGGTTCGGGCCGCGGCGGATGGTGAGCGTCGGGTTCTGCCTCACGGCGTTCGCGGTGGTGCTGCTGACGGCGCTGGGCCGGACCGACGACTGCGCGTTGATGCTGGCCGCGTTCGTGCTGCTGGGCTTCGGTCTTGAGACGACGCTGTTCGGGGCGTACGAGTCGATGCTGAGCGAGGCGCCGCAGGAGCAGGCCGGTGGGGCGGCGGCGATCGGGGAGACGTCGTACCAGCTCGGGGCGGGGATCGGGATCGCGCTGCTCGGCAGCGTGATGAACGCGGCGTACGCGCCTGGGCTGTCGGGTGTGCCGGGGGTGCCGGCGTCGGCGTCCTCCTCGGCCGGGCATTCGCTGGGGGAGGCGTACGAGGTTGCCGCGCAGCTGGGCGGGTCGGCCGGGGTCGCTCTACGGCATGCCGCCCGGGACGCGTTTGTGCACGGGCTGCATGTGACGTTGCTGGTGAGTGCGGGGTTGTTGGTGCTCGGGGCGGTGATGGCGTTGCGGTTGCCGCGGACCATGCAGTGCGAGGAGGCGGGTGCGGGGGCCGTGGAGGTGCCTGCGCAGAGGGACGCCGCGGAGTCGCGCGTCTCGGTGTGAGTCGCCCACCCACGCACCACCCGTAACTGCCGACCGAGGCGTCAGGGTCGCCCGTGGGGGCGGGGCGCCGTGGCGGCTTGTGGGCGGGCGGATCGGGGCATCGAGGGCTGGGGCCGGAGGGCCCGCCGGTGCGGTGGCCCGGTGG
>KL569305.1:0-2927 GCA_000715635.1 Streptomyces violaceus | reverse complement strand
GTGGTGCGGTGGCCCCGCAGCCCGGTGGCGCGGGTGGCTCTGCAGCCCGGTGGTGCGGTGGCTCTGCAGCCCGGTGGCGTGGTGGCGCGGTGGCCCTGCAGCCCCGCAGCCCCGCAGCCCCGCAGCCCGGGGGCCCGGTGGTGGTGGTGGTGCGGAGTGGGTGATGCCGGGCTGCGCCCGGCGGAATGGCTGAGCTGGGGCTCGCTGGGGCTCCGGCGTTGGCGCTTGCCGGATCGCGGGAAACGGGCCCGCAGGCGCCGATGGTGCTCCGCCCCCGCTGGAGACCTTGCCCACTCCGTTGGGAGCTACGGGTGGTGCGTGGGTGGGCAGGCGTCGTAGCGTCTTGACTAGCGGTGCTAGTTAAAGAGCTTCGGAGGGTGTCAGCATGTCCCAGTCGTCCAGAATTCCTCCCTTCGACCCCACCGATCCCCTCGGCCTCGACGACCTGCTGGATCCGGAGGACCTCGGCATCAGGGACACGGTCAGGGCCTGGGCCGCGGACCGGGTGCTGCCGTATGTCGCCGACTGGTACGAGAGGGGTGAGCTGCCGGAGATCCGGGAGCTGGCCCGGGAGCTCGGGGGGCTCGGCGCGCTCGGGATGTCGCTGAGCGGGTACGGGTGCGCCGGCGCCTCCGCCGTGCAGTACGGGCTCGCCTGCCTGGAGCTGGAGGCCGCCGACTCCGGCATCCGGTCCCTCGTCTCCGTGCAGGGTTCCCTCGCCATGTACGCCATCCACCGGTTCGGGAGTGAGGCGCAGAAGCAGGAGTGGCTGCCTCGCATGGCCTCCGGCGAGGTCATCGGGTGCTTCGGGCTCACCGAGCCGGATCACGGCTCCGACCCCGCCGCCATGCGGACGTACGCCAAGCGCGACGGCTCCGACTGGGTGCTCAACGGGCGCAAGATGTGGATCACCAACGGCTCGGTCGCCGGTGTCGCCGTCGTGTGGGCGCAGACCGAGGACGGGATCCGGGGATTCGTGGTGCCGACCGGCAGCGCTGGGTTCTCCGCCCCGGAGATCAAGCACAAGTGGTCCCTGCGCGCCTCCGTCACCAGCGAACTCGTCCTCGACGACGTACGGCTCCCCGCCGACGCCGTACTGCCGGAGGTCACCGGCCTGCGCGGACCGCTCAGCTGTCTGTCCCACGCCCGGTACGGAATCGTCTGGGGCGCCATGGGCGCGGCCCGCAGTTCATTCGAGGCCGCGGTCGACTACGCGAAGTCGCGGGAGCAGTTCGGGCGGCCCATCGGCGGCTTCCAGCTCACCCAGGCCAAACTCGCCGACATGGCGGTCGAACTGCACAAGGGGATTCTGCTCGCCCATCATCTGGGGCGGCGTATGGACGCCGGCCGCCTGCGTCCCGAACAGGTCAGCTTCGGCAAGCTCAACAACGTGCGAGAAGCGATCGAGATCTGCCGCACGGCCCGCACCATTCTCGGCGCCAACGGGATCTCGCTCGAATACCCCGTGATGCGGCACGCGACCAACCTCGAGTCGGTGCTCACCTACGAGGGCACCGTCGAGATGCACCAGCTCGTGCTGGGCAAGGCGCTCACCGGACTCGACGCCTTCCGGTAGACCCCGTCCGGTGAACCCTGCGCGGGGGCAGGGCCGGTGAGCGGCCCTGCCTCAGCTCTGGTTGAAGAAGCCGTCCGTGCGGTGCCCGGCCGGGTCGCCGTTCACGATCTCCGTGTTGGCGGGGGTCAGCAGGAACACGCGGGTCGACACCCGCTCGATCGAACCGCGCAGCCCGAAGATCAGCCCGGCCGCGAAGTCGACCACGCGCTTGGCGTCGGCGGCGTCCATGGCCGTGAGGTTCATGATGACCGGCACGCCTTCGCGGAACAGCTCGCCGATGGCGCGGGCGTCCCGGAAGCTGTCCGGGGTCACCGTGCCGATGCGGCGGCCTCTCTCCTCGGCGACGTCCGAGGCCACCTTGACGCGCGGATCGGTGACCCAGGCCTCCCCGGACTCGGTCCCGTCGGAGTAGTCGTCGTCGTAGTAACGCTCGTCTTCGTTGTCGTCGACGAGGCCAAGCCAGGCACTTGCCTTGCGTACCGATCCCATGGACGCCTCCTCTCACAGCGGTCATTCTGCTTTCCGCATCCCTATGGTCGTCCATGATGCGGATGGCGCGCCAAGTGGATAGACGCCGCACGGGGGGTTTGTGACGGTACTGGTGCACAGCGATTCCGTCGAGAGTCCGTGTTTCCCAAGGGCCTTGTCGTAAACGACTGCTGACTGTGAGTGAAATATGATTCTTCACGGCGTACGGGTGATGGGCGGTGCGTACGGGTGAACGGGTTGGCCGATACTATGCGGCGCCCAAACATCGTACGGAGCGCGGGGGACGTCGTGTTCGGAATGGTCAGGCCCTGTCGGCATCGGCTCGGTGAAAGTCTCACCGCCCAGTGGATGGCGCATTTGTGTGGGCTGTGTCTCGCGTTGCGCGGGGACCACGGTCAGCTCGCGCGCATCGTGACGAACTATGACGGGCTTCTCGTCTCGGTATTGACGGAGGCTCAGACAGGCCTCGTGACCGGCGCGTCGAGTGGCGTGGGACGGCGTACGGCGGGTCCCTGTCCGCTGCGCGGGATGCGCACCGCGTCCGTCGCCCACGGTGAGGGAGCGCGGCTCGCGGCGGCCGTGTCGCTGGTGCTCGCCTCCGCCAAGGTGCGCGACCACGTCGCCGACGGCGACGGGCTGCTGGCCCGGGCGCCGGTGGCGCGCGCCGCACGCCGGGTCGCGGCGGGCTGGGACCGGGCCGGGGCACGGACCGGCTCCGCCGTCGGGTTCGACACGGCCGTCCTGATCGATGCCGTGGACCGGCAGGGCGGTATCGAGGCGCTCGCCGGGCCCGGGACGCCGCTCCTGACGGTGACCGAACCGACCGAGACCGCGACCGCCGCCGCCTTCGCGCACACGGCGG
>KL569304.1:18890-21290 GCA_000715635.1 Streptomyces violaceus | reverse complement strand
GCCTCCCCCCGGCCCGGAGCCGCGAGGTCACGGCCGGTCCGGCGACGTACACCCAGGCCCGGACCGTCGCCCCGTCCGCGTTCCTCACGATCTTCCGTTCGACGCGTACATACAGGCTGCGGGGATCCCCCGGTACGTAGTCCTCCAGCCGGTCCAGCTCCGCGAGCAGCGCCCCGTACGACTCCGGCAGCGCGGTGACCAGCTCCCCGTTCACCTCGCCGCCACCCGGCTCCTCGACCGCGTAGGGGTAGCCCGGCCCGGCGTACAGCACCGCGTCCGCGAGGCGGCCCGGTTCCTCGGAGCGGGTGCGGCCGCGCAGGAAGAGGTCGTGGTTGACCTCGCCGGGGCGGAGCGTGCCGTAGACGAAGAAAGGGAGGGTCACAGGAACGATTCTGCACCCTCACACACCTGCACAACGGGCCTATGGACATGCCAGGTCCGAGCCGCATTAACTCGCGGTCAACATCAACGCCGCCCCCGGTCGACCCCACGCGACCGGGTGCGCCCGTATGAGGAGACCGATGAGTCGGATACGTCCCGTCCGAGGTTCCCGTCTCGCCACCGCAGGCGTGGCCGCCACCGGCATCGGCGCCCTGGTAGCCGCCGTACTTTCCCCCACCGCCCAGGCGGACGAACGGCCGACCCGGTCCGACGCGATCGAGAGTGCGGAGACGGTCCTCGCCGACCGGGCCGCGGAACTGGGCCTCGGCTCGGCCCAGGAGACGAAGGTCCGGGACGTGGTCGTCGACAAGGACGGTACCCAGCACGTCCGTTACGACCGCACCTACCACCGACTCCCGGTCCTCGGCGGCGACTTCGTACTCCACCTGAACCCGGACGGCACGTACCGCGGCGCCAACCGCGCCACGAAGTCCGCACTCTCCATAGCCGGCGTCACCCCGAAGGTGACCGCCCCGAAGGCCGCCGACCTGGCCGCGAGCCTGCTGCGCGCCGCACACCTCGGCGAGACCCTGAAGAAGCTGACCGCCAAGCCGCGCCTGGTCGTCGACGCCCTGCACGGCGCCCCGAAGCTGGCCTGGCAGACCGACGCGGTGGCGCACGACGAACTCGGCAACCCCGTCGGCCGCACGGTGCTGACCGACGCGACCACCGGCGACCGGATCGACGCCTGGGACACCCTGGAGTCGGCGTCGGGCGACGGCAAGTCCCTCTACGGCGGCACGGTTCCGCTGGACACGACCAGGTCCGGGTCGTCGTACCAGCTGAAGGACGCGACACGCGGCGGTACGTACACGGGCGACGCGGACAACAAGACGGACAAGTGCCTGCTGACGGTCTGCCTGACCCGCGCCCCCGCGACGCTCTTCACCGACGCGGACAACCACTGGGCCACGGGCGCGACCTCCGACCGCGCCACGGTGGCCGTGGACGCGCAGTACGGCACGGACGTCACCTGGGACTACTACAAGAACGTCCACGGCCGGAGCGGCATAGCCGGCGACGGCAAGGGCTCGTTCAACCGCGTCCACTACGGCAAGAACTACAACAACGCCTTCTGGGACGACAACTGCTTCTGCATGACCTACGGCGACGGCGACGGCAAGCAGCTCGGGCCGCTGGTGTCGCTGGACGTGGCCGGGCACGAGATGTCCCACGGTGTCACCTCGAAGACGGCGGCGCTGACGTACTCGGGCGAGTCCGGCGGACTGAACGAGGCCACGTCGGACATCTTCGGCACGCTGGTGGAGTTCCACGCGAACAATTCCAAGGACCCCGGTGACTGGCTCATCGGCGAGAAGGTCGTCCGCTCCGGGCTCGGCCGGGAGTCCCTGCGCCGCATGGACAAGCCGTCGAAGGACGGAAAGTCCGCCGACTGCTGGAACGAGAAGGTCGCCGACCTCGACGTGCACTACTCCTCGGGCGTCGGCAACCACTTCGCGTACCTGCTCGCGGAGGGCAGCGGCGCCAAGACGATCAACGGCGTCAGCCACACCTCCCCGACCTGCGACGGCACCACGGTCAAGGGCATCGGCAAGGCCAAGCTGGGCAAGATCTGGTACCGCGCCCTGACGGTCTACATGACCTCCTCGACCGACTACGCGGCCGCCCGCAAGGCGACCCTGAACGCGGCGAAGGACCTCTACGGCAGCGGGAGCACGGAGCAGAAGGCGGTGGCCGCCGCCTGGAGCGCGGTCGACGTGGGCTGAGCCGCCCCTCACGACCCTCGGTGGTGTCCGCGGTTCGGGTGCGGACACCACCGAGAACCTGCGTCAGGACCGGTGTCTGCCAGTCGCGCCACTGTGCGAGGTTGCCCTCCTTACGGGGAGCGATCCGGAACACCCCGAGCCGCTGCCGGAGCCCAGCAGGAACGTGGACAGGTGCTGGACGTCGGACCAGGTGAGTCCTCGCGGCGAGCCACACCTGTCTCTTATACACATC
>KL569304.1:15706-18644 GCA_000715635.1 Streptomyces violaceus | reverse complement strand
CTCGTGCCATCAGAGATGTGTATAAGAGACAGCCTTCAGGGTGGTGGAGCAGCGCATCATAAGACTGCTCTGGCCTGCACTGTGGCCACACGCGCGCAACGTGTGTGTCGTCTTCCCGGCACAGTAGCCGGGAAGGGACGCCCTTGACTGGGGTGGTCGGTGACGGCTGCCGTATCGCTGGGCCAGTTGAGTGACCTTCGGACCATTCGCTTGTTCTTCTGGGCATCGATCGAAATATCGGATGGTGGCGTTCTATGAGTCAAGGCACCTTGGTCAAGCGACAGTTCGGGCATCGCGCCCGGCTAGTGCTGTCTCATGCCGAGGTGTCGGCTGCCGACGCTCAGGCGCACGCGGCCCGCACGATGTGGAACTTGCTGCACGCCTGGTGGCAGATGATGCCGAAGGACAAGCGGACCCTGGCGCACGCGGACGCCGCGGTACGTCGGGCCCGTAAGGACCTCGATTTCCTCGCTGTCCTGCCCGCACAGGCCGCGCAGGCGGTGTTGAAGACGTACGTCCAGGCATGGAAGAACTGCTGGCAGGGACGGGCAGACGCCCCGAACTTCAAGGGTCGGATCCGGTCCGTGATGAGCGTGGACATTCCGCAGGGCCGGGACCTGAACATCAAGCGCGTGCACCGCCGCTGGGGCATGGTCAACCTGCCGAGGATCGGCCGCATCCGGTTCCGCTGGACCAAAGACCTCCCTGTCGGCAAGCGCGCGGGCATCGAGAACTGGATCACCGGAGCCCGGCTCATCCAGGATGCGCTCGGCTGGCACATCGCCTTCCGGGTGACGACCCTGGAGCCCAAGCCCGAACCCCACCGGGGCGGGGAAGCCGGCATCGACGTGGGCGTCACAGTCCCTCTCGCCCTCTCGGACGGAACGACGTACGAGCACGGCGCGTGGCTGACTGAAAAGGAGACGGCCAAGCTCAGGCGTCTGGAACAGCGAGCTGCTCAGCGCAAGGCACACCGTAAATCCGGCGATCACACCAGCCGTCGCCTGCGCCGCACCTACGACCAGATCGCCCAGCTCCGAGCGAAAGCCAAGCGACGAGCCACCGACTGGCAGCAGCAGACGACCACCACCATCGCCCGCATCTATGGCACGGTCGTGGTCGAAGCACTCTCCATCACGAACATGGTCAAGTCGGCTCGGGGCACCGTCGAAGAGCCGGGCAGGAACGTCGCGCAGAAAGCCGGGCTGAACCGCACCATTGCCGCCGAGGCGTGGGGCCGCACGGTCACGATGCTGACGTACAAGACCGCCCGGTACGGCGGCAGCCTGGTCAAGGTTCCCGCCCCTGGCACCTCCCAGCGTTGCTCAGCCTGCGGTGTCACTACTGCGGGCAGCCGGGAGTCCCAGGCCGTGTTCGTATGCAAGAACCCGGACTGCGGCTGGTCGGGCAACGCCGACCACAACGCAGCCCGGAACATCTTGCACCTGTACCGGATCGGCCTTGTGGCTATCCCGGCTGCTGGAAGAGCAGTCGTCAGGCGCGCTCGCCGCGTCAAGCCTCCCACTGCAAGGTAGGGCGGAATCTCCCCCTTTCAGGGGGAGAGCGCTTCAATCCCTCCTCACCCTCGTCAGTGTGCTGCTCTCGCCCGAGACGCTGCTGGAGGAGATCGTCGTACGCCGCACCCCGTGGGGCGCGGCGGGGCGTCGGCCGATCGTCTCCTTCGACGTCAAAACCACCGCCCCGCCCTGTGGAGCGGGCGGAACGCCGACGCGGCGGCGGCGCTGCGGGACCTGGCCCGTGCCGCGGACCTCGTGTTCGTCGGGCGCGACGAGGCCGAGGCCCTGTGGGGCACCGCCCACCCCGACGACATCGCGAGCCTGCTCGCCCCCGCGCCGCTCGTCGTCGTCAAGGACGCCGAGCACGGCGCCACGTCGTACGCGGCGGGCGAGGCTACCTTCGCCCCCGCCCCGGCCGTCGAGGTGGTCGAACCGGTCGGCGCGGGCGACGCCTTCGCCGCCGGGTACCTGTCCGGTGTCCTGGCGGATCTCGACGAGCCGTCCAGGCTGCGCCTCGGCCACCGGACGGCGGCGACGGCGCTGCGCAGCCGGGACGACATCCCCGACCTGAGCGAGGCCCTGGCCCTGACCCGGCGGTAGCACTCGGGTGCTCAGGGCCGCACGGCCTCCAGCCGCACCGCACACGCCTTGAACTCCGGCATCCGGGAGGTCGGGTCGAGCGCGGGGTTGGTGAGGGTGTTGGCGCGGCCCTCGCCCGGCCAGTGGAAGGGCATGAACACGGTGTCGGGGCGGATGGCGTTCGTGATCCTCGCCGGCGCCACGGCCCGGCCCCGCCGCGACACGACGGCGACGGGATCCCCCTCGGCCGCCCCGAGCCGCGCCGCCAGCCGCGGATGCAACTCCACGAACGGCCCGGGCGCGGCGGCGTTCAGCTCCGCCACGCGCCGCGTCTGCGCCCCGGACTGGTACTGCGCCACGACCCGTCCGGTGGTCAGCAGCACGGGGTACTCGTCGTCCGGTTCCTCGGCGGCCGCACGATGCGAGACGGGAACGAACCGGGCACGTCCGTCGGGGGT
This sequence comes from Streptomyces violaceus, assembly GCA_000715635.1. GTDB lineage: Bacteria > Actinomycetota > Actinomycetes > Streptomycetales > Streptomycetaceae > Streptomyces > Streptomyces violaceus. The sequence continues at coordinate 16,090 of KL569304.1, read as the reverse complement.
GGCGAACCGGTCGAGGAAGAGGCGGGGGGTGCCGGGGTGTGCCATGGCCGTCGTGTCATCCGCGGCGGGCTGCTCCACCGCCTCCGCGGCCCCCGGACAAGGCCAGAACACCCCGTCCTCCTCCACCAGCCTGCGGTACGTGATCCCCGAGTAGTCCGCCGGGCCGCCCGCGCTCGCGCGGCGGAGTTCCTCGAAGACCTCCTCGGGGTCGGTCGGGAAGCCCTTCTCCACGCCCAGGCGGTCCGCCAGCTCGTGGAGGACCTCCAGATCGCTGCGGATGCCCTCGGGCGGGGTGATCGCCCGGCGGCGGAGCAGGACCCTGCCCTCGAGGTTCGTCGTCGTGCCCGTCTCCTCCGCCCACTGCGTGACCGGCAGGACCACGTC
>KL569304.1:14643-15544 GCA_000715635.1 Streptomyces violaceus | reverse complement strand
GGCAGGACCACGTCCGCGAGCGCCGCCGTCTCCGACAGCACCACGTCACACACGGCCAGGAAGTCCAGCGACCTGATGCGCTCCTCGATGTGCGCGGCACGCGGCGCCGACACCACCGGGTTGGAGGCCATCAGCAGCAGGGACTTGATGTCCGTGCCCAGCGCGTCCAGCAGCTCGTACGCACTGCGCCCCGGGCCGGGCAGCGACTCCGGGTCCACGCCCCACACCTCGGCGACATGCCGCCGCGCCGCCGGATCGTCGAGCTTGCGATAGCCCGGCAACTGGTCGGCCTTCTGCCCGTGTTCGCGTCCGCCCTGCCCGTTGCCCTGCCCGGTCAGACAGCCGTACCCGGACAGCGGGCGGCCGGCCCGGCCGGTCGCCAGGCACAGGTTGATCCACGCGCCCACCGTGTCCGTGCCCTTGGACTGCTGCTCGGGCCCGCGCGCCGTGAGCACCATCGCCGACTCCGGCTCGCAGAACAGCCGTACGGTCTCCCGCAGTTCGGGAACGGACACCCCCGTGATCCGCTCCACGTACTCCGGCCAGTGCGCCATCGCCGCGGCCCGCGCGTCCTCCCAGCCCGTCGTGCGCTCCTGGACGTACTCCGCGTCCACCCGCCCCTCGGCGATCACCAGGTGCAGCAGGCCCAGGGCCAGGGCCAGGTCCGTGCCCGGCCGGGGCGCCAGGTGCAGGTCCGCCTGCTCGGCGGTCTTCGTGCGGCGCGGGTCGATCACGATCAGCGTGCCGCCGTTCTCCCGCAGCTCGTTGAAGAAGCGGAGCGACGGCGGCATGGTCTCCGCGAGATTCGACCCGACGAGGATCACACAGCCGGTCTTCGGGATGTCCTCCAGCGGGAACGGCAGTCCCCGGTCGAGCCCGAACGCCTTGATGCCGGCGGCGG
>KL569304.1:12470-14428 GCA_000715635.1 Streptomyces violaceus | reverse complement strand
CCGCCGACGACATGCAGAAACGGCCGTTGTAGTCGATCTGGGACGTGCCGAGCACGACCCGCGCGAACTTGCCGAGCGTGTACGCCTTCTCGTTCGTCAGACCGCCTCCGCCGAACACCCCGACCGCGTCCGGCCCGTGCTCCGCGCGCGTACGGCGCAGCCCCGCGGCGATCCGGTCCAGCGCCTCGTCCCAGGAGGCGGGCACCAACTCGCCCCCGGAACGCACCAGCGGTGAGGTCAGACGGACACCGGAGGCCAGTACCGCGGGTGCCGTACGGCCCTTGCCGCACAGCGCTCCCCGGTTCACCGGGAAGTCCGCGCGCTCGCTCACCTCGACGGTCCCGTCCGGCGCGGGCGTCAGGTTCATCCCGCACTGCAGGGCGCAGTACGGGCAGTGCGTGGGCGTGGCGGTGTTCTGCATACCGTTCAGCGTGCTTCGGCCGTGTTACGCGCGGCACGGTTCCCTGTTACGCGGCCGGGACGGGGACCTCCCCGCCGCCGTCCGGTCCGCGTGAGGCACACGGGCCCGTCCGCGTGAGGCACACGCCTGCCCGCCTTCAGGTCGCCGCCGACCGGCACGGACGTTGCCTGTGTGACGAAAAACGCCACATGTGGCTCATTGAGTTCTTTTCTTGTCCGATCTTCCCTTGTTGAGAGTTGAATCAGCCGCACTACGCTCTCGCTACGCGCAGCGCTCGCACGACTCCGCACGGCGTTCGACACCCGGGCATGCCCGCCACTCACGGCCGCATCCACCTGCGGCTCCGCCGCCGGTGGCAATCCGACACTCGAAACAGCCAGGAGGCCACCCGATCATGCCTCTGCGCCACTTGAGCCCCCACGACCAGCACCTCTTCCGCCAGTTCGGCCGGGGCCCGACCGTCCCCGTCCGCGACCCGCTCGTGCACCACGCCGTCGCCCGGCACGCCGCCGCCACCCCGCACGCCGTGGCCGCCGAACACCAGGGCGCCCGCCTGACCTACGGCGAGCTCGACCGCTACGCCGACGCCCTCGCCGCCCGCCTGATCCGCGAGGGCGTACGCCCCGGCGACCACGTCGGCCTCTTCGTCCGCCGCTCCATCCCGATGCTCGTCGGCCTGCTCGGCATCCTGAAGGCCGGCGCCGCCTACGTCCCCCAGGACATCGGCCTCGCGCCCCCGGCCCAGCTCACCCACGTCATCCGCACCGCCCGCACCCGGGTCGTCCTCACTGTCGCCGAACACGCCCACCGCGTACCGCTGCCGGCCGGCCACCTGCTGATCCCGCTCGACGAGCCACTGCCCCACGCCCCGGCCCCGCGCCCGCGCGTCACCGGCGACGACGGCTGCTACGTCCTGTTCACCTCCGGCACCACCGGCCGCCCCAACGGCGTGAAGGTCACCCACCGCAACGTCGCCAACCTCCTGCTCACCGAACCGGGCGGCCTCGGCATCCGCCCCGGCGACCGGGTCGCCCAGCTCCTCAGCATCGCCTTCGACATGGCCGCCTGGGAGATCCTCGGCTGCCTCACCCACGGCGGCACCCTCGTCATCCGCGGCAAGGACATCGCCGCGGCGGCCCGCACGGCGGACGTGATCATCGCGACGCCGACCGTGCTGTCCGGCCTCGACCCCGCCGCCTGCCCGCGCGTGCGCACGGTGGCCGTCGCGGGGGAGCCCTGCCCGCGCCCGCTGGCCGACCGGTGGGCCCGGCAGGCCGCCTTCCACAACTGCTGCGGCCCGACCGAGACCACGATCGTCAACACGATGAGCCGCCACGACCCGCACGCCCCGCTGCTCACCATCGGCCGCCCCACCCCCAACAACACGGTCTACGTCCTCGACGCCGACCGCCGTCCCCTGCCCGTCGGCGAGACCGGCGAGATGTGGGCGGGCGGCGACTGCGTCTCCGCGGGCTACCTCGGCAACGACGCGCTCAACGCCGAGCGCTACGCCCCCGACTCTGTCTCTTATACACAT
>KL569304.1:10309-12281 GCA_000715635.1 Streptomyces violaceus | reverse complement strand
GGCGGCCGCCGCATGTTCCGCACCCGCGACCTCGGCCGCTGGACCCCCGACGGCCGGCTCGAACACCTCGGCCGCACCGACGACCAGGTCAAGGTGCGCGGCTTCCGCGTCGAGCTGGACTCCGTCTCCTCCGTGCTGGAGGCCGCCGGCTGCACCCGCGCCGTCACCCTCAAACGCGACGCCCGCACCCTGGTGTCCTTCGTCTGCCCGGCGGACGTCGACCCGGACGCGGCCCGCCGCGCGGTCGCGGACGCCCTGCCGTACTACTGCGTCCCCGAGCAGGTCCTGCCGCTCGCCGACCTCCCCGGGACCGACCGCGGCAAGGTCGACAAACAGGCGCTGCTGCGCATGATCGAGGAGCGCCTGGTGGTGGCCCGATGACCACGTCCCCGCCCCGCACCCACCAGGACACGGGCGAGCTCCCGCCGCTCCTCCCCGCACCCCGCCGTCTGCTCAAGCACCCCCGCCTGATGCACTACAACCGCCTGGCGGCCCTGGTGCTGCTGTCCAACGCGGCGTTCCTGTGGGCCGCCTGGCCCCTGGCCGCCCCCACCCTCGGGCACGCCGCCCTCGCCAACCTCGCCCTCGCCGTCGTCGTACGCCAGCAGTACGTCATCAACCTCTTCTTCCGGCTGGCGACCTCGGCCCCGACACACTGGCCGCTGAAGGTCCGCTGGACGCTCGGCAAGGTGTACCACTTCGGCGGACTGCACGTGGGCGGGGCGCTGGCGGGAACGGCCTGGTTCCTGGCGCTGACGATCACGACACCGAACGGCCCCCTCATGGCCGTCGGCTGGGCCCTCCTGGCGCTCCTCGTGCTCATCATCGCCACCGCCCTGCCGCCCTTCCGCTCCCGTCGTCACGACCACTTCGAGAAGATCCACCGCTTCGGCGGCTGGAGCGCCCTCGCGCTCTTCTGGACCCACACCCTGCTCTCCGGCCAGGGCCCGGTCCCGCTCGCGGTCCTCGCGGTCGTCACGTTCAGCGTGGCCCTGCCCTGGCTGCGGCTGCGCAAGGTGGACGTCCGCACCGAACGCCCCTCGCCGCACGTGGCACTGGCCCGCTTCGACTACGGCGAGACGCCCTTCGCCGGCTCCTCGACGGCGATCAGCCGCAGCCCGCTCAAGGAGTGGCACTCCTTCGCCAACGTCCCCGCCCCCGGCCGCTCCGGCTTCCGGCTCACCATCTCCCGCGCCGGTGACTGGACCGGCTCGTTCATCGACGACCTGCCCGAGCGGGTGTGGGTCAAGGGCATCACCACGGCCGGAGTCGCCAACATCGAGGTCCTGTTCAGGAAGGTGGTGTACGTGGCGACCGGCAGCGGCATCGGCCCCTGCCTGCCCCATCTGCTCGCCGCCGAGGTGCCCTCCCGCCTGGTCTGGGCGACCCGCGACCCCCGGGCCACCTACGGCGACGCCCTCGTCGACGAGATCCTCGCCGTCCAGCCGCACGCCCTCATCTGGGACACCTCCCGGCACGGCAAGCCCGACATGGTGAACCTCGCCCATGCCGCGTACCGCGACTTCGGGGCGGAGGCCGTCATCTGCATCTCCAACAAGCGGCTGACCTGGCAGGTGGTGCACGGCCTGGAGCGGCGCGGCATTCCGGCGTACGGCGCGATCTGGGACTCGTGACCCGCCTCGTAACCCTGCTGAAGGAGACGGAAGATGAACAACCTGAAGGTCGAGCGGGACGGCCGTGTGGTGACCGTCCGCCTGCACCGGCCGCACGCCCTCAACGCGCTCAGTTCGGAGCTGCTCGCCGAACTCCTCGGGGTCCTCGGCCCGTTGGACCACGACCCGGACGTGGGCTGCATCGTCGTCACCGGCTCGGAGAAGGTCTTCGCGGCAGGCGCGGACATCAAGGAGATGGCGGCGAAGTCGGCCGTCGACATGCTGTCCGAGGACTACTTCGCGGCCTGGGAGGACTTCGCGGACCTGCGCACCCCGAAGATCGCCGCCGTCAACGGCTA
>KL569304.1:9248-10082 GCA_000715635.1 Streptomyces violaceus | reverse complement strand
ACGGCTACGCGCTCGGCGGCGGTTGTGAGCTGGCCATGATGTGCGACCTCGTCGTCGCGGGCGAGTCGGCCCTCTTCGGCCAGCCGGAGATCAAGCTGGGCGTGATACCCGGCATCGGTGGCACCCAGCGGCTGACCCGCCTGGTCGGCCGGGCCAAGGCTATGGACCTGGTGCTCACCGGCCGCACGATGGACGCCCGGGAGGCCGAGCGCTGCGGCTTGGTCTCCCGCGTGGTCCCCGACGACCGGGTCCTCGCCGAGGCCCTGGGAGCGGCGGCGGCCGTCGCCTCCTACGGCCGTACGGCGGTCAGGGCGGCCCGCGAGTGCGTCGACCGGGCCCTGGAGACGGGCCTCGGGGACGGCATCCGCTTCGAACGGCGGGTGTTCCACGCCCTGTTCGCGACCGACGACCAGAAGGAGGGGATGGCGGCGTTCCTGGAGAAGCGCACGCCGCGCTTCCACGGAAGCTGACCGCTACGGCAAGGGCCGGGGACGGGACACGCGGAGCGCGCCGGCCGCGCTTCCGTCCCCGGGCCACGTTCAGGGGCTGTGCCTGGTCAGGGCACGGCCCCGGTCAGCACTCGTACGCGTAGTACGGCTCGTCGCCCACGTCCAGACCGATCCTCCCGACCCCGCCCGGGCCGATCTGGATGCACGAGGGGTCCCAGCCGTCGACTTCCACGCTGGCGGAGATGGTGTGCCCGCACACGTTGTGGATGTCGGCCCACCACTGGCCGGAGGCGCCGAGCTTCGCGCAGCCCGGCTCCGGGGCCTTGACCGCCGCGGTGGCCACGGGCGCCGCCGATGCTGTCTCTTTTACACATCTCTGAGCGGG
>KL569304.1:7886-9072 GCA_000715635.1 Streptomyces violaceus | reverse complement strand
GATGTGTATAAGAGACAGCATCACCAGCGCGGTGCGAAGTCGAGTCATCAGGTGTCCTTTCCCCCAGTTCGCGACGGCGGCCCGATCCGCCGCCGCACGGAAAAGACACTAAGCGTGTCCGTATGAACACGGAGAGCGCCCAAGCCGCATTTCATGCCCTGGGGTGAAATGTGCGCGTCAAACCCACTCCGGCAGAATGTCCTGATTCATCCGACAGGCTATTCGGCCGTGGCCAACGCCCGTTCCACGCCCGGCTCTTGAGGCCCGAGGAACCGGGGATTGGGCCGGAACACCGCGTCCAGCGCCGCCTTCCCGGCGGCGAAGATCTCCCGGGCACCGCCGTAGTACCAGGTCGCGTCGTGCACCGCGTCCACCCCCACCCCGTACGACTCGACCCCCGCCGCCTGGCACAGCGCCACCGCCCGCCGGATGTGGAAGCCCTGGCTGATCAGCACGGCCTCGTCGACACCGAAGATCTTCTTCGCGCGCACGCAGGAGTCCCACGTGTCGAACCCCGCGTAGTCGCTGACGATCCGCCCGTCGGGCACCCCGTGCCGCGTCAGATACCCGCGCATCGCGTCCGGCTCGTCGTAGTCCTCGCGGCTGTTGTCCCCGGTGACGAGCACCACCTCGACCCGCCCCGTCCGGTACAGCTCCGCCGCCGCGTCCAGGCGGTGCGCGAGGTACGGCGAGGGCTCCCCGTCCCACAGCCCCGCCCCGAACACCACGGCCACATCGGTACGCGGCACGTCCGCCGCCTTACGCAGCCGGTCACCCGCCACCGCGTACATCCAGGTCGCCGGAAGCAGCGCGAGCACGCACCCGGCCATCACGGCCTGCACCAGCCGCCGCTGCCCCCGGCGGGTACGCGGCAGCGCCGGTCTGCGGAACTTCGGAGCACGCATCGGACAGGTCCTTCCCCAGGTCGGTCTGACATTCGAGGACGTCCGATCAGCCCGTCCGGTTCACCGCACGGAAGGTGACCAGCTTCACGCGCGACCCTGAACCCCCAGGTCAAGGGCGCTCACACCCACCGTGTCCCCCATGGTGAACCGCCGGAAAACACCTGTGACCCCCATGCAACGGGGAGGCAACGTGGTGCCGCGACCATCGGTACATGCCCAGCCAGCTCAGCCTCGTCCCGCCGACCGCGGCCCGCCGCCCGGTCCCGCCCGCCCTCGTCGTG
>KL569304.1:4909-7631 GCA_000715635.1 Streptomyces violaceus | reverse complement strand
CGCTGAGCACGGTCCGCGCCCTCCTCGACCGGGTCCGCGCGCTGCGCCCCGGCCTGCCGGTGCACCTCGGGCACATCGAACTGAACGCCCCCCTGCTCCCCGACACGCTCGCCGCCCTCGGGGACAGGGAAGCGGTCCTCGTCCCGCTCCTCCTCAGCCGCGGCTACCACGTCAAGCAGGACATCCCCGAGATGGCCACGGCGGCCCGGGCCCGCACCCACGTGGCGGCCCCCCTGGGCCCGCACCCCCTCCTGGTGGACGCCCTCCAGTCCCGCCTGACGGAGGCCGGCTGGGGCCGGACCCCCCGCAGCAGCAGCGCGGTCGTCCTCGCCGCGGCGGGCTCCCGCGACCCGGACGCGAAGAGGGACACCGCCCGCACGGCCCACCTCCTGGCGGCCCGCCTGGGCGTCCCCGTCCTCCCCGCCTACGCCTCGGCCGCGACCCCCACGGTCCAGTCGGCCGTCCGCACCCTCCTCGCCAGGGGCCGCCGCCACATAGCCCTGGCCTCCTACTTCACGGCCCCCGGCCGCTTCGCCACGGAGTCCACCCAATCGGCCCCCTGGATCGCGGCAGCCCCCCTCGGCACCCACCCGGCGATGGCCCAGCTCCTCCTCCACCGCTACGACGAGGCCTTGACGACGTCGGCCGCTGTACCGGAGCTGGCTTCGGCCTGAGACCGGGCAGTGGGGCTATGCCCTGAGGGGCGCGGGGCTGTATCGATATGCGGCTCCGCCGCGTGGGCGCGACCAGCTCAAACCAATCCCGCACACGCCCGAAAACAGAACCCGGCACTCGCAGACGCGCTTACTGTCGTCACATGGACGGCACCGCACAACACCCCCCGGCCTACGACCCGACGTCAGTCGACCGCTGGGCCCAGGAACCAGACAAACGCCCCGGCCGCACCGCCTTCCAACGCGACCGCGCCCGAGTCCTGCACTCCGCCGCCCTCCGCCGCCTCGCCGGCAAAACCCAAGTGGTCACGCCCGGCACCATGGGCCCGGCCTGGGACGCCAGCCCCCGCACCCGCCTCACCCACTCCCTCGAATGCGCCCAGGTCGGCCGCGAGCTCGGCGCGGCCCTCGGCTGCGACCCGGACCTCGTGGAAGCCGCCTGCCTCTCCCACGACCTGGGCCACCCGCCCTTCGGCCACAACGGCGAACAGGCCCTCAACGAGTTCGCGGCCGACTGCGGTGGCTTCGAGGGCAACGCCCAGTCCCTCAGACTCCTCACCCGCATCGAGCCCAAACGCTTCACCCCCGAAGGCTCCGTCGGCCTCAACCTCACCCGCGCCGCCCTCGACGCCGCCACCAAGTACCCCTGGCCCCGAGGCGCCCACCCCACCGACCCGGCATCACCCAAATTCGGTGTCTACGAGGACGACCGCCCCGTCTTCGACTGGCTCCGCAAGGACGCCCCCGGCACCCGCACCTGCTTCGAGGCGCAGGTCATGGACTGGTCCGACGACGTGGCCTACTCGGTGCACGACGTGGAGGACGGCCTGCACGCCGGCCACATCGACCCGAACTGCCTGCACGCCGACCCCGAACGCCACGACGTCTTCGAGGTCGCCCGCGGCCGCTACGTACCGTCCGACACCGAACCCGCCGAGCTCGCCGAGGCCCTGGACGGGCTCCTCGCCCAGGAGTGGTGGCCGCACGGCTACGACGGCACCGCCGTCGCCCAGGCCCGGCTGAAGGACGCCACCAGCCAGCTCATCGGCCGCTTCTGCCTGGCCGCCGAGACAGCGACCCGCGCCGCGTACGGCACCGGACGGCTCACCCGGTACGCCGCCGAGCTGGTCGTGCCGCGCCGGGCCCGGATGGAGTGCGCCGTCCTCAAGGCCGTCGCCGACCTCTACGTCATGCAGCGCGCCGAGCAGGAACGCCTGCGCGCCGACCAGCGGATCGTCGTGGCCGAACTGGCCGAGGCGCTCACCGCCCGCGCCCCGGACGGCCTGGACCCGCAGTTCCGCGCCCTGTTCGACCTGGCGCCGGACGACCGTGCGCGCAAGCGGGTGATCGTCGACCACATCGCCTCCCTCACCGATACGTCGGCCCGTTCGCTTCACGCCCGTCTGACGGGGCAGGCATGAGACTGACGCGACGCTCGGGACGTGAGCACCCCCGAATGTGACCCTCCGTGGCCTGAACGGGTCACTCCCTCTTCCCGCATCACGCTCCGTGCGGGACGCTCGCAAGTGGCGACACCGGCTGTGTTCACTGGGGAGACACCCCCCAGACCCCCCGTAGGAGGCATCAAGTGGTCGACGCGGATCAGACATTCGTCATCGTCGGAGGCGGACTGGCAGGCGCCAAGGCAGCCGAGACGCTCCGCACGGAGGGTTTCACCGGGCGCGTGATACTGATCTGCGACGAGCGTGACCACCCCTACGAGCGCCCGCCCCTGTCCAAGGGCTACCTCCTCGGCAAGGAGGAACGCGACAGCGTCTTCGTGCACGAGCCCGCCTGGTACGCGCGCAACGACATCGAGCTGCACCTGGGCCAGACCGTCGACGCGATCGACCGCACCGCCAAGACGGTCCGCTTCGGCGAGGACGGCACCGTCGTCCGCTACGACAAACTGCTCCTGGCGACCGGCGCCGAGCCCCGCCGCCTCGACATCCCGGGCACGGACCTGGCGGGCGTGCACCATCTGCGCCGCCTCGCCCACGCCGAGCGGCTCAAACACGTCCTGACCAACCTCGGCCGCGACAACGGCC
>KL569304.1:4270-4785 GCA_000715635.1 Streptomyces violaceus | reverse complement strand
CCCACGCCGAGCGGCTCAAACACGTCCTGACCAACCTCGGCCGCGACAACGGCCACCTCGTGATCGCGGGCGCCGGCTGGATCGGCCTGGAGGTCGCGGCGGCGGCCCGCGAGTACGGCGCGGAGGTCACGGTCGTCGAGCACGGGCCGACCCCGCTGCACGGCGTCCTGGGCCCGGAGCTCGGCGGGCTCTTCGCCGAGCTGCACCGCGAGCACGGCGTCCGCTTCCACTTCGGCCGCCGGCTCACCGAGATCGTCGGCCAGGACGGCATGGTCCTCGCGGCCCGCAGCGACGACGGCGAGGAGCACCCGGCGCACGACGTCCTGGCGGCGATCGGCGCGGCCCCCCGCACCCACCTCGCGGAGGCGGCCGGCCTGGAGATCGCCGACCGTGCCCACGGCGGCGGCATCGTCGTCGACGAGCGGCTGCGCACCTCCGACCCCGACATCTACGCGGCCGGCGACGTGGCCTCCTTCCACCACGCCCTCTTCGAGACCAGCCTGCGGGTGGAGCAC
>KL569304.1:3163-4035 GCA_000715635.1 Streptomyces violaceus | reverse complement strand
GCTGCATGCTCGGCCGCGAGGTGACGTACGACCGCGTGCCCTACTTCTTCTCCGACCAGTACGACCTGGGCATGGAGTACTCCGGCTGGGCGCCCCCGGGCACCTACGACCAGGTGGTGATCCGCGGGGACGCGGGCAAGCGCGAGTTCATCGCCTTCTGGGTGAAGGAGGGCCGCGTCCTGGCCGGGATGAACGTCAACGTGTGGGACGTCACAGACAAGATCCAGCACCTGATCCGCACCAAGGCCCAGATGAACACGGAGTCGCTGGCGGACCCGCACGTGCCGCTGGACAGCCTCGTCTCCTAGCCGTCAGGGCTGTCAGGACTGTCGGCGGGCCCCCGTGCTGTAATTCCCGGGGGCAACCCCCGGACCCCCGGCCGCGGCCGTTCCCCGAACCCGGCAGCGTCGGTTCTGCCCCGTAGAATCACCGCGTGGCAGGACGGATCAACGACGAGGACGTGAAGGCGGTACGGGACGCGGTCCCGATCGACGCCGTGGTGTCCGAGTACCTCCAGCTGCGCAACGCGGGCGGCGGGAACCTGAAGGGTCTGTGCCCCTTCCACGACGAGAAGTCGCCGTCCTTCCAGGTCAGCCCCAGCAAGGGCTTTTTCCACTGCTTCGGCTGCCAGGAGGGCGGCGACACCATCACGTTCGTGATGAAGATCGACCACCTCTCCTTCTCGGAGGCGGTCGAGCGCCTGGCAGGCCAGGCGGGCATCACCCTGCGCTACGAGGAGGGCGGGTACAACCCCTCCCACCAGCGCGGCGAACGGATCCGCCTGGTCGAGGCCCACAAGATCGCGGCGGAGTGGTACGCGGAACAGCTCGCGACGTCCCCCGAGGCCGACACCGGCCGGGTCTTCCTCGCCG
>KL569304.1:0-2962 GCA_000715635.1 Streptomyces violaceus | reverse complement strand
TCTGCCTTGCCAGCCCGCTCAGAGATGTGTATAAGAGACAGCCCCCAGGGCTGGGACCACCTCACGCGCTTCCTGCGCGGCAAGGGCTTCACCGACAAGGAGATCCTCCTCTCCGGCCTTGCCCAGGAGGGCCGCCGCGGCCCCATCGACCGCTTCCGCGGCCGTCTGATGTGGCCCATCCGCGACATCGGCGGCGAGGTCGTCGGCTTCGGCGCCCGCAAGCTCTACGAGGCGGACAACGGCCCCAAGTACCTCAACACGCCCGACACGGCGATCTACCGGAAGTCCCAGGTCCTCTACGGCATCGACCTGGCGAAGAAGGACATCGCGAAGTCGAGCCGCGCGGTGGTGGTCGAGGGCTACACGGACGTCATGGCCTGTCACCTGGCCGGCGTCACCACGGCCATCGCCACCTGCGGCACGGCGTTCGGCGGCGACCACATCAAGATCCTCCGCCGTCTCCTCATGGACAACGGCTCGGCCCGCGTCATCTTCACCTTCGACGGCGACGCCGCCGGCCAGAAGGCGGCCCTGCGCGCCTTCGAGGACGACCAGAAGTTCGCCGCCGAGACGTACATCGCGATCGCCCCGGACGGCATGGACCCCTGCGACCTGCGCCTCGCCAAGGGCGACGAGGCCGTGGCCGACCTGGTCGAACCCCGCACCCCGCTCTTCGAGTTCGCCCTCCGCCAGATCGTCGCCCGCTACGACCTCGACACCCCGGCGGGCCGCGCCGCCGCCCTGGACGAGGCGGCCCCCATCGTCGCCCGCATCAAGAACAGCGGCGCCCAGCACGAGGTCGCCGTCCAGCTCGCCGGCATGCTCGGCATCCTCGACACGCAGTTCGTGGTCAAGCGCGTGGCCCAGCTGGCCCGCTGGGCCCGCGACCGCGGCGGCAAGGGCCCGGCCCCGGACCGGCACCAGGCGTCACAGCAGTACGCCTCCGCCCAGCCGTCCGCCGCCCCCCGCGGCCCGGCCCTCAACCTCCGCAACCCCGTCTACGCCACGGAACGCGAACTCCTCAAACTCGCCCTCCAGCGCCCGGAACTGGTCTCCCCGGCCTTCGACGCCTACGGAGCCGACGAGTTCACCGCCCCGCCCTACGCCGCCGTACGCCTGGCCATCCAGGACGCGGGCGGCGCCGAACTGGGCGTCGCGGACCCCCAGGACTACCTGGTCAAGGTCCGCGAGGCCGCCCCCGACGACGCGGTCCGCGCGATGGTCACAGAGCTGGCCGTCGAGGCGATCATGCTCCGCAGAGCGGTCGACGAGCCCTACGCCGGCGCCCAACTGGTCACCGTCCGCCGCCGCGCCGTGGAACGCCGCATCCGGGACATCACCGGCCAGCTCACCCGCCTCGGCACCCAAGGCGACCCGGCCCAGCTGGCCGCCGTACAGAACGAACTCTGGGTCCTCCAGCAGTACGACCAGACCCTGCGCGAACACGGCGCCGCCGCGCTCTGACGTCACCACGCGGTTACGTCCCGGACGCAAAAAGTCATCGCACGCCCCTCGTGGCGACGATGTGTCTTCCCCCACACTGGGTTGCGGTGCCTGAGTCCTCGGAGCGCGGCCGATCCGTCACCGACGGGTCCCAGACCCCCGCGGTTCCGCTCATCGCGTACGGGACGGAATGCGGCGAGGCCGTCGACTCCGCCCCCGAAGTACCGCTGCCGCACACCTTGGCAGCGATCATCCTGGAGGTCGCCCCCGTGCAGACCCAGACCCTCACCCAGACCGACGTCAGTGCTGCCGTCGGCGCTGACGGTGCCGCGCCGGACGCGGAGGCCGACGCCCTCCCCGCGGTTCCGGCGCAGAGCCTCGCCGTGCACCATCCCGAGACGGAACCGGAGCCGGAGGAGCCGCCCGCCGAGGCCATCGAGACGGCCGAGGCGCCCGAAGTTGTCGTACGGCCGCCGGCCCGCACCGACACCGGCAGTCCCTCCTCGGACCTGTTCCGCCAGTACCTGCGGGAGATCGGCCGCATCCCCCTGCTGACCGCGGCCGAGGAGGTCGAACTCGCCCGCCGTGTCGAGGCCGGCCTGTTCGCGGAGGAGAAGCTGAGCAACGCGCCTGATCTGGACAGCCAGTTGGCGCTGGATCTCGACCGGCTCGTCGTCATGGGCAGGGTGGCCAAGCGCCGGCTCATCGAGGCCAACCTGCGGCTCGTCGTGTCCGTGGCGAAGAGGTACGTCGGGCGCGGGCTGACCATGCTCGACCTCGTCCAGGAGGGCAACCTCGGCCTCATCCGGGCCGTCGAGAAGTTCGACTACGCCCGCGGCTACAAGTTCTCCACCTACGCCACCTGGTGGATCCGCCAGGCCATGTCCCGCGCCCTGGCCGACCAGGCCCGCACCATCCGGGTCCCCGTCCACGTCGTGGAGCTCATCAACCGGGTCGTGCGGGTGCAGCGGCGGATGCTCCAGGAACGGGGGTACGAGCCGACGCCCGAGGAGGTCGCCGCGCACCTGGACCTGACGCCGGAGCGGGTCAGCGAGGTCCTGCGCCTCGCCCAGGAGCCGGTGTCGTTGCACGCGCCCGTGGGCGAGGAGGACGAGGTCGCCCTCGGCGACCTCATAGAGGACGGCGACGCGACCAGCCCCGTGGAGTCGGCCGCGTTCCTGCTCCTCAGGGAGCACCTGGAAGCGGTCCTGTCGACCCTGGGGGAGCGGGAACGCAAGGTCGTCCAGCTCCGCTACGGGCTGGCGGACGGCCGCCCCCGCACCCTGGAGGAGATCGGCCGCATCTTCGGCGTGACGCGGGAGCGGATACGGCAGATCGAGTCGAAGACCCTGAACAAGCTGAGGGACCACGCCTTCGCGGACCAGCTGAGGGGCTATCTGGACTGATGCCGTCCGCGGGCCCGGTGGGGGCCGATCGCGCAGTTCCCCGCGCCCCTGAAGGGGCGCGAGCTGCACGTCCTTAAGGGGCGCGGGGCTGTATCAATGTGCGGCTCCGCCGC
>KL569303.1:4930-7285 GCA_000715635.1 Streptomyces violaceus | reverse complement strand
CTCTATCAGATCCTTTTTCGATCCGATTCCCTGTCGGTGGGATTTGCCGTTGGGCTCTGGCTTTCGCCTGTCGGCCTTTCGACATTCACTACGTTAGCCGATTCGCCGTCCAACTCATAATCGAGTCCGTCGGCATCGAATTCAGGCATGCGGGCACGCAGAATTCGCCCCTGCTGAGGGGAGTGACTAGGTAGTGGGTTGGCCGCTTCCGACTGCTGGCGATTGCCGTACCCGGTTCAGCGGCTCGGGCCACATTACGCACCTTGCGGGGACGCGTCAACTTCGGCGGCGCCTCGGGACGTGGGCGCGATAGGGGCTCACCGTCGGGTCGTTGGCGACCCAGAAGCGCCAGGGGTGCACGGCTCCATCGCCGGACACCCCGGTGCGGGGCCCGTTGAGTACCTGGTCGGACGGCACGGGAGTGCCGGTCAGCATGCGGAGAGGGGTGTCCTCGGGGGTGCACGCGTCCGTGCCGTCCAGGGAGCGGTCCACGCCCAGGGCCGTGGCCAGTCGTGCGGGACCTTTGGCCAGTTCCTTGTCGTTTCGGGCCGAGAGTCGACGGGTGCGGGCCAGTTCGGCGCCCTCGATGATCTCGCCGGCGCGGAGCAGGACCGCGCTCGCCTTGCCCTCCGGGCCGCACACCAGGTTCATGCAGAACCACATGCCATAGGTGAAGTAGACGTAGACGTGCCCGGGCGGACCGAACATCACGTCGTTGCGGGCCGTGCGACCGCGATAGGCGTGGGAGCCGGGGTCGTCAGAGCCGTCGTAGGCCTCGACCTCTGCGAGGCGGAGGGCGATCGGACCGTCCGGGGTGGTGCGTACCAGGATGCGGCCGAGGAGGTCAGGGGCCACATCGAGGACGGGCCGGTCGAAGAACTCCCTGGACAAGGGCGTACGGTCGGGGGTCGCGATCATGCCGTCCGAGGGTACTAAAGACAGGTGGCGCGGCGGGGTGGCCAGCGGGCACCGGCCTTGCCAGGGTGAGGGAATGGAACCGGCCACGGCCGGATCGCGTTTGTATGGATCAAGGATCCACCCGTAGTGGGCGAGAGGGAGAGACATGGCGTTCAAGAAGCTGCTCGCAAGCCTGGGGGCCGGCGGGGCTTCGGTCGAGACCGTGCTGCACGAGGTCAACGTCGTCCCGGGCGGTGTCGTCCAGGGCGAGGTGCGGATCCAGGGCGGGTCCGTGAACCAGCAGATCGAGGGGCTCTCGGTCGGGCTGCAGGCCAAGGTCGAAGTGGAGAGCGGCGACCAGGAGTACAAGCAGGACATCGAGTTCACGAAGTCGAGGCTGGGCGGGGCGTTCGAGCTCCAGGCGAACGCGGTGCACGCGGTGCCGTTCGGGCTGGAGATCCCGTGGGAGACCCCGATCACGATGATCGACGGGCAGGCGCTGCGCTCGATGCACATCGGTGTCTCCACGGAGCTGGAGATCGCGCGGGCCGTGGACTCGGGTGACCTGGACCCGATCAGCGTGCACCCGCTGCCGGCGCAGAAGGCGATCCTGGACGCGTTCATCCAGCTGGGCTTCCGGTTCAAGAACGCGGACATGGAGCGCGGTGTCATCCGGGGTACGCGGCAGAAACTGCCGTTCTACCAGGAGATCGAGTTCTACCCGCCGCAGCAGTACCGGGGGCTGAACCAGGTCGAGCTGAGCTTCGTGGCCGACGAGCAGGCCATGGACGTGGTGCTCGAGATGGACAAGAAGCCGGGGCTGTTCAGCGAGAGCAGCGACACCTTCCGCTCCTTCAAGGTGGGGCTCCAGGACTATCAGGGCACCGACTGGACCGCCTACCTCAACCAGTGGCTGTCCGAGGTCGGCAGCAAGCGCAACTGGTTCTAGACGCAGGCCCTAGGCTCGGGGCTGACTGAACGAATCGATCAGGAGGTACCGAGGTGACCGAGCTCAAGCGGCGGCCGCTCCCCCACGACTTCCATCCGCCCGTGCCGTCGTTCACGGTCACGAGCAAGGATGTCGAGGAGGGTGCGACGCTCCAGGACGCTCAGGTCTACGCGGCCGGCAACACCTCGCCGCAGTTGCGGTGGGAGGGCTTCCCGCCCGAGACCAAGAGCTTCGCCGTGACCTGCTACGACCCCGATGCCCCGACAGGGAGCGGGTTCTGGCACTGGGTGGTGTTCGACATTCCGGCCTCGGTGACCGAGTTGCCGGTGGGTGCGGGCAGCGGCAAGTTCGAGGGTCTGCCCGAGGGTGCGATCCAGGCGCGTAACGACTACGGAAGCAAGGAGTTCGGGGGTGCCGCGCCGCCGCCCGGGGACGGGCCGCACCGGTACGTGTTCACGGTGTACGCCGTGGATGAGGAGAAGCTCGGTCCGGACGCGGAGGCTTCGCCC
>KL569303.1:4025-4731 GCA_000715635.1 Streptomyces violaceus | reverse complement strand
GCCGTCGTGGGCTTCAACCTGCGGTTCCACACGATCGGGCGGGCCCAGTTGATCGGTGAGTACGAGCTGCCAGCCGAAGGCTGAGCGCACCGCCGGGCGATCCCGGCGTTCACGGAACGTTTGCCCGCTCCTGGTCTTGGAATTGATCAGGAGCGGGCATTTTTGTTGCCGGGGGTCATGGGGGTCACCCCCCGTGGGAGCAGCAGATATTGCGTTGTCCATCTCGGCGTGCCCGGCCAGAGTTGATCCCAGCCCGCCAGGGGGTGGGCCGGTGCACACGGGAGGTGGGCTGGTATGCGGGACACGCTGGTACTCAACGCGAGCTTCGAGCCGCTGTCGACGGTGACGCTGAACCGAGCCGTCGTTCTGGTGCTTCAGGACAAGGCCGTCGTCGAGCAGTCCCACCCCGAACTGCGGATGCGGGGAGCCGCGGTCGACATACCGGCGCCCCGTGTGATCAGGCTCTGCCAGTACGTACGGGTGCCCTTCCGAAGACGAGCGCCGTGGTCGAGGCGAGGTGTGCTGGTCCGGGACCGGAACCGGTGCGCGTACTGCGGGAGGCGGGCGACGACCGTCGACCACGTGGTGCCGCGGTCGCGGGGCGGGCAGGACACGTGGCTGAACACGGTGGCCTCGTGTGCGGAGGACAATCACCGTAAGGCGAACCGGACTCCGGTGGAGGCGGGTATGCCGTTGCTTCGGGAGT
>KL569303.1:854-3828 GCA_000715635.1 Streptomyces violaceus | reverse complement strand
GTTCGAGCCGACGCCGGCGGACGCGATGCTGCTGGCGCTGGGGCAGGACGACTTCGACGCGCTGCCGGAGTGGCTGGCGCAGCCCGCTGCCTAGCGGTCATGCGAAGGGGGCCCGCTTCTCTGGGAAGCGGGCCCCCTTCGGTGCGTGCCGGGTCAGTCGATGGACGGCTTCTCGCGGCGTTCCTGGGCGGGGACGCCGGCTCCGGACGCGCCTCCGTTGCCGCCGGAACCGCCGCCGAGACCGCCGAAGTTGCCCATGGCGCCGGAGAGGCCCTTGAGGGCGTCGCCGATTTCGCTGGGGACGATCCAGAGCTTGTTGGCGTCGCCCTCGGCGATCTTCGGGAGCATCTGGAGGTACTGGTAGGAGAGGAGCTTCTGGTCCGGGTCTCCGGCGTGGATGGCCTCGAAGACCGTACGGACGGCCTGGGCCTCGCCCTCGGCGCGCAGGGCGGCTGCCTTGGCCTCACCTTCGGCGCGCAGGATCTGGGACTGCTTCTCACCTTCGGCGCGCAGGATCTCGGACTGCCGGACACCTTCGGCCTGGAGGATCGCGGCGCGCTTGTCGCGGTCGGCGCGCATCTGCTTCTCCATCGAGTCCTGGATGGAGGTGGGCGGTTCGATCGCCTTGAGCTCGACGCGGTTGACGCGGATGCCCCACTTGCCGGTGGCCTCGTCGAGGACGCCGCGCAGGGCCGCGTTGATCTCCTCGCGGGAGGTCAGGGTCCGCTCCAGGTCCATGCC
This sequence comes from Streptomyces violaceus, assembly GCA_000715635.1. Taxonomy (GTDB): domain Bacteria; phylum Actinomycetota; class Actinomycetes; order Streptomycetales; family Streptomycetaceae; genus Streptomyces; species Streptomyces violaceus. Next base: position 3,087 of record KL569303.1, on the reverse strand, counting down.
GCCGATGATGTTGCGGAGGGTGGTGACGGTGAGCTGCTCGATCGCCTGGATGTAGCTGGCGACTTCGTAGGTGGCGGCCCGTGCGTCGGTCACCTGGTAGTAGATGACGGTGTCGATGTTGACCACCAGGTTGTCCTGGGTGATCACCGGCTGGGGCGGGAAGGGGACGACCTGTTCGCGCAGGTCGATGCGGTTGCGGATGGTGTCTATGAACGGCACGACGATGTTGAGGCCCGCGTTGAGTGTGCGGGTGTAGCGGCCGAACCGCTCGACGATGGCCGCGCTGGCCTGTGGGATGACTTGGATCGTCTTGATCAGGGCGATGAAGACCAACACCACCAGAATGATCAGGACGATGATGACCGGTTCCATCGTCGTTCCCCGTACCCTTCTCCGCCTCGGCGACTTCGGCAGATCTTATGGTTGTTGAAGATCTTGCTGGTCGAGTCTGTCAGACCGTCGCGTAGCTGGCGAGGAGTTCACTCCAGTTACGTCCTGCGAGGTCACATGACGATCGCAGTGGCTCCCTCGATGTCCACGACGTCCACTTCCTGGCCTACTTCGTAAGCGCGGTCGGTGTCGAGGGCGCGGGCCGACCAGACCTCTCCGGCCAGCTTGATCCGGCCGCCGGAGGCGTCGACGCGTTCCAGGACGACTGCTTGTCTTCCCTTCAACGCGTCCACACCTGTGGCGAGTTGGGGCCGCGAGGCGCGATGCCGGTTCGCGATGGGCCGTACGACGGCGATGCCCGCGGTCGAGATCACGGCGAAGACCACGACCTGGGCGACGGCTCCGCCGCCGAAGACGCCGGTGACCGCCGCCGCGGCGATGGCGCCCACCGCGAGCATGCCGAGTTCGGGCATCGCGGTGACCACGAGCGCGATGCCGAGCGCTGCCGCGCCGATCAGCCACCACAGCCATGCGTCGATTTCCACATGGTCATGGTAGGTCCGACGCCCCTGTCGCCGACAGGGCGCCCGGCGTGTGAAATGCCGTTCTTACTTTGGGATTTGTGTGTCGCGGGGGCCGGGTCAGGAGAGCGGGAGGCCCTGTGCGGTCCAGCGCTCGCCCGCCTGTTCGACGACGAGCGGGAGGCCGAAGCAGAGGGAGAGGTTGCGGGAGGTGAGTTCGAGCTCCAGCGGGCCGGCGGCGAGGACCTTGCCCTGGCGGATCATGAGGACGTGGGTGAAGCCCGGGGGGATCTCCTCGACGTGGTGGGTGACCATGAGCATCGAGGGGGCGATCGGGTCGAGGGCGAGTCGGCCGAGGCGCCGGACGAGGTCCTCGCGGCCGCCGAGGTCGAGGCCGGCGGCGGGCTCGTCGAGGAGGAGCAGCTCCGGGTCGGTCATCAGGGCGCGGGCGATGAGGGTGCGCTTGCGCTCGCCCTCGGAGAGCGTGCCGAACCTGCGCTCCAGGTAGTCACTCATGCCGAGGCGGTCGAGGAAGGCGCGGGCGCGCTGCTCGTCGATCTCCTCGTAGTCCTCGTGCCAGGTGGCGGTCATGCCGTACGCGGCGGTCAGTACGGTCTCCAGGACCGTCTGGCGCTTGGGGAGCTTCTCGGCCATGGCGATGCCGGCCATGCCGATGCGCGGGCGCAGCTCGAAGACGTCGGTGCCGGGCCTGCCGAGGGTCTCGCCGAGGATGGCGGCGGTGCCCGCGCTGGGGTAGAGGTAGGTGGAAGCGAGGTTGAGGAGGGTGGTCTTGCCGGCGCCGTTCGGGCCCAGGATGACCCAGCGCTCGCCCTCCTTGACCGACCAGGAGACCTGGTCCACCAGAGCCCGGCCCTCGCGGACCACGGATACGTCCTGAAGCTCCAGAACATCGCTCATGAGCGCGTTGTCTCCCCTTGCAGTGTGGCCGGTCTCGGCTGTCGCGTAAGCCTGTGGCTCGGTCCGCCGCGCCGGTGGGCGCAGCCCTCCATGAAATCTACGCCACCGGTCGGTCCGGGCATTCCCTCGGTCCGGGTCTTGGGCTCTCTTAGGGTGGGAGCATGCTCTCGGAACCGCGTGCTGGACGTCTCGCAGCTTGGGGAAATGCCCTATTGGCCGGACTTGTCTCACCTGATGACGCCGTGCTCGCCATCGTCGGCGAGGACGCGGTGCACCGGGTGGAGGGGCTGCCCGGGGAGTCGGCGCCCGTCGGGCTCACGCTCGCGCTGGGGCGGCTGCGGACGCTCGGGGTGACCGGGCTGCGGCTCGCGCTGCCCGCGCCCGGGCATCCGCTGGGGCTGAGC
>KL569303.1:0-698 GCA_000715635.1 Streptomyces violaceus | reverse complement strand
CGCCCGGGCATCCGCTGGGGCTGAGCGGGCCGCCGGAGTTCAACGCGCGGGCGCTGGATGCCGAGCAGGCGGTGGTCTGTTACGGCGCCTCGTTCGGGCTGGTGCCTGAGGTGTACGAGGCCGGGCCCGACGGCGATGTGCATGTCGAGGTCGTGTGGCATGTGCTGCCCGTGCGGGAGGCGCCGCCCGCGGATGTGCCGTCGCTGGGTGAGGCCGAGCGGGAGCTGGCGGAGGCCCTGCGGGAGGCGACGGAGGTGCTGACGCGGCTGGATGTGGCCGGGTCGGGGCCGGTGGCCGAGGCGGCGGTCGATGCGTATCGGGCGCGGGCCGAGCGGGGGCAGGAGGTGCTGGCGCCGGGGTATCCGCCGCGGGCGGTGCGGGTGCTGGAGCTGGCGCAGCGGGTGGGGACGTTGATCGTCGTGGCGACGGAGAGTGGGCACGGGGGTGCGGTGAGTGCGTCCGAGATGGGGGCGCGGCGGGAGGCGTTGCGGCCGGTGGAGCGGACGGCTCGGCGGGCGCAGGTCGCTGCGTACAACTCCGTTGTGGAGGAGCGGGAGCGGGGGGTGCGGTGACTGGGGGTTGGTTGTGTGAGGGCGTCGGTGCTGAGCTGGGGCGGGGTGCTGACCGGCGGGTGTGATGGTTCTCGGCGTCGGTGCTGGGGGCGGGGGGCGCAGCCCGGCGTAGCGGGGTGCCGCCTG
>KL569302.1:9057-9477 GCA_000715635.1 Streptomyces violaceus | reverse complement strand
GTCCCTGCCGGTGCTGGCCACAACGGCGACTGCCGACGCCCGTGTGACCGCGGACGTCGCGGAGCAATTGGGCACGGGGGCGGGGTGCTCTGGTTCTGCGGGGGCCGCTGGACCGGGAGAGCCGTCGGCTGGGGGTGTCGGAACTGCCGCACGCGCGCGAGCACCAGACGGCGACCCTGGCGGCGTCCGGGTTGGAGAACGTGGGCCTACGGCAAGCTCGGCAGCACCTCGCGGGCGGAACTGGGCGGGCACGTCGAGGCGCGGGCCGGGCTCGCTCAGCCGCCGGCCGGGTAGAGCGGGGCGAGAGTGGCGATCATGTGGGAGATCGCCTCGACGGCCTCGGGCGGACCCAGCACCTCGACGTCGGTTCCCGAACTGGAGCATCTGGCAGACGGCTGCCGGCACCGGGTAGTCCAGCTC
>KL569302.1:8607-8876 GCA_000715635.1 Streptomyces violaceus | reverse complement strand
GTGTATAAGAGACAGGCCGTGAGCCATTCGGTGTCCGCCTGCGTGGCGCTGTGGGTGTCCGTCGGTGCCAGGGACTCCTTGGCCGGCTCGGGCGCACCGACGACTAGTGCGGTGGACCTCCGACCTGCCCCGGGAGATGAACTCCTCGGTGGCGCTCGTTCCGATGCCGGATGATCCGGAGGTGCCCGAGCCGATGCGGGGCCGGCACGTCTACCACGTGCGGATCGCCTACACCGGCAGCGCGGCGGAGGGCTGTCTCTTATACACAT
>KL569302.1:5281-8365 GCA_000715635.1 Streptomyces violaceus | reverse complement strand
GGTCCTGATCGAGGATCTGCGGGACCTGCCGTACACCGAGAGCGGCTCCATCCACGACGAGCCACCGGTCCCGGTCCCCTTCCAGCGCGAGACCGTGATGCTGCGGGAACTCGGCGACGACGTTCTGCGCGTGCTTCTGGAGCATGCGGGCCCGCAGGCGCCGTTGCCGGCAGTCGTGGAGCTGCGGCACCTCGGCGGCGCCCTGGCGACACCGCCCGAGCGGCCCAACTCCGTGGCGCACCGGGATGCCCGGTACCTGCTGTCCGTCGTCACCCTGCTGTTCGGGATCACCGAAGAGGACACCCGGCCGATGTACAAGCAGCTCCGCGAGGCACTGCGGCCGGTCTCGTCCGGCGCCGGACTGAACTTCCTGGGACACGGGGCGAACGCCGGTGAGGAGACGATCCGCACGGCGTACGCACCCGCGGACCTTGACCGGTCGGCCAGGCTCAAGGCCGTCCACGACCCGAGCAACCTCTTCCGCCTGAACTACAACATCCCGCCGGCGGGCGACGGCCCGAACGGGACGGCCTGAACCGGAGGCGGGCAATGACCAGTTCACCGGCATCCTCCGGTCCGGCCGCCCACCGCCACGCGCGGTCCGGAACCGGTACCGGCGAGGGGATGCGCCGAGTCCTCGTCCTGGACGCGACGGGGATGGGTGTCGTCGGAATCGGCTATCTCGCCGTCGCTCAGCCGCTCAGCCGGCTGTTCGGACCGGACACGGCGCTGGTGACTCTCGTCGGCGCGGTGATGCTGGCGCTGGGTGCCGGCATCGCGGCCGTGGCCCGTTTGCGCCAGATCCCGGTCCGGCCGTGCGCGCCGTGATCGGCTGCGGTGTCCTGTGGATCCTGCTCAGCCTGGCGGCTCTGGCCTTCGGGTGGCTCGATCTCACGACCGCCGGGGTGGTGTGGACCTGGCTCGGGTGCTTCATTCCGAGGGTGCGCCCAGAGCTGCAGACGCGGCGTGGAGCGCGGACCCTGGTAGAGATCCGACTGGTACGTGACCAGTGGCTGCGGATCTGGGTCTCTGGAGGGAAAAGCTCCCTCCAGGCAACCGACTTGTAGCTCTAGAAGAACCCAAGTTTCTTCGGACTGTATGAAACGAGAACGTTCTTCGTCTGCTGGTGGTACACGCTCCGCCTCCGCAATGACCTGCGAAAACGGGACCGAGGTCACCGGCGGGCGGCGAGTTGGTCCGGGAGTGGCCCGGATCTTGATCCCGAATACGTGGCCCAAAGCTGCCCGGCATCCGGCAGAGACAGGCGACCGCTCCGGCGGTTGCTCGGCAAGTTCGGTGGACGGTGCGGTGTGGGCAGTCTCCGTCCTGCTGCGAGCCGTCAGATGCCGGCGCGCCCATGGGCAATGAACGCTCACTGGGCCGTAACTTCAAGAGTCGATCCCCCTACGTGTCGCTGCGATTCGAACTCGTCGGCTGTTCCCGCACGCCGCGCAGCCGTTGCAGAAGGTGGATCACCGCCATCCCTGCTCAATAAGGCGGGCTCAGTGGTCCTCGGCGTGCCTCGCCTGCTTGCGGTAGCGTCCGGGCACGCGCGCGGCCCGTCTGGGTCGGAGGGGGGGCACGGTGGTACCGCGGCCGGGTGGCGAGACGGACAAGTTCGGCAACCGCTACGAGGGGGCCTGGACAATCAGACATGCCCTGTACGTACTGCTGGGATCGGGCACGTCGCTCCGCGTCGAACCGGGTGGGCCACTGGGCGACGGGGTCGAGTTCCTCTACCGGCACGACCACGGGACGGAGGTGCATCAGGTCAAGCGGCAGAACCGCAACGCGAACAGCTGGAATGTGGCCTCCCTCCGCGGCAAGGGAGTATGGGAGAGCCTGCGTTCGCATGTCGCGGCGGGCAGGGCCTTCCACTTCGTCTCCGCACTCCCCGCTCGTGCGCTCGACGAACTCGCCGACCGCGCCCGCCGCTCCGACGATCTCGCCTCGTTCGAGGCCGAGTGGCTGACGGACGAGCTCCGGGGCCCCTTCGACGCCCTCGCCTCGGGTGCCATCTACGGCTCGACCACGACGGCCTGGAGGATGTTGAGAGGGTTCAGGGTGGAGTGGCACGACGAACGGGACCTCGTGCACACCAACGCAGTCCTGGCCGAACAGGTCCTGGCCGGAGCACCGGGCCGCCTGGCGGCGCTCGCCCTCGGCCAAGTCCTGCTAGACAACCTGGGAACGACACTCGATGCCACGGCCCTCACCACCCTCCTGGCGCCGTACGGACTGCGGGGCGTCGTGCGGGCCGACGCTGTCGCGGTGTCCGACACCGTGAGAACGGTGACGCGCCGGTGGGCGGCGAGTATCGAGCGTACGTTGCTCCGGCCCACAATCCCCCGGGAGGAGGCCGTCTGCCTCGTGGCGGAGGTCAGGGAGGGCACCCGGCGGCTCGTATTGCTGAGCGGAACCGCGGGCGGCGGGAAGAGCGCCGTGCTGCACCAGACCTTCACCGCCCTCGATGAGGCGGCCACTCCGGTTCTCGCCTTCCGTCTCGACCGCCTGGAACCCTTCGGCTCGACCCATGAACTGGGGCAGCGCGTCGGCCTGCCTATGTCCCCGGTCGGCGCTTTGGGCGCCATGGCGGACGGGCGACCCTGCGTCCTTGTCGTGGACCAGCTCGACGCCGTCAGCATGGCCTCGGGACGCATCCCGGAGACCTTCGACGCGGTGGCCGATTTGGTGGACGAAGCTGCGGCGCATCCCAGCATGCGAGTGGTCCTGGCCTGCCGCGCTTTCGACGCCGAGGCCGACGCTCGCATCCGCAGGCTCACCGCCTCGGACCACTGCACACGCGTAACGGTCGGATCGCTCTCCGACGCCCAGGTCGACACCGCTGTCACCGGAATGGGCCTGGACACCTCCCGATTAACCCCGTCGCAAAGGGCGTTGCTGCGCTCACCCTTGCATCTCGTCCTCCTCGCCCAGGTCGCGGACCAGGAGGAAGCCCTCCTCTTCCACACCACCCGGCAGCTTTTCGACGCCTTCTGGGACACCAAGCAGGAGGAGTGCGCCCGGCGTCCGTCCGTGCGTTTCCACGACGCGGTCTCGGCTCTGTCTCTTATACACATCTCT
>KL569302.1:3896-5085 GCA_000715635.1 Streptomyces violaceus | reverse complement strand
CGCCATGAGTGCGCGCCAGCGGCTGTCCGCGCCGCACAGCGTGCTCGACACGGACGACCTCGCCGCCAGCCGGAAGGTACTGGAGTCAGAACACGTCTGCGTACGCGACGGCCGTCAACTGGCCTTCTTCCACGAGAGCTTCTTCGACTACGCCTTCGCCCGCGACTGGCTTCGGCGCGAAGAGAGCCTGGTCGCCTTCCTCACGGGCGGAGAGCAGGAGTTGTTCCGCCGCGGACAGCTTCGGCAGGTGCTCGATCACCTGCGGGATCTCGACCCGGAGCGGTTCGCCGAGGAGGTCGAAGCACTGCTGACCAGTCCGGACATCCGCTACCACCTCAAGCATCTGACCCTGGCCGTGCTGCGCAACTTGGACGCTCCCACCGCCACCGAGTGGGGCGTCGTCGCCCGTGTGCTGGATACGCGCCCGCCCTTCCGCGACCGCCTCGTCGACTTGCTCGCCACGCCTGCCTGGTTCCGTCGCGCGGATGACGAGGGGGTCTTCGAGAACTGGCTCGACAGCGCCGACACGAGAGAACAGGACTGGGCGGTAAAGCTTTTGGTGGCGGTCACCGACGCCCTGCCCGACCGGGTGGCCCGGCTTCTGGAACCGCACACCGCTGATCCCGGGTACGGTGCGTGGCTGACCCGGATCGTTCCCCACGCCCGCCTGGCCGGCAGCCGACCGCTCTTCGATCTCCTGCTCGGCGGCGTGCGAGCGGGCCTCTTCAAGGGAGTCGACCACGCCCTCTGGGCCCCGGCGGGCGATCTGGCGGCCGAAGAACCCCTTTGGGTGGTTGAGTTGCTGGGCGCACTGCTGGTGGACGGCCCGGACGCACTCCAGCTCGACGACCGAGGCAGGGTGGCGGTACTGCTGAACCGGGACTACGCGGCACTCAAGACGGTGGCCGCCGCCGCTGCCGGCGCGCCGGAGGAGTTCTGCGTCCGGATGTTGCCAGTCCTACTGGCCGTCATGAGCCTGACCGCCTATCCGGTACGAACGGGGCGGCCCGTCCGTGACCGCCACTTCTCGCACCGCCATCCCGGCGACGATCCCGGCGACCTGGGCGAGGCCCTGCTGCAAGGCGCGGCCGAAGCTCTGCGCAGTACGGCAGGCCGGGACGCCGCGCGAGCGCGTCAGCTCGTGGAACCTCTGGTGAGCGAGCCGTATGAGGCGGCGCAGTGGCTGCTC
>KL569302.1:2459-3761 GCA_000715635.1 Streptomyces violaceus | reverse complement strand
GCTCAGAGATGTGTATAAGAGACAGCTGCTCTACCGGGCGCTGGCCGCGGGAGGCCCCGACCTCGCCCCGTGGTCCGCCGAAATCCTTCTCCAGGGCGGACACCGTCTGCTGTCCGGTTACGTTGCCAATGCCGTGTGGGGCGCACGTGAGGTCCTCCATGCCATCGGCGGCGCCCTGCCCGACCACACTCTCGGTCGGCTGGAACGGTTCCTGCTCCACCTGCGCCTTCCCCCGGACGGCAAACTCTCGCCCTGGCACGAGTTCACCCTGCTGACGGCGCTTCCCGAAAGGCGGCTCTCCGAGCGGGCGACGCGCCGGCTCGGAGAACTCCGCCGGCTCCACGGCGACCGACGGGAGCCGGACGAACCGGAGGGGGTGACGGGTGGGGGTGTTGGACCGCCTATCCCGGCGGAGGCGGCCCAGCACATGAGTGACGACCAGTGGATGAGGGCCATGAGGAAACACAACCGGGACCGAACCGACTGGGCGACCCACACCGGCGGAGCGCGCGAACTGTCCCACGTGCTGCGGAGCATGACCGTGGCGGACCCCGGCCGGTTCGCGCGGCTCGCCCTGCGGATCGACGCCGGCACACACCCGGCCTACGGTGCCTCATTGCTTCTCGGCCTTGGGGAGGCCGAGCCGTACGACGATCCGGAGACCGTCTTCGCGGCGGTGCGCCACCTCGCGGGCAAGGGCAGCCCGGGGCAGGACCGGTGGGTGGGGCACGCCCTGCGGAAGTACCTCGATCACGTGCCGCTCGACCTGGTGGAGGCACTCCTGAGCCGCGCTCTCGACGTGGGTGAGCCGAGCGACGCCGACGATCTGTCCGGCGCGGACGGGGACGACATGACGCGTGATCTGCTCACCGCTGGGATCAACACCGTGCGGGGCAGCGCGGCCGAGAGCCTGGGCGATCTGCTCGTCCACGACGCGGACGGGTCCCGCGCCGCCCTGATCGTCCCCCACCTGGGCCGACTGGCGGCCGACCCCTCCCTCGACGTCCGGGCGTGCGTGGCCCACACGCTGCATGCCGCGATACGTCACGACCGCCTGGCGACGGCAGATGCCTTCGCGGTGCTCGTCGAGGCCCCCGACCACCTGCTCGCGTCACCGTATGTTGCCCGCCTGGCTGTTGCGCTGATGCACGGAGACCCGGCGTCGGCAGGACCGCTGACGGAACGAATGCTGTACTCCCCGGTGGCGCCGGTGCGCCAGGTCGGCGGCCAGGTCGCCGCGCTGGCCGCAATGGAGTGGGAGACGTCTGACCTGCTGGCCAAGGTGCTTGCCGGGAACGACAC
>KL569302.1:1218-2242 GCA_000715635.1 Streptomyces violaceus | reverse complement strand
AGGGAGCCGCCGACGTGTGCGCCCAGCGTCTCCTGAACACCGGTGACGCGGCGCTCGCCCATCACGCACTCGTCCGGTTCTTCCACGACCCCGAGGAGGACGTGCGAGAAGCCGCCGCCACGGTGGCCGCCGCGCTGCGCGGCCGACGTCTGGGCCCCTACCAGCGGACTCTGACCGCACTGATCGACTCCCGCGCCTTGGGGGCCGCCCTGTCTCAGCTGGTGATCACGCTAGAAGACGCCCCGGACCGGGTCGACGAACTGGTTCTGGCATGCGCGCGGCGCTTTGTCACGGTGTTCGGAGCCGCTTCGGCCGACTTGGCCCGTGGTGTGGCGGCCGACGCCCGCGACATCGGCCGCTTGTTGGTCCGTGCGTACGTCCAGGCATCTTCACCCGCGCTCAGGTCCGGGATCCTCGATCTGCTGGACCAACTGCTACTCCTCGGCTCCTACGGCGTGGCAGAGGCGATCCACGACTCCGATCGGAGCTGACCGGCACCGGCCCCGCCCGTTCCGACCCGCAGGATGCTCCGGCCATGCGCCGCCGCGCGCCCCGGCGTGCGTCTGGCGCACCGGAGGACCGGGCGGAATCGTCCGCCGCCGCGGTGACCGAGTGCTGTGCTGTGCAGATGATGCACAGCTCGAACCCCAACGGCCGCGCGGCCTTCCTCGACACGTTGTCGCCCGAAACACGCTCGGCCTTCACCCGGCTTGGTACTCGACTCCGCTACGCCGTAGGAGACGTACTCATCCACGAGGGTGACCACGCACAGGAGTTGGTGGTCCTCCACGAGGGCTTGGTCAAGGTGACCGCCCGGCTGGACCGTGACCGGGTGTTGCTGAGGGACATCAGGATCGCCGGGGACGTCGTGGGCGAGGTGGCGGCGATAGGTATCGGACCGCGATCGGCCACGGTCACCTCCTGCGGCGACGTGTCCGCCACCGTTGTCCCGCGCAACGAACTAGAGCCCTTCTTCCTCGCTCATCCCGAGGCGTTACTGGCGCTCAACCGCATGCTCTGCGGC
>KL569302.1:0-986 GCA_000715635.1 Streptomyces violaceus | reverse complement strand
GCTGGGCGCATACCCCGTCCGGGTCCGGCTGGCGCGCGTTCTCGTCGAACTCGCGGAGTCGTACGGGCAGCCCAGGCGGACGCTCAGAGGGCTCGACTGGAACAGGGTGCGCATAGACGTGAATTTGTCCCAGTCGGAGTTCGCCGCGCTCACCGCATCCACCACGCACACCGTCCACAAGGCTCTCGCCCAGCTACGGAATGACGAGATCATCACCACCGGCTGCAGTCAGACCTCCATCGAGAATATGGCCCGTCTGCGCGAGGCGGCCCTGCTGAGTGTGCCGGCCGCCTAGGGGCACGCCTAGAAAGCCGCATTAATGCGGCTTTCTTCGTTGCTCCTGCCCCTTCCGCCCACAGTTGGCGTGCACCGCACCCAACCCCTCTGGAAGGTGGCGATTTGCCATGAAAGAGCTCTCTCATCCCCGCCCGCCGGACGACCTGACACACCGCCGGCTGTGCCTGGCCGCGGACGTGGAGCAGTACAGCCGTCTCGACACCCGGACGCAGTCGGCCGTCCAGTCCGAGCTGGTCCGGATGCTGGACGAAGCGGCGGCGCGGGCCGGGCTAGACCGGGCAGCCTGGGCGCGTCAGCCGCAGGGCGACCTGGAGTTCGCCGTCCTCCCCGAGGCCACGCCGGAGGATGCCGTGTTGGGCCCCTTCGTCCACCATCTCGCGGTCCGCCTCCGGGACCGCAACGCGCGCCCGACCGCCCAGCGGATCAGGCTGCGGATGGCCGTGGACACCGGAGTGGTCGCGGACGCCGCCCTCGGCCACGCCGGCCCGGCCCCGGTCGCCGTGGCGCGTTACGTCAACGCGCCTCAGCTCAAAGCCGTACTGGCCACCCTCACCGCGGCGGATCTCGCCGTCATCGTGTCGGACCGGCTGTACCAGGACGTCGTGCGGTCCGGGCGGCGGGACCTCGACCCAGCGCAGTACGTGCGGGTGCATGTACAGGTGAAGGAGTTCGGCGGCTACGGCTGGATC
>KL569301.1:2402-5519 GCA_000715635.1 Streptomyces violaceus | reverse complement strand
TTTCAGGGCCCCGCGGGGCCCTGAATGTCATAGGCGTCCGGCTGCCTTCAGCGCCAAGTACGCATCCGCCAGTGCCGGCGCCAGGTCGTCCGGTGTCGCGTCTACGACTGTGACGCCGTGACGGCGGAGTTGTTCTGCCGTGCGGTGGCGTTCGGACTGGGCCTGGGCTGCTGCGGCGGCCTCGTAGACGGCGTCGGTGTTTCCGCGTGCTTTGGCCATTTCGGTGATGTGCGGGTCTGCCACCGATGCCAGTAGGACCGTGTGGCGCTGGGTGAGCTGTGAGAGAACCGGGAGCAGGCCGTCTTCGATGGGGGCCGTGTCCAGCGTGGTGAGCAGCACGATCAGGGAGCGTCGGGGTGACGTGCGGAGGGCCGTGGCTGTGAGGCCTCGGGCGTCCGTTTCGACGAGCTCCGGCTCGAGTGTGGCCATCGCGTTGACCAGAGATGGAAGGACGTCGCCTGCCGTGCGGCCCTGGACGAGGGCGCGGACCTTCCGGTCGTAGGCGAGGAGGTCGACGCGGTCGCCGGCGCGGGAGGCGAGGGCTGCGAGGAGGAGGGCCGCGTCCATGGAGGCATCGAGGCGGGGTGCGTCGCCTACGCGGCCTGCCGAGGTACGGCCGGTGTCGAGCACCAAGAGGATGTGGCGGTCGCGTTCGGGGCGCCAAGTGCGTACGGCGACCGTGGACTGGCGGGCTGTGGCACGCCAGTCGATGGAGCGGGTGTCGTCGCCGGGGACGTACTCGCGGAGGCTGTCGAACTCGGTGCCCTCGCCGCGGGTGAGCACACTGGTGCGGCCATCCAGTTCACGGAGGCGGGCCAGTTTTGAGGGCAGATGCTTGCGGCTGGTGAACGGGGGCAGGACGCGAACCGTCCAGGGGGCCTTGTGGGTGCCCTGGCGGGAGAAGAGGCCGAGGGGGCCGTAGGAACGGATGGTGACCCGGTCGGCTTGGCGGTCCCCTCGGCGGGTGGGGCGGAGGCGGGTCGTCACGCGTCGGCGTTCGCCTGCGGGGACGGTGAGGCGGTGGCGGGAGGCAGTCGTTTCCGTGCCTGGCTGCCAGCTGCTGGGGGGCCAGGCGTCGCGCAGGTGGGCGCGGAGGGGGCGGCGGGACGGGTTGGTGATGGTCAGGGTCACGTCCGCTGTGTCGCCGAGGCGTACCGAGGTGTCGCCGGAGCGGGTCAGGCCCAGGCGTCGTACAGGAGCGGCCAGCGCGAAGTCGCAGGCGCAGGCCACGGCCAGGGGTGCGTTGATCGCCAGGATGCCCGTCCAGCCGGGTTCCCAGATGCCGACGGGGAGGGAGCCCAGGGCCGCGAGGAGGGCGGCGCGTCCGGTGAGTGCCATCAGCGGGGGACGGGGACGTGGGTGAGGATCGCGTTGATGACGGAGTCGGCTGTCACGCCTTCCATTTCGGCCTCCGGGCGGAGCTGTACGCGGTGGCGGAGGGTGGGGAGGGCCAGGGCCTTCACGTCGTCCGGGGTGACGTAATCGCGGCCGGTCAGCCAGGCCCAGGCGCGGGCGGTGGCCAGGAGGGCCGTGGCGCCTCGGGGGGAGACGCCGAGGGTGAGGGACGGCGACTCGCGGGTGGCGCGGCAGATGTCGACGACGTAGCCGGTGATCTCCGGGGAGATGGTCGTCTTGGCGACTGCCGCGCGGGCTGCCTCGAGGTCGGCGGGGCCCGCTACGGGGCGTACGCCGGCGGCGTGGAGGTCGCGTGGGTTGAAGCCCTCGGCATGGCGGGTGAGGACGTCGATCTCGTCCTGGCGGGAGGGGAGGGGGATGGTGAGTTTGAGGAGGAAGCGGTCCAGCTGGGCTTCCGGGAGGGGGTAGGTGCCTTCGTACTCCACCGGGTTCTGGGTCGCCGCGACCAGGAACGGGTCGGGGAGGGGGCGGGGGCTGCCGTCGACCGTGACCTGGCGTTCCTCCATGGCTTCCAGGAGGGACGACTGGGTCTTGGGGGGCGTGCGGTTGATCTCGTCCGCGAGGAGGAGGTTGGTGAAGACCGGGCCGGGCTGGAAGGAGAACTCGGCGCTGCGGGTGTCGTAGACCAGGGACCCGGTCACGTCGCTCGGCATCAGGTCGGGGGTGAACTGGACGCGCTTGGTGTCGAGTTCGAGGGTCGAGGCGAGGGCGCGGACCAGGAGGGTCTTGGCGACGCCGGGGACGCCTTCGAGGAGGACGTGGCCGCGGCAGAGCAGGGCGACGACGAGACCGGTCACGGCGGGGTCCTGGCCGACCACGGCCTTGGCGATCTCGGCGCGCAGGGCCTCCAGGGCGGCTCGGGCGGTGCCCGGGTCCCCGGTCTGCCCGGCGTTGTCAGTGGTCGGGTCCATCATGGACGGCGTACCTCTCTTTCGAGGGCGTCGAGTCGGTCGGCGAGTGCGATGAGTGCTGCGTCGTCGCTGGGCGGTGGTCCGAAGAGGAGTGCGTGCAGGTCCTGGCCGTCGCCTTGGAGGCGGGCTGACAGGGCGGGGAGCAGGGCCTCGGGCGTGTGCGCCTGGGTGACAGGGACGCCTGTGAGGGGGGCGAGGCGGGTGCGGGTCGTGGAGCGAAGAGCGTTTGCCGCGCGGTCGCGGGCGTCGGCCTTGCGATAGAGGCGGGCGCGGCCTTCGGCGGTTTCGGAGGCGCGGATCGCCACGGGGAGTTTTTCGTGCACGAGGGGGCCGAGCCGGCGTGCCCGCCAGAGGGCGGCCAGGGCTGCGGCGATGAAGAGCTGCAGGGTGCCCCAGAGCCAGCCCGAGGGGAGCAGGTCGAGGAAGCCGCGTTCGTCGTCGGTGCCGGTGGCCGACGTGTCGGAGAGCGAGGGGAGGTACCAGACCAGATGGGGTCGGGAGCCGAGGAGCTGGAGGGCGAGCGAGGCGTTGCCCTGCTGGTCGAGGCGGTCGTTGAGGAGGATGTCGGGTGCGCCGAGGGCGACGGTGTCGCCGTTCCCGGTCGTGTCCGGGATGCGCAGCAGGGTGGCCAGGCGCTCGCTGGGGTAGCACTGCTCGGCGTCGAGGTGGGTGGTGGTGTAGCGGACGCCGCCCGTGTCGGCGGTGCCCGCGCGCTGGGCGGCGGGCAGGTCGCAGTCGGGGGCGAGCGTCGAGTCGAGGCTGGTGGCGGGGTCGGCGGTGACGCCGGGGG
>KL569301.1:0-2191 GCA_000715635.1 Streptomyces violaceus | reverse complement strand
GGGAGCCGTTCGACGGAGGCGCTGCCGGAGGCGACCAGGACGGTACGGCCGCCGGAGTCGGCGAACGAGTTGTGCAGGCGGGACTGCTGACCTCGGGTCAGCAGGTCGGGGGTGGCGACCAGGAGGGTCGTGTCCGGGCCGGATGCGGCGGCTGCCTCGTCCAGGGTGGTCACCACGCGGGTGTCCACGCCACGGTCGGCGAGGAGTTCGGCGACGGCGCGGCTGCCGTTGGGGTCGACGGAGCGCGGGTCGAGTTCGCCGTGGCGGGCGTCGGAGCGGATCACGGCGATGGCGATGGCTCCCGCGACGAGCAGCACGAGGGCGAGCGCGATACCGCGCGTGCGGGTCCACACCTGGCGGGCGGTGGGCGAGGCCGAGGGGGACGGGAGCGTAGCCTCGGTGGTCATTCGGCGGCTCCCTGGCGGGTGTGGGGGGCCGTGCTGGCGCTGCTGGTCGCGAGCTGGGGCTTGGTGCGTTCCAGGTCGCGGTCGAGTTCGGCGATGCGGTGGTACGACTGCTCGGTCGCCGAGCGACCGCCGTACGTCACGTCGTCGAAGTCCCGGGAGGCGGCGCGCAGTCGGTCGGTGTGGGCGGGCAGGGCCCGGCCGGCTTCGGCGGCGGCCTCGTCGGCGGTGCGGCCGGGGCGGACATCGAGGAGTGCGCGTTCCTCCAAGGCGCGGACGAGGGCCCGCATGCGTTCCTGGACGGCCTGGTTCCAGTGGCCCTGGGCGGCGTGTGCCTCGGCGGCGGCGCGGTGGTCGGAGGCGCTGCGGGGGCGGTCGTCGAACAGGGCGGCGGACGAAGTGGGTTGGCGGCGCGGGGTGCCCAGGCGCCACCACAGGGCGCCCAGGACCGCGACGACGGCCAGGATGATGACGACCAGGCCGAGTGTTCCGCCGGGTGTTGCGGACGAGGCGGCGTTGAACAGTTTGCCGAGCCATTCCCAGAAGGCGTCGAGGGCGCGCTGGAACAGGCTGGGGTCGTTCTCGTGGTACATCCGCTTGGACAGCTCGCGTCGGGCCGCCTCGCGCGCCGGGTCGCGTGGGGTGGTGAGGGGCGGCTCGTCGGTGGAGCGCACCGACGACAGTACGGAAATGTCGCCGGCCTGCAGCAGCGTCCGTATGGCGGTGCGTGGCAGTGCCGTTGTGAGAGGTTCCCCCGCCCAGCTCACCGCATCAGCTCCCCGGGGTGGCGCCGGGAGCGTGGGAGCCGTAGTCCTGGACGCCTGCGGCGCGGGCCAGTTCGAGGTCGAGGGCCTCGCGGCGGATGCGCTGGTCGATGTAGAGGAGCACGGTGACGCCTGCCGTGATCGGGAAGGTGATCATGGAGCCGATCACCGCGCCGATGCCGCTGACGATGAGGAACGTCCAGCCGAGATCGGCGCCGCCGCTGTTGAGCCAGCCGGTGACGCCGTCGCCGCTGAGGGCCGCGGCGAGGAAGGTGAACGGGATGACGATGATCGAGGCGACGACGTTCGCGATGATCGTGGCGAGAAGCTGGATGCCGAAGATCCGCCACCAGGTGCCCTGGACCAGCTTCGCGGAGCGGCTCATGGCCTTCTTGATGCCCTGCTTCTCCAGCATCAGGGCGGGCGAGGCCAGGGAGAAGCGGATCATCAGCCAGAGGGCGACGATGCCCGCGCCGATGACGCCCAGGACGGTGAGGGCGACGCCTGCCCCGGTGCTCCCGGAGACGGTGACGAGGATGCCGGGCAGGGTGCCCACGGTGACGATGCCGGCGGTGATGAGCAGCAACAGGCAGATGAGGCCGAACAGTTTGACGACCTGAGGGCGGGCGTCCCGCCAGGCCTCGCCGATGGTCACCGACTTGCCGAGTACGGCGCGGCTGGTGACGGTGGTGAGCAGTGCGGTCGCGATGACGGTGCCGACCAGGGAGATCACGAAGACGACGGTGGAGTTGAGCAGGGCGTCGCTCATGGCGCGGCTCAGCTCGCTGAGGGTGGCGCTCGGGTCGTTGAGGGCGTCGGTGCTGGAGTCGTCGAGGACGAGACCCTGGAACAGGACGACGATGATCTCGGTGAGCACCGCGACGGTCAGGGAGATGCCCAGGACCGTGCGCCAGTAGGTGCGCATGGTGGAGACGGCGCCGTCGAGGATCTCGCCCACGCCGAGCGGGCGGAGCGGGATGATGCCGGGCTTGGTCTGTCTCTTATACACATCTCTGAGCGGGC
>KL569300.1:18689-19404 GCA_000715635.1 Streptomyces violaceus | reverse complement strand
GGGGCAGGCGGGACTTTGCGGACACGGCCTAGGCTCAGCCCATGAAGATCACGGTGCGATCAGCGGCCGAAGCGGACCTGGCGGCGCTGTTGGCCCTCTACCGGGAACTGAACCCGGACGATGCCCCGTTGCCCGAGGCGGCTGCGGATGCCATCTGGGCGGCCATATCCGGGCAGCAGGGGCGGACCGTTCTGGTGGCGGATGCCGACGGCACCGTGGCCGGGACAGCCGACTGTGTCGTCATGCCGAATCTCACCCGCGGCGGTCGGGCCATCCTGTTCGTGGAGAACGTCGTGGTCGCCGGTGGCTTCCAGCGGCGTGGCGTCGGGCGTCAACTGATGGAGGCAGCCGTGCGGCTGGGGGAGTCCGCCGGCTGTTACAAGGTGCAGCTGCTGGCGGCGGACGACGCGTACGTCCACAGCTTCTACGAGGCGTGCGGCTTCAAGGCCCTGGCACAAGGGTTTCGCCGCTACGTCGAGTAGCCGCGCGCATTCGCGCGGGAACCGAACCGATCGCCCTGACGTGTTCCTGTGCAGGGGTGGTGGTTCACGCTGCGATCCGATCAAGATCGAGGCAAGGCCGGTGCGGATGTCAGTGCCGGCAGCGATACTTGCGGTGACGGATGACCATGGGGGAGGTCACAGTGACACACCTGCCGAAGAGCAGCCCACCACCACCGGGCCCGAGTCTGCCCCTGTCTCTTATACACATCTCT
>KL569300.1:18170-18443 GCA_000715635.1 Streptomyces violaceus | reverse complement strand
CGCATCCCCGCCCCCGGCGCCCCGCCGCACCGCCTTCGCGGAGGGCCTCGACCAACTCCGCGCCGCCGCCACCACCGAGCCCGGCCGCCTGCGCATCATCGGCGCCCTCCTGGCCCTCCTCGTCGTCGCCTTCGGCGCCGTCACCGCCTGGCAGATGACCGACCGCGCGGCCGCCGCCGACGACGTCCTCACCAGCAGTCAGCCCCTCAGCTCGGACGCGGCCGACATCTACCGCTCCCTCGCGGACGCCAACACCGCCGCTTCCAGCGGCTT
>KL569300.1:14726-17952 GCA_000715635.1 Streptomyces violaceus | reverse complement strand
GGCTTCCTCGCCGGCGGCCAGGAAACGGCCGCGTCCCGAGACCGCTACGAGAAGGACATCCGCACGGCCGCGGACAAACTCGTCAACGCCGCCGCCAACGCCGACCCGGACTCCCCGTCCACCGCGACGATCGCCAAGCTCAACAAGCTCCTCCCGGAGTACAAGGGCCTGGTCGAACGCGCCCGTACGTACAACCGCCAGGGCTTTCCGGTCGGCGGCGCCTACCTCCGCTACGCCAACGAGAAGATGCAACAGCAGATGCTCCCGGCAGCGGAGGACCTGTACAAGAAGGAGAACCAGCGCCTGCGCGCGGACTACGCGGACGCCACGCCCTACCCCTGGGCGGCCATCGCCCTGGGCCTCGCCGCCCTGGCCGCCCTCGCCTGGGCCCAGCACCGCAACTACCGGCGTACGAACCGCGTGCTGAACCACGGCCTGGTCGCCGCAACGGCCACCGCGACGGTGGTCCTGCTCTGGCTGGTCGTCGGCCACAGCGTCGCCCGTGCGGGCCTGAACGACTCCTACGACCACGGCGTCCGCTCCCTGAACGTGCTGCACGACGCCCGCATCGCCTCCCTCAAGGCCCGGGGCAACGAGAACCTGACCCTGGTGGCCCGCGGCGCCGAGACGAAGAAGGTCGGCGCGCAGACCTACGACGCCTACGACTACGACTTCCGCACGGACATGGCCGATCTCGGCAAGTACCTGGCGGACGCCGCGAACCTCGCCGACGACACATCGGGCGAACAGCCCGTCACCGCCGCCGTCGGCAACATGACGGAGTGGAAGAAGCGCCACACCGCGGCCCGCGAGCAGGACGCGAACGGCAACTACCAGCAGGCGCTTGACAGGGTCATCGGCACCAAGGACGCGACCGGCGAATGCTTCGACAGCGTCGACGCGAACCTGCGCACGGCACTCGCGCACGAGGAGACCGAGTTCAAGCGCGCGGCCGGCGACGGCCGGGACGCCCTGACGGGCCTGTCGGCGGGCGCGGCCGTCCTCGCGGTCCTGGGCGCCGCGGGCGCGGTGCTGGGCATCGGCCGCAGGCTGTCGGAGTACCGATGAACGGGGCACGGGGCACAAGGGGAGACGTGAAAGGGGGCGTGAGCATGCGAGCACGACGTCTGCGGGCCAGCCTGAAGGGATGGGGCGGGGTGGCCACCATGGCGGTCGTCTGCGCCCTGGTGGCGGTCTTCGCGCTGTGCGTCCCGCTGTCCGGACCGGGCATCGGCGACGGCCGGGCCGTCACACAAGCTTCCCAGGCCACGATCGAAAAGGCCGAGGAGGACTGCGAGGCCCCCGAGAAGCAGACGCTGTCCCCCTCCTCCGCCGACGGCGACACCATCCAGGCGATCAAGGACCGCGAGGGCGAGAAGCGCAAGCTGATCGTCGGCGTCGACCAGAACAGTTACCGCTGGGGCTACCGCAACCCCAACAGTGGCAAGACCGCGGAGCTCGAGGGCTTCGACATCGACCTGGTCCGCCGCATCGCCGAGGACATACTCGGCGACCCGGACGCCGTCCAGTTCAAGGCGATCCCCACCGACCAGCGCATCCCGGCGATCCAGGACGGCCGAGTGGACATGGTCGTCCGCACGATGACGATCAACTGCGCGCGCATCGCGGACGTCGCCTTCTCCGCGCCCTACTTCAAGACGGGACAGCAGGTCCTGGCCCCGAAGTCCTCGCCCGTCAAGGGCTACGACGACACGCTCGCGAACCGCAGGATCTGCACGGCGGCCGGCTCAACGGCGTACTCCACGCTGGAGGCCGACCAGAAGGACGGCAAACTCCCTGCCACCACCGACATCTCCACGACCGTCCCCAACCAACTCGACTGCCTGGTAAGGCTCCAGCTCGGCGAGGTCGACGCCGTGGTCACCGACGGCGCCCTCGCCGCGAGCCAGGCGGCACAGGATCCGACGGTCCAGCTCAAGGGCGACGCCTTCACTGCCGAGTACTACGGCGTGGCGATGAAGAAGGACGCCGACGATCTGGTACGCCGGGTCAACCAGATCCTGGTGGACTACCGCAAGGACACCGCGAACGGCTGGCAGGCGTCGTACGACAAATGGCTGTCGGCGACACTGGGCAAGGATGCGAAGAAGTCGGAACCACCGGCTCCGCAGTACCTCCGCAGGACCTGACCGCTCGACCGGCAACCCGACCGAAACCCAACCGCCAATCCACCCACCAATCCAACCGCCAACTCAACCGGCACTACCGCAGCGAGAGGTGATCGATGGGCGTCACGGGATCCACCGGGCCGGTGATGGACCGGGACGAGGTGGACCGTGCGCTGGCGCGGCTCGGCGCGGAGCACGAGGCGATCGAGACCTCGCTCCTCGCCTTGCAGGACCACGCGGGCCGCAGACTTCTGGAGGGCGCCGGGCTCACCGGTGTCACCCAGGAGCGCTGGACGTCCACGGAGGCGTCGATCACGCTGCTGTGGACGTACTTCGACGCGTACACGGACGCCCTGCGTACCGCCCGCGACATCCGCTCCCGCCGCCGCTGGTCCAGCCGCGAGGACCTCGTGGAGCTGACGGAACTGCTGACCGGCGAGTCCGTCACCGTCGCGGGCAGCGCCACCGCGACGGCCAACGCCCCCACCCTGCACGGCGCTGCGAACAAACTCAGCGAGCGCTACTCGCTCACCACCCTCGTCGACCGGATGAACGAGCTGTACGCGACGAGTCTGGACATGGTCGTCGCCGCCGACGCGGTCTGGTCGGCGCTGCCCGCCCGGATCGACCTGCTGGCGGCCGAACTCCAGCGCACCCGCCGGCTCGCGCACTCGGTGGGCGTGCGCCCCGGCGAGCACCCGGCGGGCGACGACCTGGAGCGCATCACGCGCACGCTGACGAAGCTGCGCGAGCAGGTCGTCTCGGACCCGCTGGAGTTCTGGCTGGCCGCGGAGGGCAGTTCGGCTCCGGGAGGCGGCCGGCCGGACACGACGGTGTACGACCGTGAGGCGCGCGCCCTGGAGGACGTACGCCGGGAGATCGACGCGGTCTTGACGGTCCGGCAGGACGCCGAGAAGCGGATCGTCCGGCTGCGGGACATCCTCAGCCGCGCGGACCGCACGCTGGCCGAGGCGCGCACCGCCCGCGGCGAGGTCCTCGCGAAGATCGCGGCGACGGAGGTGCCGGTCGTCAGCGGACCGCCGACCGTGTTGCAGGAGCAGGTGGCAGCGGCCGCCGATTACCGCAGGCAGGGGCAG
>KL569300.1:13995-14559 GCA_000715635.1 Streptomyces violaceus | reverse complement strand
GGCTGTCCCCGCTGCTGGAGTCGCTGGAGCAGAAGGCGGAGGACGAACTGCTGCGCGCCCGCGAGTCGTTGACCGCGGTCACCGCGCCCCTGGCGGTCCGGGCCGAGCTGCGCGGCCGGCTCGACGCGTACAAGGCGAAGGTGGCGCGGCACGGCTTCGCTGAGGACGCGCTGCTGGTGGAGCGGTACGAGAAGGCGCGCCGCATGCTGTGGAGCGCCCCTTGCGATCTGCGCGCCGCCGAAGGGGCCGTGCTGCGCTACCAGCACGCGGCCGCGGAGCTGATCGGCGGCCCGCGGGTGCCGGACCAGGACGTACGCGAGGACGACCGGAGGGGGCCGGGCGCATGAGCGACGAGGGGGAGTCCATGACCGAGGCACGCACATGTCAACGCCCCACCTGCACCGGCGCCTACGAGGACGTGGGCGGCGGCGAACTGTACTGCGACACCTGCGGCCTCGCCCCGGTCGTCGCAGCTGGGGGTCCCCCCTCTGGGGGAGGCATGGTCGCCTCGCCCCCCACCGGCATCACAGCCGGCGGCAAGGGGGGCTCGGGCGCCAGCGGCAG
>KL569300.1:11775-13820 GCA_000715635.1 Streptomyces violaceus | reverse complement strand
CGGCAGCTCCCGCTCCAGCAGCCGCAGTTCCCGTACGTCGTCCCAGTCGTCGAAGTCCCGCCGCTCGGTGTCGGGACGCCTCTCGCGCTCCCTGTCGGGCAAGTCGACGAGCCGCTCGGTGTCGGTGCGCAGTTCCGGCTCCGGCGCCGGTTCCTCGTCCCGGGGCCGGCTGGGCGCCGGGCTGGTGCAGGTGCCGCCGATCCCGCGGCCCGACCCGCGCGAGATGGTCCTGGACAACCCCGAGGTGCCCGAGCGGAAGCGGTTCTGCTCGCGCTCCGACTGCGGCGCTCAGGTGGGCCGGGCGCGCGGTGACCGGCCGGGGCGCACGGAGGGCTTCTGCACCAAGTGCGGCCACCCGTACTCGTTCGTGCCGAAGCTCAAGGCCGGTGACGTCGTGCACGGCCAGTACGAGGTGGTCGGCTGCCTCGCGCACGGCGGCCTGGGCTGGATCTACCTCGCCGTCGACCGGGCGGTCTCGGACCGCTGGGTGGTCCTCAAGGGCTTGCTGGACACCGGCGACCAGGACGCGATGGCCGCGGCGATCTCCGAGCGGCGCTTCCTCGCGGAGATCGAGCACGCCAACATCGTGCGGATCTACAACTTCGTGGAGCACCTGGACCAGCGCACGGGCTCCCTCGACGGCTACATCGTCATGGAGTACGTCGGCGGCAAATCGCTGAAGGAGATCGCCAACGGCCGCCGCACGGCGCAGGGCAGGCGCGATCCGCTGCCGGTGGAGCAGGCCTGCGCGTACGGCATCGAGGCGCTGGAGGCGCTCGGCCATCTGCACAGCCGCAACCTGCTGTACTGCGACTTCAAGGTCGACAACGCGATCCAGACCGAGGACCAGCTCAAGCTGATCGACATGGGCGCGGTGCGCAGGATGGACGACGAGGAGTCGGCCATCTACGGCACGGTGGGCTATCAGGCGCCGGAGGTGGCCGAGGCCGGCCCGTCGGTGGCGAGCGACCTCTTCACCGTCGCCCGGACGCTCGCCGTCCTGACCTTCGACTTCCAGGGCTACACGAACGTCTACGCGGACTCCCTGCCCGACCCGGACCACATCGAGGTCTTCCGGCAGTACGAGTCGTTCTACCGTCTGCTGGTCCGCGCCACCGACCCGGACCCGGCCCGCCGGTTCGCCTCCGCGCAGGAGATGACCGAGCAGTTGACCGGCGTCCTGCGGGAGGTCGTCTCCCTCCAGACGGGTCGCGCCCGGCCCGCCCTGTCCACTCTGTTCGGGCCCGAACTGCGGGTCACGGACACGGAGCTGTTCCCGCGGCTGGACGGTGAGGTGTCCCGGCTGGGGGCGCGGGTGGTGCGGACGCGGCGCGGTTCCCCGACCGCTGCCGCGCTGCCCGCCGCCCCGACGCCCGCCGCCTCCGGCCCGGCCGCAGCTCAGCTCATCGCCAGTGGGGAGCAACTCCACGCTCCGCTCCCCACCGGCGGGCAGCAACTCCACGCCCCGCTTCCCGTCGGCCTCGTCAGAGCCGTCGACGTGGCCGCCGCCGCCCTCGCCCTGCCCGTTCCGCGGGTTGACCCGTCCGACCCCAACGCCGGTTTCCTGGCGGGCCTGATGACCTCCGCGCCGGCCGAGCTGCTCGGGGCCCTCGCGGCGGCCCCGGCCCCGTCGACCGAGACGCGGCTGCGGCAGATCCGGGCCTGGCTGGAGACCGGCGACCCGGCCGCCGCGCTGGAGGCCCTGGTCACGCTGGAGGGCGAGCGGCCCGACGACTGGCGGGTGGTCTGGTACCGGGGCGTGAGCGCACTGGTCACCGGTGACGACGAGGGCGCCGCGCTCGCCTTCGACGCGATCTACGACGCCTTCCCCGGTGAGATCGCGCCCAAGCTCGCGCTGGGCCTGTGCGCGGAGGTGCTGGGCCAGCTCGACAACGCCGCTGAGTACTACCGGCTGGTGTGGTCGACCGACCCGAGCTATGTGAGCGCCGCGTTCGGGCTGGCCCGCGTACAACTGGCCACCGGGGACCGGCGCAGCGCCGTACGGACGCTGGAGTCGGTCCCGGAGTCCTCCATCCACTACACGG
>KL569300.1:10725-11526 GCA_000715635.1 Streptomyces violaceus | reverse complement strand
TCCTGGAGGACCTCACGGCCGCCGCGGCGCAGGTCGAGGCGCTGGAGGCGTACGGTCTGGACCCGGCGCGGCGGGAGCAGTTGTCGGCCGAAGTCCTCGGCAGCGCGCTGGACTGGGTACTCTCCGGGGGCCAGGGTTCCGCCCCTCCCGCCGCCGGGGGACGGACGCTGCTCGGCAGCGGCCTGGACGAGCGGGGCCTGCGTTTCGGCCTGGAACGCTCGTACCGCACGCTGGCCCGGCTGGCGCGGGGCGGCGAGGAGAGGATCGACCTGGTGGAACGTGCCAATCGTTACCGCCCCCGGACGTGGGTGTAGTTGATGTCGCAGATGCCCCAGTTGTCCGCCTGCCCGAGTTGCGAGGAACCCCTCGAATCGGGTGACCGTTTCTGCGGCGCGTGCGGATATGACCTGTCCGCCGTGCCGGAACGGCCGCAGGACAACCCGACCATCACCATGAACGGCTCGGTGCCCGCCCAGGGCACTGCGGCCGGTGAGTATCCCGAGCGCCCGTCGGCGCCACCCGCCGGCGCGCCCTGGCCGGCCCCAGGGCCGGCGAACCCCCAGGCCACGGCCGCGGGTGGCCCCATGCCACCGGAGGCGCCCCCGGCCGCCGGCGTGCGGTTCGACCGGCGGCCCGACGGACATGCCGCCCCGCCGGAGACGTATCAGACCCAGCCCGATCATCAGACCCAGCCCGATCAGATGCAGCCCGACGAGTACCTCCTCCAGGCACCGGACCCACGGGTGTCCGCCGAGCCCGCGGCCCCGGCCGCCGGCGTCGGCGGCAAGGTCTGCGTGGCCT
>KL569300.1:9911-10539 GCA_000715635.1 Streptomyces violaceus | reverse complement strand
GGGCCGGCCGCGTGGACGACGACGGCTACTGCGAGAACTGCGGCCACGCCCAGCCGCGCGAACGGGACCACATGGAGCAGGAGTCCGGCCCGATCGCCGCGGTCAGCGACCGCGGCCTGCGCCACCACCGCAACGAGGACGCGTTCGCCATCGGCACCACCGCGCTGCCCGACGGCACTCCCGCCTCTGTGGCGATCGTCTGCGACGGCGTCTCCTCGGCGACCCGCCCCGACGACGCCTCCCAGGCCGCTTCGCGGGCCGCGAGCGAGGCGGTGCTGGCCGCCCTGCCGCGCGGCGCGCACCCGCAGCAGGCGATGCACGACGCGATCGTCGCCGCCTCACGCGCCGTCAACTCGCTCGCCGACGAGCCCGCCACGGCCCGCGAGCAGGCCCCGCACCAGAACGCCCCCGCGTGCACCATCGTCGGCGCCGTGGTGACGTCCGGCCTGCTGATCGTCGGCTGGGTCGGCGACAGCCGCGCCTACTGGGTCCCGGTCGACCGGAGCGCTCCCCCCGCCCGGCTCACCGAGGACGACTCGTGGGCCGCGCAGATGGTCGCCGCGGGCCTGATGAACGAGGCCGAGGCCTACGCCGACGAGCGCGCCCACGCGATCACCGGCTGGCTCGG
>KL569300.1:7874-9688 GCA_000715635.1 Streptomyces violaceus | reverse complement strand
GAGCCGCACACCGCCGCGTTCAAGCCGGACCGGCCGGGTGTGGTGGTGGTCTGCACCGACGGCCTGTGGAACTACGCGGAGGCGGCCGAGGAGATGGCCCGGGTCCTCCCGCTCGACGCCGCCGCGCATCCCCTGCACAGCGCCCGCGTGCTCGTCGGCCACGCCCTGGACGGCGGGGGCCACGACAACGTAACAGTGGCCCTCGTGCCGTTCCCCGCCGTGCCCCAGGGGGCAGGATCGGCCTGAGGCCACGTACGGGGACGCCTCGGCGGACCGGAGGGGACCGGTCCGCCTACCGTCATCACCCCGCTTCGGTGGGGGCTTTCGAGGGGGATCGAAGCAGGCATGGCCATTTTCTCGAAGTCGAACGTGCCGCAGTTCTCGGTGGACGTGTACCAGAACGAGTACCTGCCGGAGGGCGCCGTCGAGGTCAACGCCATCGTCACGGTGACGGCGACCGGCGGCGGCACGATCGGCAGCGCGGTCGCGGCTCCCCACCTCTACTCGCCTGGCCAGGGCCCGTCCGCGGCCGTGGCGGTCATGGTCGACTGCTCGGGGTCGATGGACTACCCGCCGACCAAGATGCGCAACGCCCGGGACGCCACGGCCGCCGCGATCGACACCCTGCGCGACGGCGTGCACTTCGCGGTGATCGGCGGGACGCACGTGGCCAAGGAGGTCTACCCGGGCGGCGGTCGCGTCGCGGTCGCCGACGCCACCACCCGCGAGCAGGCCAAGCAGGCGCTGCGCTCGCTCAGCGCGGGCGGCGGCACGGCCATCGGCACCTGGCTGAAACTGGCCGACCGCCTGCTGTCCTCCGCGGACGTCGCCATCCGGCACGGCATCCTGCTCACCGACGGCCGCAACGAGCACGAATCGCCCCAGGACCTGAAGGCCGCCCTCGACGCGTGCGCCGGGCGCTTCACCTGTGACGCGCGCGGCGTGGGCACCGACTGGGAAGTGAAAGAAGTCACAGGGATCGCCTCCGCCCTGCTCGGCACCGCCGACATCGTCGCCGATCCGGCCGGGCTCGCCGCCGACTTCACACAGATGATGGAGACGGCGATGGGCAAGGAGGTCGCGGACGTCTCCCTGCGGCTGTGGACCCCGGTCGACACCACCGTGAAGTTCGTCAAGCAGGTCGCGCCGACGGTCGAGGAACTGACGGGCAGGCGCACCGAGGCGGGCCCCCGCGCGGGCGACTACCCCCTTGGTTCCTGGGGAGACGAGTCCCGTGACTACCACGTCTGTGTCGAGGTCCCGGCCGCGCACATCGGGCAGGAGATGCTGGCGGCCCGGATCTCGCTGGTCATTCCGCAGCCCGACGGCAGCGCCCAGAACCTCGGCGCGCAGGGCCTGGTGAAGGCCGTGTGGACCGACGACATGGTCGCCTCGACGTCGATCAACCCCCAGGTCGCCCACTACACCGGGCAGGCCGAACTGGCACAGGCCATCCAGCATGGACTGGACCTTCGCAAAGCGGGGGATATGGACGGAGCAACGGCCAAACTGGGCCGGGCCGTTCAGCTCGCGAGTGCCTCCGGGAACGCGGATACTGCGAAACTGCTTGCGAAGGTGGTGGACGTGGTCGATGCCGCGACCGGTACTGTGCGACTGAAGGCGAAGGTTCAGGAGGCCGACGAGATGACGCTCGAGACCCGGTCCACCAAGACTGTTCGTGTAAAGAAGTGACCTGGAAGAGATCGAAGGAGGGACGGGCCGACATGCCGACCTGCCCGAACGGACACCAGTCGGGTTCCGACGACTGGTGCGAGGTCTGCGGTCACCGCATGGCGGGTGCCGTGCCTCCGCCC
>KL569300.1:6706-7580 GCA_000715635.1 Streptomyces violaceus | reverse complement strand
CTCCGCACCTGTCCGCCGTACCGAACGCCGAGCCGGAGCTCTGCCCGCAGTGCCGTACGCCGCGTGAGGGCGGCGCACCGTTCTGCGAGGAGTGCCGGTGGAACTTCCTGACGAACACGGCGACTTCGTACACCCCCGCGGCCCCGCCCCCGCAGGCGCCCGGTCCGGGCGTGCGTTTCCAGCCTCCGGGCCAGCCCGGTCCCGGCCCGTCGGGTCCGTCCTACGGCGGC
Organism: Streptomyces violaceus; assembly: GCA_000715635.1. Taxonomy (GTDB): domain Bacteria; phylum Actinomycetota; class Actinomycetes; order Streptomycetales; family Streptomycetaceae; genus Streptomyces; species Streptomyces violaceus. The sequence continues at coordinate 7,350 of KL569300.1, read as the reverse complement.
GGTGACTCGTACGAGTACCAGGGCTCCCGCCCGTCGCAGATGAACCGCCCGGCCGAGCCGATCCCGCCGTTCGGCAACGATCCCTCGGGCCCTCCGCCTCCTCCCGGCGGCGGTTTCCCCGGACCGGGCGGACCCGGCGGTCCCGGCGGCTACCCCGGCCCCGGCGGCCCTCCCGGACCTGGTGGGCCTTCTGGTCCTGGCGGTCCTTCCGGTCCCGGTGGCCCCTCCGGTCCTGGCGGTCCCTCCGGCCCTGGTGGTCCCCCCGGACCGCCCGGATTCGGTGCCGACCCCTCGCGGCCGTTCCCGCCGCCGCCCGGCCCCGGCGGTCCCGGCGGACCTGGTGGTCCCGGCAGCCCCGGCGGCTCCGGTGCGCCCGGCGCTCCGCAGGCCTTCCAGCAGTCCGGCCCGCCGGCCCCGCCCGGATTCCCGCAGGAGACCCAGCGGCCGCCGCAGCAGGGCGGTCCGTTCGGCGGCGGTGAGGACGACTGGGTGATCTCCCCGCCGACCACCGGCCCGGGCGGCCCTGGTGGTCCGGGCGGCCCTGGTGGTCCGGGTGGCCCCGGCGGCCCCGGTCCCGGTCAGGGCGGCGGCTACGGCTTCCCCCAGCCCGGTGCGACGCAGGCCCCTCCCGGTCCTGGTCAGGG
>KL569300.1:6112-6417 GCA_000715635.1 Streptomyces violaceus | reverse complement strand
GACCGCGACCATCGGCCCGGACCGCGACTACTTCATGGCGATGATGCAGCGCTCCGGCCCCGAGGCCGCGGGCCTGAACCTGCCCGCGTACTCGCCCGAGCAGCAGCGCACGCTCACCGGCAACCAGATCACGATCGGCCGCCGCCGGCACTCCACCGGCGACACCCCCGACGTCGACCTGGCGGTGCCGCCGGAGGACCCGGGCGTCTCGCACCAGCACGCGGTGCTGGTCCAGCAGCCGGACGGCAGCTGGGCGGTCGTCGACCAGAACTCGACGAACGGCACGACGGTCAACGGCTCGGACG
>KL569300.1:4009-5939 GCA_000715635.1 Streptomyces violaceus | reverse complement strand
ACTCGGACGAGCCGATCCAGCCGTTCGTCCCCGTCCCGCTGCAGGACGGCGACCGGGTGCACGTGGGCGCCTGGACGACGATCACGATCCGCCGGGGCTGAGCCCTTCCGGGCTCAGGACGGGAGGGGCCAGGCGTACGGCCCCTCCGGGTCGTCCAGCCAGGCCCACTCCCGGTCGCCGCTGATCGTGACGCCATAGCGCTCCCGCTGCGGCATGCCCTCCTGCTCCCACAGCGCGTGCGCCTCCTGCGGATCGAGGCTGCCGCGGGTCAGCGTCAGCAGGAAGCGGAACAGGTCGTCCTCCCTGGCCCGGCGCGGCACCCCGCCCAACTGGGCGGGTTCCCCCCAGGGCCGGCTCCCGCCGCGCAGCGGCACGAAGTAGGCGGGCGTGTGCAGGAAGCGCCCCTCGGCATGTCCGGCGTCGCTCACCGTGAGCACGATCAGGCCGGTGCCCAGCGGCATCAGGATCCGGCCGCCGGGACGGCTCTGCGCGAGCCAGGCGCGCGGCACGGTGCTCAGGGCGCAGGTGGCGATGATCCGGTCGAACGGCGCACGCTCCGGCACGCCCCGGGCGCCGTCGCCGGTGACGACGACCGGCTGGTATCCGGCCGCGGCCAGGTGCCGGCGGGCCGACTCGGTGATCTCCGGGTCGAGGTCGATGGTGGTGACCTTGTCGTCGCCCAGCCGGTGGGCGAGCAGCGCGGCGTTGTAGCCGGTGCCGGCGCCGATCTCCAGGACGGTGTCCCCGTCCGTCACGCACAGCGCGGCCAGCATGTCCGCCATCAGGGAGGGCTGGCTGCTGGAGGAGAGCAGTTCGCCGTCGCGCAGCCGGGTCGCCAGCGGGGTGTCCTCGTAGGCACCGCGCACCCACCGCTCACGCGCCCGAGGGTCGGGGCTCTCGCCCCAGCGTCGTTCGTAGCCGCCGGCGACGCCGACGTAGTAGTACGGCACGAAGAGATGGCGCGGGACCGCCGCGAACGCCTCGCGCCACACCGGGTCGGCCGCCCAGGCCCCGCTCGCGTCGATCCGGCGCACCAGCGCCGCCCGCGCGGAGGCGGCGAGCCCGCCCGGTTCCGGTTCCCTGTCGGGAGCATGCCCGCCCATACCCCCACAGTAAGGGCAGCAGGGGGCGGTCCTAGGCCTTGAGTCCTATGTCCCCGCGTCTGAGAGCATGGAGGGCGTGAATGAGATTCGGCGCGGCACGCTTCAGGAGCAGACCTTCTACGAGCAGGTCGGCGGGGAGGAGACCTTCCGTCGGCTCGTTCACCGTTTCTACGAGGGAGTCGCCGAGGACCCGCTGCTGCGGCCCATGTATCCCGAGGAGGACCTGGGCCCGGCCGAGGAGCGCCTGGTGCTGTTCCTCATCCAGTACTGGGGCGGCCCGACGACGTACAGCGACAACCGCGGCCATCCCCGCCTGCGTATGCGGCACGCGCCGTTCACGGTCGACCGTGCGGCGCACGACGCCTGGCTGAAGCACATGCGGGTCGCCGTCGACGAACTCGGGCTGTCCGAGGAGCACGAGCACACGCTGTGGAACTACCTGACGTACGCGGCGGCCTCGATGGTGAACGCGCCGGGCTGACCGGCGGGAGGGGGCGGTGGTCAGCGGACGCTGACGTCCAGCGCCCCGAGCCCGGCTCGCCGTACGGCGATCGACCCGTACGGCGTGCGCAGCCTCAGCCACGCGCCCGACGAGAACAGCCCCAGCGGCACCTCGGGCCGCAAGAAGCCGAGGGACTGCGCCGCGTGCACGGCCCGGACCGGGAGGCGGGTGTCTGCGACCGTACGGGACCAGATGTCCCGCCCGATCCGGTCCAGCTCGGCCCTGGTGCGCTGCTCGGACGGCAACTCCTGCGTACGGGACCGGAACTCGGCGACCACGGCGGCGACCAGGGACCGCAGGGCGTCCGGCGCGGGCAGCCCCGGCT
>KL569300.1:2041-3748 GCA_000715635.1 Streptomyces violaceus | reverse complement strand
GGCCAGTACCTCGAAGGACGGCGGCCGTCCGAAGACGGCCAGTGCGGTGCCCGCCGCCTGCAGGCGCACCGCGGCTCCACGGTCGTAGTGGAGCAGCCGGGAGAGGAAGGCCGCGAGATCCGCCGCCTCCCCCTCGTCGGCGAGGTGCAGGACCGTCATGCGGCGACGGCCTCCTCCTCGGCGTCATCCGTGTACTCCTGGAGGAACTCCCGTTCCTCCGCGGTGATCCGGCGCGGGCGCTGTGCCTCGAAGTCGAACGGCACGACCACCGTCGAGGCCCGCACGTAGACCACGTCGTCGTCCTTCACCTCGTAGGTGATGGTGAACGACGCGGCCCTGATCTCGGTGATCCACAGCTCGATGTCCACCGGGTGGTGCCGGTGGACGAGCTGCCGCTTGTAGTCGATCTCATGGCGTGCCACCACGGACCCCTGCTGGAAATCCTTCTCCGGCCGGAAGAGGAAGTCGATACGGGCTTCCTCCAGGTAGCGCACGAAGACCGCGTTGTTGACATGGCCGTACGCGTCCATGTCCGACCAACGCAGCGGGCAGCGGTAGATGTGCCGCAAGATCGATCAGCCCCGGGTCAGCTTCTTGTAGGTGGCACGGTGCGGACGGGTGGCGTCCGGGCCGAGCCGCTCGATCTTGTGCTTCTCGTACGACTCGAAGTTGCCCTCGAACCAGAACCACTTGGACTCGCCCTCGTAGGCGAGGATGTGCGTGGCGACGCGGTCCAGGAACCACCGGTCGTGGGAGACGACCACGGCGCAGCCGGGGAACTCGAGCAGCGCGTTCTCCAGGCTGCTCAGGGTCTCGACGTCCAGGTCGTTGGTCGGCTCGTCGAGGAGCAGCAGGTTGCCGCCCTGCTTGAGGGTGAGCGCGAGGTTCAGCCGGTTGCGCTCACCGCCGGAGAGCACACCGGCCGGCTTCTGCTGGTCCGGGCCCTTGAAGCCGAAGGCGGAGACGTAGGCACGGCTGGGCATCTCGACCTGGCCGACATTGATGTAGTCGAGCTCGTCGGAGACCACGGCCCACAGGGTCTTCTTCGGGTCGATGTTCTCGCGGCTCTGGTCGACGTAGGAGATCTTGACGGTGTCGCCGACCTTGATGGAACCGGAGTCCGGCTCCTCCAGGCCCTGGATCATCTTGAACAGGGTCGTCTTACCGGCACCGTTCGGACCGATGATCCCGACGATGCCGTTCCGCGGGAGCGTGAAGCTGAGGTCGTCGATGAGGACCTTCTCGCCGAAGCCCTTGCTGAGGTTGTTGATCTCGACGACGACACTGCCCAGACGCGGGCCCGGCGGGATCTGGATCTCCTCGAAGTCCAGCTTCCGCATCTTCTCGGCCTCGGCGGCCATTTCCTCGTAGCGGGCCAGACGCGCCTTGGACTTGACCTGACGTCCCTTGGCGTTGGACCGCACCCACTCGAGCTCTTCCTTCAGACGCTTCTGCCGCTTGGCGTCCTTCTGGCCCTCGACCTTGAGGCGGGCGGCCTTGGTCTCCAGGTACTTGGAGTAGTTGCCCTCGTAGGGGTAGAGGCGGCCGCGGTCGATCTCGCAGATCCACTGGGCGACGTTGTCGAGGAAGTAGCGATCGTGAGTGACCGCAACGACGGTGCCCGGGTACTTGGCCAGGTGCTGCTCCAGCCAGTTCACCGACTCGGCGTCGAGGTGGTTGGTGGGCTCGTCGAGCAGCAGCAGGTCG
>KL569300.1:0-1840 GCA_000715635.1 Streptomyces violaceus | reverse complement strand
GCTTGCACAGCGCGACGCGGCGGCGCTCACCACCGGACAGGTTGGTGACGGGCCAGTCGCCGGGCGGGCAGCCCAGCGCGTCCATGGCCTGCTCAAGCTGCGCCTCGAGGTCCCAGGCGTTGGCGTGGTCGAGCTCCTCCTGGAGCTTGCCCATCTCGTCCATGAGCGCGTCGGTGTAGTCGGTCGCCATCTGCTCGGCGATCTCGTTGAACCGGTCGAGCTTGCCCTTGACCTCGGAGACACCCTCCTGGACGTTCTCCAGGACGGTCTTGTCCTCGGTCAGCGGCGGCTCCTGGAGCAGGATGCCGACGGTGTAGCCGGGGGTGAGGAAGGCGTCACCGTTGGACGGCTGCTCCAGACCGGCCATGATCTTCAGGATCGTCGACTTGCCGGCGCCGTTCGGGCCGACGACGCCGATCTTCGCTCCCGGGTAGAAGCTCGTCGTCACGTCGTCGAGGATCACCTTGTCGCCGTGCGCTTTGCGCGCCTTGCGCATGGTGTAAATGAACTCAGCCAAGAGAAACCGTCCGGCAGCTTGAAACTGGCAGTGGGCAGATACACCCCATCTTGCCGTACCGCCAGGCCTGGGCGGAAACGCGTATCGCCGGGGGACTCTGACCTGGCGTTTCTCGGATGCCGACTGCCGGGCGACTGTCACTGTCGGTCGCCTTTGGTCGACCTCGGGCACCCTCGCACGGCCCAGGGACGGCCCAGGAGTGATCACTTGGGGCAGCCTGCATCGAGGTGGGCCGCCCTTGCTACGTGAATGGCAGGGCTGACCGCTCGCACCGCTCGACAGACGCGGACGCTCCCGAAGCGCCGCCGCAGTCTGCCCTCGAAAAGCGCGCGCCTACCGGTTGATCGGGATCGCGTAGACGATCTCGCAGTGAGCGGCGGGCACCACGATGTCCGCTGTCTCGACGGGGCCCCCGTCGTCGCTGTAGTACGTCCGCCGGATGTGCGTGACGAGCGCGGCCTTCTGGATGCCCAGAAGAGAGGCCTCCTCGGCGGTCGCCTGTCGCGGCTCAGGTTGCTCCACGGCGTGGCTGACGGTGACACCGATCGCAGCCATACGGTTCACGACACCGGCCCCGGCGTGGGGGCCTCCCTCGGGGAGAACGACGAGCGTGCCTGCGGTGAGGTCGTACGGCTCCCAACTCGTCGACAGCTGGACCGGCCTGCCGTCGGCCAGGAACTCGTAAGACGTCCTGACGCACAGATCGCCCTCGGCGATGCCCAAGGCTCGGGCTGGGCCGAACGTAATCATCCCGACCGGGTGCCGGCCACCTACCACCGCACTCACGGGGTGCGCTACTTCCACGGCTGCTACTCGGTCGGCGACGACCGCCTGTGGGGCGTCAACCACCGAGAGAAGGGTGCCGCGAACACGCTGGCCGCGCTGCAGTCCATCCGAGCCGCCCGGCCCGACGGCGCACCGATCTACGTGATCCTGGACAACCTGTCCGCCCACAAAGGCACGGACATCCGGCGCAGGGCGAAGAAGCACAAGGTCGAGCTGTGCTTCACCCCGACCTACGCCTCGTGGGCGAACCCCATCGAGGCCCACTTCGGACCGCTGAGGCAGTTCACCATCGCCAACTCGAACTACCCCAACCACACCGTGCAGACCCGGGCCCTCCACACCTATCTGCGCTGGCGCAACGCCAACGTCCGCCACCGCGACGTCCTGGCCGCCGAACGCAAGGAACGCGCCCGCGTCCGCAGCGAGAGAGGCATCCACTGGGGCGGACGCCCCCTCGCCACCGCAGCCTGAACTCGGCGAACCATGCGGTCACAGCGCTAGATCGCCCGGCAAATTGATCGTCTTGTACTCAAGGAA
>KL569299.1:25420-25597 GCA_000715635.1 Streptomyces violaceus | reverse complement strand
AGATGTGTATAAGAGACAGCCTCTGCCTCAGCGGCGAGCGCCTACGCGGAGACCTCAGACCGGTCCCCGCCCCACAGCGTGTGGAACGACCCGTCCCGGTCCACCCTGCGGTACGTGTGCGCACCGAAGTAGTCCCGCTGCCCCTGCGTCAGCGCCTGTCTCTTATACACATCTCTG
>KL569299.1:24829-25208 GCA_000715635.1 Streptomyces violaceus | reverse complement strand
CGTCGTAGTAGCGAGAGCCGCGGCGAAGCCAGGGGTCGGCACGCCCTCGCGGGTCGCGGCGATCAGCACCTCGCGCCAGTCGTCCTGGGCGTCCGCGATCTCCTGCGCGAACGTCGCGTCCGACAGCAGGCTCGGCAGGTCCGGCCGGGTGTCGTAGGCGGAGCGGATCCGGTCCAGGAAGGCGGCGCGGATGATGCAGCCGCCACGCCACAGCGCGGAGACCGCACCGAGATCGATGTCCCAGCCGTACTCGTCGCGGGCCGCGTCGATCTCGTGGAAGCCCTGCGTGTACGACACGATCTTCGACGCGTACAGCGCCTGCTCCACCCGGTCGGCGAAGGCCTGGGCCTCCGACTCGCTCAGCGGCCGCGCCGTCGGG
>KL569299.1:22779-24626 GCA_000715635.1 Streptomyces violaceus | reverse complement strand
CTCCCGCAGCGCCGCGTGGCCGGAGAGGGAGCGGGCGAAGACGGCCTCCGCGATACCGGACACCGGAACGCCCAGGTCGAGGGCGATCTGGACCGTCCAGCGGCCGGTGCCCTTCTGCTCGGCCTGGTCCACCACGACGTCCACGAACGGCTTGCCCGTCTCCGTGTCGACGTGCGACAGCACCTCGGCCGTGATCTCGATCAGGTAGGAGTCGAGGCGGCCCTGGTTCCAGGTGCGGAAGATCTCCGCGATCTGCGCGGGGGAGTAGCCGGCGACATCGCGCAGCAGCTGGTACGCCTCGCCGATGAGCTGCATGTCCGCGTACTCGATGCCGTTGTGCACCATCTTCACGAAGTGCCCGGCACCGTCCGGACCGACGTGGGACACGCACGGCGAACCGTCGGCCGCCTTCGCCGAGATCTTCTCCAGCATCGGGCCCAGCGAGTCGTACGACTCCTTGGGGCCGCCCGGCATGATGCTCGGCCCGTTGAGCGCGCCCTCCTCGCCGCCGGAGACGCCCATGCCGACGAAGTGGATCCCCTGCTCGCGCAGCTCGCGCTCCCGGCGCCGGGTGTCCGCGAAGTGCGCGTTGCCACCGTCGATGATCATGTCGCCGGGCTCCAGCAGCGGGGCGAACTCCTGGATCACCGCGTCCGTCGGGTCACCGGCCTTCACCATCACGACCAGGCGCCGCGGCCGCTCCAGCGCCGCGACGAACTCCTTCGCACTCTCGCACGCGACGAACTCCCCCTCGCCGCCGAACTCCTCGACCAGGGCGCGCGTGCGCGCGGGCGTCCGGTTGTGCACCGCCACCGCGTAGCCGTTGCGGGCGAAGTTGCGGGCGAGGTTGCGGCCCATGACCGCGAGACCCGTGACGCCGATCTGCGCTGTACTGCTCATTCGGTTGGCTCCTAAAGACCTCGGTATCGGTGCTGCGGGTGGTGCCCACCAGCATGCCCCCGTCGACCATCCTGACGTGCCGCTACTCCGTCCGCACGCGCGGGTCGTACGACGTCGCGCAGCGTGATACGCACGAAAGCCCCCTCGCGCTCAGCGGATGTACGCGTCCCCGCGCACGTCGCACACGCGCACCGGGTGGCGTACGCGGTGCACCGCTGTGGCGCACGTCGCGCAACAGGGGCCTCATACCGGCCATTTGGGCACCCGGGCGGCTGATAGCCGTCTTGTTCTGGCCGGTTCGCTGCGCTTACTTTTGCCCCTCCTGACGCATGTCTAGGGGGGCTTTCGATGGCCGTACGCGGCCGGCACCGCCGGTATCAGCCGAACAGGATCAACCGCGCCTCACTCACCGTCACGGCGGGTGGCGCGGGCATGGCACTGCCGTTCATGGGCACCGGCGCCGCCCACGCGGCGGACGTGGACACCTGGAACAAGGTCGCCGCCTGCGAGTCCACCAGCAACTGGAGCATCAACACCGGCAACGGGTTCTACGGTGGTCTGCAGTTCACCCAGTCCACCTGGGAGGCCTACGGCGGTCGGACCTACGCGGTACGCGCGGACCTGGCCACCAAGGACCAGCAGATCGCCGTCGCCGAGAAGGTGCTCGACGGGCAGGGACCGGGCGCCTGGCCGGTCTGCTCGGTACGGGCCGGACTGACCCGGGGCGGAGGCGAGCCCGACATCCGGCCGGCCTCCGAGAGCACGAAGAAGGACGGCAAGAAGGACGCGCGGAAGAAGCCGAGGACCTCCATCGAGGACGTGCGGCCTCAGTCCACGCCGCAGTCCCGGGCGGGCAGCGCCGAGATGTACACCGTGGTCCGCGGCGACACCCTCTCCGGTATCGCGTCCGACCAGGAGGTCAGAGGCTGTCTCTTATACACATCTCT
>KL569299.1:21628-22574 GCA_000715635.1 Streptomyces violaceus | reverse complement strand
GGCCATAGGAGCCGACCCCGACCTGATCGTGCCCGGTCAGCGGCTCGCGCTGCAGGGTGAGGGCGCCACGAAGACGCGCCCCGCGCCCAAGCCGGCCCCTTCCGCAAAGCCGGCCCCTGCGGCCAAGCCGTCACCCAAGAAGCCGGACCGCGCGAAGGAACACGCCAAGGAGCGCTCCAAGGACGAGAGCAAGGACCGCGCCGGACGGTCGACCGCCCGGCAGGGCCTCGTCGCCCCCGTCAGCGGCTCCCTGGGAACGCCCTACCGCAAGGCGGGCTCGTCCTGGTCGAAGGGCTACCACACCGGCGTCGACTTCCCCGTGCCCACGGGCACGTCCATCAGGTCGGTCGCGGCGGGCAGCGTCGTCAGCGCGGGGTGGGGCGGCTCGTTCGGCTACCAGGTCGTGGTCCGGCACGGCGACGGCCGCTACAGCCAGTACGCTCACCTGTCGGCGATCTCCGTGCGGGACGGGCAGACGGTGACCGCCGGCCAGCGCATCGGCCGCTCCGGCTCCACCGGCAACAGCTCGGGCCCGCATCTGCACTTCGAGGTGCGGACGGGGCCCGGTTTCGGAACGGACGTCGACCCGGTGGCTTATCTCAGGGCCGGCGGCGTCACGATCTGACGCGCGTGCGGTGCCGGTCGATCGTGGGCAGCGGGACGTACGGGATGCCGTGGAAGGGCACGTACGAGAGCGGGCGTTCGCCGAAGCCGGAGGGCACCGGCGGTTCCCCGCTCTCGTACGGGATGTCCGCCAGGGCGGCCTCGGGCTCGTCGGCGTCCAGGGGCCGGGGCGTGGGCGTGGGCACCGGTTCGTCCACGGACCGGCCGCGACCGGTCCCGCCACGGTCACTCGCCCCCGCGCTCGCCGCTCCGACGCCCAGCGTCTCGGGCAGCACACCTACGGCCATGGGTGGCGCGCCGACGGTCTCGGGCAGTGCGCCTA
>KL569299.1:20728-21379 GCA_000715635.1 Streptomyces violaceus | reverse complement strand
GCTCTCGGTCGGCGCACTCCGAAGCTCCGGCGAGGCGCTCACGACCCCGACCAGACCACCCACGATGGCGGGCGACACGCTGACCGTCTCGGGCAGCTCACTCCTGCCTCCGGACAGGGTGCTCACGGTCCTGGCCGGGCTGCCCGCGGTGCCGGGCGATGCGCCTGCCGTCTGGGGCAGCTCGCTCCTGCTTCCGCGCAGGCTGCTCACTGCCCCGGCCAGTTCGCCCGGGCCTGCGCCCACGGACTCGGCACCCACCGGCTCCGGCCGGCCCCGCCCGCTCCCGGTGGCGGGCTCGCGCACGGCTCCCGATGCCCCGAGGCCCGTGTCGACGGGGACCAGCCCCGTACCGGCGACCTCCAGCCCCGTTCCCGTGCGCTCCGGCTGGGCCTGCGCGAGCCGCTCCGTCGTCAGCAGGATCAGACCACCCGCCGCCACCACACCACAGCTCAGGGCGAGCGCCGTGCCCGTCGTGCCGTAGCGGAAGGTTTCTCCGAACATCGTGATGCCTACCGCGGCCGCCACCACCGGGTTCACGACCGTCAGCGTGGCCAGCGGGGCCGTGAGGCCGGCGCCCCGGTACGCGGCCTGCGACAGCAGCATGCCGGCCGTGGCGAGGACGCCGATCACGGCGAGCGAGGGCACGTCGGT
>KL569299.1:18600-20512 GCA_000715635.1 Streptomyces violaceus | reverse complement strand
CCGCCGCACGCCGCCGGTCCAGTCGACCGCGACGGTCTTGGTGAACACCGAGGACATGCCGAAGGCGATACCGGAGGCCGTCGCCAGCAGCATGCTGCGGACCGCCGGGTGCCGGTGCGCGGCCCGGGCCGCGATCATCAGGCTCACGACCGCACCGGCGGTGACGACGGCCACGGCCACCCGCTGAGCGGTGTCCAGCGACCGCGCGTCGGACGCGGCGACCAGGGACAGCAGACCGGCGAGCCCCACCGTCGCCATGATCGCGCCCCGCCAGGCCGTGGCACCCGCCCTGCGGCCGACGAACAGCGCCGCCATCGGCAGGGCCACCACGATGGTCAGCGCGCCCAGCGGCTGCACCAGGCTCAGCGGACCGAACGCCAGCGCCACCACGTGCAGTACGCCGCCGAGACCGTTGAGCCCGACCGCCGCCCACCAGCCCGGCCGGCGCAGCGGCGCGTACTGCTCGCCCGGCGACGACTCCGCCACCCGCTCCTGCACGATCGCCCCGCCCGCGTACGCGACGGCGGAGACGAGGGACAGCAGGACGGACAACGCGAGGGCGCTCATCGGCTGCTCCTCTGCGTCAGGCGGGGGCGATCGGCCCGGCGCGGCGAAAGGTGGGCTTTCATGACCAACACCCTGCCGTGTCCAGGTCTTCCCGTCGTCGTCCCTGAGCACTCATTGGGTCCTACTGCCGATGGAGTACGAGGGGATCCCCGTCATCCCCAAGGTGGGCGACCTTGGGGAGGGGCACCGGGTCGCATCCCTTAGGGGCCTTGGTACTACTGCTCTTCGTGGACCTCGACCCCGACCTTGCCGCGCTCCGCCCGCTCGGCGGCTTCTTCGTGCTGCGCACGGAAGGAGCGGCGGCCGGGCCTCTTCCCACTCTCGCACAGGCCTACGGCGAAAGGTCACCGGATGTGTACGGAAATCCCCTGATTTTTCGGGTACGGAAGGTGGCGAACGCCCTGCACGCCCCGGAGCTGCGCGTCGCGGCGTCCGTGACCCACCAGGGGCTCGCGGCCCGGCTCTGGTCGGTCGCGCTCGGCTGCGCCGCGCTCTACGGCAGCGTCCCCGCCCTCGACGCCGGGCTGCTGCACTGGGACGCCGACGGCAGCGCCCCCGACGACCTGTGGCTCTCGGACGTACGGCCGCTCCCCGGGGACGCGGCGACCGTCGCGGACACCGTCCTGCACGGCCACCTCGAACCCCTGGCGACGGCCCTGCGCGCCCACTACCGCCTCGCCCCCGGCCTGCTGCGCGGGAACGCCGCCTCCGCGCTGGCGGGCGCCGCCCGCGAACTCGACCGCTGGGCCCGGCGGCACGGTCGTACGGACACCGCCGCCCGGGCCCGCTCCCTGGCCGCGGAAATCCTCACGCATCCCCTGCTCACCGGCACCGGAACCCTCACGGGCACCGCGTTCCGTCGCCGCAGCTGCTGTCTGTACTACCGGGTGCCCGGCGGGGGCGTCTGCGGTGACTGTTGCTTCACACGGCCGCCTCGCTCTTCCCCACACGCCCCATCTGGGTGACCATGAAAGGGAACGGCCGCTGAGAGCAGGGAGTTGCGGGTGCGAGTGGGACTGCTGACCCGGGAGTACCCGCCGGATGTGTACGGCGGTGCGGGCGTCCATGTGGAGTTCCTCGCCCGGGAGCTCAGATCCCTGGTCGACCTGGACGTGCACTGCTGGGGCGAAGGCCGCACCGACGGTGTGCTGAGGCATCGGCCCTGGTCCACGCTCGACGGCGCCAACGACGCGCTGCGCACCTTCTCCGTGGACCTCGCCATGGCCGCCGCCCTGGAGGGCCGCGAACTGGTCCACTCCCACACCTGGTACGCCAACCTCGGCGGCCACCTCGCCAAGCTGCTGTACGGCATCCCGCACGTGATGACCGCCCACTCCCTGGAGCC
>KL569299.1:17613-18362 GCA_000715635.1 Streptomyces violaceus | reverse complement strand
CCGAGCAGCCGGCGGCGGCTACGAGCTGTCCAGCTGGGCCGAGCGCACCGCGGTCGAGGCCGCGGACGCGGTGATCGCCGTGTCCGGAGCCATGCGCGAGGACATCCTCGGCTGCTACCCGGCCCTGGACCCGGAGAACGTCCATGTCGTGCACAACGGCATCGACACCAGCCTGTACCGGCCCGACCACGGCACGGACGCCCTGGACCGGATCGGACTCGACCGCTCCCGTCCGTACGTGCTGTTCGTCGGCCGTATCACCCGGCAGAAGGGCGTGCCTCACCTGCTGCGCGCGGTGCGGGACATCGAGCCGGCCGCGCAGGTCGTGCTGTGCGCGGGAGCACCGGACACGCCGGAGATCGACCAGGAGTTCCGCGAGCTGTTCGGGGAGCTGAGCCGGGTCCGCGACGGCGTGTTCTGGATTCCGAGGATGCTGCCGCGCCCGGAGGTGATCCAGCTCCTCACGCACGCCGCCCTGTTCGTCTGCCCCTCGGTGTACGAGCCGCTCGGCATCGTGAACCTGGAGGCGATGGCCTGCGGCACGCCCGTGGTGGCCTCGGCGGTCGGCGGCATCCCCGAGGTCGTGGACGACGGCAGGACCGGCCTGCTCGTCCCGGCGGGCGACGACTTCGAGGCGGGTCTCGCCCGGGCCATGGACAGCGTCCTGGGAGCCCCGGAGACCGCCGGGCGGATGGGTGCGGCCGGGCGGGAGCGCGCGGTCGGCGAGTTCGGCTGGGACGCGGTGGCCC
>KL569299.1:14393-17408 GCA_000715635.1 Streptomyces violaceus | reverse complement strand
CCGTACGGTCCGGCTCTACGAGGAGATCCTCAAACAGGCTTAGTCCGCCCAGCTCAGGGGCAGGCATGAGGCAATCGGCGTGAGGGGAGCGGCCATGCGTCGTGGTGGTCCTTCGGTCCTGGGAATCGTGCTGGCGGGCGGGGAGGGCAAGCGTCTGATGCCCCTGACCGCGGACCGGGCGAAACCCGCGGTGACTTTCGGCGGTACCTACCGCCTGGTCGACTTCGTCCTGTCCAACCTCGTGAACGCCGACGTCCTGCGCATCTGCGTCCTGACGCAGTACAAGTCGCACTCGCTGGACCGGCACATCACCACCACCTGGCGGATGTCCAACCTGCTGGGCAACTACGTCACACCCGTGCCCGCCCAGCAGCGCCTGGGCCCGCGCTGGTATCTGGGCAGTGCCGACGCGATCCTGCAGTCGCTGAACCTGATCTACGACGAGCGCCCCGAGTACGTCGCCGTCTTCGGCGCCGACCACGTCTACCGCATGGACCCCCGCCAGATGCTCGCCCAGCACATCGAAAGCGGCGCGGGCGTGACGGTGGCCGGGATCCGGGTGCCGCGCACCGAGTCCTCGTCGTTCGGCGTGATCACGCCGGGCTCGGACGGCCAGACGGTGGAGCGCTTCCTGGAGAAGCCGACGGATCCGCCCGGTCTGCCGGACGACCCCGGCATGGTCTTCGCCTCCATGGGCAACTACATCTTCACCACCAAGGCCCTCATCGAGGCGCTCCGGCGGGACGCGGAGGACGTGACCTCCGTGCACGACATGGGCGGCTCGATCCTGCCCCAGCTCACCGACCGGGGCGAGGCCGCGCTGTACGACTTCAGCGCCAACCACGTACCCGGCGAGACCACCCGCGACCAGGGCTACTGGCGGGACGTCGGCACGCTGGACGCCTATTACGAGGCCCACATGGACCTGATCGCCGAGCGCCCGGCCTTCAACCTGTACAACCGCAGCTGGCCCATCTACACGCACTCGTACCAGCTCTCGCCGGCCCGCTTCAACGCCGGCGGCATCGCCAGCGAGTCCATCATCAGCGCGGGCTGCCTCGTGCGCGGCCAGGTCACGCGGTCCGTGCTGTCGCCGGGTGTCGTGGTGGACCCGGGGGCCGTGGTGCAGGGCTCCGTGCTGCACGACAACGTGCACATCGGCCGGGGTGCGGTGGTGCGCGGCGCCGTCCTCGACAAGAACGTCGAGGTGCCGCCGGGCATGACGATCGGCGTCAACCCGGAGCGGGACGCCGAGCTGTACACGGTGTCCCAGGGCGGCGTCATCGCCCTGGGAAAGGGGCAGTTGGTCACCTGACAGGGGCAGGGCCGGGGGACTTTGTCCTGCCTCTGGACGAAGAGCGGATTCCGTGTTGTCATGCCTGCGCCCGGATATGACATCGTTGTAAACGGAGGTTCCGTGCGTACCGGACCCCTCAGAAACCGGCTCGCGTTACTGCTCGCCGCGCTCCTCGCCCTCACCGGCCTGACCGCGGCCCCCGCCCTGGCGGACGACCCCGCCGAGATCCACGGCCTCAAGGGCGAGTACTACACGCACTCCGCCCCCGGCGCCTTCGACTTCCACACCCTCAAGGCGACGACCTTCGACCAGGACCTCGACTTCGACAACCTGGAGCCGCGCCTGAACTTCACCACCGGCCGTTCGGACGACGTCAGCGTCCGCTGGACCGGAAAGATCGTCCCGGAGAAGACCGGCCCCCACACGTTCTCGGTCATCGGCGACAACGGCTTCCGCCTCTGGATCGACGGAAAGCCCGTCATCGACCACTGGGTGGACGACTGGGACCGCGAACAGACCGCCCAGCCCGTCGAACTGACCGCGGGCAGGGCCTACGACATCAAGGTCGAGTACTTCGAGCACTACGGCGGCTCCAACCTCCACCTCCGCTGGACCCAGCCCGGCGGCAGCAAGGAGCCCGTACCGCAGTCGGCGTTCCGCCTCCCCGACGGCTTCGACTACGACGGAGCCCTCGCGGCCACCGTCCAGACCGCCGGCCGCACGCTCAAGCTGGACTTCGCGCAGCCCCTGGCCGCACCCCCGGCGGGCTTCACCGGCCACCTCAAGGCGGTGATCGGCGGCGCCGAATGGCCCCTGGGCGCGGCGCGGCCGGACCCGTCCGACCCCACGTCCCTCCTGGTCGCCCTCGACGAGCCGGTCGTCGGCAACAAGACGGGCACCGCCCGCGGCACCGCCGACGTCCGCTACGACGGTCAGGGCGGTCTCTCCGACATCGAAGGCAACGTTGTCAAAGAGTTCTGGAGCAGCGGCCCCAACCGCTCGACGCACCAGCTGAACACCCGCTGGGCCGACGAGGTCGGGCCGGACAACGCCCACCGGGAGTACCCGCGCCCGCAGCTGACCCGGGACGCCTGGCGCAACCTCAACGGCCGCTGGCAGTTCGCCGCCGCCGAGCCCGGCGAGCAGCCGCCCGTCGGCAAGAACCTGAAGGAGCGCATCCTCGTCCCGTACCCGGTGGAGTCCCAGCTCTCCGGCATCGAACGGCACGAGGACCGCATGTGGTACCGCCGCACCTTCACGGTCCCGCGCGACTGGGACATCGGCTCCGGCAAGCGGCTCAAGCTCAACTTCGGCGCCGTCGACTGGCGCTCGGAGGTGTACGTCAACGGCATCAAGGTCGCCACGCACGAGGGCGGCTACGACAAGTTCGGCGCCGACATCACCGACGCCCTGAAGCCCGGCCGCACCCAGGAACTGATCGTCGGCGTCTACGACCCCACCGACGCGGCATCCGGCGAGAACCCGCCGCTCGGCAAGCAGCGCCTGGACCCCAGCGGCATCTGGTACACACCGTCCTCCGGCATCTGGCAGACGGTCTGGATGGAGCCGGTGGCCCGCGACCATGTGGGCTCCCTCAAGCTCACCCCCGACGTGGCCGGCGAGAAGCTGACCGTGGAGGTCCGGGGTGTCCGGGACGGCGTACCGATCACCGCGACGGCGTACGACGGGAAGCGCAAGGTGGCCACGGCGAGTGGCCG
>KL569299.1:12875-14190 GCA_000715635.1 Streptomyces violaceus | reverse complement strand
CCCCGGCCGGCCGCTGACCCTGACCGTCCACGACCCGCACCTGTGGTCACCCGACGACCCGTTCCTCTACGGCCTGAAGGTGAAGGCCGGCGCCGACCGGGTCGGCAGTTACTTCGGGATGCGCTCCATCGCCGTCGAGAAGGTGAACGGCGTCCCGCGCACGGTCCTCAACGGCGAGCCGGTCTTCATGATGGCCACCCTCGACCAGGGCTTCTGGCCGGACGGCCTGCACACCGCGCCCACCGACGAGGCCCTCGCCTACGACCTGAAGGCGCACAAGCGGCTCGGCTTCAACTCGGTCCGCAAGCACATCAAGGTCGAGCCGGACCGCTGGTTCTACTGGGCCGACCGGCTCGGGCTGCTGGTGTGGCAGGACATGCCCGCGATGACGGCCGGGATGAACCCGAGCGCGTCCTCCCGCGCGCGGTACGAGCGCGAGATGAAGGAGATGATCGACGAGCACATCAGCAGCCCGTCGGTCGTCATGTGGGTGACCTTCAACGAGGGCTGGGGCCAGTACGACGTGGGCCGCGTCGCCGAGCAGGCCAAGGCGTGGGACCCCACCCGGCTGGTCAACGGCCAGTCCGGGCTGAACCTCGGCGCCGACGGCGGCACCGGCGACCTCATGGACGAGCACGGCTATCCCAGCCCGGCGCTGCCACCGCGCCCGGACGGCGAGCGTGCCCTGGTCAGCGGAGAGTACGGCGGACTCGGACTGGCGGTGCCCGGCCACGCATGGTCGGTGCAGCAGTCGTACGTCGACGTCGACCCGGCCACCTACACCGAGGACTATCTGGACAAGCTCGACGAGGTCCGGTCCCTGGTCTGCCGGGGCAGCAACGGTGCCGTGTACACGCAGATCGCGGACGTCGAGGGTGAGCTGAACGGCTTCCTCACCTACGACCGGGCCGTCCTGAAACCGGACACGGACCGGCTCAAGGCCGCGCACCAGGCGTTGATCCGTGACGCCTCCCGGGTGACTCCCACGGGGTGCCCGGCGGCGCAACCTGTGCTGGACTGACCACACATGCACCATAAGTCCCGCCCCTCTCACCGGGGCGGGACTTAATCTGCTGTTAACTGTACGTAGCCTGATCGTACTTGACCGTAATCGGCTGGGGGCGATTGACTGCTGACCCACCCGTCGTCGACGCGAGGCAAGCCCTTGACTGCTGACCTGCTCGCTCCTCTCGACCTGGCGTTCTGGAACCTCGAGTCCGCCGAGCACCCGATGCATCTCGGGGCGCTCGGGATCTTCCCGGCCCACTCGCCGGCCGCTGGCGCCCACGCGGCCGACCTGCTCGCGGCCCGCGCC
>KL569299.1:9422-12650 GCA_000715635.1 Streptomyces violaceus | reverse complement strand
ATCAGAGATGTGTATAAGAGACAGCTGGGAGGCCCATGTGCTGCCGGGCGAGGACGGGGGCTCCTTCGCGGTGCTGTTCAAGTTCCACCACGCCCTGGCCGACGGGCTGCGGGCACTGACCCTCGCCGCGGGCCTCATGGACCCGATGGACATGCCGGCGCCACGACCCCGCCCCGCCGCGCCCCCGCGCCCGCTGGTGCCGGACGTGCGCGACCTGCCCGGGCTGGTGCGCGGCGCCCTGTCCGACGTGTCCCGGGCCCTGGACATCGGCGCCTCCGTCGCCCGCTCCTCCCTCGACGTGCGCTCCACCCCCGCGCTCACCTGCGAGCCGAGCGGCACCCGCCGCACCGCCGGAGTGGTTCTCGACCTCGACGACGTGCACCGCGTCCGCAAGACCGTCGGCGGCACCGTCAACGACGTGCTGATCGCCGTCGTCGCGGGCGCCCTGCGCCGCTGGCTCGACGAGCGCGGCGACGGCAGCGAGGGCGTGGCGCCCCGAGCCCTGATCCCCGTCTCCAGGCGCCGCCCGCGCACTGCCTACCCGCAGGGCAACCGGCTCTCCGGTTACCTGATAAGGCTTCCGGCGGACGACCCGGACCCGCTGGCGCGCCTCGCCTCGGTCCGCACCGCCATGGACCGCAACAAGGACGCCGGCCCCAACCGGGGCGCGGGCGCCGTCGCCCTGCTCGCCGATCACGTCCCCGCCCTCGCCCACCGGCTCGGCGGACCCCTGGTCGGCCAGGCGGCCCGGCTCTGGTTCGACATCCTGGTGACCAGCGTGCCCCTGCCCAGCCTCGGCCTGAAACTCGGCGGCCACCCGCTCACCGCCGTGTTCCCCTTCGCTCCGCTGGCCCCCGGCCACTCCCTGGCGGTGGCGGTCTCGACGTACCGGGGCAGCGTCCACTACGGGCTCGTCGCCGACGCCGAGGCCGTCCCCGACCTCGACCGATTCGCCGCCGCCATCGAGGAGGAGGTGCAGACGCTGATCATGGCCTGCGAGTCCTGAGAGGCGCGGGTTTGGCGGTCCGGCCCGGCGCTCCGTAAAATTCGCCCTTCGAATGCGGGCGCGACCGGCGCGCCGCGACGGCAGAGCAGGGAACGACAGCGGCGATGACGGTGACAGAGGACGGCCCGCAGGCCATGGACGAGGCGAGCGGGCTCTCGTACGGACCCGGCATCGACCCGGAGCGCTTGGCCGTCTGCCTCAGCGTGCTCGAGGAACTCGACAAGCTGGAGGTCGACCACCCGGACGCCATCGCCGTGCGCCGGGCCACCGCGGGCGTCTACCGCACGGTCAAGCAGCGCCGCCGCCAGGAGCGCCGGGCCGCCAAGACCGCCCACGACAAGGCGGTCACGGAGGCCACGGCGACCGGCTCGGCCCAGCGCATCGACGACGAGACCGAGGGCATCCTGCCGTCGTCGGCCACCGAGGCGGGCAAGATCGCGGGGATACTCCAGCGCCCGCGCTCCTGCTACACCTGCAAGGCCCGGTACGTGGAAGTCGACTACTTCTACCACCAGCTCTGTCCCGACTGCGCCGCCGTGAACCGCACCAAGCGCGATGTCCGCGCCGACCTGACCGGCAAGCGCGCCCTGCTCACCGGCGGCCGCGCCAAGATCGGCATGTACATCGCCCTCCGGCTGCTGCGCGACGGCGCGCACACCACGATCACCACGCGCTTCCCGAAGGACGCCATCCGCCGTTTCAAGGCGATGGACGACTCGGCGGACTGGATGCACCGCCTGGAGGTCGTCGGCATCGACCTGCGCGACCCGGCACAGGCCGTGGCCCTCGCCGACCAGGTCGCCGACGCCGGCCCCCTCGACATCCTCGTCAACAACGCGACGCAGACCGTGCGCCGGCTGCCCTCCGCCTACGCCGCCCTGGTCGACGGCGAGAGCGCCCCGCTGCCCGCCGGGGAACTCCCCGCCCACCACGTCATCGGCGCGTTCAACTCCGGCGCCGTCGACGGCCTGGCCGCGCTGCCCCTCGGCACCAGCGGCCTCGACGCGCAGAAGGTCGCCGACCTCGCCCTGGTCGCGGGCAACGCCAGCGTTGCGCGGCACCTCGACGGCACCGCGATCGACGCGGGCGGTCTGGTCCCCGACGTCGTCGACTCCAACACCTGGGTGCAGACCATCGAGCAGATCTCCCCGGTGGAGCTGCTGGAGACCCAGCTGTGCAACTACACGGCGCCGTTCATCTTGATCAGCAAGCTGCGGCCGGCGATGGCCGATGCCGCGAAGAAGGCGGCGAGCGGGCGGGCGTACGTCGTGAACGTCTCGGCGATGGAAGGGGTCTTCGGGCGCGGGTACAAGGGGGCGGGGCACCCCAACACCAACGCCGCCAAGGCCGCGATGAACATGGTCACGCGGACCAGTGGGCAGGAGATGTTCCAGGCCGACGGGATTCTGATGACCTCGGTCGACACGGGCTGGATCACGGATGAGCGGCCGCACTACGACAAGCTGCGGCTTGCCGAGGCCGGCTTCCATGCGCCGCTGGATCTGGTCGACGGCGCGGCTCGGGTGTACGACCCGATCGTGCGGGGTGAGGCGGGGGAGGATCTGTACGGGGTCTTTCTGAAGGACTACGCGCCGGGTAAGTGGTAGGCGGAGCCGGTGAGGCGTCTGCGGGTTGTGGGTGGCTGGTCGCGCAGTTCCCCGCGCCTCTAGGTAGGTCTGTGTAGCCGCAAGCGTTCGTGGACCGGGTACGTCGCTGCCGCATGCGCCGACCGCACCCGCGTCCCCCCGTCCACCAGCAGATCCGCCCCGGTCACCCACTCCGCCGCGGCGGAAGCCAGCCACACCACAGCCCGGGCGACGTCCTCCGGCTCCCCGATCCGCCCCAGGGGCAGCCCGGCTGCCACCTCACGCTCGCCCGGTTCCCATACGAAGCGGGCCATCTCGGTGCGGACCAGGCCGGGGGAGACGGAGTTCACCCGCACTCGGGGCCCCAGCTCACCTGCCAGCTGCTGGGTCAGATGCAGCAACGCCGCCTTGCTCGTGCCGTACGCGCCCACGTTCGGGCCGACGTGTCCGGCGCCCTCCGTGCACACGTTGACCACCGTGCCGCCGTGTTCCGACATCCACGCCCGCCACGCGCACTGCACCAGCCGCAGAGGTGCCTCGACGTTGACGGCGAAGGCCTCGCTCCAGGCTTCGGGGGCGACGTCCATGAGCGGTCCGTACGGCTGGTTGGTCGCCGCGTTGTTGACCAGGATGTCG
>KL569299.1:8645-9209 GCA_000715635.1 Streptomyces violaceus | reverse complement strand
ACCAGGATGTCGAGGCGGCCGAACTCGCGCAGGGCCAGCTCGGTCAGGCGCCGGGGATGGCCGGGGTCGGCGACACTGCCCGCGAGTCCGACGCCGCCCAGTTCCTCGGCGGTGCGCCGTACCTCGTCGGCGTCCCGCGCGGTCACGCACACCAGTACTCCGGCGCTCACCATGTGCCGGGCGACGGCCAGCCCGATCCCGCGCGTCGCCCCCGTGATCACGGCGGCTCTGCCTGTCAGCCCGTACGACGACGACACCATCGGCGTACGGTCTCATGACGCGCCGTCAGTCAAAAGCCCCGAGGCGGGAGTTGCGGGCCGCCAAGAGGTCCAGCACCGTGCGCCAGTCCTCCAGGACCCCGGCGTCGAAGCCGGCCGTGCGCCCCTCCTCGGTCGCCTGGCGCAGGGTGACGAGGTCGTCGTCGGCGACGGCGTCCCGGCGGGGGCACCGGCGTACGAGGCGGGAGACCCGCTCGCCGAGCAGGGCGCGCACCGCGTAGGCCGCGTGGTCGGCGCGGGCGGCCGGATCGCCGGGCCACAGCAGCCCGCCGACGGGCTGCACGAG
>KL569299.1:7722-8415 GCA_000715635.1 Streptomyces violaceus | reverse complement strand
CCCCCCGCCACTTGGAGCTCCTTGTCGGCCGGGCGGCCGCGGCGCAGCAGTGCGGCGGTCCGCAGCGCGTGGTCGTGGAGGTCGACCGGCGGGCGGTCGCGGTCCGGGGCGTCCCTGGTGCCCCGGCAGGTGTACAGCAGATCCATCAGCTCCTCGACGCTGCGCAGCTCCATGCGTCAGTCCTCCTGCGAGACAGCCGTTGCCGTGCGGCAGCAGATCATGGCGAGCTTTCGACTCAGCCAACGGCACTTGAACTGCGCAACCGTGTCGAAAGCGTCTACGTCCTTGTACGCCGTTCGGGTGGTACTCAAAACGCCTGTAAGTGGATAAATCGGCGTCTAAACCCGAGTTGAACACCAGATGACGCGCGATTGTTACCGCTCGTTTTCAGCCCCATCGAGCGGGGGCCCGCTCATTTGGTTAATCTGGTCCGGACGGACAGCAGTACGGGGTCCTACCCACACCCACGGTCCGTCATGGGACACGCCGGTTCACCACCGCCTGCTCTCCCGTGAGTCGACCGGCGCCACCGCGTCCGAACTGCTTTGACATCAGACCCGAGCGGGCGTCAGGCGCAGCAGGACCAGTGCGTGCGTCCCGAGGGTGACCGACACATAAGGAGTGCGCGGTGACACCGGAGAAGACGAATCGAGATCAGCGCCCCAAGGAACGCAGCGAGCGCGCCGGCCGGCG
>KL569299.1:6028-7477 GCA_000715635.1 Streptomyces violaceus | reverse complement strand
CTCGGCAGCCTTGACGTGTGGGCCCGGTCGGCCCCGATCCGCCTCGCGGGCTACGAGGAGGACCTCGCAGAGCCCCACATCCTGCCCAGCGTCGACTGACCACGGGCGCACCCCCTCCACGTTCGCCGAGCGCATGGCCGTGCCAGACTCACGGCCATGCTGATCAGGGAGGCAACGGCTGACGACTGGCCACGTATCTGGCCGTTCTGGCACCACATCGTCGCCGCGGGCGAGACCTACGCATGGGACCCGGGTACCTCCGAGGAGGAGGCCCGGGTCCTGTGGATGAATCCGGCGAAACGGGTCTATGTCGTCGAGGACGAAAGCGGCAGTGTCGTCGCCTCCGCCTATCTCACCCCCAACTACGGTGGACCCGCCGCCCGTATCGCCAATGCCGGCTTCATGGTCGACCCCGGCCAGGGCGGCCGTGGCTACGGCCGTGCCCTCGCCGAACACCTCCTGACCGAAGCCAGGGCCGCCGGTTACCGGGGCATGGTGTTCAACGCCGTCGTCGAGACCAACCCGGCCGTGAAGCTGTGGACCTCCCTCGGCTTCACGATCCTCGGCACGGTGCCGGAGGCGTTCGACCATCCCCGCGACGGCCGGGTGGGGCTGCACATCATGTACCGGGCGCTCTAGAGACCCCGAGAAGGCATCGGCACCCCCGGTCGGCCGTCAGGGACGGACGTACGGCCGGGTCATGATCTCCATGTTGTGGCCGTCCGGGTCGCCGAAGTAGGCGCCGCGTCCGCCGAAGAGGTCGTTCACGCGGCCGGGTTCGGTGTGGCGGGGGTCGGCGTAGTAGGTGACCCCGAGCGCCTCCAGACGGCCGATCATGGCGTCGAACCGCTCCTCGGGCACGAGGAACGCGTAGTGCTGGGACTGGATCGGCTCGTCGCGCTTCTCGTAGTAGTCGAGGGTCACGCCGTTGCCCAGGTCGACCGGCAGGAACGGCCCGAAGGGCGCTCCGACCTCCAGGCCCAGGACGGCCGCCAGGAAATCCGCCGACAGTCGGCGGTCCGAGGCGAAGACGACGGTGTGGTTGAGGTGTGCGCCGGTGGTCGGCAGGTCGGGCGTGTGCTGTGCGTGGGACATGAGTGGTTCGTCTCCGGTTTCGGGATCCGTGGTGAAGCGCCGCAGGGGCGCGGGGTACGGGAAAACGGAGACGAGAGGCGGGGCTCGTGCCCTCTCCGGCTCTCGGACTGGCCCGGGCGGGGTCACCCCCGCCGCGCTCACGCCGAGGCCGGGCGCCTCACTCGTGCATGGCCTACGGCCGACCCGGCAGTCACCCGGCCGACTCTAGTTCACCGGCGCCGTACGCCGCCACGGGATTCTTTCCTCCAACTGCTCGGCCAGGGAAAGGAGTCGGGACTCCGCGCCGGGTCGTCCCACCAGCTGCACGGCACAGGGAGCGCCGGAGGGGAGGGTTCCGCAGGGGACGGACATGGC
>KL569299.1:4922-5833 GCA_000715635.1 Streptomyces violaceus | reverse complement strand
ATGTGTATAAGAGACAGGTCAGGTTCCCCGCGGGCGTCAGCGGCGAGTAGTTCGTGTTCGCCAGCACGTTGCGCAGCCAGCCCCGCTCGTGCCACGGCGCGGCCTTCGGGGAGCGGCGGGCGAGCGCGGGGGTGAGCAGTACGTCGTACTCGGCGAAGAAGGGCTCCAGCCGCCGGCGCAGTTGTTCCCGGCTCGCCCCGGAGCGTGCCATGCCCACGAAGGACCGGCCGAGGGCGGCGTGGACCCGGGTGCGGCGTGTGAGCAGACGCCGGTCGAGGTGCTGGGCGTCCGCCGCCGTGCCCGCGGTCCAGTGGACCAGTGAGGTCAGGGCGAGCGACATCGGGTAGGGCGGGTCGGCGCGCCGGACCTGATGGCCCGCCTTCATCAGCACCTCGGCCGCATCCCGGGCGGCTGTCGTGTACGGCCGGCTGACGGTGACGCCGGCCAGCGGGCTGCGCAGTGACACGGCGACCCGGAGGGCGCTCGGTTCGGACCGGGTTTCGGGCCCGGTGCCGGCGAGTACCGAGAGCATCAGACGGGCGTCCTCGACGGTCGTGGCGAGCGGCCCGTTCTCCGCCATGCCGAACCAGTCGCTGTCCCCGTCGCCCGTCGGAACCACCCCGTGTCCCGGCTTGACGGTGACGAGGCCGCAGTTGGCGGCCGGTATGCGCAGTGAGCCCATGCCGTCGTTGCCGAGGGCGATCGGCACCATCCCGGCGGCGACCGCGGCGGCACTGCCGCCCGAAGAACCGCCCGCCGAGCGCGCCGGATCCCAGGGGTTGCGGGAGGTGCCCAGCACGCCGTCCGTCGTGCCGAAGACACACAGTTCGGGGACGTTCGTCAGCCCGACCACCACCGCGCCCGCCGCGCGCAGCCGGGCCACCGTCACGCTGTCTCTTATACACATCTCT
>KL569299.1:2629-4723 GCA_000715635.1 Streptomyces violaceus | reverse complement strand
CCGCTCGATCCGGCGGAGATGCTCGGCGACCACCTCGCGAGGGGTGACCCGCTTCTCGCGGACGGCGGCGGAAATCTCGGCGGCGGTGCGGCCGGCCCAGCTGGTCACAAAGACTCCTCGGAAGGGATCGGAAGGGTTCGGAAGGGAGACGGCGGGCTTGCTGGCGAGTACGTAGGGAGAACTGTGCACCGGCGGGGGGCGCACGTCGAGGTCACCGGCCGGAGAACGTCCCTCGGTACGCCCTACGCGCCCCCGGACATCCGATCAATGGCTCAACTTTCACGCCTGCACGCCCCATTGACAACTGTCGGTGCCAGCTCAATGATCAGACGTCCGATGAATGGGGAGTCGTATGGCGGAGCGCAGAAGACGTCGGCACTGGTGGCCCGGAGTCCTGACGGCACTGGCGCTGCTCGTCACGGCGGCACCGGGGACACCCGCGGTCGCGCGCGAGGAGCCGCGGGCACCGGTCACCGTGCCCGCACTCACCGACTGGTCCCCGGAATCCGGGAGTTACGCCTACGGCCGGGACACCAGGCTGGTGGCCGGCACCGGAGCCGAGCGCCGGGTCGCCGGCACCCTCGCCGCCGACCTCCGGGCGGCCGGTCATGGCACGGTCCCCGTCGTGGGCGGCGGAGCCCGGGCCGGTGACATCGTTATCGACATCGAGCCCGGCAGATCCTCGCTCGGTCCGGAGGGATACGAACTCCACGCGGGCCGACGGCTGTCGGTGACCGGCGCGACCGAGACCGGCGCCTTCTACGGCACCCGGACCCTCCTCCAGCGCCTCGCCCAGGGCGACCGGGTCCCCGCCGGACGCACCGTCGACGTGCCGCGCTACAAGGAACGGGGCGTCGGCGTCTGCGCCTGCTACATCCATGTCTCGCTGCCCTGGCTGGAGAACCTGGTGCGCGAGATGGCGTACCACAAGCTCAACCAGCTGCTCCTCGAACTGAAGGTGAAGAGCGACGCCCACCTCGAGGCCAACACCTGGGGTTACTACACCAAGGACGAGATCCGACGGCTGGTCGCTCTCGGCGAGAAGTACCACGTCGAGATCATTCCCGAGATCAACTCCCCAGGTCACATGGACCCGTGGATCGAGAACCGCCCCGACCTCCAGCTCACCGACACGGACGGCGACAAGCAGCCGTCCCGGCTGGACATCACGCGGCCCGAGGCCTTCGCCTACTACACGAGCCTGATGGACGAGTACGCCGAGGTCTTCCCCGGGCGGGACTGGCACATGGGCGCCGACGAGTACATGCTCGGCTCCGACTTCGCCAAGTACCCGCACGTCCTGGAGTACGCGCGGGAGAGATACGGCCCGAACGCCACACCCCAGGACGCGTTCGTGGACTTCGTCAACCGCGTCCACGCCCACGCGGTGTCCAAGGGCAAGCGGCTGCGCATCTGGAACGACGGGCTCACCGGAGCCAACACCGTGCCGGTCGCGGCCGGTACGACGGTCGAGCACTGGCTGAACGTGGCAGTCAAGCCGAGCCGGCTCATCGCCCAGGGCTACCCCTTGATGAACGCGGCGTACGCGCTCTACCTCGTCCGCGGCGGCTTCCACACCGACACCCGGGCGCTGTACGACCAGAGCTGGGACCCGCGCGGCTTCGAGGGCGAGAAACTCGCCTCCAGCGACGGCATCACCGGCGCGAAGATCAGCCTCTGGCCCGACAACGGCCGCGGGGAGACCGAGAACGAGGTCGCCGTCGCCCTGTGGCCCGCCCTGCGGCACATCGCACAGGCCACCTGGGGCGACCCGCATCCCGACACCACGTACGACGGGTTCACCGCGCGCGGTACGGCCGTGGGCCACGCGCCAGGGTGGCGGGACCTGACCCGGGTGCCGGTGGCGGACGGGACGTACACGTTCCGGACGTCCGGCCGGTCGTTCGCCGCCGCCGTCCGGCGCACGGCCGACGGCTACGTCACCCTGCGGACCCAGGACGGCTGTCTGGAGGTGCGGGGCGGGAATCTCACCCTCAACGTGCCCCTCCAGCCGGGCGTCGAGGTGACGCCGCAGGCCTGCGATCCCGCCGGCACCCTCCAGCGCTGGGCGCTGGAGCCGGCCGGTGGAGGCGG
>KL569299.1:2213-2410 GCA_000715635.1 Streptomyces violaceus | reverse complement strand
GGCGGCTACCGGCTCGTCAACGCCATCACCCGGATGACGGTGAGCGTGACGGACGACGGCCGGCTCGCGCAGTACCCGCCCGACCAGCGCAGCCCCGCCGTCTGGCATCTGACCTGAGGAGTCGTCGCCATGGCCGTGTCCCGACGCGTGTTCGTCGCTTCAGCCGCCCTGTCTCTTATACACATCTCTGATGGCGC
>KL569299.1:0-1935 GCA_000715635.1 Streptomyces violaceus | reverse complement strand
CCCCCGTCGCAGCCGCATCCCCGTCGGTCCCGACGACACCCCTGAGGACCTGGTCCGCAAGGCCTCCCAGGTACGCCCCACCGCAGGGCAGATCGCCTGGCAGCGCCTGGAGCGCACCGCCTTCCTGCACTTCGGCGTGAACACCTTCACCGGCCTGGAGTGGGGCACCGGCGACGAGGACCCCGATGTCTTCCAGCCGGCCGGCCTCGACACCGACCAGTGGGCCCGCGCCCTGCGCGACGGCGGCTTCGAGCTGGCCATCCTCACCGTCAAGCACCACGACGGCTTCGTCCTCTACCCCTCCCGCTACACCGGCCACACGGTGGCGTCGAGCAGCTGGTGCGTCGGCCGGGGCGACGTCCTGCGCGACTTCGCCGACTCCATGCGGCGGTACGGCCTCAAGGTCGGCGTGTACATCTCGCCCGCCGACGAGAACCAGTACCTGCACGGCGTGTACGCCAACGGCAGCGCCCGCGCCGACCGCACCATCCCCACCCTCGTCGACGGAGACGACCGCACCCCTCCCCGCTCGTACACGCTCCCCGCCACCGACTACGGCGCCCACATGCTCAACCAGCTCTACGAGGTGCTCACCGAGTACGGCCCGGTTGACGAGGTGTGGTTCGACGGAGCCCAGGGGCACATCCCGCCGGACAAGGTCGAGAAGTACGACTGGGACAGCTGGTACACCCTCGTGCGGTCCCTCGCCCCGGACGCCGTCGTCGCCGTGACCGGGCCGGACGTCCGCTGGGTCGGCAACGAGGGCGGGCTGGCCCGGGAGGACGAATGGAGCGTCGTCCCCGTCCAGGAGAAGGACTACGGGCGTACCGACTACGCCCTCTCCTACGACGCACCGGACATGGGCAGCCGGGACGCGCTGGCCGCGGCCCGGCCGGTCGCCGACTACCTCCAGTGGTGGCCCGCCGAGTGCGACGTGTCGATCCGGGACGGCTGGTTCTACCACGCCGACCAGCAGCCCAAGAGCGTCGAGCGGTTGACGGACATCTACTTCCGCTCCGTCGGCCGGAACTCCGTGCTGCTCCTCAACATCCCGCCGGACACCGACGGGTTGCTGCCCGCCGCCGATGTCACGCGTCTTCGGGAGTTCCGCGAGCGGATCGACCGCGAACTGCCCGAGGACTTGGCCCACGGTGCCCGGACCAGCACCTCACCGGGCCGGGTCACCGTCGACCTCGGCCGGGAGCGGGAGGTGGACCGGGTCCGGCTGGCGGAGGACATCCGCCACGGCCAGCAGGTGGAGAGTTTCGTGGTGGAGGCGTATCTCGACGGCGGCTGGAGGGAGGTGGCCCGGGCGGGGGTCGTCGGAGCGAGCCGGATCCTGTTGCTTCCCGGCGCCGTGCGGGCCCGGCGTTGGCGGGTGCGGGTGACCGGGGCGCGAGGGGCCGTACGGATCGCGGAGTTCGGGCTGTACCGGTCCCGGGTCTGACGGATCAGGGCGGTCGGGGCGGCCGGAGACGTACGTCACATTCATCCATGTCACATAGCTGCCGGGCCGCTGCCTCATAGGGGTGTACGCATCGACAACGACAGAGGAGCTCACCATGAGCGCACGTCTGGACGTCTTCGCCCTCCCCGGCGCCGGCAAGGTCATCAAGCAGTTCGCCGCCCTGGGGCGGGCGGTCGTGGAGTCACCGCTGCCGGCCGTCACCCGGGAACTGGTCTCGCTCCGCGTGAGTCAGATCAACGGGTGCGCGGTCTGCATCGACATGCACACCAAGGAGGCGACCGCCGCGGGCGAGAGCTCCGTACGACTCCATCTGGTGGCGGCCTGGCGGGAGGCCACGGTGTTCACCGAGGCCGAGCGGGCCGCGCTGGAACTGGCGGAGCAGGGGACCCGTATCGCGGACGGGGCCGGCGGGGTCCCGGGCGAGGTCTGGGAGCGGGCCGCCAAGCACTATGACGAGGAGCAGCTCG
>KL569298.1:26284-27422 GCA_000715635.1 Streptomyces violaceus | reverse complement strand
GCGCTGCTGAAGCCGGGCGACACGATCCTCGGGCTCGACCTGGCGCACGGCGGTCACCTGACCCACGGCATGCGCCTCAACTACTCGGGCAAGCTGTACGACGTCGTGCCGTACCACGTGCGCGAGTCCGATCTGCGCGTCGACATGGACGAGGTCGAGCGGCTCGCCCTCGCGCACCGGCCCCGGATGATCGTCGCCGGCTGGTCGGCCTACCCCCGGCGGCTGGACTTCGCCGCCTTCCGGCGGATCGCCGACCGGGTGGGCGGGTATCTGCTCGTGGACATGGCGCACTTCGCCGGGCTGGTGGCCGCCGGCCTCCACCCCAACCCGGTGCCGTACGCCGACATCGTCACGACCACCACGCACAAGACCCTCGGCGGCCCGCGCGGCGGTGTGATCCTCAGCCGCGCCGGCCTGGCCAAGAAGATCGACTCGGCGGTCTTCCCGGGCCAGCAGGGCGGCCCGCTGCAGCATGTCATCGCGGCGAAGGCGGTCGCCTTCAAGGTGGCGGCGGGGGAGGAGTTCAAGGAGCGCCAGCAGCGCACCCTGCACGGCGCGCGCATCCTCGCCGGACGCCTGCTCGCCGACGACGTGGCCGAGGCCGGGATCACGGTGCTCACCGGCGGCACCGAAGTCCACCTGGTCCTCGTCGACCTGCGCAGCTCCGCGCTCGACGGCCGGCAGGCCGAGGACCGGCTGCACCGCGTCGGCATCACCGTCAACCGCAACGCGGTGCCGTTCGACCCACGCCCGCCGATGGTCTCGTCGGGGTTGCGCATCGGCACCCCGGCCCTCGCCACCCGCGGCTTCGGCGACGCGGAGTTCCGCGAGGTCGCCGACATCATCGCCCAGGCCCTCAAGGGCGAACAGCCCGAAGACGCACTGCGCGACCGGGTCGGCAAGCTCGCCGCGGCTTTCCCCCTCTACCCCCACCTGTCCTACGCGAACGGAGGCGCGGTATGACCGCCCAGCCGCTGCCGGAGCACCCGGACTTCCTGTGGCGCACCCCCGAGCCGCGCTCCTCGTACGACGTCGTCATCGTCGGCGCGGGCGGCCACGGCCTGGCCACCGCCTACTACCTCGCCAAGAACCACGGCATCACCAACGTCGCCGTCCTGGAGAAGGGCTGGCTGGCCGG
>KL569298.1:25592-26049 GCA_000715635.1 Streptomyces violaceus | reverse complement strand
CGGCGATCTACGAACACGCGCTGAAGCTGTGGGAGCGGCTCCCCGAGGAGCTGGACTACGATTTCCTGTTCAGCCAGCGAGGCGTCCTCAACCTCGCGCACACGCTCCAGGACGTACGCGAGGGCGTGCGCCGGGCCAACGCCAACCGCCTCAACGGGGTCGACGCCCAGTGGCTCGAACCGGACGAGGTCGCCAAGATCTGCCCCATCCTCAACGTCTCGCCCCGCACCCGCTATCCGGTGCTCGGCGCCACCTTCCAGCCCCGGGCCGGCATCGCCAAGCACGACCACGTCGCCTGGGCGCTGGCCCGCCGCGCCGACGAGCTGGGCGTGGACCTGATCCAGGGCTGCGAGGTCACCGGGCTCCGCAAGGACGGCGACCGCGTCGTGGGCGTGGACACCAACCGCGGCCGCATCCTCGCCGGCCGGGTCGGCCTCGCGGCGGCCGGGCACAGCAG
>KL569298.1:24158-25358 GCA_000715635.1 Streptomyces violaceus | reverse complement strand
TCCCGGTGCAGTCCCATCCGCTGCAGGCACTGGTCTCCGAGCTGCACGAGCCGGTGCACCCGACGGTAGTGATGTCGAACCACGTCCATGTCTACGTCTCCCAGGCCCACAAGGGCGAGCTGGTGATGGGCGCGGGCGTCGACTCCTACAACGGCTACGGGCAGCGCGGCTCCTTCCACGTCATCGAGCGGCAGATGGCCGCCGCCATCGAGCTGTTCCCCGTCTTCGCCCGCGCGCACGTACTGCGCACCTGGGGCGGGATCGTCGACGTCACCCCGGACGCGTCCCCGATCATCGGCAGGACCCCCGTCGAGAACCTCTACGTCAACTGCGGCTGGGGCACCGGAGGTTTCAAGGCCACCCCGGCCGCCGGCTGGACCTTCGCGCACACCATCGCCACGGGCGAGCCACATCCGCTGAACGCCCCCTTCGCCCTCGAACGCTTCACGACGGGCGCCCTGATCGACGAACACGGCGCAGCGGCCGTGGCCCACTGAGGAGGACACCACCGTGCTGCTCATCACCTGCCCCTGGTGCGGTCCGCGGAACGAGACCGAGTACCACTACGGCGGCCAGGCCCACGTCCCCCACCCCGAAAACCCGGGCGAGCTCACCGACGAGCAGTGGGCCGCGTACGTCTTCTACCGGGACAACCCCAAGGGCCCCTTCGCCGAACGGTGGATGCACAGCATCGGCTGCCGCCGCTGGTTCAACGTCCTGCGCGACACCGCCACCCACGAGGTGCTGACCTCGTACCGCCTCGACGAGCCCCGTCCCGGAGGGAACCGATGACCGACCAGCGCTTCCGGCTCCGGCAGGGTGGCCGTATCGACCGCAACGCCGTGCTGCGGTTCACCGTCGACGGCCGGGAACTGACCGGCCACCCCGGCGACACCCTCGCCTCGGCCCTGCTGGCGAACGGCCTCGTCGAGGTCGCCCCGTCCCTGTACCGGGGCCGCCCGCGCGGCATCGTCGCCGCGGGTGCCGAGGAGCCCAACGCCCTGGTGCAGCTCGACGGCCCGTGCTCGGAGGGCATGCTCCCGGCGACGACGGTGGAGCTCCATGACGGCCTGTCCGCCACCACGCTCTCGGGCATGGGCCGACTCGATCCGACGCCGGACCCCGCCGTCTACGACAAGAAGTTCGTCCACACCGACGTCCTCGTCGTCGGCGCCGGACCTGTCTCTTATACACATCTCT
>KL569298.1:23092-23980 GCA_000715635.1 Streptomyces violaceus | reverse complement strand
GGCCGGACTCGCGGCCGCCGCCGCTGCCGCGGGCTCCGGCGCCCGAGTGATCCTCGTCGACGACCAGCCCGAACCCGGCGGTTCGCTGCTCTCCGGCGCCTCGACCGGCCTCACGTGGGTCGCCGACGTCCGCGCGGCACTCGACGCCGCCCCCGAGGTCCTCGTACTCCCCCGCACCACGGCCTTCGGGTCGTACGACGACAACTACGTCCTGGCCCTCCAGCGTCGCACCGACCACCTCGGAGCCGACGCCCCCGGCCCCTCCACAGGCGTCTCGCGTCAGCGGCTCTGGCACATCCGGGCCCGTCAGGTGGTGCTGGCGACCGGCGCGCACGAGCGTCCGCTGGTCTTCGCGGGCAACGACCGGCCCGGGGTGATGCTCGCCGCGGCCGTGCGCACCTACCTCAACCGGTACGCCGTGGCCCCGGGGTCGCGGGCCGTGGTGAGCACGACCAACGACAGCGCCTACGACACGGTCGCCGACCTGCATGCCGCGGGTATGGACATCGCCGCCGTCGTGGACGCGCGCCCCGAGCTGTCCCACCGGGCGGCCGAGGTCGCCGGGACGACGGGGGTGCGGGTGCTGACCGGCAGTGCCGTGGTCGACACGGCGGGCGGCGGCCGGCTCACCGGCGTCACCGTCCAGACGCTCGACGCGAGCGGTCAACTCACCGGTGAACCACAGTCGTTCGCCTGCGATCTGCTCGCCGTCTCGGGCGGCTGGAGCCCGGTGGTGCACCTGCACAGCCAGCGCCAGGGCAGGCTGCGCTGGGACGAGGACCTGGTCGCCTTCGTGCCCGACGGCACCGTACGGGACCAGCGGGTCGTCGGCGCGGCACGCGGGACGTACGACCTCGACGGCTGTGTGGCAGAGGGACGGCGGGCCGG
>KL569298.1:20107-22889 GCA_000715635.1 Streptomyces violaceus | reverse complement strand
CCGGTGCGCTGGCCGCCACGGAGGCCGGGTTCCCGGTGCCCGTGCCCCCGGCGTCGTACGAGGAGGCCCGTCCTGACGTGCGCGCCCTGTGGCTGGTGCCGGGCCTCGACGACGGCTGGGACACCCACTTCGTCGACCTCCAGCGCGATGCCACCGTCGCCGACGTCCTGCGGTCCACCGGCGCCGGCATGCGCGGTGTCGAGCACGTCAAGCGCTACACCTCGCTCGGCACGGCCAACGACCAGGGCAAGACGTCCGGTGTCAACGCGATCGGGGTGATCGCCGAGGTCCTCGGCGGTTCGCCGGGCGAGATCGGCACCACGTCCTATCGGGCCCCGTACACACCGATCGCCTTCGCCGCGCTGGCCGGGCGGGAACGCGGCGAGCTGTTCGATCCGGAGCGCACGACGTCCATCCACCCCTGGCATGTCGCGCACGACGCGGTGTTCGAGGACGTCGGGCAGTGGAAGCGCCCCCGGTACTACCCGCGGCACGACGAGGACATGGACACGGCCGTGGCCCGGGAGTGCCGAGCGGCCCGCGAGGGAGTGGCGTTCATGGACGCCTCCACCCTCGGCAAGATCGAGATCCGGGGCGCGGACGCGGGCGAGTTCCTCAACCGCGTCTACACCAACGCCTTCAAGAAGCTGAAGCCCGGCATGGCCCGCTACGGCGTGATGTGCAAGCCCGACGGCATGATCTTCGACGACGGTGTGACACTGCGCCTCGACGACGACCGCTACTTCATGACCACCACGACCGGCGGCGCCGCCGGGGTGCTGGACTGGCTGGAGGAGTGGCTGCAGACCGAGTGGCCCGAACTCGACGTGCACTGCACCTCGGTGACCGAGCACTGGGCGACGATCGCCGTCGTGGGCCCGCAGTCGCGCGAGGTCGTCGCCCATCTCGCGCCCGACGTCGACCTGTCGAACGAGGCCTTCCCGTTCATGGCCTTCCGTGAGACGACCCTGGCCTCCGGCATCCCGGCCCACATCTGCCGTATCTCCTTCTCCGGCGAACTCGCCTACGAGATCAACGTCTCCGCGTGGTACGGCCTCGCGGTGTGGGAGGAGGTGGACGCGATCGGCCGGCCGTACGACATCACCCCCTACGGCACCGAGACCATGCACGTCCTGCGGGCCGAGAAGGGCTACATCATCGTCGGCCAGGACACCGACGGCACCGTCACTCCGCAGGACGCGGGCATGTCCTGGGTGGTCTCTAAGCAGAAGGACTTCATCGGCAAGAGGTCCTTCGCCCGCGCGGACACCTCCCGCGCCGACCGCAAGCACCTGGTCGGCCTGCTGCCCGGTGACGGCACGACGCGGTTGCCCGAGGGCACCCAACTGGTCGCGCCGGACGTGCCGATCACCCCCGGGGCCGGGCCGGTGCCGATGCTCGGCCATGTCACCTCCAGCTACCACAGCCCGGCCCTCGGCCGCCCCTTCGCCCTCGCCCTCGTCGCCGACGGGCGGGCCAGGATCGGCGAGACCCTGCTCGCCCCGGTGGGCGAGGAGCTGGTGCCCGTCGAGGTGGCCGACTGCGTCCTCTACGACCCCGAAGGGACCAAGCGAGATGGCTGAGCCCACGATCGGCACAGGACCGGTGGCCCTGCGCAGAAGTCCTCTCGCGCACCTGGAGGACCGGATGCGCGCCGCCGCCGTCACCGGCGCCCGGGGCGTCACCCTCACGGAGCGGCCGTTCCTCACCATGGTGAACGTGCGCGTCGACCCCGCTTCCGAAACGGCCGGGCGTATCGAGAAGACCCTGGGGGCGCGACTCCCGCGCGAGTGCGGCCACACCACGGCGTCCGGCCCGCACACGGCCGTCTGGCTGGGACCCGACGAATGGCTCGTCATCTCCCGGGCCGACGGAACCGCTGTGACCGCCGAGTTGCGGGAGGCACTCGGGACAGATCCGGGCTCGGTCGTGGACGTCTCCGCCAACCGCACCACGCTGGAGCTGCGCGGCCCGTCCGCCCGGCAGGTGCTGGAGAAGGGCTGTCCCCTGGACCTGCATCCCCGGGCCTTCGGTCCGGGCCGGGCGGTGTCGACCACGGTGGGCCCGGTCGGGGTGCTGCTCCGGCAGATCGACGACGCGCCGGCCTACCACCTGCTCCCGCGCTCCTCGTTCGCCGACCACCTGGGGCGCTGGCTCATCGATGCGATGAGCGAGTTCCGTAGCGCGGAGGTGTCCTGATGAGCACGTCACCCCACACAGAGCACGTCCTGACCCTCGACTGCCCCGAGGCACCCGGCATCGTCCACGCCGTCTCGCGGTTCCTGCTGGAGCACGGCAGCGACATCATCGACAACCAGCAGTTCGGCGACCGCCGCGACGGACACTTCTTCATGCGGGTCCGCTTCGCCACCGCCGACGGCGAGAGCGTGACGCGGACCCTGCGCCGCGACTTCGCCGCCGTGGCCGCCCCCTTCGCCATGCGGTGGCACCTCGAACCCGTGAGCACACGGCGCCGCGTTCTGGTCATGGTGTCCCGCTACGGCCACTGCCTCAACGACCTGCTCTACCGCACCCGCAGCGGTGACCTGCCCGTCGACGTGGTCGCGGTGGTCTCCAACCACCGCGACCACGAGGCACTCGTCACCTGGCACGGCATCCCGTTCTTCCACGTCCCGGTCACCGCCGCGACCAAGCCCGATGCCGAGGCCCGGCTCCTCGAGCTCGTCGACTCGTTCGACGTCGACCTGGTCGTGCTGGCGCGCTACATGCAGGTCCTCTCGGACGGCCTGTGCTCCCGGCTGGCCGGCCGGGCGATCAACAT
>KL569298.1:19215-19917 GCA_000715635.1 Streptomyces violaceus | reverse complement strand
GGCCGGGCGATCAACATCCACCACTCGTTCCTGCCGAGCTTCAAGGGCGCCAAGCCCTACCACCAGGCGCACGAACGAGGCGTCAAGCTCGTCGGGGCGACCGCCCACTACGTCACCGCCGACCTCGATGAAGGCCCGATCATCGCCCAGGAGGTCATCGACGTCGACCACAGCCACACCCCCGAGGACCTGGCCGCCATCGGCCGGGACGCGGAGTCGGCGGCTCTGGCCAGGGCGGTCCGCTGGCACTGCGAGGGCCGGGTGTTCGTCCAGGGCAGACGCACGGTGATCCTCCGCTGACGCCCGGGTGCGCCGGGTTCGTCAGCCGGCGAGGCGTTCCAGCAGCAGGAACCCGCCGATGGCGATCATCAGCGCACCGGATGTCCGGGAGACCGCCAAGGCCGCGGACGGCCTGGTGCTCAGGACCGTACGGGCCAGGACGCCGACGGTGAGGTAGACGACGGCACAGACGGTCATGTGCAGCGTGCCGAACAGCCCGGTCTGCGTGGCGACCGGCCAGCCGCCCGCGGGGTCGATGAACTGCGGGAACAGCGAGAAGTACAGCAGCAGCGCCTTCGGGTTGAGGCCGCTGATCCCGGCTCCCTTGAGCACGATCCGCAAGCGGGAGGCGCCCGCCCCCGAAGCGGCGGAACCCACCTCTGCCCCGGCGGCCGTCAGCGCGGCAGGCTGCCGCAGCACGCC
>KL569298.1:16151-19034 GCA_000715635.1 Streptomyces violaceus | reverse complement strand
GGCTGCCGCAGCACGCCCCAGCCGAGCCACACCAGATAGCCGGCCCCGGCCACGGTCAGCGCGGTGAGCAGGGTCGCCGAACTCGCCACGATCACCACCAGACCCGCGACCGCGAGCAGCGTGTACCCCGCGTACCCGGCTATCAGCCCGGCCACCGCCGGCACGACCGACCGGTCCCGAAGACCCGCGGCGATCGCGTAGGCCCAGTCCGCGCCGGGCGTGAACACCAGCAGCAGATCCACGGCCAGAAATGCCGCCAGCGTCGTCGTGTCCATGGATCGGCCCCTCTCACGTGCAGTGTTGCGAGAGGAAGGCTAGGCCGGATCGGGCCGAAGGTGTTCCCTTCTTTACTCCTTGATCGCGCGATCTGGGGCAGAATCTTCTCCATGGATGCCCTGGACCGGAAAATTCTTACCGAGCTGCAGTTGGACGGCCGCCTCACGGTCACCGAGCTGGCCGCGCGCGTGAAGCTGAGCGTCTCTCCCTGCCACCGCCGCCTGCGCGATCTCGAACGCGAGGGTGCGATCCGGGGTTACCGCGCGGTCGTCGACCCGGTCGCCGTGGGCCTCAACTTCGAGGCCCTCGTCTTCGTCACCCTGCGGTGGGAGGACGCCGACACCGTCACCGCCTTCGAGGAGGGGGTGGCCGCCGTCCCTCACGTGCTCCAGGCCCAGCGCCTGTTCGGCGACCCCGACTACCTCCTGCGTGTCGCCACCACCGACCTGGCCGCCTTCCAGCAGCTCTACGACCAGCAGCTCGCCCGCCTCCCCGGCATCCAGCGGCTGACGTCCACCCTCGTCATGAAACACGTGGTCGACGACCGGCCCTTGCCGGAGTGAGCCGGGTCGCCTTGTCAGTCAGCCGGCCAGTCCGCCCGCGAACGGCATCGCCCGCCACTGCTCCACGGCCGGCTTCAGCGCCTCCACGAGCAGGGGCAGCTGCGGGGCGAGCGCGAGGCATGCCACCGCGCGGGACATGCCCACGGCGTTGACGACGCGCAGCACGCCCTCGTCCAGCTGCCGCAGACCCCGGCGTTCGGCGGCCGTGTTGTACGCGGCCTCGCACTCGGGGCCGAGAGCCGCCAGGTCCCACTCGACCGGGCCGAGCGTGGTCAGCTCGAAGTCGGAGTACAGCTCGCCGTCCGTGGCGGAGACGATGTTGGCGGCGGGGGAGTCCCCGTGGATCGGCTGGAACTCGATGCCGGGGAACGCCGCCTCGAATGCCGCGCGTGAGCTGACGACGGGCTCCAGGATCTCCCACTCGCGCCGCGCCCGGTCGAGGTCGGCCGGCTCCAGGAGGTCGGGCCGCCCTTCGAGCACGGCAAGCCCCTCGGAGACGAACCGCGGTTCGGCAGCGGACAGGAACGGCAGCTTGCCGGGGTACTCGCGCAGCGCGGCGTGCAGGTCGGCGACCAGAGCGGAGTTGTGCGCGTAATCCGGCTCGAGGCTCTGGTCCAGTTCGACGAACTGCCAGAAGGTCATCGAGAAACCGTCGCGCCGCACGGGCTCGCGCGGCACGAGCGGACTCGGCGGAATCACCGGGTGGCCCTGCTCCACGAGCCACGCCACGACGTCGAGCTCCAGTCGCTGCCGCGCCGACTGGAATCCGGGGTCGGAGTACGACGGCAGGACGGTCGGCACCCGCACCACCACCGGCGACGGAGCGAGGTGCACCACGACGGAGAACACGTCGTAGATCACCGTCGCGTCGGTCACCGTGAGCCCCAGGTCACGACCCGCGGCGACGGCGGCGGCGAAAGCACGGGCCTTACGGGCGTCGATCTGATCAGGTGTCAAAAATCCTTCCATGCCGCCGATGGTGTCACGCCCGGGACGGGCGGTGCGATGGAATTCACGATCAGTCAGACGGGAGCAAGTCCCTTGTCCGAACCGGGAGTCCGGTTTCGATGGAGCGGTTCGCGGCCAGGCCGGTCACGAGGGAATGGGCGCCGTCGGCCGCCTCCGCCGCGCGGTGTCGGACGACAACAGGTCTCCGTTCGGGGAGGAGAGGGACGAGGGGAGGGCGGTGGGCTCGAAGGCGGCTCAGGGCGTCACGGGCCGCCAGGCCTCCGCGGCCGTGGCGGCGAAGGCGAGCCCGGGTCCGGGGCCGCGGGCGTCCAGGGCCAGCGCGTCCAGCCACATTTCCTGCGGAGTCGTGACGGCAAACCTTTCCGCCCCTGTTGCTGACTGACGGGAGTGCGCGCCCGGTCAAGGAGTCGTGCGCTGCACGGCAACCGCCCGCCCGGCCTCCGGCCTAGCGTGGCCGCATCCCTTCCACCCGCCCTCCCGAAACGAGGAAGCAGCGCATGCCGTACATCACCGTGGGCCAGGAGAACTCCACCTCCATCGACCTGTACTACGAGGACCACGGATCCGGGCAGCCGGTCGTCCTCATCCACGGCTTCCCGCTCGACGGGCACTCCTGGGAGCGGCAGAGCGCCGTACTGCTCGACGCCGGGTACCGCGTGATCACGTACGACCGGCGCGGCTTCGGGCAGTCCGCCCAGCCGACGACCGGTTACGACTACGACACCTTCGCGGCCGATCTGAACACCGTGATGGAGACCCTCGACCTGCAAGACGCCGTCCTCGTCGGGTTCTCGATGGGCACCGGCGAGGTCGCCCGCTACGTCTCCGCCTACGGCTCCGGCCGGGTCGCCAAGGTCGCCTTCCTCGCCTCCCTGGAGCCCTGCCTGCTCAAGTCGGACGACAACCCGGGCGGGGTCGCCCCGAAGGAGTTCTTCGATGAGATCGTCGCGGCCGTGAAGGCGGACCGGTACGCGTACTACACGAACTTCTACAACGACTTCTACAACCTCGACGAGAACCTCGGCACCAGGATCAGCGAGGAGGCCGTCCGCAACAGCTGGAACGTCGCCGCCGG
>KL569298.1:13807-15930 GCA_000715635.1 Streptomyces violaceus | reverse complement strand
CGGCTTCTTCGCGGCGTCGGCCGCGCCCTCCACCTGGTACACCGACTTCCGGGCCGACATCCCGGCGATCGATGTGCCGGCCCTGATCCTGCACGGCACCGGCGACCGCATCCTGCCGGTGGACGGGACGGCGAGGCAGTTCCACAAGGCTCTTCCGGCCGCGGACTACGTGGAGATCGAGGGCGCCCCGCACGGTCTGCTCTGGACCCACGCGGAGGAGGTCAACTCGGCGCTGCTCGCCTTCCTGCGGAAGTGATCGAACAGGAGTGATCGAATTCTTCCTCCGATTCTTCCTGGACGGCCCTCGGCCTGGGTGGTGACATCGTCAAGGCCGGCAGCGGATCCGAGCTGCCGGTCCTCGATGATGCCCAGGGGGGAACCGGATGGCCGTCGTCCTTTGCACCGCGTCACTGTCGGCGGCCGACCGGGAGGAGCGCTGGCACCACGCCGTGTCACGCACCTTCATCCCGCTCGATGTGCACCTCCTCGAGAAAGACCCGTCACCCGGAAGGATCGTCAGCAACGAGCTGGGTTCCTTACGCGTGTCCCACGTCCAGGCGGGCCCGCAGGTCGTGACGCGCAGCAGGCGGCTGATCGCCCGGGACGGGAAGGAGTTCCTCATCCTCACCCTTCAGCAGCGAGGCAGCTCCATCAAGGAGCAGGACGGGAGGGAGGCCCTGATAGGGCCGGGTGACTTCTCCCTCTCGGATTCCTCCCGTCTCTTCCGCAAGAAGGTGCAGGACAGGTTCAGTTTCACCTCCTTCCACTTCCCTCGCGAGGATCTGCGCGTGCGGGACGACGACCTGCGGGCGATGACCGCCACGGCGTTCTCCGGCCGGGAGGGCGGTGCCGCACTGGTGGCGACCTATTTCGCACGCCTGGCCCGTGAAGCGGCCGGTTTCGACGCCGTCGCGGGCCGTCAGTTCGCCGCCACCGCGCTCGACCTGCTGGCGCTGCTGATCAACGAGCGAAGCGGCCGCTTCACCTCCCAGGCTCCGGAGACCGCCGCGGCCACCCTCGTGCGCGTGCAGGACCACATCCTGCGCAACCTCTCCGACCCCGGCCTGTCCCCACCGGGGATCGCCGCCGCGCACTTCATGTCGGTCCGCTACCTGCACAGGCTGTTCCAGCTGGAGGGCGTCACGGTGGGGGAGTGGATCCGGACGCAGCGCCTCGAGCGGTGCCGCAAGGATCTTCTGCGGCCCCCGGCCCTGGGGCACGGGGTCGCAACCGTCGCCCGGCGCTGGGGTTTCGTGAGCCCCAGTCACTTCAGCCGTGTCTTCCGGGCGGCCTACGGTGTGACGCCCCGCGAGTGGCAGCGAAGCGGCCTGTCCGGCCGATCCCGTGCCTGACCCCGGGAACGCCCCGGCGGTTCGCCGCGTTGCCTCAATGTTCACGCCGCCCGACCCAGGGAGCATCGTGCCCGAGACCACGCCCGGTACCTCCGCCGTTCTGTCCGTACTCCCGGCCCTGAGCGCGCAGGCAGAGCGACTGATCGAGTCGGGGGTGCACGAGATCGCCGGGCTGCCGGCGGCCGAGATCCGTACGTACGCGGCGAACGCCGAGGCCCGGGCGGGCAGCGACGGCGCCCTGCTCGCCGTGCACCCGGACCGGGCCCCCGCCTCCGCCCTCGCGCCGCTGCTCCGCCGCGAGGGCAAGCCGGGCTTCGTCGTCGTCGACATGCCCGACGTCGATGAGTTCACCCCCACCGCCATCGAGCTGCCCGACGCCCCGCTCTACGTCCTCACCGGCCTCGACCGCGGTGACCACATGAGCAACTGGAGCCCGGACGAGGCATTGCCCGCCCTCACCAAGGAGGACCGCACCCCGCTGCTGCTCACCGAGGGCATCCACTGGGTGCTCCAGCAACCGGCGGCCCTGGAGCGCAACCTGTGCTTCATGACCATCGGCTCCCGGCTGCGCAGGCCGAACGGCACGTTCGACGCCCGCACCCCGGCGATCTGGATCAGCAACGGCACCGGGCGCGACGGCCGCGAGCGCCGCGACGCCCCGAAGGTCGGCTGGTGCTGGTGGAACAACCGCCACACCTGGCTGGGCTTCGCCTCCGCCACGGGCCGCAAACCCTGAATCGTGTCCGGGCCTGTCTCTTATACACATCTCTG
>KL569298.1:11991-13617 GCA_000715635.1 Streptomyces violaceus | reverse complement strand
GCCGGTGCCGGCCGGCCCGTGGCCAGGGCGGCGAGGCCCGCGTGGGCCTCGCCCCGTACGTCCGCGGGGACCCGGTCGTCGAGGGCGAGCACGGCGCGGTACTCGGCGGCCGCCTCGGCCGTCTCGCCGAGGTGGGCGAGGGCTTGGCCCAGGTGGAGATGGACCTTGCCCGCCTGCTTGTGCCAGCCGCGGGCGTCGAACTGGCCGCGTATGGAGCGCAGCGCGTCGGCCGCCTCCTGCCAGTGCCCCTGGCCGAGATGGACGAACGACACCGAGTAGACGGCGGACAGAAGGGTGAAGTCCCGTACGTTGGGCGGGATCCGGTCGCGATGACGGGGATCCGCGAGGGCTTCCAGGATGCCCTGGTAGGTCTCGACCGCCGCCCGGGCCCGGCCCGCCCCGCGCAGCACCCTGATCACCCCGCATGACACCTGCAGATACCCGGTGACGTCGTCCGCCTCGGTGAACAGCTCCATGGCCCGGTGATAGTGGTCGGCGGCGGGCGGCATGTCGCCGACGGCGTCCCGCAGCCAGCCGAGATAGGCGTGTGCCCAGGCCTGCTGGAGGACGTTCCCGGCCGCCCCGGCGAGACGCAGCGCGGCCGTGGCCGCCTGCACCGCCTCGTCGTGCCGGCGGGCGCAGGCCCAGTACGCCCAGGCGAGGTAGTTGCGGTGGGTCGCCTCCAGACCGGCGTCGTCCAGCGCCGCCCCGGCCGCGGCGGCGCGCTCGTAGACCTCGGTCCAGTGGCCCCAGGACACCCAGTGGTCGGAGAACCAGTGCATGGCCTCCGCGACCTCGACGACCCGCTGGTGCTCGCCCCGCGCCGCGGCCTCGCGGAACGCGGCCAGCCAGGTGTCGGCCTCCGCCTTGATCCAGCGTGCCGCCTGCTCACGGTCGTCGAGGGCGACCAGCCGGCCGGGGTCCGGCGCGGGCATGCCGTAGTCCGGCTCGTACCAGCGGCCCGCGAGGACGGCGGTCTCCAGCAGCCAGTGCCGCAGGCGGGACCGCGCGGCGGGCGACCTCTCCTCCCCGTCCTCCATGCGGTGACGGGAGCCCGCGTACAGCCGGAGCAGGTCGTGCAGCCGGTAGCGGTCCTGACGGGACGTCATGAGCAGCCCCGCCTCCAGCAGTTCCTCCAGGAGGTCCTCGGCGTCGGGCAGCGGGACGCCCGCGAGCACCGCGGCCGGTGCCACGCTGAAGTCTCCTCCCGGTACGAGCGACAGCAGCCGGAACATCCGGGCGGCCTCGGGGGCGAGACGGGAGTAGGAGAGCGCGAAGGCGGAGTTGATCCGCAGGTCGCCCGCGCTGAGCGCGTCCAGCCTGCGGTCCTCGTCGGCGAGCCGGTCGGCGAGACGCCGCAGGCTCCAGTTGGTGCGGGTGGCGGCCCAGTTGGCGGCCACCCTGAGGGCCAGGGGCAGATGACAGCACAGCTCGGTCACGACGTCCGCCGCGGCCGGCTCGGCGTCCACGCGTCCGGCGCCCACGACGGCACGCAGCAGGGCAGCGGAGTCCTGCCGGCTCAGCGCACCGAGCTCGACGCGCCACACCCCCTCCAGACCGGCGAGGGCACGGCGGCTCGTCACCACCACGAGCAGCCGCCCCGCGCGCGGCAGCAGCGGCCTGGCC
>KL569298.1:11448-11807 GCA_000715635.1 Streptomyces violaceus | reverse complement strand
GCAGCGGCCTGGCCTGTGCCTCGCTGCCCACGTTGTCCAGCACCAGGACCGCGCGGAGCCCGGCGGCGATCTCGTGGTAGTGGGCGAGCCGCTCCTCGGCGCTGAACCGGGCCAGCTCCGCGTCCCCCACGCCCCAAGCGCCCAGCAGTCCCGACAGGGCCTGCTCCGCGGGGAGCGGCCGCTCGTCCAGACCCCGCATGTCCACCAGGAACGCCCCGTCGGGGCAGGACGACGACAGCTCCTCGGCCAGCCGGACCGCCAGAGTCGTCTTGCCGCTCCCGGGCGGGCCGGACACCACGGCCGCCGGTGGCACCTGCGGTCCCCGTCCCCCCGCCGGCTCGCTGTCGTCGGCCTCCTGC
>KL569298.1:10857-11268 GCA_000715635.1 Streptomyces violaceus | reverse complement strand
GTCGGCGGCCTCCTGCGCGAGGGCGCGCAGCGCGGCCAGTTCCGCCTGCCGCCCGACGAAGTCACCCACGCCCCTCGGCAGCGAGTGCGGCGAGGCCTTCGTGAACCCGGCGGGCTGGGCGCCGGGACGGGCGGCGCGAGCGGCGCCCAGGAGTTCCGCGTGTGCCGCATCGTCCAGCTCCAGGCCCTGCGCGAGCGCGGTGACGGTGCCACGGTGCGGACGCCGGCTCTTGCCCCGCTCCATGTCACCGATGGCGCGCCCCGACACCCCGGAGGCCTCGGCCAGCTCCTCGATCGTCAGCCGACGGCTCTGCCGTAACGCGCGCAGCAGCCGTCCGAACGGCGCCGCGATCCCCACCCCGGTGTCCACCGCGCGATGATACGTGCGGCAGCCGGTGCACTCCGTCCGGCC
>KL569298.1:8983-10621 GCA_000715635.1 Streptomyces violaceus | reverse complement strand
GCCGTAGGCGCCGCCGTACTCCTTCACCACGTCCGTCACCGCACCGTACGTCTCGGTACGGGCCCAGTCGCGCTGCAACTCCAGGAGCACCTGCACCCAGGTGACCGGGACGGCCCCGGCCTGGACCATGCGCTGGACCGCGTGCTCGTGGGCCTGCGGGCTGACGCCGCCGGACGCGTCGGTGACGACGTAGACCTCGTAGCCCTGGGCGAGCGCGGAGAGCGCGGGCAGGACGACGCACACCTCGGTCCACAGACCCGCGATGACGAGCTTGCGCCGCCCGGTGGCCTTGACCGCCTCGACGAAGTCCAGGTCCTCCCAGGCGTTCATGGAGGTGCGGTCGACGGGCTTCTGCCCGGGGAAGACGTCCGCCAGC
Source organism: Streptomyces violaceus (assembly GCA_000715635.1). Classification (GTDB taxonomy): domain Bacteria; phylum Actinomycetota; class Actinomycetes; order Streptomycetales; family Streptomycetaceae; genus Streptomyces; species Streptomyces violaceus. Next base: position 10,245 of record KL569298.1, on the reverse strand, counting down.
TGCGGCAGGAGCGGGCCGGAGAAGGACTCGGCGGCCACGGTGCTCAGCACGACCGGTACGTCGAAGGTCCGGGCGGCTCTGGCCAGACCGACGGTGGCGTTGATGATGGCGGTGCGGTCGCCCCTGCCGGTGCCGAAGAACATCTGCGGCTGGTGGTCCACGAACAGCACCGCGCAGTTGTCCGGGGTGAGCAGGTCGGGGCCGGGGGTGGCGGTGACGTCGGCGATGCTGACCATGGGTGTCCTCCGGGGAGCGTGACTCCGGCTCGGATCTCGGCCGGTTCGCTCGTCACGCTAGACACGCCGGACGAGCGGCGGAGGGGTTCGGGGCCGCCCGTGCACGGTGGGGACAGCAGGGGTGCGCACCGGGGCAACTTCCGTGCCGCGGCGCCGATCCGGGCGGGCTCTCGGACCGTGGCGCCGGGGCGAGTTCGCGGGTAGAAAACCCCAGGTCGAAGGACCTGGGGTTCACTGTTCCCGTGTGCGTCAGACGAAGGCACTCTGGCCGGTGATCGACTTGCCGACGATCAGGGTGTTCATCTCGCGGGTCCCCTCGAAGGAGTAGATCGCCTCGGCGTCGGCGAAGAACCGGGCGATGTCGTGCTCCAGGAGGATTCCGTTGCCGCCGAAGATCTCCCGGCTCCAGGCCACGACCTCCCGCATCCGGGAGGTGACGAACGCCTTGGCCAGGGCGGAGTGTTCGTCACGGAAGATCCCCGCGTCCTGCAGCCGGGCGAGCTGCACCAGCATGCCCCAGGACGCCGTGACGTTGCCCAGGCTCTTGACCAGCAGGTCCTGCACCAGCTGGAAGCCGCCGATCGGGCGGCCGAACTGGCGGCGCTCCCGGGCGTAGTCGAGGGCCAGTTCGTAGGCGCCGACCATCACGCCCAGCGCCTGCCAGGCCACCCCGCTGCGAGTGGCGCGCAGGATCTCGGCGACGTCCCGGAACGAGTTGATGTTCTGCAGGCGGTTCGCCTCCGGCACCCGGACGTCGGTCAGGGTGATCTCGGCGTTCTCCACGATCCGGAAGGCGATCTTGCCCTCGATCTTCACCGGGTCGAAGCCGGGCGTGCCCTTCTCGACGACGAAGCCCTTGACGTGGTTGTCGTCGACGTCCCGGGCCCAGACCACGACGTAGTCGGCGAAGGTCGCGTTGCCGATCCACTTCTTGGCGCCGTTCAGGACCCAGGTGTCGCCTTCGCGCCGGGCGGTGGTCCGCATGCCGCCGGCGACGTCGGAGCCGCCGAGCGGCTCGGGCATGGC
>KL569298.1:5493-8794 GCA_000715635.1 Streptomyces violaceus | reverse complement strand
GAGCGGCTCGGTCATGGCGAACGCGCCGATCCTGTCCATCGCGGCCATCTCCGGGAGCCAGCGGTCGCGCTGTTCCTGGTCGCCGCCCGAGTGGATCGAGTACATCGCCAGGCCGTTGTGGACCCCGAAGAAGGTGGACACGGAGGCGTCGGTGCGGGTCATCTCCAGGGCGAGCATGCCGCTGAGGAGGTTGCTGACGGCGGGGCGGTGTTCGCCGTAGCCCTCGTAGGGCAGGCCGGCGAGGCCGCTGTCGCGGAACAGGGAGATGAGCTCCGTGGGGAACTCACCCTTGGCCCAGTTCTCGTTCACCAGCGGCTTGACCTCGTCCCGCATGAGGGCGCGGGCCTTGAGGAGGAGCTTGCGCTCCTCGTCCGGCAGCAGGGCCTCGTAGCTGTAGAAGTCGGCGGTCAGCTGGTCCTCGAGCGGTTCGATGGTGGTGGTCATCTCAGTTCTCCTCCTTGTCGACGCTGTCCAGGGCGGACAGCACGGCGAGTTGCCTGCGGTCGCGCGTCTCGGTGAGTTCCGGGTACGTGGAGGAGCCGTAGGCCTTTTCCACGGCTTCGATGAGCCGTTCCTGTTGTTCCTCGTTCTGCGACGGGGTGCCGAGGCCCGCCCACATCTGCTTCATCGACGCGCCGATGTGCTCGGCCATGTGCCGGTAGCCGCCGGGTCCGCCGCCCAGGTGCGAGCCGAGGAACGGCCCGACCGTGGCCCAGCGCAGGCCCAGCGAGTTCGTCATCACCTTGTCGAGGTCCTCGGGGGTCACGACACCCTGCTCGACGAGGTACACCGCCTCGCGGCTCAGCGCGTTCTGCAGCCGGTTCCCGACGAAGCCGGGGATCTCCTTGCGCTCGACGACCGGGGTGCGGCCGACCGAGGTGTAGAAGTCCACCGCGTCCTGCACGGCGTCCTCGCCGGTGCGCTCCCCGGGCACGACCTCGACGAGCGGGACCAGGTGCGGCGGGTTGAAGGGGTGGCCGATCAGGACCCGGGCGGCGGCCTCGTCCGGCAGCTCACGCGTGAACGCGCTGGACGGGATCGCCGACGAGGAGCTGAGCAGCAGCGCGTGGTCGGGTGCCTCCCGGACCAGCGTGGCGAACAGGTCCCGCTTGAACTCGACCCGCTCGGGGCCGTTCTCCTGGACGACGTCCGCGTCCCGGACCGCCTCGGTGACGTCGGCCGCGATGTGCACCCGGTCGGCGAGGCCCGTCACGTCCAGGCCCCGGGCGGCCAGCTGCGGGGCGTTCCGGTCCAAGGCCTCGGCGACAGCCTCGGCGAGGTCCGGCCGCGGATCGGTCACCCGGACGGTCAGGCCGTGCGCGGCGAACAGTGTCGCCCAGGACAGTCCGATGGTCCCGGCGCCGATCACCGCGGCCGTACGGAAGGCGCGGGTCATGACGTGACTCCCTTCAGGTAGTCGTGGACCGGCTCGACGCCCGCGAGCGTCAGGTCGGTGAGGATGTGGCCGGCGGAGACGACCTCGAGCACCGGCAGGTCGGCCAGTGGGGCCAGCACGTGCTGGAAGAGCTGCAGCCGGGCGGGGCCGGTCCAGGCCCCCTTGACGGTGAGGTCGGTGATGCGGGTGCGGACGAGTTCCTGCACGCGCGGCAGACCGTCGTAGCCGGGAACGGTCTTGAGCATGAAGGTCGGCACGGTGATCTGTGCCTCCGCCTCGGCCCGGTCCAGTTCGTGGTGCTTGTAGCCCATGGTCGCGGTGGCGACCCGCACCGTGCCGTGGTCGAGGGTGCCGACGAGCGCGCCGGTGTCGACGTGGAGCGCCGGGGAGCCCATGACCTTGGGGTAGGCGGAGACCTCGCGGCCGGAGGCGGTCGCCGGGAAGTTGTCGAGGTACATCGCGTGCAGGTACTCGCCCTGCTCGCCCTCGAAGCTGACGGGGATCGCCTGGCCTGCCTCCGTGTAAGGGCCGTAGCCGCTGACGTCGCCCATCTTCATGACCTCGAACCGGACCAGCGGCTCAGCGATCCGCAGCGGCTCGGGGACCACGGCCCGCAGCGCGTCGGGGTCGGTGCGGTAGACGACGTTGAGGTACTCCCGGTCGGTGAACCGCGGGACGGTGGGCGCGAACGCCGGGCTGGTGAGCGGCGTGGTGACGTGCTGTCGTACGTCCTCTGCCTGCACGGCGCCTCACCGCCCCGTCCACTGCGCGGGGCGGCGCTCGGCGAAGGCGGTCATGCCCTCGCGTACGTCGGCCGAGGCCATCAGGGTCTTCATCTGTTCGCGCTGGAAGGCGAAGGCCTCGGCGTCGGGCGCCCCGTCGGCTGCGCGGACGACGCGCTTGACGGTGGCGAGCGCGAGCGGGGCGTTCTCGGCGAGCCGCTCGGCCAGCCGGAGCGCTTCTGTGACGGCCTGGCTGGTGCCGGTGACCCGGTTGGCCAGGCCCAGTTCACCGGCGCGGCGGCCGTCGACGGGCTCGCCGGTCAGCAGGAGTTCCATGGCCAGGTGGTGCGGGATCCGCTTGGGCAGCCGGATCACGCCGCCGCCCGCGGCGATCAGCCCGCGCTTGACCTCGGGCAGACCGAACCGGGCGTCCTCGGCCGCGACGATCAGGTCGCAGGCCAGGGCCAGTTCGAAGCCGCCGCCCATGGCGAAGCCCTCCACGGCGGCGATCAGGGGCTTGGCCGGCTCGGACTCGGTCAGGCCGCCGAACCCGCGGCCTTCGACCTCGGGCGACTCGCCGCGCAGCGCCGCCTTGAGGTCCATGCCGGCGCTGAAGGTGCCGCCCTCACCGGTCAGGACACCTGCCCGCAGCGCCGGATCGGCCTCCAACTCGTCGAGCGCGCCGGCCAGTCCGGTGGCCACCGCCGCGTTCACGGCGTTGCGGGCCTCGGGCCGGTCGAGGGTGATCAGCAGGGCGGATCCGATGCGTTCGGTACGTACGACAGGGGTTTCGGGGGTGCTCATGGTTGTCCTTCTGTGACGGCCGTCGGGGGGCGCGGGCTGCTCCCCGACGGCGTGATGGGGGGAGGGGCGGCGCTCAGCGGGCGGCGTCGAGCTCGGCGAGGACGTCCTCGGTGTCCTGGCCCGCGACCGGCGCCAGCCGGCGGATCGAGCCGGGGGTCGCGGAGAAGCGCACCGGGATGCCGATGGTGCGGACGGTGCCCTCGGTCGGGTGCTCGACGGTGTCGAGCAGGTGGCCGTCACGGACGTAGGGGTCCTCGTGGGCGTTCTCCAGCTCCAGCACCGGGGCCATCGGGATGCTGTGCTTGGCGCACACCTCCGCCCACTCCTCGGTGGTCAGCGCCGGGGCGCACACGCCGATCAGCTCCTGTCTCTTATACAC
>KL569298.1:3827-5256 GCA_000715635.1 Streptomyces violaceus | reverse complement strand
GATGTGTATAAGAGACAGGCCGTGAAGAAGTCACGGTAGTTCTGCGGGTTGTACGGGATGACACAGGCCAGGCCGTCCTTGGTGCGCACCGCCTTGTGGCCCTTGAGCATCGACAGCGGGAAGCCCGTGGGGCTGGTCTCGGGCACGTGGGTGTGTCCCGCCAGGTGCTCGACGAGGTTGAAGGCGATCAGGGTGTCCGTCATCGGGATCTCGACCTGCTGGCCCCGCCCGGTCCTGTCCCGGTGCAGCAGGGCGGCAAGCACGCTGTAGGCGATGGTCAGGGAGGAGACCTTGTCGCCGATGATGGTCGGCAGGTAGACGGGCTCGCCCAGTGCGCGGTCGGCGATGTCGACCAGGCCTGATGCGGCCTGCACGGTCTCGTCGTAGGCGGCGTGGCCGGCCCGGTCCGAGTCGCCGCGGAACCCCTGGGCGTGCGCGTAGACGAGCCGCGGGTTGCGGGCGGCGATGTCGGCGTACGACAGGCCCAGGCGGTGCAGCGCGCCGGGCCGCATGTTGGTGATCAGCACGTCCGCGGTGTCGACCAGGGCGAGCGCGCGCTCCCGGTCGGTCTCGTCCTTGAGGTTGAGGGTCACGCTCCGCTTGTTGCGGTTGACGTTGAGGTTCAGCGGAGTCATGCCCGGCGTGGTGCGGTAGTGGCCTACGCGCACGGTGTCGGCGGGCGACTCGATCTTGATCACGTCGGCGCCCAGGTCACCGAGGATCTGGGCTGCGTACGGGCCCATCACCACGGTCGAGAGGTCGATCACGCGCACGCCTTCCAGAGGGCCGGCGGTGGTCTCCGTGATTTCCGTCATCGTTACCTTCACTCCTTGCTTCACCGCATGTGTGTATCTGGAAACTAAGTTAGCAAGGGCTGGCCTCGAACGGAATGACCAAATAACGAAAGGCGGTATGACCACAGTGGTCATACCGCCTTTTCGAGGGTTCTTCAGAATTCAGGCGTGAAGAGGATCGGCGAATACCTCGCGGGCTGCTGCGACGACTTCCTCCAGGTCACCGCCGTCGGCTCGGTCTTTGCGCCAGAACAGGCCGGTCTCCAGCGTCGGGTGGAAATCGGAGAATGGGAGAACCGCCACATTGTCAAGGCGGTAATTCTGCACAGGGCTTCTCGAATCCAGCATGGAAATAGAGAATGCCAGTCCGCTGGCCACTATCTCGGAAACTCCGTCGAAAGTCACGCTGCTCAGTTCGATCCGCTTCTTGATGCCGAGATCGGACAGCTGCTGGTCGAGACCGCGGAAATACGCGTTGGTCACGGCCGTGGGGGAGCCCGCGTAGGCGAGTTCGGCCAGCTCCGCCAGCGCGACCGACTCCCGCCCCGGGAACCGGTCCCTGGGCACGACCGCGCCGAGCCGCTCCGACATCACCGGCAACTGTTCCAGGGCGGGGTCGCCGCCGACCGGCAGGC
>KL569298.1:3425-3657 GCA_000715635.1 Streptomyces violaceus | reverse complement strand
GCCGGGCCAGCGTCAGCGCGAGCCGGCCGTCGCACACCGCGTCGACCAGCCGGTCGGTGCCCCCCGGCCAGCGTTTGATCTCGAACCGGTCGCCGACCCGCTCGGCGAGGGCGTCCATCCGTTCGCGCAGGTCCGGATGGATACCGCTGGGGACGCCGAGCAACAAGGTGGTCCGCTGCGGCCGGGCCGTCTCCTCCAGCCGCCAGCGGATGGAATCGACCTGCTCCAGAAC
>KL569298.1:2675-3167 GCA_000715635.1 Streptomyces violaceus | reverse complement strand
CCAGCCGCCAGCGGATGGAATCGACCTGCTCCAGAACACCGCGCGCGATCGGCAGCAGCGCGGTGCCGGCCGGGGTGAGCCTCACACGATGCGTGTCACGGTCGAACAGCCGGTGTCCGAGTTCGCTCTCGAGATCCTTGATCCGCCGGCTCAGCGGGGACGCCGCCATGTGCAGTTTGCGGGCCGCGGTGGAGAAGTTCAGTTCTTGGGCGACGGCGACGAAATAACGCAGGTGTAGGAGCTCCACACCATCCACCCTAGCCACCGCGCGCCGTGCTTCCCGCCTCTGGTGCGGCCAGGTCACACCAGGTTCGCGCGCCGGGTGGTCAGTCCGCCTCCTGTCGGCGTTCCGGCGCGCCCGTGCTCTTGCCGGGCTGGGTGGCCGCCCAGCTCGCCAGGAGCCTGAGCCGGTCTTCGTCGTCGGTGCCCGGCTCGGCGGTGTAGAGGGTCAGATCGTGCACCGCCCGGTCGGACAGGGGCAGGTCGAGGGAC
>KL569298.1:0-2441 GCA_000715635.1 Streptomyces violaceus | reverse complement strand
GTGCTGGAGCCGCTTGGTGCCGCCGTGCCGGATGCGGACGTCGTGCGTGGCCCACATGGTGCGGAACTCGGGGCTGAGCGTGGACAGCTCGCCGATGAGTTCGCGCAGCGTACGGTCGTGGGGCTCGCGCCCCGCTTCGGCGCGCAGCAGCGCGACCGTGGCCTGCGCGCCGGCCTCCCAGTCGACGAAGAAGTGCTCCGAACCAGGGTCGAGGAAGTGGTAGCGGGCGAAGTTGGCGCGGCCGTGCCGGTCGGCGGTGTCGCTGTCGCACATCGGCGCGTGCAGAGCCCGGGCCAGCGCGTTGGCGGCGACGACGTCCAGGCGGCCGTTGCGCACGAAAGCGGCGGACATCGTCATGGAGTCGAGCAGCCACTGGACGGACGGCGGGATCTCGACGTCCTTGCGGCGGGGCGCCGTTCGGCGGGCGGGCCGGGCTGCTCGGGCCAGATCGAACAGGTAGGTGCGTTCGTCCTCGTCCAGTTGCAGCGCCCGCGCGACCGCGTCGAGAACGTCCTCGGAGACGCCGCTGATGTGGCCCTTCTCAAGGCGCGTGTACCACTCGATGCTGACGCCGGCGAGCACGGCGACCTCCTCCCTGCGCAAACCCGGAACACGGCGTCGGCCGCTGGTGGGAAGCCCGACCTGCTCCGGGGTGATCCTGCCGCGCCGGCCGGCGAGGAAGTCCCGGATGTCGTCGCGATTGCCGACGCGGTCGGAGGGGCGGTGGTTCATGCCTTCACGGTAACCACGGACCGCCCCGGAGGGAGGTCGAGCTTGTACCCCCCATAAACACGACCTTCCCCACGCGCGCCGAAAGCCGTTCCGTAGAAGGGCAATCTCGATCACGACCCCTTCAGGAGATAGAACATGAACACGCGAGGAGGAGTCCTCCACGCGACCGACGCCGTGCGGGTCGACAACAGCGAGCGCCCGCCCACCACCCGGCTCCCGCTCGTCATCCACGTGCTGGCGCTGGGCACCTTCCTGATGGGCACGTCCGAGTTCGTCGTGGCGGGCCTGCTGCCGGAGATGGCAGGCGAGCTGCGGGTGACCGTGGCCCAGGCCGGGCTGTTGATCACTGTCTTCGCGGTCGGAATGATCGTCGGCGCACCCCTGATGGCGATGCTGACGCTGCGGCTGCCCAGGCGGCTGACGCTGGTCCTCGCCCTGGGCGTCTTCGCCGTGGGACATGTCATCGTCGCGCTCGGCTCCAGCTTCGCGCTGCTGCTGGCGGCACGGTTCCTGACAGCGCTGGCGACCGGCGCGTTCTGGGCGGTGGCCAATGTGGTGGCCGCCCGCATCGCCGGACCCGCCGCGAGCTCCCGGGCCCTGGGCGTCGTGGGCTCCGGCGCGATGCTCGCCAACGTCGTCGGCGTGCCGCTCGGTGCTTTCGCCGGGCAGTTCGCGGGCTGGCGGGGACCGTTCTGGGCGCTCGCGGTGCTCGCAGTGGCCTCCGTCGGGCTCATCGCCCGCCATGTCCCCCACGACGGCCCCGGACAGCAGGTCGTGTCGATCCGGTCCGAGCTGTCCGCTCTGCGCTCCGGACGCCTGTGGCTGGCGCTGGCGGCCTGCGCGACCACGACCGGCGGCGTGCTGTCGACGTACTCCTACATCTCGCCGCTGCTGACCGACCGGGCGGGTATCGCCGCAGGCCTCGTGCCGCTGGTGCTCGTCGGCTTCGGCGCCGGCGCCCTGGCGGGCTTCCTCGTCGGGGGCCGCCTGGGAGACGTCCGCCCGTACGCGACGACCATCATGGCGGCCGCGTCGACCACGGCCGTCCTGCTGGCGGTCTGCCTGCTGTCCGGCTTCGCCGTACCCACGGTCGTGCTGGTCGCCCTGCTGGGGCTGTTCGGGCTCGGCGCCAACCCGGTGCTGATCTCCCTGGCCGTCCGCTTCGCGGGCAAGGCGCCCACCTTGGGGTCGGCCCTGACCGTCTCGGCGTTCAACTTCGGCACCGCGGCGGGTTCCTGGGGCGCCGGACTCGCCCTCGGCTCCACCTTGGGGGCCACCGGTCCCGCCGTGGTCGGCACCGTCATCGCCGCCCTGACCCTGATCCCCACGACCGGCATCGCCCTCACCCAGCGCCGGCGCGGTCGCTCCACGACTGCCGTCTTCTAGCGCAGCCCGGCCGGCCACCAGGACATGGCCGGCCGCACCAGCCTCAAGATCCTCATCAGCCCTGGACGCTCCGTCCGTGATGCGAAGGCGTAGGTATGTCAACCGAACTCCCTGGGCCCGCCGCTCCACCCCCCACCGGATCCGGCGATGCGCCCTCGGCGCCGAGTCGGCGCACGTTCATCGCCACGAGTACGGCGGTCGGCGGTGCCGTCATGGCGAGCGGCGTGATCGGAGGAACGCTCCTCATCGACGCGGAGGAGGCAGGCGCCGTCGACAAGCCGCCCGCCAGCCGGGTCTCCCTCACGGCTGTCTCTTATACACAT
>KL569297.1:7559-8831 GCA_000715635.1 Streptomyces violaceus | reverse complement strand
GCCAGGACCGGGGCACGCATTCCCCGGCGGGCGCAGTCGCGCAGCAGGTCCGCCCAGGACTCGCCCGATTCACGGTAGCCGGCCTTGAGCGCGACCAGCTCCTTGCTGCCGTCGGCCCGCACCCTGACGAGGACGAGCACGCAGGCTCTGGCCTCCTCCAGGCGAACGTTGAGGTGGATGCCGTCGGCCCACAAATACACGTAGTCGACCTCGGCGAGGTCGCGGTCCATGAAGGCGGCGTGGTCGGCCTGCCATTGCTGGGTCAGCCGGGTGACCGTGGCAGGGGACAGCCCGCCCGAGCACGTGTGCAGTTGCTTTAAGAGCTTGGACGAAGCAGTCGGTGCCGACGCCCACGACCAGCAGTGGCGCTCAGGGTCGAACTTCCAGCGATCGTGCTCGCCGGCATCGCATGGGAGTAACTACGGTCATTCGTTGACCGCCGCCCCGCCATGCACGGGTGCCAGGTTGCGGACTCATCCCCATCCTGCGACCTCCCAGCAAGGAGACCACCACTCCTCCCGGCCCCTCTGTGCTTTCCGTCGTGCGTCTGACAGGGCGTCCTCATCGCCTCGGTCATAGGCCCGCTGGGCCGCCTCAACATCCTGGATCGTGTATCGAATCGACCTGGCAATCTCGGGATCGCCCACGGTCCGAGCCGCCTCCTCCAGTTGTTCGACGTACCTCGTTACCGACACGTCATTGGGGTACAGAAGTGATACGGGAGTTCCGCCTTGATAGAAGGCGTGCAGTGCTTGGTCGCAGCCTGCATGTTTCGCGTTGGCCTTCTGGTTCCTTTTCTGGACGTGGTCGTAGGCCCACCACGCTCCACCGCCCAGGACTCCCACCACGATCAGAGTGACGAGCCCATTCTTCACCGACGTGACAACAGCACCCCACGGGAAGGCCACGGTGCGCTTGCTTGGAGCGTGGAAGTGGTTGTTCTGGACGCTATGGTTCCCGTCCTGCACGGCAGCCGGGCCGTGGAATTCACTGCGCTTGGGACCACTGCGGCCATGGTCATCGCGCTGCGGTGCGGTCATCCGCTGTGGCCGAAGTGATTGTCCTGATGATTGTTGTCGCCCTTCTGAATCGCGGTCGGACCGTAGAAGGTACTGCCCGCGAAGGGGGCTGAGACGTCACTCGGAGCGATAGGCCCACTGTCGATCAGCGCACGAAGTTCCGCGACCGCGGCGTGTAGCTCAGCACCTTCCAGCCGAGTCAGCAGAACCACGAACCCAGCCTGCCAGGCAGCGGCCTGGCTGCCCGCCGCTC
>KL569297.1:6515-7328 GCA_000715635.1 Streptomyces violaceus | reverse complement strand
CTCGCGCCATCAGAGATGTGTATAAGAGACAGCGTCGGGGCTGTCCGTCAGTACTGCCGCGGTCCGGTCCAGACGTCGCCTCTCCGATTCCTCACTCTCCTGGCTCCCCCGAGCCATCAGGCGCGCGGCGCGATCCCGGATCGCATTCCACCCATCCGTGCCAGCCGCCTGCACCATTGATGCACCCCCAGCCGAGGCCAACGCCAACAGCGACTCCGAGATCATCCACCTACTCCTTCCGGCGACGGACCTTCACAATGGGCCCGCCTTTCCCTGACTACCAATCAAATCAGGTGAGTTGATCTGGCGCGACGTGGCGCGAACTAGACCACACCAGCCCTGGTCTTCCTGCGCGGTCATCACGCGGCTCCTTCCCCTGCTGCCCACTCCAGCCCGAGCCTGGCGAGCACGGCGAGCTTGTCGGAGGCAAGCTTCGCGCGGCGTCCCTTCTGATTCATGATCCACACGCCGAGCTTCACAGCATGCTCCTGGCCGTCGACCATCACGGTCTCCACGTGGCCCCTGAGGACCGTCACAGACCCTGTACGCGCCTTGTACTGCGCCAGGGCCGCAACGCCCCGTTCGAAGGCCCCCAAGGCAGCCTTGGAGGCCTTGGCGGGCGTTTCCTGCTCCGGCGGCAGCGGCGCGATGCCAAGCTGCTCCAGGAGCTGGCGCTGCCCGTCCATCAGCCCCTGCCAGACGGCGTGTTCACGGTTGCGCTGAAGCCACCGGCCGACATCCTGGCCGTGGACGGTGACGCCGGGCAGGACCTCGACGGGGCCCTCTTCGTCGCGTACCAACTCCCGCAGGGCC
>KL569297.1:3557-6253 GCA_000715635.1 Streptomyces violaceus | reverse complement strand
CTCGTCGATCGCCGTGAGCGCCTGCTCCCACTCGGGGTGACCTTCCAGGGCGCCTGGCCTCCTGAGGTTGGACAGCCATTGCCCAAGGGGCTTGTCGAGAGCCACTGCTGACCGGGGAGCGGCCAGAGTGCCGAACTGCTCGTAGTAGACGCGGGCGGCTTCCAGGTTCTCCTGGAACCGCTCATCCGCGAGGCTCCACACCATGCCGAGTTTCTCCAGCCGCTGGGCGCGCAGGCCGGTCATCTGCCCCGCCCCGTAGGCCCTTCGTTGTTCTGCGACCCATGCCCCAAGTGCGATCTCTCGGTTTTGGGACAGTGGGTGAGTGACAGCGGGCCTGGGTGTGTTGCTGCTGGTCAGTGGTGGTTGAGGGGGTTGGGGCCACTGTTCTGGAGGCGAGATTTTTGTGGGGACCGCTGTTCCAGGGGCGATATTTGCATGAGGGGTGACGCTGTCTCAGTTTCGTGAGTTGTGATCCGCTGGCCGATGGGTGTTGGTGTGCTCAGGGGTGTGGATCAGGGAGAGCAGGACCCGGCCCCGGAAGGGGTGGGTGGTGAGGCGCGTGGGGCTTTGCCGGCTGTGTCGGTTCGGGCGTTGCGGGGACCGGCGGTGCGCCGTCTGCTGGACCTGCGGCGGGAGGGGAAGCTCACCACAGGGCAGGTGAGGTCGGCGGCGGACGTGCTCGGGGTGCGGGAGCGGGCGGTGTGGCGGTGGCTGGCGGCCGCCGAGCGGGACGAGGCTGCGGCCCGGGCACCGGGGGAGCGGGCTGCGTATCCCGGGCGGTTCACGGTTACTGATGAGGCCCGGGTGCGACTTCTCATTTCGGTGTCACCATCAGTTCTCACTTGGATGCCATGCATCTCTGCTGGTCACAGCGCAGAATCGGTGACATCAGATGAGAAGGCTTGGTGACATCGCTTGAGAATCTCCAGCGCAGTGAAATGAGAAGCCCAAGGCAATGGCCGTCTGACCTGCAGTTTTCTATCCCAATCTTATTGGATGGTCGGTTCGGCGACTGGTCGTCCGGCGGTGCCCTGGGGCGTCTTCGCTTGGGGCATCGAGTGGCGCGGCTTCGCTGGTCGTTCGCTGTGCGGCCGGCTCAGATGTCGCGTGCTTCGGTGTCCGGAAGATTCGGGTCGGGGTGTGCCTGCCGGTGGCCGAGCGGGGCAGTGCGGGGGAAGGGAGCGTGCCACGCGTGGGGATATTTCGGCTGCCTGGGTGAGGGCTGTTTTGCCACAGTGGGGGAGTGGCTGATGAGTTTCGGTTCGTGGCGCTGCGTGCCTTCGCGCGGCCGCCGCGTCTGCTGGTGGTGGTGCCGTATGTCGAGGCGGAGTGGGTGCATTGGGCGGCGGCGGGTCTGGGCGCGCTGAGCCAGGTCTGGGGCGGTTGCGCGGGAGCGGTCGTTCCCGCCTCGGTCGTTGCACATCCTTCGCTGGCGGACCTGATGCGGCGGATGCAGCCCGACCATGTGCTTGCGTACACGCCGTCCGGCGCCACCGTCGAGGCAATCCGTCCGGGCGTCATCGACCAGATGGTCGGCGATCTGAAGGGTGAAGCCAGAGTCCAATCTGAAGCGTTCGTGCGCGCGGAGCCGTGGCAACACCGTGAGGCACTCGAGGTGGAACAGGCTGCTGCCGGGCTGAGGGAACGGCTGGGCGTCAACGCCACACGGGAGATGGCGCAGGAGACGCACCTGTTCGACGACCCCGCCAAAGCGGGGCTGACCGTGCTGACCGACGTGGCCATCCGACCGGTGTTGGGAGTGCCGTTCCCGCTCGTGTCGACTCCAAGTGCCTTGGCCTATGCGGCCCGTGTGGGTGTGGACCTCGACGCGGCCGCCGATTCCCGCATCCCCGAAGAAGCGCGCTGGCAAGAAGGCGTCACCCAACACGCCAGCACGGCTCTGCTGGAATGGCTGCATCCCTCATCGCCGCAGGACACGCTCGCCATGCTCGATCCGGCAGCGGCCAGATGTGCGCGACTGGAGCGTGACCGCTTCCAAGCGGAGCCGGTTGTGGTGCTGGGGGACAGGCCGGAAGACTTCGCGCTGGCGCAACTCGCCAACGTGGTCCACGGCCCGTGCATGTGGGTGCCATGGCCCGACCCGAGCGCGATGACGATCACTGGCCGTTTCCCGCGCTGGCGAGGGAGCGGCCTGGCCCGGGTCACCAGTGCCTCGATGCCGCCGGCGGACGTCGAGGCACGGATGCACACGATGTGGGAGCGCAGGCCACGCGCCTTCGTCGATGGCGAAGAGGTGGACAACAAGGCATTCGAGTGCGTGCCGGTGAACGACCTGCGCACCAGTGGACAAAGCCTCTACGTCCACGACCAGGCGTGGGATCTCCCGCGATCGCTGCCCGCCACGATCCTGCCGGACGGCTCGCTGGAGGCAACTCTGGGGCTTCCAGCGGAAGTGCCGCCCGGGCTCGACCCCACCCGCGACAAATGGCAAGTCCTCCTGGTGGCGTCGGACCACCCCCTGCCGCCGCACCGCGTCCTGACCGGCGAAGCGCTGTACGCGCAGCGCAGCAACCCGTGGGAGACCTTCGTGCGGGCCGCCGACGGGGGCATCACCTACTCCTCGCACCGCTTTGACTTCGTGCCCAAAGGAGCCTCCCTGGCCGGCACGCTGGCCGCGCCGCGTCTGCGATGGCCAAGCCTGCCGGCCACCCTGGCCATGGCAGCCGCGCCCCACC
>KL569297.1:0-3307 GCA_000715635.1 Streptomyces violaceus | reverse complement strand
ACCCGGTGCAGTCCAGTCCCGCAGGCAAGCGGACCGCGGTGGCCCAGCGCCTGCTCGGCTCCCGCACGGCTCTCGAGAACCTTGCCGACGGCCCCTGCTGGAACCTGCTCAAGACGTTCCTGCCCAGGCAACAGCACCCCAGCCAGCCCAAAGACGCCTGGTGGGCACTGAAGACCTCGGTAGTGATGTCTTTCCGCGCCCTGGCCGCCACCCCCGCAGAGCCGGAATGGACCACGCCGCAGCGGCGTGCCCAGGTCGACGAGTGGACCAGACAGGGCGTGTTGCGCAGAGGACTGGCCCTGGGCTGCCAGGAGTGCCCGGCCTTCGAGTTCTATCCGCTGGAGGAGGTCACCCAGCACTACCGCTGCCGGCGATGCAGCGCCGACAACGAACTCATCCACGAGCGCTGGAAGACGGACACCAGCGAACCCGAGTGGTACTACGAACTGCACCCGGCCATTGCCGAACTCATCGACAAGAACGCCGACGTGCCGCTGCAGGCCACACGGTACCTGCGCCAACAGACCCGCGGCATGCGCCCGCTGGTGGGAGCCGAGTTCGAGATTCTGCGCGACGGCCAGCCATTCGTGGAGATCGACTTCGCCCTAGCGGGCGCCGAAGAAATCTGGCTGGGCGAGGCCAAGAAGGGCCCCGCACTGGGCGAGAGCCACCGCGACACCAAGAGGGAACTGGGCAAACTCCTTGACGGCTGCAAGACCGTTGCCGCGCACCGGCTCATCCTCGCGACCGCCGCTCCGCAATGGAACGCAGCCACCACGACGGTGGCTCGACAGGAACTGCACGGCCTGCACACCGTCGGCAAGTACGCCCCAGACATCTACCTGCTCAGTGCCGTGGGCTCGGCTGAGCCAATCCTTGAACTCCTCACCCCGGCCCAAAACTGAAGACCCGGTGTCACGTGGCCTTGTTTATTCGCCTCGTCATGCGAGAGAGTCGAAGTCTGGAGAGGAGGCAACACGGCTAGCCCTGAGCACCTGGGCTAGGGTCGAAAGCGCTTCGAAGACACCAAGGACCTCACTGAGGAACTCGAGATACGTCATCCCGGCGGTGCTCTCATCGCTGACAACGCGGCCCGTCCGGAGGTCGTGATGTGCTGTTGCGTGCCCAATCGTGTTCCGGCGGCGGTTGTTGAGCAAGCTCTCGAATGACTCCCAACCTGGAACCTGTGCCACATATGCGATCTTGTAGGCATTGGGTAGCTTGTCGAACTTATTGAGGTTCTTGGGGCGCTGCTTCTCGGGTTCGCGGTCGGGGTGGACGTTGCCGAAGTCGTCAGGGTTGCCGCGCTTCACCGAGTTCTGAGCTGCGACGAGCGGCCACAGGCACTTGCAGGCGAGCTCGAATCCGTGCTGGTAAAGGTCCCTCACCATCGAGAACTCGTCGCGGTAGAGCACCAGTTCGTCGAACGTGCCCTTGTCGCGCGGCCCGAAGAACCTCCCGAGGAGCCCCATCTCCCAGGACTCGTGATGCTCTACGAAACGGTTGAGCTCGGTGAAGACATCTCGCTCCAGGGTCGACGAGGATTGTCCTCGACGCCGAAAGGTCAGGAGGTGATCCCTGTGTCGTTTGATCGCTGCCGAGTGCTTCCGTGAGAATCGGCTGATCACGTTCGCGCTGGTGGTCCCCGTGGTGCCCGTGATCACCGTCGTCGCTGTTCCCATGGCCTGGTAAGCGACAGTCGTCCGCTCGTGGCTCGTGCTCGGTTCCCATTTGAGCCCAAACTGCTGCTGTGCGATGCGAGCGAACATCTTGGTGTTGCCCTGGAGGTAGTACTGAAACAGCATGCGGACCTTGGGCCACATGAATCGGCCCGCTTCGAGCGCCGCATCCCGTTCGGACTTGAACTCCAGAAAGGCGTCGTCGCCGAGGGCCTGGACGAGCGTCAGTGTTGGGAAGGCCCCGTTCGGGGTGAACGAGTCGGCGTCATAGCGCGACGGCACGAACGGATTGATAGTTACGACGCGGACATCAGGAAACTCTGGCGCGGAGCCGCTCAGTACCTCGCACTCGATGGCGACACGGTGGTTCTGGAGCTCAGTGCCCGCCATGGAGCCTCGGATCGGCAGTTGGCAATGCGGGCACGGCAGATAGAAGCGCGTTCCCCTGGTCGGTTCCACGCCCAGCCGGGCGACGAACGCTTCGCCACATCCGTGGCACTGGAGGTCGTAGCGGGAGATCACGGTGCCAACCTATTCGCGGAGGTCGTCGTGGACGGGGCCTTGACCCGGAATCTTGGACACGGGCTATGCGGCTTGGGCCAGGGTAGTTGATGTTGTGTCGAGTGCTGTCTCGTAGGCGATGGGGCTGCGTTGTCCGAGGCGGGAGTGACGGCGTCGGGTGTTGTAGCGGTTGAACCAGCCGAACGCGTCGAGGCGGGCATCGCGTTCACGCGGATAGTTCTTCATGACCACGAGATGTCCGTTCTCAGATCCTCAGGATCCAGTGTCTCGTGTGTCCAAGATCAAGAGTCAAGGCCCCTCAGCCGCCCGAGCCGGGCACCCTCCGCGTACTCGCCTCCAGCGGGGCTTTGTTTTGACGGCGCCACGGCTGGATCGTTGGCGCGGGTGATCTGTCGCCAGGGTCGTCGCCGAGGTAGGTTCTGGCGAGGCTTCTTCGGAGTCCCGCTGCGACCCCTGGCTGGGCTGGTGCGGGAGCGCCTCCTACGGTAGGCCGCTGCGGGGTCGTCCCAGGGCTTGGCCCTCTCGCCGCTGGCGTTGCGGATCCTTTTCGCGCAATGGACCCCGGGCGGCAGCTGACGAGTGACGTCAGCGAGGAAGGAGCAATTACGTCACTTCGTGCCGTCGGCACACGCACCTGCGAGAATCCGCACGTGAGTTCCCTATCGCCCCGTAAGACGACCCAACTGTGTTCTGAGGCGGACTGCGGGCAGCCCGCCGCGTTCTCTACACGTACGAAGAGCACCTGGTGTGACGCCCACATCACGGAGATACTGCGTGAGGGCGGCCTGCAACCGCTGGAGCCCTTCACGAAACCGAAGGCGTGGCGTCTGACCCGGTGCCTGGCATGCGGCTGCGAGGCGCACTATCGCTTCGAGTACACCCGGGAAAAGAACGCGTATGGGGAAGCGACGTGCCGGGCCTGCTACTGGCGGCAGTGGGCGCGGGAGGCTCGCCAGGCCATGGGCGCGTACGCGGACCTGACCCCGGTTCCGGAGGCCCGGGCGCGGGAGCACGCTGAGAAGAACGGATACGACTACCTCAGCGCGCTGACCGCGCCGTCATTCTCCGACGACCCGCACCATGTCCGCTGCTGCTACTGCGGTCGG
>KL569296.1:6261-6393 GCA_000715635.1 Streptomyces violaceus | reverse complement strand
TCAGAGATGTGTATAAGAGACAGGATCCAATCCGTGTGACCCGTCAGGGGCGGGCCGAAGGTGGTGCCACCGCGTAGATCCCACAGGCGCACGGTGTTGTCGGTGGCCGCCATGACGGCGACCGGCCGCCCG
>KL569296.1:5429-5949 GCA_000715635.1 Streptomyces violaceus | reverse complement strand
TCACCATCTCGCCAGGGCCACAGGAGAAGGTCCTCGTGTTTTCTCTGGTCGAGAGGTTCCAGATCCGCACGCTGTGGTCCACGCTGCCAGTGATTGCTCGGCTGGCCGCAGCTGCCGTGGCACCCTCGACCAGAGTGGTCGCCACACACGTCACCGAGTCGGCGTGTCCCCGCAGCGGTTCGCACTGCGGCATGCCGGTGGCCAGGTCCCAAACGCGTACCGTCTGGTCGACGCTGCCAGTGAGAACCACGGGCACGCCGTCCCGCGTGCCCGCGGCGACGTCCCAGACCGCCGCAGTGTGGCCGTCGAAGGGACCATCGAGGTGTGTTCCTTTGATCAGATCCCATTGCCGTACCGTCCCGTCCTCGCTCCGGGTTGCGGCCACGGGCTGCCCGTACAGCACGGTGGTGTCGACGGCTCGCACCCGGTCCTTGTGGCCCGACAGCACCGCCGTCGCCCTCAGCGACGTCAGGTCCCAGATTCTGACAGTGGTGTCGTCGCTGCCCGTCACCGCCGCCGG
>KL569296.1:5040-5180 GCA_000715635.1 Streptomyces violaceus | reverse complement strand
CCGGACGGCCCTCAATCATGGCGGCGGCCACGGCGGTAACAGGTCCTTCATGACCGGTGAGAGTGGCTCGAAGGCGCCCAGTGTCAAGCTCCCAAATCCGCACAGTGGTGTCGTCGCTGCCCGTCACCGCCACCGGACGG
>KL569296.1:3563-4696 GCA_000715635.1 Streptomyces violaceus | reverse complement strand
CCGGACGGCCCTCAATCATGGCGGCGGCCACAGCAGTAACAGGTCCTTCATGACCTGACAGAGCGAAGGAAGCGAGTCCCGTGGCCAGATCCCATACCCGCACCACGCTGCCTCCGTTGCCGGTAACAGCAACGATCCTTCCGCCGACGTCTGCGAGGGCAAGCGCGCCCCAGGCGTGGGCGTAACCGGACCGAACGGCGGTGTTCGACGCGGACACCTCTGCACCGGTGGCCCAGCGAGGCGACCACCCTGTGCCAAGCGCGAGTTCCGAAGCGAGGGAAGCGGCCTGGAAGCGTGCCGCGTCGATCATGAGGATCTGGCGGCGCTCCTCAGCGCTGAGCGAGCGGTGCACGTCATAGGACGCGCGGTAGATGGCGGCCGTGAGTCGCGACCGGTTCGTGACGGCTTCGCCGAGGACGGAGAACACCGACTCCGGCTCCGCGTGAACCAGGAATCCGGTGTCCTCCAGCAGATCGCTCACCCTGCCCGAACGGGAGGCGTGCTGAGCGGCGTGGCGTAGCACGTACGCGTCCGCGACATGCCATGCCCGGCCCCCGCCAGTCGACGGGACGGACGCCACCAACCGCTCGTAGACGAGATCGGCCAAGGGCCAGGAGTCGGCGCGGCTCATGACGCCGGGCCCCCAGGAACCGTCGAGTTGGACCCCTCGATGCGCAGCCGCTCCGACAGGCTCTCGTGGAAGAGCCGAAACAAAGTGCTGCCATCTTTCACGTCGACTTCGCGGCGCAGATAGAAACGGGCGGCGTCAAGTGCCTTCCTCACCTGATCGGGCGGCATCGGTGCCGCCGTCCCGCTGTCGGCGAAGGCGGTAGCAACGTGGGCGATGACACGTTCGGGCATCCCCCCGCCCTCGGCGTGCGCGAGCGCCCTGAGGGCGGAACGTACATGGTGAGGGTTGGCAAGGCGGGAGAGGTCGAGTTCAAGCAGCGCATGGAGATCGCGGGGGGCGGCGAGGCCGAGCGTGCGCGCGAGGGCCGGATTTAACTCCACCGGCCCTCCGAGCAAGGCTCGTACGTACAGACCTGCTCCGAGGAACTCGCCGTATGGCAGGGGCTGTTGTGCCGAGTGCGCGGTGGGATCATTGACGCCGGTCAGCCGCGCGGCAATTCCCT
>KL569296.1:0-3313 GCA_000715635.1 Streptomyces violaceus | reverse complement strand
ACGGTAGCCGGTGTCCACGGCCAGCAAGTCGCCGATGTACTGCTGCAGGGCTTCGTAGAGTTCCTCAGCCGGCCCTTCGTCGAGGTTCACGAACCGTCCGGCCTCCTGCGCCATAGCCGTCAGGGTGGCGAACTCCTGGTACGGCCGGGTGCCGACGAGCAGGCGTAACCCCACATCTCCGGAGAGTGCCACCTGGGCAAGGGGCTCCAGTAGTGCCTGCGCCACGTCTGTCGGCCGTTCCGCCTCGTCGACGGCGTCGATCACGAGGGTGCAAGAGGCGCTGTCCCTAGCGCGGGCGAGTCGGCTGAGGCTTTCTGCGTCCCACCCGCTTGGCCGGTCCGGCTCGCGGGCTCCCAATTGGCGGGCCAGGGATCCGGCGATCTGCGTCAGGTCGCGTCGCCGCGCGTGCACGACGGCGAGGCCACCGTTGCGCGCGGGAGTTGTCTCCAGCCGACGCCACAACGGTTCCGCCACATCGCGCAGGGTGGGGTGGGCCGCGCTGATCAGGACGCCGAGCAGCGCTGACTTGCCCGATCCTTCCTTGCCTGTCAGCAGTCCGAAGCCAGGGCCCTGTCCGTTCAGCCAGGCCGTCAGCGAACGGACCTCATTTTTGCGGCCACGGAAGTATCCGCGGTCCAGCCCACGGTCAAGCGGCTCGGAACCTGCCGCGCGCAGCATGAAGTGCTGCGGGTCGAAGGCCTCATTGAGCAGGGAGTCGATCCCGGCGTCGAGACCAGGCAGTGCGCTCTTGCGCGCACGGTAGCGAGGATTGGGAAAGAACGGCAGGTCGTCGATGTGATCGGTGAACGGCACCCGGCTCACGTCGATCTGCTGGGAGAAGCCCTCCGCAAGGCTAAGGTCGGTCACCACCCGGTTGATCTCACGTGCGATCGTGGGCAGCGGAATGTGGGCGTGCGACGAGTCGACGCGCAGTTCGCCGTCGAGATATCCATGCAGAACGGCGTATGCCGCACGGCTGAGGCGGTAGTTGAAGGCCTCGTCCTCCGGCCCGCACGCCGCGATCACCCAGGCGCGACGTCGCGCCGTCCGCATCTTTTGGTGCCAGGGAAGTGACGCCGCGTCGCCGGAGTGACAAAGATCAAGGAGAAACAGCGTTAGGGGCCGGCTCCGGTCGGGGTGCGACTCGATCAGACTGATCCACGCCGGGACCGAATCGTCGAAGTTCCTGCCGTCCGCGTCGACGACGTGCAAAGCACCTTCACCGGCTTCGGCCAGCCGGCCGTGCCCTACTACATGGACGACGAGGACGGCGGTGTTCGGGCTCGTCACCGCCTGGCGGATGTCCTCGCCCGCGTGCGTTGCCGGGTCCCGTCCGCTCCTCCGCCTATAGCCGAAGCTTTGCAGCACCTGAGAGATCCGCTCCGCATGCCAAGGCGCCTCGGCAAGTGGGTCCAGAGCACCAAGCGGCGCCAGGCCGTCTTCGTCCTGCACCTCGACAGCCAGACCCACAGTCAGCATTTCTCTTGCACCAGCGCTGCGGCCGTTCAGGTCGTTCACATCGTCCCCCACCCCGACGGCCACACAATAGTGAGCCGCCACCGGGCGAAGACGCGTTAACGGAAAATTCCCTCAGCCGCCTGGGGAGTATGCCAGGAAGCGCATTCCGGTGCGAACAAGTCCGGGCAAGGGGTTAGGGCGGCCGACATTGTGGGACGCTGAAGACCCGGCTGGGCACGGTCGGAGCGACGACGGCAGCCAGCGTGGGGCGGGGGTGGGGGAGAGATGTCCGAGGTAACGCTGGCCCATCAGGTGCGTACGAGCTCCGACGAGGCTCGTCGGCGTGTCCTTGAACCTATCGACGACCTTGCCAGGCTGGCCGCCGACCTCGATCTGCCTCACACTGCCGAGAGCCTGGCGCGCACGGCGAGCAACTTGCGTGCGGACACCTTCACGCTGGCTATCGTGGGACGCTTCAATAACGGCAAGTCGACACTGCTCAATGCCTTGCTCGGTGAGCGGACCCATCCGGTAGACACAGCAGCGGACCAAGGCCCCGTGGTCACGGGCTCGTCGACGGCTGTCATCACCACCGTCTCATACAACCCGGAACCGACCGTCGAGGCGGTGCACGTCAACGGCCACCGGGAGACCTGGAACTGGGAGCGCTACTGGAACGAGTCGACCCTCATGCACAGGGGAACGGACAGGGCAGGGGACGGCGGCGGCATTCGGGAGTTCCGGATCGGTTACCCGGCCACGCTCTGCCGGGCAGGTGTGGTCGTCCTCGACACCCCGGGACTCGACGAAGACGACCTGCGGACCACAGTGATACGCGGCGCGAGCGAGTCCTGCGACGCGGTGATCGCCGTTTACCGCTCGGAGACACTAACGGCGAGCCACGAGTTGGCCCAGAACGGCGCTCTGACCAGAACCGGGCCGCACGCGTTCTCCGTGATCAACAATGTCGACGGCCGAGTGGGAACGGAACTGCCCGGGTACGTGTGGAACCGGTACGTGCACGGCTGTCTGGGAGAGCCGCACTACGCCGGCCAGGAACTCGCGACGCACGACGTTTTCATCGTGGACGTGGAGCGCGCACAAAGGGGACGCCGCACGGGGAACCGGGAAGAGGTCGTCGCTTCCGGCCTGGCGGCACTGGAGGACCGGCTGGCGGACTTCCTAGTGAACGAACGGCACGTCCTCCATCTCGACCGGTACGTCCAGGAGGCACTGCTGTGCGCGGGCGGGCTGGAGGAACAGTTGCGAGAGCGGATGCGCGCCACGGCGTGCGCCGACGGGCGGTCCGCAAAGAGGTGCTCCAACCCGGCGCACGAACTGCGGGAGATCCACAGGCGTGTGGAGTCCATCCGGGACATCTTCTCCGCCTGCGCGCACCGGGCCGTGGACGCTCTCGCTACCGGCCTTGAACAGGAGATCGACGGACTCAGGGAGGAGCTTCCCGCCCGGATCGACTCCCTGGAGCTCGACTTGGGACGTCTGACGGGCGTGCTCCAGGCCAAGCGCGCCAGTGAAGCCGTCAGCAAGGTGATCAGCGATGTGGTCATGCACCGCCTCGACGCTTGGTCCGAACGAATGGCGGAGCAGGTCCTGGCCCCGCTCCTCGCGGAGCTGTCGGAGCAGTTGGGCGAGGAAATCAGCACACTGAGCCGTGAGATGACGGCCACCCGGCTACGCCTGGGCTGGGAGGAGTTGCCGAGCGACCGGATCACTCGCGTGCAGCATCGAACGCTGGCGGCGATCTCGGGTTTCTCCCTCGGCGGACTGGGGGTCGGGCTGGCCGGAGGTGCCGGTGGCTGGCCCAGAGTGGCTGGAGCAATCAGCAGGACGGTTG
>KL569295.1:13351-13488 GCA_000715635.1 Streptomyces violaceus | reverse complement strand
CCCGACACGGCCCCGACTCACCACCCGGCGTCAGGCGCTACGCGCGCCCCTTGTCCACCATCAGGCGGGAGCCCGCCCGGCGTTCGCCGAAGGCGTCGTCCGGGTTGGAGAGGACGCAGCCTTCAAGGGAGAGGCCG
>KL569295.1:11572-13132 GCA_000715635.1 Streptomyces violaceus | reverse complement strand
GATGTGTATAAGAGACAGGTTCAGCTGCTTGATGCGTTCGTCCAGTTCGGAGCGCCAGGCTTCCGAGAGGTGCGCCCAGTCCTCCTTCGTCGGCGTCCGCTCCTCGGGGAGTTCCGCCAGCGCCTCGCGGATCGTCGCCAACGGGATGCCGACGCGTTGCGCGGCCCTGATGAAGGCGACCCGGCGGAGCGTGTCACGCGAGTAGCGGCGCTGGTTGCCGGAGGTCCGGCGACTGCCGATCAGGCCCTTGGACTCGTAGAAGTGCAACGCGGAGACGGCCGCGCCGCTCCGCGCCGCGAGCTGGCCGACCGTGAGCTCATGGATCTTCTCTGAAATCTGGGGCACCCATCGAACCCTACCCAGTCCGTTGACACGACCCCCCGCACCCGACCATGCTAAGCAGTCGCTTAGAGAAACAGCATCCCTGACATGCGAGAGGCCGGGACATGGCACAGCCGAGGATCTTCACGTCCGTCGACGACCTGAAGTCGGCGGTGGGCGAGCAGCTTGGGTACACCGACTGGCTCGACATCGACCAGAAGCGGATCGACCTCTTCGCGGACGCCACCGGTGACCACCAGTGGATCCACATCGACCCCGAGAAGGCCGCCGCGGGCCCCTTCGGTACGACCATCGCGCACGGCTATCTGACCCTGTCGCTGCTCCCCCTCTTCGGGCCGCAGCTGATCGCCGTCGAGGGCGTGAAGATGGGCGTCAACTACGGGACGAACAAGGTGCGTTTCCCCGCGCCCGTACCGGTCGGTTCCCGGCTGCGCGCGACCGCCACGATCACCGGCGTCGAGGACGTGACCGGCGGTGTCCAGGTCACCGTCGCCTTCACCCTGGAACGCGAGGGCGGCGACAAGCCCGTCTGCGTCGCCGAGTCCGTGGCGCGCTACTACTTCTGAGCCGGCGCCGGCTCCCCGGCCCCGACCATCCGCAGCACGAGGTCGGCGTACAGCGCGCCGACCTCGTCCGGCGTCCACGGCCCGTCGACGTTGAACCAGCGGGCCACGTCGATGCAGAGGGAGAGCACCGCGAGGGTGGTCCCCTTGACGTCGAGCACGTCGAACTCGCCCGACGCCACGCCGTCCTCGATGACCGCGTGCACCTCGTCGTCGCACTGCCGGCGCAGCGCGAGGATCTCGGCCCGGGCGTCCGGCCCGAGCGAGTCCAGCTCGTACTGGACGACCCGGGCCGTGGTGCGCCCGCCGGCGTGCCAGCGGACGAAGGAGCCGACCGCGTCGGCCAGGCGCTCGCGGGCGCTGCCCTCGCGCCGGGACGCCGTCCGCAGGATCTCCAGGGCCTTCGTGTGCCCGATCCTGCTGATGCGGTGCAGCAGCTCTTCCTTGGTCTTGTAGTGGATGTAGAGCGCGGCCGGGCTCATCCCCGCCCGACCCGCGATGTCACGGGTCGTCGTGGCGTGGTACCCGCGCTCGGCGAAGGCCTCCACCGCGGCGATCAGCAGCCGCCGCGCCGCGTCGGGCGTGACCTCGCCCCACGCCTGCGCCTCGCCGCCGGCCGTCTCCTCCGCCGTACCCATCACGTGCCCCTCTCCAC
>KL569295.1:10783-11411 GCA_000715635.1 Streptomyces violaceus | reverse complement strand
TACCCATCACGTGCCCCTCTCCACTGGCAGGGCCACCACCATACCGCCGAAGGTGAGCGGGCGCTTAGTGCGGTCGCTCAGCGCTTCTCGAAGGGGGTGTACGTGGGCGTCGCCGCCGCCCCCTCCTGCCGGTCCCGGATCACCTTGGCCAGGGTGAAGGCGGAGGTGACCAGGTACAGGACGGCGACGGCGAGGAAGCTCCGGACCCAGGCGTCGGCGCTCAGCTGGTAGATGCCGATGGCGGTGGCCGCCATGGCGACGGCGAAGGAGGCGACGGCCTGGCCGTAGAAGGCGGCCGTGTTCTGCTGCTTGCCCGGTGTGTCACTCATGGGGGCAAGCTTCGGCCGAAGTGGCCCGTGCCACATCCGCCGACGTACTCAGAAGGTACTCAGAACGCCGAAACCCCCGTCAGCGCACGCCCGATGACCAGCTTCTGGATCTGGCTGGTGCCCTCGTAGAGGGTCATGACGCGGGCGTCCCGCAGCAGCTTGCCCGCCGGGTACTCGTCGATGTAGCCGTACCCGCCGAAGACCTGGAGCGCGTTGTTCGCCGCGCGGACGGCCGCCTCCGAGGCGAACAGCTTGGCCTTGGACGACTCGACGGCGAACGGCTGTCCGCGGTCGATCAG
>KL569295.1:9223-10584 GCA_000715635.1 Streptomyces violaceus | reverse complement strand
ATCAGAGATGTGTATAAGAGACAGCAGCCGGGCGGCGTCGACGTCCACGGCGATGTCGCTGATCAGCTCCTGGACGAGCTGGTGCCGGGCGATGGGCTTCCCGAACTGCTCGCGCTCGCCCGCGTACCGCACCGCCGCGTCCAGCGCGGCCTGGGCTATGCCGACACAGCCCGCGGCGACCGACATCCGTCCCTTGGCGAGGGCGGACATGGCGATCGAGAAACCCTTGCCCTCCTCCCCCAGCATCGCCGAGGCGGGCACGCGTACGTCCTCCAGCACCAGCTCGGCCGTGGCCTGGCCGCGCAGCCCCAGCTTGCCGTGGATCGTGCAGCGCGTCAGGCCCGGTGTGTCGGCGGGGACGAGGAAGGCGGTGACGCCCTTGTGGCCCGGGGCGTCCGTGGACCGGGCGAAGAGCAGGACGACATCGGCCCAGGTGCCGTTGGTGATGAACATCTTGGTGCCGTTGAGGACGTAGTCGTCGCCGTCCCGTACCGCCCGCGTCGCGAGGTTGCCCGCGTCCGAGCCCGTGCCCGGCTCGGTCAGGCCGAAGCAGCCGACCGCCTCACCGGACGTGAGCCCCGGCAGCCACCGGCGCCTCTGCTCCTCGCTCCCCCAGGCGGCGACGGTCTTGGCGACGAGCCCCAGCGAGACGGAGACGATGCCGCGCACGGACGAGTCGCCCCGGCCCAGCTCCTCCGTGACCAGGCAGTACGCGAGGTGGTCACCGCCGGAGCCGCCGTACTCCTCGTCGATCGTCAGACCCAGGAAGCCGACCTCGCCGAGCTTCCTGACGATCGCGCGGTCGACTTCCTCGGCGCGGTCCCAGGCGATGACGTTCGGGGTGATCTCACGCTCCACGAAGTCCCGCGCGAGCTGCCGGACCGCGGTCTGCTCCTCGCCGAGTTCCAGGTTCACCACACGTCACCCCAGGGAAAGCCGTACGCCGTTGAAAGCCGGACCTTTAAATTAGCACTGCTAGTTTCTGTCCGCAGCCCTACTATGTGCGCCATGGCCCGACCGCGCAAGCCCCTCCTCAGCACCGACCGGATCGTCGAGACGGCCAGCGCGCTCGTGGACGCCGAGGGCCTGGCGGCCGTCTCCACCCGCCGGCTGGCCGCCGAACTGGGGGTCAGCGGACCCTCGCTCTACAACCACTTCCGCACGAAGGACGAGATCCTGGAGGCGGTCGCCGACTCGGTGAGCGGCCAGGTGGACCTGACGATGTTCGAGGACGGCCGCGACTGGCGGACCGCGCTGCACGACTGGGCCGTCTCCTACCGGGCCGCACTGCGCGACCACCCGAACATCGTCCCGGTGCTGGCCCGCGGCCCCGGCCGCCGCCCGGCGGGGCTGCGCCTCGC
>KL569295.1:7357-9041 GCA_000715635.1 Streptomyces violaceus | reverse complement strand
CCTTGCCAGCCCGCTCAGAGATGTGTATAAGAGACAGCGCCGGCGCAGGCCACGTCCATCGGCGCGCTGATGCGGTACTTCGTGATGGGCTCCGCGCTCGGCTCCTTCGCCGGGGGCTTCGTGGACGACGCGAGCGCCTACGACCCCGCCGACTACCCCCATCTCCAGCAGGCCCACCTCCTCGCCGAGCAGCAGGAGAAGGTCGACGAGCGGGCCTTCGAGACGGGACTGACGGCCCTGCTGGACGGGCTGGCACGGCAGTACGAGCAGGTGCGGCGGACCGCGTAGGCACACTTCGGCGGGGACACTTCGGCGGCGGCCGAACGGTCCGTGTTCCATGCTGGGGCCATGACGACGAGGGACCCGCGGGCCACGGGCCTGGCACGGCTCGCCGGGCTGTTCGCGGACGAGACCCGGGCGGCGTGCCTGCTGGCGCTGCTCGACGGGCGGGCCTGGACCGCGAGCGAGCTGGCGCGGCACGCGGGTGTCGCCGCGTCGACGCTGAGCGAGCACCTGAGCAGGCTCGTCGCGGGCGGGCTGCTCGCCGAGGAGCGGCAGGGCCGGCACCGGTACGTCCGGCTGGCCGACGCGCGGATCGCGCAGCTGGTGGAGGACCTGGCCGCGCAGGTCGCGCCGGGCACGGCCGTACGGCCGCGGAGCCTGCGGGAGTCGAGCGCCGGTTCGGCGATGGCCCGGGGCCGCACCTGCTACGACCATCTCGCGGGCCGGCTCGGCATCGCGGTCACCGACGCGCTCACGGCACGCGGGCTGCTGCAGCAGGAGACCGGGTTCGCGCTCACCGACACGGGCGTGGCCTGGTTCGCGTCGGCCGGTATCGGCCTCGAGCGGCGTGGCCGGCGCCCCCTGGCGCGTGCCTGCCTCGACTGGACCGAACGCCGGCCCCATCTCGCGGGCGTGGCGGGCGCGGCCCTGTGCCGGCACGCCCTGGACGCGGGGTGGTGCGTGCGCATCGGCTCCGAGCGGGCCGTGAAGGTGACGGCGGCCGGTGAACAGGCCTTCTTCGATCTGCTGGGCGTGGAGACGGCGGCGCTGCTCTGACCCCGAAGCCTGGCCGGACCATCCCCGATAGTCCGCTCGAAAGGGATCGACGCCCGGTCCGAAAACCGCGAGCGTTCGTCCCTCCATCCCTCCTAGCCTCTGGAGCATGATGAACTCCCCCTCCCCTCCCGCCCGCCGGGCGGAGCTGCTGGCCGCAGGAGCGGCCGCGGTCACCGTCGTGCTGTGGGCGTCCGCCTTCGTCTCGATCCGCAGCGCGGGTGACGCGTACTCGCCGGGCGCTCTGGCGCTCGGGCGGCTGCTGGCCGGGGCGCTGACGCTGGGGGTGATCTGCCTGCTGCGGCGGGAGGGATGGCCGCCGCGCCCGGCCTGGCGCGGGATCGCGATATCGGGACTGCTGTGGTTCGGCTTCTACATGGTCGCCCTCAACTGGGGCGAGCAGCAGGTCGACGCGGGTACCGCCGCCCTGGTCGTGAACACCGGGCCGATCCTGATCGCGCTGCTCGGTGCCCGGCTGCTCGGGGACGCGATGCCGCCGCGGCTGCTGGCGGGGATGGCGGTGTCGTTCGCCGGCGCGGTGACGGTGGGCCTCTCGATGTCGGGCGAGGGCGGATCCTCGGTGCTCGGGGTGGTGCTGTGCCTGCTGGCACCGCTCGTCCTGCGCCCC
>KL569295.1:5718-7147 GCA_000715635.1 Streptomyces violaceus | reverse complement strand
AGATGTGTATAAGAGACAGAGTCCCTTGCAGGTGACGACGTTCGGGTGCCTGGTCGGCGCGGTGCTGTGTCTGCCGTTCGCCGGGCAGCTCGTCCAGGAGGCCGCCGACGCGCCGGCCTCCGCGACGCTCAACATGGTGTACCTGGGCATCTTCCCGACCGCCCTCGCCTTCACGACGTGGGCGTACGCCCTGTCCCGGACGACCGCGAGCAAGATGGGCGCGACGACGTACGCGGCGCCGGCGCTGGTCGTCCTGATGTCCTGGCTGTTCCTCGGCGAGGTGCCGGGGCTGCTCACCCTGGTCGGCGGCGCGCTGTGCCTGGCGGGTGTCGCGGTGTCCCGCTCGCGGTCGCGGACGGCGGCTCGGGGCGGGGCTCCGGGAGCGGCTCCGGAGCCCCGGCCCGAGGAGGCCGCGGACTCAGCCCGCTGACCCGGTCGCGGACTCGGTCTCCGGCTCGGCCTCCGATTCGGACGATTCGGCCGCACGCGCCCGGTCCGCGAGGACCTTGATCGAGACCAGCGCGATCACCGAGAGCACGATGATGTAGCCGGACACGGCCATCGAGGTGCCGGTCGCCTCCAGCAGCAGCACCATGACGAAGGGGGCGAGCCCGCCGCCGGCGACGGCCGCGATCTGGTAGCCGAGGGAGGCGCCGGTGTAGCGCATCTCGGGCGTGAACAGCTCGGCGAACAGGGCGGCCTGGGGGCCGTACATGATGCTCAGGAAGCAGCTGGCGACGAACGTGCCGACCGCGAGCCACAGCAGCGAGCCGGTGTCGATCAGCAGGAAGAGCGGTACGGCCCACAGCGCGATGCCCACAGCTCCGAGGGCGTAGATCCGGATGCGGCCGACGCGGTCGGAGAGCGCGGCGGCGGCCGGGATCAGCACGAGCTGGGTGAGGCTGACGCAGAGCGAGACGGTGAGCACCGCGCTCTTCTTCATGTCCAGCTCGCGGGTCGTGTAGTCGAGGACGCCGGTGATCAGGATGTAGAAGGTCGCGGTGTTCACGGCGAAGGAGCCGCCGGCGAGGAGCACCGTGCCGAGGTGACCGCGCAGGATCGTGCGCAGCGGCGAGCTCTGCTCGGTCTTCTCCTTCTCCGCGAGAGCGCGTTCGGCCTCCCGGAACGCCGGGGTCTCCTCGACCCGGGTGTGGATGTACCAGGCGAGGGCGAGAACCAGCAGGCCGACCAGGAACGGCACGCGCCAGCCCCAGGCCGCGAAGGCCGAGTCGGTGGTGAGCGCGCCGGCCACGAGGAAGACCGTGTTGGCGGTCACCACGCCGATGGGGACGCCGAGCTGGACGACGCTGCCGTAGACACCGCGCTTGCCCTCCGGGGCGTACTCGGTGGCCAGGAGCATCGCGCCGCCCCACTGGGCGCCGACGGCGACGCCCTGGGCGACGCGGAGCAGGACCAGCAGGATCGGGGC
>KL569295.1:4779-5482 GCA_000715635.1 Streptomyces violaceus | reverse complement strand
TGGGGCGGGCGAGGAAGCCGACGGCGAAGGTGGCGAACGAGGCCAGGACGCCGGCGGTGGGGCTGCCCGCGGGGAAGTAGAGATCGCCGAGGACGAGTGCGGCGGCGATGCCGAAGACGAAGTAGTCGTACCACTCGACGGCGGAAGCGAGCGCTGCCGCGGTGGCTACCCGGCGGCGGTTGCCGGCGGCCGGGGTGGTGGTGGCGGGCTGTGCGGAAGGTGCCGTGTCCATGCGGTGCACGCTCCGGTGAGTGCGGGGACGGAACGGGGGGTGACTCGGGTTCCGGGAACGTACTGACCGGACGGTATGGACGTCAACGGGTCGCGCACCAGGACTTTTGTCTGTACGTGACACCGACTACGCGTCCGGGCACACCTGAGGCCCCGGCCTCGCGTGGAGGCCGGGGTGCGGGAGAACCGGGCTAGAAGACGACCAGGGCCCGGCCGCCCTTGCCCGCCAGCATGTTGTCGAACGCTGCCGGGATGCCGTCCAGGGCGATGCGTTCCGTCACCAGCGCGCTCAGGTCGAGGCGGCCCGCGCGGACGTGCTCGGCCAGTACCGGGAGGTCCTCCGCGGGGTTGGAGTTGCCGTAGACGCAGCCGGAGAGGGTGCGGCCCCAGTGGAAGATCTCCAGGGCGTTGAAGGTGACCTGCTGGTCCTTGCCGCCGATGCCGACGACCGTGGTGCGGCCGCCGCGGCGGG
>KL569295.1:3631-4550 GCA_000715635.1 Streptomyces violaceus | reverse complement strand
GATGGAGACGGCTCGGCCGGCGCACTCGACGGCGACGTCGACGCCTTGCTTGCCGGTGAGGGCGCGGATCTCGCGGGCGGTGTCCTCGGAGGCGATGACGTAATCGGTGGCACCGGCCGCCCGGGCCAGCTCCTCCTTCTCGGCGGACACGTCCACCGCGACGATCTTCGAGGCGCCCGCGATCCGGGCCGCCTGGAGTGCCGCGAGGCCCACTCCCCCGGCGCCGAACACCGCGACCGTCTCGCCCGGCCGGACCTGGGCCGAGTGGTGGACGGCGCCGTAGCCGGTGAGGACGGCGCAGCCGAGCAGGGCCGCGTCGGTGAGCGGAACGCCCTGAGGCACGGGCAGGACGCAGGCCGCGGACACGACCGTCTCCTCGGCGAACGCGGCGACGTTCAGACCGGGGTGGAGGTCGGCGCCCTCGGTGGTGCGGGCGTAGACGTCGGCGGCGCCGTTGAGGGCGTTGGCGCACAGCCAGACCTCGCCGAGCGAGCAGGCGTGGCAGGCGCCGCAGGACGGGGCCCAGTTGAGGACGACCCCGTCGCCGGGTGCGACGTGGGTGACGCCCTCGCCGACGGCGACGACCGTGCCGGCGCCCTCGTGGCCGAGGACGGCGGGGACGGGGACGCGCATGGTGCCGTCGGACAAGGACAGGTCGGAGTGGCAGACCCCGGCGGCGGCGAGCCGGACACGGACCTGGCCCGGTCCGGGGTCGGGCAGGTCGATGCCGGTGATCTCCAGCGGGGACCCGATGGCGGGCAGGACGGCGGCGCGGACAGCCATGACGGAAGGGACTCCCCTGGTTCTAGAACTGGAGGGACTTGGTCTGGAGGTACTCGGCGAGGCCGTGCACGCCGAGCTCTCGGCCGACGCCCGACTGCTTGTAACCGCCGAAGGGGGCGAGGGGGTTGAAGCGGCC
>KL569295.1:0-3353 GCA_000715635.1 Streptomyces violaceus | reverse complement strand
TGGCCGGTCTCCATCCGGCGGGCGAACGCCACCGCCTCGGCCTCGTCCCCGGCCCAGACGGCGCCGGCCAGGCCGTAGACCGTGCCGTTGGCGATGCGCAGGGCGTCCTCCTCGTCGTCGTAGCGGAGGATCGACAGGACCGGGCCGAAGATCTCCTCCTGGGCGATCGTCATGTCCTGGGTGACGTCGGCGAAGACGGTCGGGCTGACGAAGTAGCCCGTCTCGCGCGGGGCTTCGGGGCCGCCGGCGACCAGGCGGGCGCCTTCCGCGACGCCCTTCTCGATGTAGCCGCGCACCCGTGCCTGCTGCTTGGCGTTGACGACGGGGCCGATGCGGTCGCCGTACTTGGCCGCGGCCGCGGCCGCGAGTTCCACCGCCTCGTCGTACTGGTCGCGGTGGACGAGCATGCGGGTCCAGGCGCTGCACGTCTGACCGGAGTTGGACATGACGTTGGCGACCCCGACGTTGACCGCCTTGGCCAGGTCGGCGGTCGGGAGGATGACGTTGGCGGACTTGCCGCCGAGTTCGAGGGCGACCTTCTTGACCTGCCCGGCGGCGATCGCGGCGATCTGCCGGCCGACGGCGGTGGAGCCGGTGAAGGAGACCAGGTCGACGCCGGGGTGTTCGGCGAGGGCCTGGCCGGCGACCGGGCCGAGGCCGGTGACCAGGTTGAAGACGCCCGCCGGGAGGCCGGCCTCGTGCACCGCTTCGGCGAAGAGACGGGCGACCAGCGGGGTGTCCTCGGCGGGCTTCACGACGACCGTGCAGCCCGCCGCGAGGGCCGGGGCGACCTTGGCGACGATCTGGTGCAGGGGGTAGTTCCAGGGCGTGATCGCGGCCACGACACCGACCGGCTCGTGGTGCACGACCGAGTTGCCGGTCTTCTCCTCGAAGGCGTACTTCCCCGCCAGCTCGGCGTAGGAGCCCGCGACCGCGATCGGCACGCCCGCGTGGACGGCCTGCGAGAACTTCAGGGGCGAGCCGAGTTCGGCCGTGACCGTCTCGGCGATCTCGTCCGCGCGGGCCACGAGCACGTCCCGGAGGGCGGCCAGGCGCGCCGCACGCTCGGCGGGCGGGGTCGCGGCCCAGTCGCCGAGGGCGGCGCGGGCGGCCCGTACGGCGGTGTCGACGTCCTCGGCGGTGCCCGCCGGGACCGTGCCGATGACCTGCTCGTCGACCGGGTTCACGACCTCGATCACGTCCTGGCCGACGGCGGGGCGCCAGGCGCCCCCGATGTACATGCCGTCGTGTGCCTTCATCGCGCTTCCTCCGGGGGCGGGGCGTCGTCGTCCGGCACATAAACTAGCGGTGATAGTTTTCTGACGCCAGACGTCCCGGTCACCCCGGTCATCACAGCACGGGGAGGGCCCTGCACGGGTGTGCGGCTCCTCACTCCCCCAGGTCGGGCAGGCGCGCCGGGTGCGGACAGATGCGGTCGCCGTTCTGGTCGAAGACGAAGAGGTGGGCGAGGTCGACGAGGAGCGGCACCTGCATGCCGTGGCGGAGGGCCAGGTCCGGGGTGGTGCGGACGATGAGGTCCCCGGGCAGGCGGGGTTCGGCGGTGGCGGGGGCGGCGGCCTCGAAGTGGTCCAGGGCGACCACGGGTCCGGCCCGCCCGGCTCCGGACCGCTCCCGCAGCCGGGTGAGCACCGAGCCCTCGCGGCGGCGCCGTCGCACGGGGCGGCCGGGACGGGGGCGCGGGGCCTCCAGGTCGGGGACGACGGCGGGACTGGAGCCGGTGTTGAAGTGGACGAGGATCTCGTGCCCCTGGAACTCCACATGCTCGACCAGGCCGGTGATCGGCACCTCGCCGGGACGGGCCGAGGAGTGCTTGGCGATCCGGACGGCTTCCGAGCGCAGGCCGACGATGACCTCGCGGCCCTGCTGGACGCGCAGCAACTGGTGGTCCAGGGAGAGCGGCTCGGGCAGGCGCAGGAACTGCTTGCCCAGGCTGATGGTCATCGCGCCGTCCAGCGGGGCACGCACCAGGCCGCGCAGGAGGTTGATGCGCGGGGTGCCGATGAACGCGGCGACGAAGACGTTGCTGGGCAGCGCGTACACCACGCGCGGGCTGTCGGCCTGCTGGAGCACGCCGCCGCGCAGCACGGCGACCCGGTCGCCGAGCGACATGGCCTCGGCCTGGTCGTGGGTGACGTAGACCGTGGTGACGCCCAACTCCCCGGTGAGCTGGGTTATCTCGGCGCGCAGGTGAGTGCGGAGCTTGGCGTCGAGGTTGGACAGCGGCTCGTCCATCAGGAACGCGGAGGGGTGGCGGGCGATGGCCCGGCCCATGGCGACCCGCTGGCGTTCGCCGCCGGAGAGCTGGGCGGGCAGGCGGTCGAGGAGGTCCTCTATGCCCAGCATGCGGGCGGTGGCGTCCACGCGCGGGCGGGGGTCCGTGCCGGGGTCCTCGATGCGCAGCGGGAAGCCGATGTTGGCCCGGCTGGTCATGTTCGGGTAGAGGGCGAAGTTCTGGAAGACCATCGCCATGTCCCGGCCGGACGGCGGCAGGTCGTTGGCGTACTCGCCGTCGAGCAGCAGCTCGCCCTCGTCGATCTCCTCCAGCCCGGCGATCATCCTGAGCACGGTCGACTTGCCGCAGCCGGACGGGCCGAGCAGCACGAGGAACTCGCCCGGGGCGATGTCCAGCGACAGCCGGTCCACCACGCGGGCGCCTCGCGTGTAGGCCTTGCTCACGTCGTGCAGGGAGATGGCGCGTGTCATGAGTGCCCCCGAGGGCTCTTCAGGGCGCTGGTGCTCCGCGGGTCGGAAGCCCCGTGCGGGTCGTACGGGGCTGTGGGTCACGGAAGTTAACGGAATGTGTGCGGCCAGGGGAAGACACCGGGCGGGATCGGGGGCTTCGGTCCAGCTGGTGAGAAGGCGGACGGCCTGATTCGGTCAGGGCGTCAGCGGATGGCGGTGAGATGGGCGAAGACCACGACGTTCCCGGAGTAGCCCTTCCTGCGGTCGTAGGCTCCGCCGCAGGTGATCAGGCGCAACTCGGGGCGGCCCCGGGCGCCGTACACCTCCTGGTTCGGGAATCGCGCCTTCTCGTACGACTTGATCGCGTCGACCGTGTAGACGGCGATCCGCCCGTCGGCGCGGCGGGCCTCTACGACCCGGCCGCGCTTCAGCTCCGTCAGCCCCGCGAAGACGGCGGGACCACGGTCCGTGTCGAGATGCCCGACGGCCACGGCGGTGCCCTGCTCGCCGGGCGAGGCGCCGTGCTGGTACCAGCCGACCAGTTTCGGGTTGTCCTCCGGGGGCGCGGTGAGACGGCGTTCGCGGTCGAGGCCCAGGGGCATGATCGGGGCGTCGATACGGAGGTGGGGGATGAGGAGGCGGGTGGCTCG
>KL569294.1:3037-6431 GCA_000715635.1 Streptomyces violaceus | reverse complement strand
GAGGAGTACTTCAGCGCCTTCAGCGGGCTGCCGGACCCGCTCATGGCCGCGGCCCGGGCTCAGGAGCCGGACAACCCGCTCACGATTCCCTGCGACATCCTCATCTCCGCCACCGATCAGTACGTGCGAGCCGCGCAGCTCGCGGGGCGCGTGCGCGCGTCGGTGCGGGGGCACGACCTGTTCCTCGCGGCCTGTTCCATTGCCTGGATCAAGGGCAACGGCGCCGAAAAGGAGTCGCTCGACCGGCTCCGCACGCTCATCGCGAGCGGCTACCGCCAGCGGGACACCCAGGCGTAAACCGCCAGGCCCCCGCCCCGACCCCGCAACGCCAGGCGGCACCACCACCCAGCCATCACCTCGTGCTGCCCTCAGGGGCGGCGCAACCTCCCAAGGGACAAATCATGAAAATTACTGTCATAGGCGCCGGTGCCATCGGCGGGAACCTCGCTGTCAAGCTCAGCACGGCCGGTCACGACGTCCAGGTGGCCGACGCCCGCGGCCCCGAGGCCGTCCGGGCGGAGGTGCTGGAGTCCGGGGCCCGCGCCGCGGAGCTCGCCGACGCCGTCCAGGGCCGGGACGTCATCGTCCTGGCCATCCCCTTCGGGGTGGCGGGCCAACTGGCGGACTTGTTCGCCTCGGTGCCCGACGAGACGGTGGTCATCGACACCTCGAACTACTACCCCGGCATGCTCAGCGAGCCGATCGAGGCGGTGGACAACGGCCAGGTGGAGAGCGTGTACACCGCCGAGCAGCTGGGGCGCCCCGTGGTCAAAGCGTGGAACGCCGCCCTGGCAGAGACCCAGCGGACCAAGGGTGTTCCGGCCGGAACGCCCGGCCGCATCGCCATCCCCGTCGCCGGCGACTCCGAGGAGGCGCGGCGTGTGGCGATGCGGCTCGTGGACGACACCGGCTTCGACCCCTACGACGCCGGCACGCTGGCCGACTCCTGGCGCCAGCAGCCGAACGGCCCCGCCTACTGCACCGAGTTGACCCTCGACGAGCTGCCGGCGGCCCTGGCCGCTGCCGACCGCGTCAAGGACGAGGCCGTCCGTGACAGCCTGCCGGAGCGCTTCGCCGCCCTCGGTGCCAACCCCACCGTCGACGATGTCGTCGAGATGAACCGCGCCGCCCACCGCTGAGCCACCCCACGCGGCTCTCGTGCACGCAACCGCACGAGGGCGGCAGCGTCGGCACGCCACGAACGCACACGACGAACACGAAGAGCGCACAGTCCCCTCCCCCGCGCTGCGGCCTGCAGTCTCGGCACGCCGCTGCCTGCGAGCACCCGCATGCCTGCCGATAACCGCAGCGGTGCGTCCCGCGCCGGGCCCTTACGTCAGCTGCCTCGTCGCATGGCCTGCCGTACTACGCTGCGCGGAGGCAACCGTGGCGGTGACTGCGCGCCATGGAAAGGAACCGCCTTGCCCGGCACCGCATCGCCCTTCACCGACATCGCCCGCTCCCGACGCTCTCCCCGGCGGTTCCTGCCCACCGCCCTGTCCCCTTCGGACATCCGCGGCGTGCTGGAAGACGCACAGACGGCCCCCTCGAACAGCAACACTCAGCCGTGGACGGTGCACGTCGTCTCGGGTGCGGCACGGGACGCCCTCGCCAAAGAGCTGCTCCGGGCCGAGGAGGAGGGGCGGACCTCCCCGGATTTCACCGATGGCTACGGCGAGGGCCTCTACCTCGAGCGGTCGCGGGCCCTGGGCGCGAGTGTCTACCGGGCCCGGGGTGTCGAGCGCTCGGACCGGGACGGCAGGAGGGCGGCGGTCCGCGAGAACCTGGAGTTCTACGGCGCTCCCCATGCCGCCTTCCTGTTCATGCCGGCCCTCGGCGACGGGGTACGGACGGCCGGCGACATCGGCATGTACGCACAGAACTTCCTGCTCTCGCTGGCGTCCCGGGGGCTGGCCGGCATCCCGCAGACCGTGCTCGGCGTCTACGCCGACACCGTCCGCGAGTTCCTGGGCGTCCCCGCCGAGCTCAAGCTGCTGTTCGGCATCTCCTTCGGCATGGCTGACCCGGCGGCACCGGTGAACACGCTCCGCACGGAGCGGGTTCCGCTGGAGCGGAGCGTGGTCCTGCATGACAGCCCGGGAGTTCTCGACAGGCAGTAGCTCCTCCGCCGGCTGGAACCATCCGGCGCCGGGCCCGGGCCGCCACTCGGCCGGCCCGGGCCCGGCGCCCGCACGGCTTTTGACAAAGCTCTCATTGCCAGGTCTGGAGAAGTAACCGTGACAAGCCGACAGATGGTTCTGGGCATGCAGTTCAGCGGCGGATACGGGGCCGCACCCGGGGCCTGGCGGCTGCCGGGTGCGAACCTGAACAGCTACACGGACATGGACCAGTTCGTGCGTTACGCGCAGGCCGCCGAGCGCGGAAAGGTCCAGCTGCTGTTCATCGCGGACACGCCGGTCCTGGACGTCGACCTCGACCACCATGCCCCGCACCACATGATCGACCCGCTGCTGATCCTGACCGTCCTCGCTCGCGAGACCGAGCGGATCGGCCTGGTCACCACCGCCTCCACCACGTTCACCGAGCCCTACAATCTCGCCCGCCAGTTCAAGGCCCTGGACGTGATCAGCCACGGCCGGGCCGGATGGAACGCGGTGACCACCTCCGACCCCGCCGCCGCGGCGAACTTCGGCGCGACGATCCCGCCGCGCGCGGAGAAGTACGAGCGTGCCCACGAGGTCATCCAGATCGTCCAGGCACTGTGGGGCAGCTGGGAGAAGGACGCCTGGCTGCTCGACGTCGACGGTAAGCGGTTCGCCGACATGGACAAGATCCAGCCGGTCAACCTGCAGGGCAGGCACGCCGCCTCCCGCGGCCCGCTGCCCATCCCTCCGTCCGAGCAGGGCCAGCCGGTCATCTTCCAGGCAGGAGGCGGCAGTTACGGCCTGGAACTCGCGGGCCGTTACGCCAGCGGCGTCTACGCCAACCCGTACACCATCGAGGACGCCCGGGCCCAGCGCCAGGCCCTGCGGGACGCCGCCAAGCGCGCCGGACGCGACCCGGACGAGGTGAAGATGCTCGCCGGCTTCATGCCGACCATCGCCCCTTCCCGCCAGGCCGCCCTTCAGCGGCGCCGCTTCCTGGACGAGGTCGTCGACCTGAGCCAACGCGTCCGCTACCTCGGCGCCATGATCGGTCTCCCGCTCGGCCCCGCCCAGCTCGACGAGCCCCTGACCGCGGACCAGCTCGCCGACGCCATACCCAGCCCGCACGACCCGCGCGCCGCCCGCGCCCTCGAAGTGGCCCGGGAAGGCTGGACCCTGCGCGACGTGCTCGCCCACGGCGTCATCGACTACCACCCGGTGGTCGCCGGCACCGCCGCCGACGTGGCCGACCACATGCAGCAGTGGTTCGAGGCAGGGGCCTGCGACGG
>KL569294.1:0-2830 GCA_000715635.1 Streptomyces violaceus | reverse complement strand
GGCCTGCGACGGCTTCTCGATCGCCGTCGACGGCTACCACGACGGCTTCGACGCCTTCGTCGACCAGGTCGTCCCCATCCTGCAGGAACGCGGCCTGTTCCACGACGACTACGAAGGCCCCACCCTGCGCGAGAACCTCGGCGCCCACGAGCAGTACGGCCTCGACACGCGCCTCACGAAGCCGCCCCGGTCATGACCACCACCATGCAGCCCATCACCGCCCAGCCGTCCGGGTCTGCTTTGCGTCGGCAGGTAGGGCGCCACTTCATGGCGCCCATCCACAGCGAGCGCCGTCCCTACAAGGCGCCTCGGCTCAGCCTGTCGTTCCCTCAGCAAGTCCGAAGGGTGTCGCGTACACAGCAGGGCGACGGCTACCGAAGTCCATTTCAGCAGCAGGGACTTCGAACCAGGTAGCCCTCGTCACAGCGGCAGATCATCGGGCAGGACGCGAAATGTCTTGTGCCGGCCGAGAGGACGTACGGCACGGAAGTCGCCCCGGTCGAGGGTGAGGATCGCGTCGGTGTCATAGTCCGCGGCCAACGCCACGTTCACCGCATCGGCGAGATCCAGATCCAGTGCGCCGTAGCGGAGGCGGACAGACTGGGCGGCGCCCAGGTGGCCCTCCGTGATCTCGGGCATGACGACCCGGCCCCGGCTCATCCAACGCCGGAGGTCATCGACCGCACTGACGGCGGCCTCGCGCCCGAGCGCGCGCGTAGCCACGTGATCGAGTTCCGCCAGCAGGAGCGGGGACATGATCAGGAGTCCGGCGGACATGATCGCCTCATTCGCCGCCTCATGCTCTGGGTGCGCCGAGTCGAGCGCGGCCAGGAGACCGGAGGTATCCGCGATGACGATGATCACGTGGCAGTTCCGGGGTCTGTCTCGCGACGGGCCGCGTCGGCTACCGCGTCACGGACCTCGGCCTTGGACGGCGTACGGCCCGGCCCCTCGAAGGAGCGCGAGAACAACGGCTCGTCCCACACCCGGTTCGCCATCGCCGCGAGATGAATCCCCTGCCTGATGATCTCGGCCTCGCTTATGCCGCGACGCTTGGCCGCCTCCTTGATGATCGCCAGGTCCTCGGGGTCGGCGTAGACGTTCGTGCGCTTCAGGGACATGTACCAAGAGTAGTCCATGTACCAGATTGGTGTATATCACTGCCCTTCCCTGAGTGCAATGAAGCTCAGGCGTTGGCGTGGCGGCGCCAAGCCGCCTTCCGCGGAGCGGCATGGTGCACGGGCTCACCTGAACCGGC
The DNA here is from genome assembly GCA_000715635.1 of Streptomyces violaceus. Lineage (GTDB taxonomy): Bacteria > Actinomycetota > Actinomycetes > Streptomycetales > Streptomycetaceae > Streptomyces > Streptomyces violaceus. The sequence goes on along the minus strand of KL569294.1, from coordinate 1,572 downwards.
AGCCTGTTGCCGCCACAGCCACAGGGACGCCATGGACAGCAGAGTGGTGAAGACCAGCAGCAACACCACCGCTATCCACATTTGCCGGCTTCCGGGGTCCACCCATCCCGCCGATACGGCCGAAGCAGCCCACAAGGCGGCGCCCCCGGCGTAGAAGGTGCGGATCCTGCGCAGCTGCCGCAGGGCTCGTACGGATTCAGCGTGATCAGTTTCCGGTGCCATGGCGACGCAGGTACCCCCAACGCGCTCTCCATCAACCCTCGGCGAAGTTTCCGTGGCTCAAGCAGCCAGGCACCAGAGCATCGAAAAGCCGCATAGCGGGACAGTATGTCGTGAATGGTGTACGCGAGACCGGATACCCGCCGGACATGGTGCGGACACTGAGACGGCATGGAAAGCACGGCGGGCACGCCACGGTCGGCCACGAGGCTGAGGCCGGGCGGGGGACGAGCCCCGGGCCGGACGAGCAGGTGGAGGAGCGGGCGCCCGACAGGCTGAAGGACCTGCCCAAGGGCTCCTGGAAGGAGGTACTGAAAGGTTCCCTGAAAGAGTTCAAGAAGGATGAGCTGGCCGACCGGGCCGCGGCGCTGACCTACTTCGGGATCCTGGCGCTGTTTCCGGCACTGCTGGCTCTCGTGTCGTTGCTGGGGATAGTGGGCCAGTCGGCGACGCAGCAGGTGTTGGACAACATCGGGAAGCTCGCCCCGGGTGCCGCGCGGGACGTGCTCAACAATGCGGTGCAGCAGATGCAGGGCAATGCCGGTCTCGGTTCGATCATGGCAATCGTGGGTCTGGTGCTCGCGGTGTGGTCGGCATCCGGCTATGTCGCCGCGTTCATCCGCAGCGCGAACGCGGTCTACGAGGTCCCAGAGGGCCGACCGGTGTGGAAGGTGCTGCCGGTCCGGCTCGGAGTGACCGTGGCCTTGATGGTGCTGGCCGTGGCCAGTGCGGTGATCGTGGTGTTCACCGGCGGCCTGGCCCGCCAGGTCGGCACCGCGCTGGGGCTCGGGGACACGTTTCTGACGGTGTGGTCGATCGTGAAGTGGCCGGCGTTGCTTCTCCTGGTCACGGTCATGATCGCGCTTCTGTACTGGGCGACGCCGAACGCGAAGCTCCGCGGTTTCCGCTGGATCACGCCGGGCAGCTTCCTGGCGCTGGTGATCTGGATGATCGCCTCGGCCGGGTTCGCGCTGTACGTGGCGAATTTCGCCTCGTACAACAAGACCTACGGCACGTTCGCCGGCGTGATCATTTTCCTGGTGTGGCTGTGGATCACGAACCTGGCGATCCTGCTCGGCCTGGAGTTCGACGCCGAGCTGCATCGCCAGCGTGCCGTCGCGGGCGGCCATCCGGCCGATGCCGAACCGTACGTCCAGCCGCGCGACACCCGGAAGTGGGACGAGGAGGACCACCGCCGGCTTGAATCCGATTGAGGACGGAGCCGCGAGACGGCGATCACCGCCTGGCCAGGCGGTGATCGCCGTCTCGCGGCTCCGTCCTCAATCGGATTCAAGCCGGCGGTGGTCCTCCTCGTCCCACTTCCGGGTGTCGCGCGGCTGGACGTACGGTTCG
>KL569293.1:13821-14270 GCA_000715635.1 Streptomyces violaceus | reverse complement strand
GGCTCGCGGGCGCCGGCGCGGCCGGCTGGTACGACGGCGGCAGCGGCGGCACGCCCTGCGGGGCCGGGGGAGTCCAGGCGGGCGGGGCGTCGGTCGCACCCGGCCCGGCGGCGTCCTGCGGAACGCTGTCCTCGGGAGCGGCGTCGGCGGGCACGGCGTCCGAGGGCTCCGCGTCGACGGGCTCGGAGCTCACGGCCTGGGCGTCCGCAAGAGGAGCGTCGGCGGGCGGAGCGTCGTCGGGCTGCGCGTCGGCCGGCTCGGGAGCAGCAGAGTCCTCATCCGAAGGCACGGCATCCACGGGCGCCGGGGGCGCGGGCACCCAGTCCTCAGGTTCGGCATCCTGCGACACGGCCTCGTCGGGCTCGGCCTCCGCTGCGGCATCCTCCGAGGCCTCCTCCGAAGCCTCGTCCTCGGCATCATCGGAAGCGGGCGCGTCCGCACCGGACGCG
>KL569293.1:13223-13602 GCA_000715635.1 Streptomyces violaceus | reverse complement strand
CCGCCACGTCAACCGCGTCGGCCGCATCTGCAGGCTCGGAGGAAACGCCGTCACCGTCCTCGTCGGCACCGTCGGAGGGCGCACCCTCGACGTCACCGCCCGAGTCCTCGCCCTCGTCCTCGTCCTTGTCCTGCTCCTCGTCCACGGGCTCCAGCCGGGCCTCCGCCTCGGCGGCACGCTCCGCGATCTCCCGCTTCAGAGCGACGGCGGAGAAGCGCATGGTGGCACCGCTCTCCAGATCACCGCTCCCCGACTCGGCTTCCCCGGCGGCCGGAGTGTCCGGAGCATCCGGAGTCGTCGGCGTCGCCGGCACCTCCGACGCGGCAGGAGCCACCGGAGGCTGCTCCGGCGTGGCGGGCGCGGCCGGGGCCTCCGGCGG
>KL569293.1:9638-13035 GCA_000715635.1 Streptomyces violaceus | reverse complement strand
CCCCTGCGGCTGCGACACCTGCGGCTCGAAACCGCCCTTCATCGGAAGCCTGGGAACGGCGGAAGGACCCTCCCCAGAGGGCGCGGGCGGCGTGAAGGGCGTACCCGGCGCGGGCGCGGGCGGCGTGAACGGAGCGCCAGGCGCGGGCGCCGGCGCGGGCGGCGTGAAAGGCGCCCCGGGCGCCGGAGACGGAGCCGGAGCCTGAGACGAACCAGAGGTCTGCCCCGGAAGGGACGAGGTCCCGCCGGAAGCATTCGCGTGCGGCGGCGGAGTGAGCCCCGGCAGCGGTGGCACCGGCCCCTTCGGCGCCCCCGAGCCCCCGGAATTCGCGGGCGCCCCGGAAGCGCTGGAGTCCTCGGACGCACCCGCCCCCTGCCCCGAGCTCGAACTCGCCGAGGCGTTCTGCGTGTACCAGGCGGGCGGCGCGTAGTCGATGGTGAACTCGCCCGTCACCTCTGCTGCGGACTCCGCGTCGGGCTGGTCATCGCCGGGTGTCGCCCAGCCCCCGCGGATCCCGTCCCGATCGCTGCTCACAGTCTTCCTCCTGGTGTGGTCGAGCACCCTCATGCCGTGCTGGGGCGACCCTTGCTTGTCGTCCGACGTCGTACGAAGTCGATTAGAGGCGTACCGAGGTCGTCCGAGGTCGTCCGATGCACAGGCGCCCCCGCTCTCCCCCTGGGGCACCGACGCCCACTCCACGGGTTCTGACGTGGCGCCCCGTCCCAGCCTAATCACCACAAGCCCCGCCCCGGCAGGCCCGTCCACCCCCGAGCACCTGTCCGCCGCGTCACAACCTGCTCAGAAGCTGCCCGGAAGTGACGTACACAGCACACACTTTGGTGAACAAAAAGGGCGATAAACGTGAAGAACCTCGAACCACCTTGCCGGGAAGGTGCCTTGAGGTCACGAAAAAAGGCGACGAGGGGCGGCCGGTCACCGGCTCACCCCTCGTCGCGCTCCGCGACAACTACTGCCCGGCCTCCGCCTGCGGTTCCCCGTTGTGCGCCCCCGGCTCCAGATCGAACTCGCCGTCCCGCGCCCCCAGCACGAACGCCCGCCACTCCGCCTCCGTGTAGCGCAGCACCGTGTCCGGGTCGAGCGAGGACCGCATGGCCACGGCCCCCTCGGGCAGGTACGCGATCTCGACCCGCTCCTCGTGCTCCTCGGTGCCCGGCGCGCTGTGCCACTCGACACCGGAGATGTCGAGGGCGTAGAGCTCGTCCCGCTCCCGCTCCTTGCGTGCCTTGATCTCCTCAGCCGTCTCCGCCATGCCGCAGCGACCCCTTCCCGACGTACCCGTTCCCGAAGTGCGGATCATCGACGTGCGAACGATCCGAACCCGCTCACCCTAGTGGCCCCCTCCGCCCCGGCCGGGAGGTTCGGAGACCAGGGCAAAGACGCCCCTGACCGCCTGGTACCCTGGTCGACGGCCGTTTGTGTACGCACCCCCGGAGCTCACCGCCCTGGAGGCCGCGCCCAGCGGATCCCCGCCTTCCGAGTCACGGAAGCTCCCCCGAGATGCAGACCGGGGGCACTCGGTGGCCCTTTACAGACCATGAGGAGTACGCGTGTCGCTCGACGCCGCTACGAAGAAGCAGATCATGTCCGAGTTCGGTACCAAGGAGGGTGACACCGGCTCCCCCGAGGTCCAGGTCGCTCTGCTGTCGCGTCGGATCTCCGACCTGACCGAGCACCTCAAGACCCACAAGCACGACCACCACTCCCGCCGTGGCCTGCTGATCCTGGTGGGTCAGCGTCGCCGCCTTCTCCAGTACCTGGCGAAGAAGGACATCCAGCGCTTCCGTGCGCTGGTCGACCGCCTCGGCATCCGCCGTGGTGCGGCGGGCGCCAAGTAAGACGCCGTGAGGGGAGCGGTTCCCGGGGAAAGGGGACCGCTCCCTTTGCTGTACGTGCGGAGTGTCACCGCCGCTTTGTAGTGTGGTAGCACAACGCATGTCGTACGACACAGGACGTACGACACAGAACGAGGAGGAGCGCACCTAGCCGCCGCCGGTCCTCGGTAGTGGCCCCCGGGGGAATGCGAGACCCGGGTGCTTCGATCGAAGACCGGCCCGCACAGCACGGCGCGCTCTCCGCAACCGTCTCCCTGCCACACGGGCAGCAGGAGACGAGGACGAGGAGATAACGCTAGTGGAGAACGAGACCCACTACGCCGAGGCCGTCATCGACAATGGCGCCTTCGGCACCCGCACCATCCGCTTCGAGACGGGCCGCCTGGCCAAGCAGGCCGCCGGCTCCGCCGTGGCGTACCTGGACGACGACACCATGGTGCTGTCGGCCACCACCGCCTCCAAGAACCCCAAGGACCAGCTCGACTTCTTCCCGCTCACGGTGGACGTCGAGGAGCGGATGTACGCCGCCGGCAAGATCCCCGGCAGCTTCTTCCGCCGAGAGGGCCGTCCCTCCGAGGACGCGATCCTCACCTGCCGCCTGATCGACCGCCCGCTGCGCCCGTCCTTCAAGAAGGGCCTGCGCAACGAGATCCAGGTCGTCGCCACGATCATGGCGCTCAACCCCGACCACCTGTACGACGTCGTGGCGATCAACGCCGCCTCCGCGTCCACGCAGCTGGCCGGCCTGCCCTTCTCCGGCCCGATCGGCGGCGTCCGCGTCGCTCTGATCAACGGCCAGTGGGTGGCCTTCCCGACGCACTCCGAGCTCGAGGACGCCGTCTTCGACATGGTCGTCGCGGGCCGCACCCTGGAGGACGGCGACGTCGCGATCATGATGGTCGAGGCCGAGGCCACCGAGAAGACCATCAAGCTGGTCGAGGGCGGTTCCGAGGCGCCGACCGAGGAGGTCGTCGCCGCCGGTCTGGACGCCGCGAAGCCCTTCATCAAGGTGCTCTGCAAGGCCCAGTCGGACCTCGCCGCCAAGGCCGCCAAGCCGACCGGCGAGTTCCCGATCTTCCTGGACTACCAGGACGACGTTCTCGAGGCCCTCACCGCCGCCGTCAAGCCGGAGCTCGCCTCCGCGCTGACCATCGCCGGCAAGCAGGAGCGCGAGTCCGAGCTGGACCGCGTCAAGGCGCTCGCCGCCGAGAAGCTCCTGCCGGAGTTCGAGGGCCGCGAGAAGGAGATCTCCGCCGCGTACCGCTCGCTGACCAAGACCCTGGTCCGCGAGCGCGTCATCAAGGAGAAGAAGCGCATCGACGGCCGCGGTGTCACCGACATCCGCACCCTGGCCGCCGAGGTCGAGGCCATCCCGCGGGTCCACGGCTCCGCCGTGTTCGAGCGTGGCGAGACCCAGATCCTGGGCGTCACGACGCTGAACATGCTCCGCATGGAGCAGCAGCTCGACACGCTGTCGCCGGTGACGCGCAAGCGCTACATGCACAACTACAACTTCCCGTCTGTCTCTTATACACATCTCTGAG
>KL569293.1:7030-9488 GCA_000715635.1 Streptomyces violaceus | reverse complement strand
ATCAGAGATGTGTATAAGAGACAGGCCGCGTCGGCTCCCCGAAGCGCCGCGAGATCGGCCACGGCGCCCTCGCCGAGCGCGCCCTCGTGCCGGTCCTGCCGACGCGCGAGGAGTTCCCCTACGCGATCCGCCAGGTCTCCGAGGCGCTGAGCTCCAACGGCTCGACGTCCATGGGCTCGGTCTGCGCCTCCACCATGTCGCTGCTGAACGCCGGTGTGCCGCTGAAGGCCCCCGTCGCCGGTATCGCCATGGGCCTGATCTCCCAGGAGATCGAGGGCGAGACGCACTACGTCACCCTCACCGACATCCTCGGTGCGGAGGACGCCTTCGGCGACATGGACTTCAAGGTCGCCGGCACGAAGGACTTCGTGACCGCCCTCCAGCTCGACACCAAGCTGGACGGCATCCCGGCCTCCGTCCTGGCCGCCGCCCTCAAGCAGGCCCGTGACGCCCGCCTCCACATCCTCGACGTGATGATGGAAGCGATCGACACGCCGGACGAGATGTCCCCGAACGCCCCGCGGATCATCACCGTCAAGATCCCCGTGGACAAGATCGGTGAGGTCATCGGCCCCAAGGGCAAGATGATCAACCAGATCCAGGAGGACACCGGCGCCGACATCACGATCGAGGACGACGGCACGATCTACATCGGCGCGGTCGACGGACCGTCCGCCGAGGCCGCCCGCACCACGATCAACGGCATCGCCAACCCGACCATGCCGGAGGTCGGCGAGCGCTACCTGGGCACGGTCGTGAAGACGACCACCTTCGGCGCGTTCGTGTCGCTGCTCCCGGGCAAGGACGGTCTGCTGCACATCTCGCAGATCCGCAAGCTCGCCGGCGGCAAGCGCGTGGAGAACGTCGAGGACGTCCTCGGCGTCGGCTCGAAGGTCCAGGTGGAGATCGCCGAGATCGACTCGCGCGGCAAGCTCTCCCTCATCCCCGTGATCGAGGGCGAAGGCGACGACGACAAGAAGGACGACACCGACAAGTGACGTCGAGCAGCTCGACGGCGACGGCCCGCACCTCCTCGGAGGCGCGGGCCGTCGCCCGTACCCAAACCCTGATCAAGGGCACCAACGGCATCGGCACGGTCCGTAAGACCACCCTCCCCGGCGGCCTGCGCATCGTCACCGAGACCCTCCCCTCGGTCCGCTCCGCGACCTTCGGCATCTGGGCGCACGTCGGCTCCCGCGACGAGACCCCGGCTCTGAACGGCGCCACGCACTACCTGGAGCACCTGCTCTTCAAGGGCACCAACCGCAGGTCCGCCCTGGACATCTCCGCGGCGATCGACGCGGTCGGCGGCGAGATGAACGCGTTCACGGCCAAGGAGTACACGTGCTACTACGCGCGCGTGCTCGACACCGACCTGCCTCTCGCCATCGACGTCGTCTGCGACATGCTGACGGGCTCCCGCATCCTCGAGGAGGACGTCGACGTCGAGCGGGGCGCGATCCTCGAAGAGATCGCCATGACCGAGGACGACCCGGGCGACTGCGTGCACGACCTGTTCGCGCACACGATGTTCGGCGACAACCCCCTCGGCCGCCCGGTCCTCGGCACGGTCGACACGGTCAACGCCCTCACCGCCGACCGCATCCGCCGCTTCTACAAGAAGCACTACGACCCGACCCACCTCGTGGTCGCCTGTGCGGGCAACGTCGACCACGCGAAGGTCGTACGGCAGGTCCGAGCCGCCTTCGAGAAGGCCGGTGCCTTCAAGGAACCGAGCGCCGAGCCCGTCGCCCCGCGCAGCGGCCGGCGCGCCCTGCGCACCGCGGGCCGCCTCGAGCTGATCGACCGCAAGACCGAGCAGGCGCACGTCGTGCTCGGTATGCCGGGCCTGTCCCGCACGGACGAGCGCCGCTGGGCCCTGGGCGTGCTCAACACCGCGCTCGGCGGCGGCATGTCGTCCCGCCTCTTCCAGGAGGTCCGCGAGAAGCGCGGCCTGGCCTACAGCGTGTACTCGTACACCTCAGGTTTCGCCGACTGCGGCCTGTTCGGTGTGTACGCCGGGTGCAGGCCGTCGCAGGTACACGACGTGCTGAAGATCTGCCGCGACGAACTCGACCAGGTAGCCGAGCACGGCCTGTCCGACGACGAGATCGGGCGCGCCATCGGCCAGCTCCAGGGCTCCACGGTCCTCGGCCTCGAGGACACCGGCGCGCTGATGAACCGTATCGGCAAGAGCGAGCTGTGCTGGGGCGAGCAGATGTCCGTCGACGACATGCTGGCCCGGATAACGGCGGTCACCCCGGACGACGTCCGCTCGGTCGCCCGCGAGATCCTGGGACGGCGGCCTTCCCTGTCGGTCATCGGCCCGCTGAAGGACAAACAGGCGGCCCGCCTGCACGACGCCGTCGCCTGACAACCCCCTGCACAAGCCGACAAGGAAGCACAAGATGAGCAAGCTGCGCGTGGCGGTCCTCGGGGCCAAGGGCCGGATCGGCTC
>KL569293.1:5464-6811 GCA_000715635.1 Streptomyces violaceus | reverse complement strand
TGTGTATAAGAGACAGACATGGAACTGGTCGCCGCCCTGAGCCGGGGCGACAAGCTGGAGACGCTGGCCGAGACCGGCGCCCAGGTCGTGGTCGAACTGACCACGCCCGACTCGGTCATGGCCAACCTCGACTACTGCGTACGCCACGGCATCCACGCCGTCGTCGGCACCACCGGCTGGACCGACGAGCGCCTCGCGCAGCTGAAGGGCTGGCTGGACCAGTCCCCTCGGACGGGTGTGCTCATCGCGCCGAACTTCTCCATCGGGGCCGTCCTGACCATGAAGTTCGCACAGCTCGCCGCCCCCTACTTCGAGTCCGTCGAGGTCGTCGAGCTGCACCACCCGAACAAGGTGGACGCCCCCTCCGGCACCGCCACGCGCACCGCCCAGCTCATCGCCGAGGCCCGCCGGACCGCCGGCACCGCCCCGGCCCCCGACGCCACGACCACCGCCCTGGACGGCGCCCGCGGTGCCGACGTCGACGGCGTCCCGGTGCACGCCGTCCGGCTGCGCGGGCTGCTGGCCCACCAGGAGGTCCTGCTCGGCGCCGAGGGCGAGACCCTGACGGTCCGGCACGACTCGCTGCACCACAGCAGCTTCATGCCGGGCATCCTGCTCGGCGCCCGCCGTGTGGGGAGCGTTCCCGGCCTGACGTTCGGCCTGGAACACTTCCTGGACCTGAGCTGAGCCCCTGACCGTCATGCGCGCGAAGCTCACCTACGCCCTCACGGCCGCCGTCCTGGTCGTCTACTTCGTCCTGGTCGGCAGCCGCGGCATCCTGCTCATCGAGACCGGCACACTCCTCACCGTCACCTTCGGTGTCGCGGTGCTGATCCTGCCGGTCATCGGCCTGTGGTTCCTGTGGAAGAACACCCAGTTCGTCCGCAGGGCCAACCAGCTCGCCGCCGAACTCGAAGCCGAGGGCGGCCTGCCCGTCGACGAACTGAGGCGCACCCCCAGCGGGCGCATCGACCGGGACTCGGCCGACGAGGTCTTCGCCCGGCGCAAGGCCGAGACGGAGGCCGCCCCCGGCGACTGGCGCACCTGGTTCCGCCTGGCCGTCGCCTACCACGACGCCCGCGACACCCCGCGCGCCCGCAAGGCGATGCAACGCGCGATCGCCCTGCACGACGGCAAGCAGCCCGAAGCCGCCTGAGCCGCACCCACTCATGCCGGAGGGGCCGGACCGCGTACGGTCCGGCCCCTCCCGCATGTCACCAGGACGTCAGCGCGGGCCGTACTCGTCGGCCCACGCCCCCACCGCGTCGGCCGCTCGCTCGAAGGCCTCCGTCCGGCCCAGGAAGTCCGCGCTGTGCGTCGTCAGCAGCGGCGGCACACCGTCCGCGG
>KL569293.1:2150-5195 GCA_000715635.1 Streptomyces violaceus | reverse complement strand
GGGGGAGCCCCAGCCAGCGCACCGGCTGCTGCACCGTGCGCACCGAGACGACCTGCGCCCAGAGCGCCGTACGTGTCGTGAGGAAACCCACGTGCCGCAGCCCGCGCGCGCTCACCCACACGCCCATGCGCAGCAGTCGCAGCGCCCCGGCGATGACGAGCAGCGCGAGGGCGAAGACCAGCCCGGCCGAGGCCGGTTCGGCCGTCGCCGCGATGATGACCGCGGCGAACAGCACGAACGAGGCGAGCAGCAGCGCCAGCGCCGCCGCCCCCACCCGCCACGGCCCGGGGCGGTACGGCCGCCGCCAGGTGTCACGGTCTTCGTGCGGCAGCGGAACATCGTCCGCCGCGTCGAAAACGCGGTCGGCCGTAAGGAAGGGCAGGGGCACGGCTGGTCCTCACTCGATCCATGCGTGGGCTGTGCCCGGTGAGGCTACCGATCTGCTTCCACGGTCACCACTGGCAGGGGGCCGGACGGAGTCACCGCCGGCCCGCGGTTGCTCAGTGGTTCTGGGACGCCTGCGACTGCTGCGGCTGCGAGTCCGGGCGATCGACCGTCAAAGCGGGTGTCCCGATGACCAGGGAACCCACAAGCCCCGCCACGATGGTCAGACCCATCAGCCAGCGCCCGGCCTTCTGGCTGACCGACAGCCGCTCACGCGGTGGGGGAGTGATATTGCTGCGGAACCTGTCGGCCTCGGCGACGAAGGCAAACGGTACGGGTTCACGCCGACCGAACATCAGGGCTGTATCTCCTTCGGGGGTGGAACGGATCACTCTCATCCATAGAGACGAAAGAACTCCCTCAGAGGTGCCCTGTTTCACCGACTTCATTGCGGCACGCCACCGATCGCTCTGATTTCGACGGGCCGTAGAGTGACGTCGCCACACGACGAGATGGGAAGGCCCTGCCAACCGTGACCGACACCCCAGCCGACGACCCCAAGCCCAGCTACCGCAGCGACGTCACCGTCGAGCTGGTCAAGCACACCGCGTCCGACGCGGACGTCCTCTTCGCCGCCCGCGTCTCGACCCTCGGCGAGCAGTCCCTGGACGAGCTGGACAAGGACCCCGAGCGTTCCAAGGGCCTGATCAACTACCTGATGCGGGACCGGCACGGCAGCCCGTTCGAGCACAACTCGATGACCTTCTTCATCAGCGCCCCGATCTTCGTCTTCCGCGAGTTCATGCGGCACCGCGTCGGCTGGTCGTACAACGAGGAGTCGGGCCGGTACCGGGAGCTCCAGTCGGTCTTCTACGTCCCCGACGAGTCCCGCAAGCTCGTCCAGGAAGGCCGTCCCGGCAAGTACGTCTTCGTGGAGGGCACCCAGGCCCAGCAGGAGCTGGTCGGCCGTGTGATGGAGGACTCCTACCGGCAGGCGTACGAGGCCTACCAGGAGATGCTCGCCGCCGGCGTCGCCCGCGAGGTCGCCCGCGCGGTCCTCCCGGTCGGCCTGTACTCCTCGATGTACGCCACCTGCAACGCCCGCTCGCTGATGCACTTCCTCGGCCTGCGCACCCAGCACGAACTGGCCAAGGTCCCGTCCTTCCCGCAGCGTGAGATCGAGATGGTCGGCGAGAAGATGGAGGCCGAGTGGGCCCGGCTCATGCCGCTCACCTACGCCGCCTTCAACGCGAACGGCCGCGTGGCGCCGTAACACGGCCCGGTTCCCCGACCAGGCACAGATGTACGGTTCAGCCGTGCGAAGTGTCCGTATTGCGGCATTTCGAGAAGTTCACTTAGCCTGATCAAACGGGTCCGGCACTGCTTGAACCCCCGAGCAGGCAGTGCCGGGCTCCACCTTTGTCGCGACTTGTCGCCTGCCCCTAGGGCAGACCCGGTCCTGAGCAACGAGTAGCGTGTAACCCATGGCTCCGACCTCGACTCCGCAGACCCCCTTCGGGCGGGTCCTCACCGCCATGGTCACGCCCTTCAAGGCGGACGGCGCACTCGACCTCGACGGCGCGCAGCGGCTCGCCACCCACCTGGTGGACGCAGGCAACGACGGCCTGGTCATCAACGGGACCACCGGCGAGTCCCCGACCACCAGCGACGCGGAGAAAGCGGATCTCGTACGGGCGGTCCTGGAGGCGGTCGGTGACCGTGCCCACGTGGTGGCCGGCGTCGGCACCAACGACACCCACCACAGCATCCAACTCGCCCGCGCGGCGGAGCGCACCGGCGCACACGGCCTGCTCGTCGTGACGCCGTACTACAACAAGCCCCCGCAGGAGGGCCTCTACCGGCACTTCACGGCCATCGCCGACGCCGCGGGGCTGCCGGTCATGCTCTACGACATCCCCGGCCGCAGCGGCGTCCCGATCAACACCGAGACGCTCGTCCGCCTCGCCGAGCACCCGCGCATCGTCGCCAACAAGGACGCCAAGGGCGACCTCGGCCGCGCAAGCTGGGCCATCGCCACCTCCGGCCTCGCCTGGTACTCCGGCGACGACATGCTGAACCTCCCCCTGCTCTCCGTCGGCGCGGTCGGCTTCGTCTCCGTCGTCGGCCACGTGGTCACCCCCGAGCTGCGCGCCCTGGTCGACGCGTACACCTCGGGCGACGTCCAGAAGGCCACCGAGATCCACCAGAAGCTGCTCTCCGTCTACACGGGCATGTTCCGCACCCAGGGCGTGATGACGACCAAGGCCGCGCTCGCCCTGAAGGGCCTGCCCGCCGGACCCCTGCGCGCCCCCATGGTCGAGTGCGCGCCCGAAGAGATCGAGCAACTCAAGATCGATCTTGCCGCCGGCGGGGTACAGCTCTGACACCAGACTTCGCGCGGACCCCCGCGCGCGTGCTTCACAACTGAATAAGCGGGCCACCGGTGCCCGCGCACCCCACACAGACAACTGCTTCTGCACGAACGTCATGCGCGCCACGTGCCCTACCGGTACGTGGCGCGCGTGGTGAGGAGAGTCTTTTGAGTCATCCGCATCCCGAACTCGGCCCGCCCCCGCCACTCCCCGAAGGCGGCCTGCGAGTCACCCCGCTCGGCGGTCTCGGTGAGATCGGCCGCAACATGACGGTCTTCGAGTACGGCGG
>KL569293.1:1295-1940 GCA_000715635.1 Streptomyces violaceus | reverse complement strand
GCTGATCGTCGACTGCGGAGTGCTCTTCCCCGAGGAGGAGCAGCCCGGAATCGACCTGATCCTGCCGGACTTCTCGTCCATCAGGGACCGCCTCGACGACATCGAGGGCATCGTCCTCACGCACGGCCACGAGGACCACATCGGCGGCGTCCCGTTCCTCCTCCGCGAGAAGCCGGACATCCCACTGATCGGCTCCAAGCTGACCCTCGCGCTCATCGAGGCCAAGCTCCAGGAGCACCGCATCCGCCCGTACACCCTCGAGGTGGCGGAAGGGCACCGCGAGCGCATCGGCCCCTTCGACTGCGAGTTCGTCGCGGTCAACCACTCCATCCCGGACGCGCTGGCCGTGGCCATCCGCACCCCCGCGGGCATGGCGGTCCACACCGGCGACTTCAAGATGGACCAGCTCCCGCTGGACAGCCGCCTCACGGACCTCCACGCGTTCGCACGTCTGAGCGAAGAAGGTATCGACCTCCTCCTCTCGGACTCGACGAACGCCGAGGTCCCGGGGTTCGTCCCGCCCGAGCGGGAGATCTCCAACGTCCTGCGCCAGGTCTTCGCCGGCGCCCGCAAGCGCATCATCGTCGCGAGCTTCGCCAGCCATGTGCACCGCATCCAGCAGGTCCTGGACGCCGCTCACCAGCA
>KL569293.1:0-1100 GCA_000715635.1 Streptomyces violaceus | reverse complement strand
GGCGCACGAGTACGGCCGCCGGGTCGCCTTCGTCGGCCGCTCCATGGTCCGCAACATGGGCATCGCGCGGGACCTGGGCTATCTGAAGGTCCCCCCGGGCCTGGTCGTGGACGTCAAGACGCTCGACGACCTTCCGGACAGCGAGGTGGTCCTGGTCTGCACGGGCTCCCAGGGCGAGCCCATGGCCGCGCTCTCCAGGATGGCCAACAGGGACCACCAGATCCGCATCGTCCAGGGCGACACGGTGATCCTGGCGTCCTCCCTGATCCCCGGCAACGAGAACGCGGTATACCGCGTGATCAACGGCCTGACCCGCTGGGGCGCCAACGTGGTCCACAAGGGCAACGCCAAGGTCCATGTCTCCGGCCACGCGTCCGCGGGCGAGCTGCTGTACTTCTACAACATCTGCCGCCCGAAGAACCTCATGCCGGTGCACGGCGAATGGCGCCACCTGCGCGCCAACGCCGAGCTGGGCGCCCTGACCGGCGTCCCGCACGACCGCATCGTCATCGCCGAGGACGGAGTGGTCGTCGACCTCATCGAGGGCAAGGCGAAGATCTCCGGCAAGGTCCAGGCGGGCTATGTCTACGTCGACGGCCTCTCGGTCGGCGACGTGGGCGAGCCGGCCCTCAAGGACCGAAAGATCCTCGGCGACGAGGGCATCATCTCGGTCTTCGTGGTCATCGACTCGTCCACCGGAAAGATCACCGGCGGCCCGCACATCCAGGCCCGCGGCTCCGGCATCGAGGACTCCGCCTTCGCCGACGTGGCCCCCCGGATCACGGAGGTGCTCGAACGCTCCGCCCAGGACGGCGTGGTCGAACCCCACCAGCTCCAGCAGCTCGTTCGCCGCACGCTGGGCAAGTGGGTCTCGGACAACTACCGGCGCCGGCCGATGATCCTGCCTGTGGTCGTGGAGGTCTGACGGCCCGTCGGGCCCGAGCACGCGCCAACTGGGAGCGGGGCTCCTCGATTTGCATCGAGGAGCCCCGCTCCAGTAGGTTTACAACTCCTCCCGACGGGGCACCCGGCCAACTCAAGCGCCGGGGATCATGCTTCGGCCGAGGGAGGGAAATCCGACTCAGAAACTTCTGATAAAG
>KL569292.1:67956-69418 GCA_000715635.1 Streptomyces violaceus | reverse complement strand
AAAAGCCGATGCCGAGCAGCAGCTTCGAGGCGGGGATGCCGAGGCCCTTGAGCTTCGCGATGGTCGCCGACGTGTGGAAGCCCGCCTTCGGAATGCCGGAGTACGAGGTCAGCGGAGAGTGCGGGGCCGTCGGGCCGGCGGCGTCCCAGGCGCCGAAGAAGTCGTACGTCATCGGGTTGTACCAGTCGACGTACGGGGCGGCGCCGGCGTAGTCCGCCGCGTCGATCTTGCCGCCCGGGGTGGCGTCGGCCGTGATCGCCGCGGTGACGAGGTTGCGGGAGCCGAACTTGGCGCGCAGGGCCTGCGTCAGGTTGCGGAAGGCCGCCTTGCCGCTGGTGTCGCAGGTCGCGCCGCAGGCGTTCGGGTACTCCCAGTCGATGTCGATGCCGTCGAAGACATCGGCCCACTTGGAGTTCTCGACCAGGTCGTAGCAGGACTGGGCGAAGGCGGCCGGGTTCCTTGCGGCCTCGCCGAAGCCGCCCGACCAGGTCCAGCCGCCGAAGGACCACAGGACCTTGAGGTTCGGATGCTTCTGCTTCAGTTTGCGCAGCTGGTTGAAGGTGCCGCGCAGCGGCTGGTCCCACGTGTCGGCCTTGCCGTCGACGGAGTCGGCGGCGGTGTAGGCGCGGTCGGTGGCCGCATAGGCGTCGCCCATCGCGCACTTTCCGCCGGTGACGTTGCCGAACGCGTAGTTGATGTGCGTGAGCCTGGCCGCCGAGCCGGACGTCTCGATGTTCTTGACGTAGTACTTGCGGTCGTAGGTGCCCCATTCGGTGAAGTACCCGATGACCTTGGAGCCGGCGGCCCTGGAGCCGGGCGCGGCCTTCGATGCCGCGGCGGCCTCCTGAGCCGAGGCCGCCGCGGTGGCGGTCGAGGTGCCGGCGCCGGCCAGCAGACCGGCGCCGAGGACGGCGCAACAGGCCGCGGACACGATGGCCCGGAAGCGGGAGCGGTGGGGGGTGTGCATCCGGTGTCTCCTCGTGGGGAGAGGGAACGCGCGCCGATTGGCATGAACGCGATGACTCGGTGGAGCGAAACGGTAGGAGGACTAGACCAGTTCGGTCAATGGTGCGGACCAATTTCGATCCGGTGGATGTGCTCGGGCATTACCTGAAGTAAGCGGTCGTTAACTGGTGACTGCATGCCTCCGATCGGGCATACTCACAGCGCACAGCCGCTGGTCAGCAGCTTCCGAGACCCGGGACTGCAAGCATCGGCCAGGCACCAGAACGACCCGGCGGCGCCGCCCCCACCCATGGGCCCGACCGCCAGTGCCCGACAGGGAGGAGAGCGTCGCCATGCCCGACCGCGCCCCGCAGCCGGTGGACCGACAACTGCCCACGGAGGAGGCCCGGGAGCTGATCTCACTCGTCCGTGACATCGCGCGGCAGGAGATCACCCCGAAGGCGGCCGAGGAGGAGGACGCCGGCCGCTTCCCGCGGGACCTGTTCACCCTGTCTCT
>KL569292.1:67511-67691 GCA_000715635.1 Streptomyces violaceus | reverse complement strand
CCCAGCCGTACGAGGTCTATCTCCAAGCCCTCGAAGAGCTCTCCGCGGCCCGCCTCACGGTCGGCCTCGGTGTCAGCGTGCACTCCCTGTCCTCCTACGCGCTCGCCGCCTACGGCACCAAGGAGCAGCAGGTCGAGCACCTGCCCGGGATGCTCGGCGGCGGCTTGCTCGGTGCCTACT
>KL569292.1:64031-67236 GCA_000715635.1 Streptomyces violaceus | reverse complement strand
CTGCGCACCAAGGCGGTGCGGGACGGCGACGGCTGGGTGATCACCGGCACCAAGGCCTGGATCACCCACGGCGGGATCGCCGACTTCTACACGGTCATGGCGCGCACCGGCGAGGAGGGCCCGCGCGGGATCACCGCGTTCCTGGTGCCCGGCGACGCGCCGGGGGTGAGCGCGGCGGTGCCCGAGAAGAAGATGGGCATGAAGGGCTCGCCCACCGCCCAGGTCCACTTCGACGGCGTACGGATCTCCGACGACCGGCGCATCGGCGAGGAGGGGCAGGGCTTCGCGATCGCCCTGTCCGCGCTGGACTCGGGGCGGCTCGGCATCGCGGCGTGCGCGATCGGCGTGGCGCAGGCGGCGCTCGACGAGGCGCTGGTGTACGCGGCCGAAAGGCGCCAGTTCGGGAAGGCGATCGCCGACTTCCAGGGGCTGCGCTTCATGCTCGCCGACATGGCGACGCAGATCGAGGCGGGCCGTGCGCTCTACCTCGCGGCGGCGCGGCTGCGGGACGCGGGCCGGCCGTTCGCCCGGCAGGCGGCCATGGCCAAGCTGCACTGCACCGACACCGCGATGCGGGTCACCACCGACGCCGTACAGATCCTCGGCGGCTACGGCTACACCGCGGACTTCGCGGTCGAGCGCTACATGCGCGAGGCCAAGGTGCTGCAGATCGTCGAGGGCACCAACCAGATCCAGCGGATGGTCATCGCCCGCCATCTCGTGGGTCCAGAGGAACGCTGAACTGGTCGAGGCCCCGCCAGGGTGCCGCGAGCCGCATCCACTCCGGGTCGTGCCGGCCCGGCAGGGTGCGGCCGCCCTCGGCCCAGGTCCGCATCAGGTCGCGGTAGATCGGGGGGTCCTGGTAGCGCGGCGCGGTCGGCCGAACCGATTCTGCGGGTGCCGGGACGAAGAGGAGGCGCTGACGCCCGGTCGCTGAGGAGATGGGGGTCATACCAGGGCAACGCGGCGAAGGCCGGACAGGTCACCGGATGGTGGAATCGGGCGTGCGTTTCAAAGCTCCCCCTGGTCGCTCCGCAAGGGCCTGGGGAGTGCGCGCCGCCCGTGTGCTCCGGACACGCTGAACCGCACCACGGCACCCTGCGAGCCGTGGTGCGGTTCAGTCACTGGGGTGGAGCGAGCGGGCCGGGAAGGCCCGCGCTCAGGCCGCCTGGCGGCGCAGGACGGGGACCCTGATCGGGCGCGAGCCCGGGCCGCCGACGTGCGAGAAGGGCTGGGTCCGCCAGTCGAGCCCCTGAGGGAGCGTCAACAGCAGGGCGGTGTCCTGCTCCTGAGGATCCGCGGACTCGTCCGCGGGGCTGGCGTCCGTGGCCCTGCGGCCGGTGCCGGCACAGACCGTGAGTCCGAACGGGTTCCACGGCGAGGCGCACAGCGCGTGCTCCGGCAGAACCTCTTCGTCTGCCAGCAGCGCGATTGGCTGAGCGCAGTCCGGGCAGACGACCCGGAACATCTCGAAGGTGTCGTAGGAGTCGAGATCGTCGTCGAAGGTGTCGGGTTCGACGCCCTCCGGCTCGGGCTCGACGACGAGCTGCGGCCGCTTGGGCGCGGTGCGACCAGGGCGCTTAAGACTCTGCATTGGGTTCTCCCCCTCGGACTGGGCCGTTCAGGCGCTGCGGCCTCGACCACAGCAAGCACTTCCCGTCCCCTCTCGGCGGTAATCACGAGAACATCACGGAGACCGTTCGAGCCCTGTGGCGTTCGTCACATGCCGCGCGCAGGTGCCCACTGTGGTGGTTTTGTCCCCGGGCGGCTGACCGTCGGCTTCCGGCCACATCACGAACCGGGCATGACCTGGGCCGCTCAGGTATCCGAGGAGATCAACCGCACTGTAGGTTCTTGCGCCATGGAGGAGCTGGACCGACAGATCGTGCAGCTGCTCGTCAAGGACGGGCGGATGAGCTACACCGACCTGGGCAAGGCCACGGGTCTGTCCACGTCGGCCGTGCACCAGCGGGTGCGCCGGCTGGAGCAGCGCGGCGTCATCCGCGGCTATGCCGCGGTCGTCGACCCGGAGGCCGTCGGGCTGCCCATGACCGCGTTCATCTCGGTCAAACCGTTCGACCCCAGCGCCCCTGACGACATCGCGGAGCGGCTCGCGGGCGTGCCGGAGATCGAGGCGTGCCACAGTGTCGCGGGGGACGAGAACTACATCCTCAAGGTGCGGGTATCGACGCCGCACGAGCTCGAGGAACTGCTGGCCCGGGTGCGGACGTTGGCGGGGGTCTCGACGCGGACGACGGTGGTGTTGTCCACGCCGTACGAGGCGCGGCCGCCGCGGATCTGATCACCGTCGGGCGTTGCAGGCGACCCTGGTTCGGAGTGACCGGGGTCAGGCGCGAGACTGTTGTCCATGAGTGAGTCCAGCGCCCCGTCGAAGACCGTCCTGCTCCGTCGTGGAGAGGTTCACAGTCCTGCCGATCCGTTCGCCACCGCGATGGTCGTGGAACGTGGCCAGGTTGCCTGGGTGGGGTCGGAGGGGGCCGCGGACGCCTTCGTGGACGGGGTCGACGAGGTGATCGACCTCGACGGCGCACTGGTCACTCCGGCGTTCACCGATGCGCATGTGCACACCACTGCCACCGGCCTCGCGCTCACCGGACTCGATCTGTCCGCCGCTCCCTCTCTCGAGGCCGCCCTGACCCTCGTGCGGGACTTCGCCGCCTCCCGCCCGGACGACCGCGTCCTGCTCGGACACGGCTGGGACGCCGCCCGCTGGCCCGGCGGTCGCCCCCCGACGCGTGCGGAGCTGGACGAGGCCGCCGGACACCGGCCCCTCTACCTCAGCCGGATCGACGTCCACTCGGCGGTCGTCACCACGGCCCTGCTCGACCTGGTTCCCGACGTCGCCCGCGCGGACGGACCGCTCACCGCCGACGCCCACCACGCCGTACGGGCCGCCGCGTTCGCGGCCGTAACGCCTCAGCAGCGCGTCGACGCGCAGCGCGCCGCGCTCGCGCACGCCGTCTCCCTCGGCATCGGCACGGTGCACGAGTGTGCCGGCCCGGAGATCTCCTCCGAGGACGACTTCACCGGCCTGCTGCGCCTCGCCGCCGAGGAACCCGGGCCGCGCGTCGTCGGCTACTGGGCCGAGCGGGACGTCGCCAAGGCGCGAGAGCTGGGCGCGATCGGGGCCGCGGGCGACCTGTTCGTCGACGGCGCCCTCGGCTCGCACACGGCCTGCCTGCAC
>KL569292.1:62116-63855 GCA_000715635.1 Streptomyces violaceus | reverse complement strand
GGGCAATGCCTACCTGGACGCCGCCGCCGTGGCCGCCCATGTCGTCGCCTGCACCGAGGCGGGTCTCCAGGCCGGTTTCCACGCCATCGGCGACGCGGCGGTGGACGCCGTGGTCGAGGGCGTGCGCGCCGCCGCCGAGAAGCTGGGCCTCGCCCGCGTCCGCGCCGCCCGCCATCGCGTCGAGCACGCCGAAATGCTCACTCCGGACGCCATCGCCGCCTTCGCCGAGTTCGGCCTCACCGCCTCCGTGCAGCCTGCCTTCGACGCCCTGTGGGGCGGCCAGGACGGCATGTACGCGCAACGGCTGGGCGCCGAGCGGGCAGGTGCGATGAACCCGTTCGCCGCCCTGCTGCGGGCCGGGGTCCCGCTCGCCTTCGGCTCCGACAGCCCGGTCACCCCGCTCGACCCGTGGGGCACGGTCCGGGCCGCCGCCTTCCACCGCACGCCGGAGCACCGCGTCTCCGTGCGCGCCGCGTTCACGGCGCACACGCGCGGCGGATGGCGGGCCGTGGGGAGGGACGACGCGGGCGTCCTGGTGCCGGGCGCCCCCGCCGACTACGCGGTGTGGCACACCGGCGAACTCGTGGTGCAGGCCCCGGACGACCGGGTCGCCCGCTGGTCGACGGATCCCCGCTCCGGCACCCCGGGGCTGCCCGACCTGACCCCGGGCCGCGACCTGCCCGTCTGTCTGCGCACCGTGGTGGGCGGACGCACGGTCTTCGTACGGCCGGGCGAGTGATCTACGGGGGTGGCGCGCACGCGATCGTGTGCCGCGCCCCCGGCACGCGACCTGCGCATCCTCCGCACTGACCAGGCCTTTGCCGGGAGATGCGCAGGTCAAACGGCTGTTGACAGGCGGCCGCAGGTGGCCGGTAGGTTCGGCGGAGTCCACCACCGGACGCCCGACCGGGAACGTCCGCGCACTCGCCGCAGCGCCGCCGGGTCAGGGACGGTGTGCCGCACCGGGCACCGCCACTGGGAGCCAGGCTCAGGCCGGCACAGCGCCGAGGGAACGTTCCGGCCGGTCGGGGAGGTGTGACCCGGGAGGGGCCCGGACGCTCAGTAGACAACGGCTTTCGGTCGACCCGCAGCCAGCGGGTCCCAGGTCGGCCCGAAGGGCGCCGGGCCCCCATCCGCCGTACGCTCGCCCGCGAAAGCGCATTCTTACCCGTGCCCTGCGGATTCGACACCACCGTTCGAACGTCCTGTCACGTCACCGCAGGCCGGGCCCACTATGGTGGATCCCTGCGTACGGACTTGAAGGGGCATCAGTGAACGACGGCGACGGAACCCTCGCGGCAGGAGCCCAGGGGAGGAAGTTCGGCCCGCTCGGCACGGCCTTGGTGATCATCCCGACCTACAACGAGGCGGAGAACATCAAGAGCATCGTCGGCCGGGTGCGCGAGGCCGTCCCCGAGGCGCACGTACTCGTGGCCGACGACAACAGCCCGGACGGCACGGGCAAGCTGGCCGACGAGCTGACGGTGGAGGACGACCACGTCCACGTGCTGCACCGCAAGGGCAAGGAGGGCCTGGGCGCCGCCTACCTGGCGGGCTTCCGCTGGGGCCTGGAGCGCGACTACGGCGTGCTGATCGAGATGGACGCCGACGGCTCCCACCAGCCCGAGGAGCTGCCCCGTCTGCTCACCGCCCTCAAGAGCGCCGACCTGGTGCTCGGCTCGCGCTGGGTGCCCGGCGGCCGGGTGGTGAACTGGCCGAAGTCCCGTGAGGTGATCTCC
>KL569292.1:61359-61867 GCA_000715635.1 Streptomyces violaceus | reverse complement strand
AGACCTTGGAGGGCCTCGGCCTCGAGGAGGTCGCCTCGCAGGGCTACTGCTTCCAGGTCGACCTCGCGCGTCGCTCGGTCAAGGCCGGTTACCACGTCGTCGAGGTGCCGATCACCTTCGTCGAGCGCGAGCACGGCGACTCCAAGATGAGCCGCGACATCCTCGTCGAGGCGTTGTGGCGGGTCACGGCGTGGGGCGTGGGGGAGCGGGTCGGCAAGGTCACGGGGCGCGGCGGCAAGCCGGCCAAGCCCTAGCGGACCTCTGGGGTCGCTGACAGGAGCGGCTGATCTGCCCTTATCCCGGACTGAGCCGGGTCCAGGCACACTGGAGGCATGACGACTGGCGCTCAGACCCCCAGCACCCCTGCCCGGCCCCGGCGCTCCCGGCTGCGTACGTTCCTGCCGTTGGGGCTCGCCGCGTGGCTCGTGCTGGAGATCTGGCTGCTCACGGTGGTCGCGGGGGCGTCCAGCGGGCTGGTGGTCTTCCTCGTCCTGTCTCTTATACACAT
>KL569292.1:57620-61078 GCA_000715635.1 Streptomyces violaceus | reverse complement strand
GAGCGGTGCGATGCCGGCGGCGGCCCGGCCGAACAGCGAGGGCAACGGCCTGATGATGCTGGGCGGTCTGCTGCTGATGATCCCCGGCCTGGTGTCGGACGCGGTGGGTCTGCTCCTGCTGCTGCCGCCGGTCCAGAAGGCCGTGAGCCGCTCCGCGGAGCGCACCTTCGAGCGCAAGCTCCGCGAGGCCGACCCGGGCACCCTGGGCGGAGCGTTCCAGCAGGCCCGTATGCACCGCCCCGACGGCAAGGTCGTCCAGGGCGAGGTCATCAGGGACGAGCCGGGCGACGCCCCGAAGGAGCCGCGCCCGCCGCTGACGCACTGAGCGTCCCGGCAGCCAGGCACACGAGACACAAGGGACACACGAGGCACGACAAAAACCGCGGGCGCCGTACGTGAAGTACGGCGCCCGCGGTTCTGACGCGCTGTTCGGCCGGGCCCGGACGGGGTCAGGCCGACTTGCGGCTGCTATCCCGGGGATGAATCGCGATGTTCATCGCACCGGAGCGCAGAACCGCCAGGCGCTCCTCGAGGACCTCTTCGAGTTCCTCACGGGTGCGCCGCTCCATCAGCATGTCCCAATGCGTACGCGCGGGCTTGCCCTTCTTTTCTTCCGGGACATCGCCGTCCACGAGGAGTGCCTGGGCCCCGCAGACCTTGCACTCCCACTCCGGCGGGATCTCCGCCTCGACCGAGAAGGGCATCTCGAACCGGTGCCCCTTCTCGCATGCGTACTCCACGGCCTGGCGCGGAGCCAAGTCGATGCCGCGGTCCGTCTCGTAGCTGGTCACCACGAGGCGCGTGCCGCGAAGAGCTCGCTCACTCATGAATCGTGCCTCCCGGGCTTGTCGCCCACAGGACAGGTGTCGCTGTCGTCGTCATCCGGTCAACGTCCGGTCGGCGGTAAAGATTCCCGTTCCGAGTCCCGTTCCGGGTCATGCGTCGCCGTCGTAGCCGCAGCCTTGTCAACCCTTGCAGTACCCACCAGCGCCCGGTTTGTCACATCTGCTAGCAGATGTAACCCAGCGTTTCGGCATCTTTGACGCGCAGTAACGGTACGCCTGGCAGGCCAAACGCGTACACTACAGCCCTTTCGCGTCGAGTGCTAAATCCTGTCAGGAACCGGATTCCCCGCTTCACGGATCGCACGCCCCACGGGTACCCGGGTGAGCAGGACGAATCCGATGACGAAGAAGCCCACCAGCGAGATGATCGCGTCCCGGTAGCTCCCGGTCAGCTGGTAGGTGAGCCCGAACAGCAGCGGCCCGAGCCAGCTCATGCCGCGGTCGCTCATCTCGTACGCGGAGAAGTATTCGGCCTCCTTCCCGGGCGGGACGAGATGGGAGAACAGGGAGCGGGACAGCGCCTGGCTGCCGCCGAGGACCAGTCCGATCCCGGCGGCCAGGACGAAGAACCACGCCGGGGCCCCGGCCGGCAGGAAGTAGCCGGCCGCCAGCGTCATCGTCCACGCGACGAGCGAGCCGAGGATCGTGCGCTTGGCCCCGTACGTCCGGGCCAGCCTGCCCATCGTCAGCGCGCCCGCCACCGCCAGCACCTGCACCAGCAGGATGGCGCCGATCAGCGTGGACTGCCCGAGGCCCAGTTCCTCGGAGCCGTAGACCGAGGCCTGGGAGATCACCGTCTGGATGCCGTCGTTGTAGACGAGGTACGCGAGCAGGAAAGCCAGGGTCAGCGGGTGGCGGCGCATGTCGCGGACGGTCGCCGCGAGCTGCCGGAAGCCGGGGAGGGTCGCCACGCGCCCGGTGGACCTGCGATCGCGCAGCCGCCGGAGCGGAATGAGGGCGAACGCGCCCCACCACAGGCCGGCCGACGCCAGGCAGATGCGGATCGCCGTGCTCTCGGAGATGCCGAAGCTCTCGTGCCCGGTATAGAGGACCAGGTTGACGACGAGGACCAGCGATCCCGCCGCGTAGCCGAAGGCCCAGCCGCGGGAGGAGACCGCGTCCCGTTGCTCGGGCGGGGCGATCTGCGGCAGGTAGGAGTTGTAGAGCATCATCGCCACGGACTGCGCCGCGTTCGCGACGACCAGGAGCGCCCCGCCGAGCAGATAGCGGTCGCCGTCCAGGAAGAACATGGCCGTCGTGGCCGTGGCCCCCGTGTAGGCGGCGGCCGCGAGCAGGGGCTTCTTGCGGCCGGTGCGGTCGGCGGCGGCACCCACCAGGGGCATCACCAGCACGGCCACGATCACCGAAAGGGACACCGAGTAGGCGAAGAAGGACCCGGCGCGCACCGGGATCCCGAGGGGGTGGACGTACCCGTCGGCGTCGGCCGCCGACTCGGCGACCGATGTCAGATAGGGGCCGAGGAAGACGGTGAGCACGCTCGTCGAGTAGACGGAGCACGCCCAGTCGTAGAAGTACCAGCCGCGCTGCTCGCGTCCGAGATCCGCCGCCCCGTCGTCCTGCGGTGTCCGCACGGTGCCGGTGCCCACCCGTGCCCTCGCTTCCCCGTGAACGCGCAGAGGCGGCGGGGCGGGGTGTCAGACCCAGACGCCGCGGTCCTCCATGACCTTGCGCAACGTGTCGATGTGATCGGTCATGATGCCATCCACACCCAGGTCCAGAAGCCGGTGCATGCTCTCGGGGTCGTTGACGGTCCACACATGCACCTGGAGCCCCCGCGCGTGGGCGGCGTGGAGGAAGCGGCGGTCCACGACCTGGATACCGGACTGGATCTCGGGGACCTGGGCGGCGACCGCCGAGCGGCGCACCGCGGCGGGCAGCCCCCAGGAACGCAGCCGCAGGTTGAGCACGCCCCGGGTGCCGTACGAGGTGGCCAGGCGCGGGCCGGCCAGCCGCTGGGCGCGCACCACGCGCGCCTCGGAGAACGAGCCGAGGCAGATCCGGTCCCAGGAGTTCGTCCGCCCGACCAGGTCCAGGAAGGGCAGCAGGGCGGCCTCCGCCTTGACGTCGACGTTCCAGCGCACGTCGGGGAAGGTCTCCAGGAGTTCCTCGAAGAGGGGCACCGGTTCCTCGCCCGCCACGCGCGCGTGCCGTACCTCCTGCCACGGCAGGTCGGCGATCAGGCCCGCCCCGTCCGTCACCCGGTCCAGGGTCGCGTCGTGGAAGGCGACGAGTTTGCCGTCCCGGGTGGTGTGGACGTCGGTCTCGATGTACCGGTAACCCGCCTCGACGGCGCACCGGAACTGCCGCACGGTGTTCTCCAGGCCGTCCGCGGCCCCGCCCCGGTGGGCGAAGGCGATCGGGCCGGGATGGTCGAGATAGGGATGGCGTATCCGCGGGGTCACGGACGCAGTATCGCTCCTCGGGGTTGACCGGTGGCAACGACCGTACTGCCGCCGGATGCCGGGGGGACGGCGAACGCGCGCAGGAACAGCTGGGCGAGGGGGCCGATCGAGACCGCGTACAGGAGGGTGCCGACGCCGACGGTGCCGCCCAGCGCGAAGCCGGTCGCCACGACCGCGAACTCGATGGCCG
>KL569292.1:55452-57451 GCA_000715635.1 Streptomyces violaceus | reverse complement strand
GGTGCCGCCCAGCGCGAAGCCGGTCGCCACGACCGCGAACTCGATGGCCGTGCGCACCAGGCGGATCGAGACCCCCGTGCGCTGGTGCAGGCCCGTCATGAGGCCGTCGCGCGGGCCCGGGCCGAAGCGGGCCGCGATGTACAGGCCGGTCGCCGCGCCGTTCAGGACGATCCCCGTCACCATCAGCGTCACGCGCGCCACCGGGCCGTGCGCGTCGGGCAACAGGACCAGCGTCGCGTCCATCGCCATGCCGATGACCAGCACGTTGGAGACCGTGCCCAGGCCCGGCCGCTGGCGCAGCGGGATCCAGGCGAGCAGCACCGCCGCGCCCAGGAGGGTCAGCACCACGCCGATCGACAGTCCGGTCCGCTCGGCGAGGCCCTGGTGCAGCACGTTCCACGGCTCCAGGCCGAGCCCTGACCGGACGAGCAGCGCCGAACTCGCGCCGTACAGCGCGAGACCGGCGTAGAGCTGGGTCAGCCGCCGGGTGAGATGGCGCCGCGTGGACATGATGTGCCCCCCTGTGGTGTCAGTGGACTGATGCATGACACCCTGTGGCTTGGGTGGAGAGGTCATCCATGGCCAATCCGGGGAAGGTGGACTGATTCCGATGGCACAGTGGACTTCGGCCGTGGGTGCGGCGCAGTTGGCCCGGCTACTCAACTCCCAGCAGGAGCGGCCGGCAGGGCCCGGCACGCGCCGGCCGCCCGCCTACCGCGCGCTCGCCGACGGCATCCGCCTGCTGGTGCTCGAAGGACGGGTCCCGGTGGCCGCCAGGCTGCCCGCCGAGCGGGAACTCGCCCTCTCCCTGACCGTCAGCCGTACGACGGTCGCCGCCGCGTACGAGGCGCTGCGCAGCGAGGGCTTCCTGGAGTCCCGGCGCGGCGCGGGCAGCTGGACCGCCGTACCGGCCGGGAACCCGCTGCCAGCGCGCGGCCTGGAACCGCTGCCGCCCGAGACGCTCGGCTCGATGATCGACCTGGGCTGTGCGGCGCTGCCGGCCCCCGAGCCGTGGCTGACCCGGGCCGTGCAGGGTGCCCTGGAGGAACTGCCGCCGTACGCGCACACACACGGCGACTATCCCGCCGGGCTGCCGGCGCTGCGGGCGATGATCGCCGAGCGGTACACGGAGCGCGGGATCCCGACCATGCCCGAGCAGATCATGGTGACGACCGGGGCGATGGGCGCGATCGACGCGATCTGCCATCTGTTCGCCGGGCGGGGTGAGCGCATCGCCGTCGAGTCGCCCTCATACGCCAACATCCTCCAGCTCATGCGGGAGGCCGGGGCCCGGCTCGTGCCCGTCGCGATGGCCGAGGGGCTCACCGGCTGGGACATGGACCGCTGGCGGCAGGTCCTGCGGGACGCCGCACCCCGGATCGCGTACGTCGTCGCCGACTTCCACAACCCGACCGGTGCGCTCGCCGACGAGGACCAGCGGCGGCGGCTGGTGGACGCGGCGCGCTCCGCGGGGACCGTGCTGATCGCCGACGAGACGATGAGCGAGCTGTGGCTCGATCCGGAAGTGCGGATGCCGCGGCCGGTGTGTGCCTTCGACCCGGCCGGGTCCACGGTGATCACGGTGGGGTCGGCGAGCAAGGCGTTCTGGGCCGGGATGCGCATCGGATGGGTGCGGGCCGCTCCGGATGTGATCCGCAGTCTGGTCGCCGCGCGGGCCTACGCCGACCTCGGCACGCCCGTACTGGAGCAGCTGGCCGTCAACTGGCTGTTCGGGACGGGGGGCTGGGAACAGGCCGTGGAGGTGCGGCGGGAGCAGGCGCGGGAGAACCGCGACGAACTCGTGGCAGCGGTGCGGCGGGAGCTGCCCGGGTGGGAGTTCGAGGTGCCCCGGGGCGGTTTGACGCTGTGGGTGCGGACCGGAGGGCTCTCGGGGTCGCGGCTTGCCGAGGCGGGGGAGCGGGTGGGGGTGCGGGTGCCGTCAGGACCGCGGTTCGGCGTGGATGGTGCGTTCGAGGGGTATGTGCGGCTGCCGGTCACC
>KL569292.1:53709-55194 GCA_000715635.1 Streptomyces violaceus | reverse complement strand
CGGCGCGGATCGTGGAGGAGGGCGGTGCGGGGGCCGGAGAGGCGCCGCGGACGTTCGTGGCGTAGCGCTCCGCTGTGGCGTTGTGCTCCGCGTCGGTGTGGCCGGGTCGCCTGGCGTGGCTAGGTCGCCTTCGCTTTCGTCTTCGCCGGCTTCGTCAGTACGGGTACCGGATTCGGAATCGAGTCCTTCGGCTTCGTGAGGACCGGTACCGGATCCGGCACGGGTTCCGGCTTCGGGTCCGTCGCGAGCGGCTCCGCTTCCGTCCCCTCCGGCTCGGGGACCGTCTCCCCGTCCGCCGGTGTCGTGCGCGGCGGGAGAAGGTCCAGGACCGCCTGGCGGTGGGCGTCGGACGTCGCGTCGTCGTAGGGGTTCGGCGTGGCCGGGACCTGGAGGCGGTGGACCGGGCCCATGCCGAGGCGGGCGTAGCCGCGGCCGGGCGGGACCTCCTCGACGGGGGTGGTGTGCGGGGGTGCGCCCAGGACGGACTCGAGCTGCGCGGCCGTCGCCGGCCCGAGGACCACGCGCGCGCGGGTGTGCCGGCGCACGGGTTCGCCGAGGGCGTCCATGGTGTCGAGCTGCTCGGCCACGACCACCGTCACGTTCGCCGGGCGGCCGTGCCGGAGCGGGACCTGGAGGAGGGACTGCGGGTCCTTGCGGTCCTGGGCGGCGGCCAGATGGGTGAACGCCGTCGGGCGGTCCAGGAGGATCCACAGGGGACGCTTGGTGTCGTCCGGTGGCGGGTGGCCCGCCTGGTGGGCACGGTTGGCGGCGATCAGCCGGCGCTCGGTCTCGGCCGCGGCCCACTCCAGGCTCGCCAGTACCCCGGGGAGGCCGCATTCCACGGCCAGCACCCCGTCCCGGCCGGTCAGGCAGGCGTACTCGCCGGTGCCTCCGCCGTCGATGATCACCACGTCGCCGTGCTGGAGGGCCTGCAGGGCGATGGACCGCAGCAGGGTCGAGGTGCCGGTGCCCGGCTGGCCGAGGGCGAGCAGATGCGGCTCGGTGGAGCGCAGGCCCGTGCGCCAGACGACCGGGGGCACGTCCCGCTGCTGCTCGCCGTAGGACAGGGGGAGGGTGCGCTGGACCCGGCTGGGGTCGGTGAAGCCGAGGACCGTCTCGCCCGGAGCGGTGACGAAGCGCTGGGCGGCGATGTCGACGGCGAGCGGCATGAGCACGCTGACCGTCAACTGGTTGCCCTCCTCTTCCCACGAGAAGTGGTACTCGCGCCCCCGGCCCGACTTGGCCGCGAGCAGGCCTTCGATCCGGGCGCGGGCCTCGGCCTCGCCGTCGGCGAAGTACGCCGGGTAGTGGATCACCAGGTGCGAGATCCGGCCGGTGCCGTCGAAGGCGTAGGTGGGGAAGGCCTTCTCCCACGTCCCGCCGTGGGAGTACAGCGGCTCGGGGTCCTCGGCGGTGGAGAAGTACGGCACGAGCGCCTCGTACAGGGACTGCAGGCGCTGGGCCTGCGACTCGTCGGGCCCTGTC
>KL569292.1:51834-53511 GCA_000715635.1 Streptomyces violaceus | reverse complement strand
CCATCAGGGTGATGGCGGCGAGCAGCGGTCCGTACGGCATCAGCGCCACGACCAGGATGACGGAGGCCACCAGGAACAGCAGCGCTCCCCGTTTGTCCTTGGGGGTCTCGCTCCATCTGCGCCGTCCGGCCGCTGCCAGCCGGCGCAGACCGCGTGTGATCGTGATCAGCGGGTGGAGGACGTCGGTGGCGCTGTCGGCGGCCGTCCGGGCCAGCTCCCGGCTCCGGACGAGCTGCGCGCTGCCGTTGCTCAGAATGCGGGGGAGGGGGCGCCGGGCCACTGCTGCCTCCAGAGAGTGCCTACGGGCGGGATGCGTACGGGATGCGGGGCCGTCAGAACTTGATTCCGCCGAGGAGGCTCGCCAGGCTCTCGCCGCCTGCCTTGATGCTCGGGGCGATGGCCGTGCTGGCCAGGTAGAAGCCGAAGAGCATCGCGACCACGGCGTGCGACGCCTTGAGGCCGTCCTTGCGGAAGAAGATGAAGACGACGATGCCGAGCAGGACCACGCCTGAGATGGAGAGAATCATTTGGGTTCTCCTGGTTCGCGGGGACAGTCACCATGAGTACTTCCAGGCTCACAGGATGTATCCATACGATAAAAGGTGCAACTGGGTGGAAATGGTGTGGTTTCCCCCGGGCTGCGGAGTGGTCCCGGAACCGGTCGAGCTGGGGTGTTGTGCTCGCCCGGGTCTGTAGTGATCTTTACCTCGGGCACATCGGGTCATGTGCCGCGCGAGCCAGTACCCTGGCGATTCACTCGTACGGCTGCACTACTCGCAGACGTGCGCACCCGGCGTGATGAGCAGTGGAGAGGCGGTCCGGCCGATGACCGAAGTCCCCGACCCCGAGGTCGTGGAGCTGGCGACCAAGATCTTCGATCTGGCCCGGCGGGGACGGACCGAGGCGCTCGTGGCGTATGTCGACGCGGGTGTTCCGGCCAACCTCACCAATGACCGCGGCGACTCGCTCGTGATGCTCGCCGCCTATCACGGCCATTCCGACGCGGTGCGCGCGCTCCTCGCCCGTGGCGCCGAGGCCGACCGGGTGAACGACCGAGGCCAGACCCCGCTCGCGGGAGCGGCCTTCAAGGGCGAGACGGACGTGATCAAAGCCCTCCTGGAGGGCGGCGCCGACCCGTCCGCCGGCACGCCCTCGGCCGTCGACACGGCCCGGATGTTCGGCCGGACGGAATTGCTCGAACTGTTCGGCGAGCGCTGAGCCGACCAGTCTGACCTGGAACGACACAGAAAACGGGGGAGGCGGTACAGGGCCGCCGAAATTTCGGTCGCGGCAGACGGAAGAGCCGAGTCATCATGACGACGTGGTTCACGGACGTGATGGTTGGGCAGGTGTTGCCGCACCGCGCGGGCCGTGACGCGGTCCGCAGGGGCCACCGACGAGAGGCAGAGGAAGATGGTCTACAGCAAGCAGGAAACGGCGGGCACTCCGACGTGTTGTCGCGCGGCCAGGTAGTACACGTCCCCGGTTGCGTCGACGCTTGATGTGAGGCTGTTTCCCATGTTCGATCCGGTCATAGCGCCCAGCGGTACGCTGCTCGGCCTGCTCCAGCGGGGCCGCGGCGACGGCACGCTGCACGCGCTCACCGCCCCGCGCCCCGAGGCGCTCGCGGCGTTGAACCACTGTGTGCTGCGCGATCCCCGCCACGACTGGCAGGGG
>KL569292.1:49752-51594 GCA_000715635.1 Streptomyces violaceus | reverse complement strand
GTGGAGAACCGCTCCCTCTACTACGCCCGCCTCTACCTCGACCTGAACGGCGAGCTGGACGCGATCGAGGCCCATCTCTTCGACGCCGAGGACGTCCTCGACACCGAGGAGTCACGCACCGGGCTCGCCCTCGCCGTCCTCGGGCACCTCGCCTCCTACGGCAGGCGGGACGCGCTCGCACTGCTGCGCAGGTACGCCGCCCACGGCTCGAACTGGGCCTGGGCCCTCGACGAACTCGCCCTCAGGGACGACGACGCGGGCCTGCGGGCCCTCGCCGCGCCCGTCCTCGCCCGGTTCCCGGCCGATCCGGAGGGGGAGGCCGAGCTGGCCGCCACCGTCCGCGATGCCTTCGAGCCCCGGCCGTGGCGGCTGTGGGCCGAGGATCCGCGCGAATCCATCGCCACACGCGTGCGTGCCGCCCACGAGGCCGGCAGCTTCGACCGCTGGCAGCGGCAGATGCGGCCGACGGGCCCGCGCCCGGGATGGAGCGTGCAGGCCGTCTTCGAATGGGCCCAGCAGGGCCTCGACCGGGGCGCCGCACTCCATGTCCCGGCTGCCCGCTGCCTCACCGCGGTGGCGGGGCCCGAGGACCGGGCCGAGATCGTCCGGGCCGCGAAGGACGGCGGCGACGGAGCCCGGTGCACCGCCCTGCGCTACCTCGCCGACGGCAACGATCCCGACGCCCTCGACCTGATCGAGGGCGCCGTGGCCACCGGCTCGACGGTCGTCGTGGAAGCCGCCGTCGACGCCTTCGAACGCATGCGCAGTCTCGCCGCCGTGGACCGGGCCCGCGGCTGGGCGCACCGACCGGACGAGCTGGGTGCCGCCGCCGGACGCGTCCTCGCCTGCCTGGGCGGGGTGCAGGACCGGGATCTGGTCCTCGCGGCACTACGGGAGGCGGTGCGCGGCGAAGGCCCCGACGCGCCGACCCTGTGGACCCTGGTCGACGGCACCGGACGGCTCGGCATCGCCTGCGCCGCACCCGTGCTCCGCCACGTCTACCGTGAGACCGCCTCCTCCCATCTGCGCGGCCGGGCCGCCCGGGCCCTCGCCGCCACCGACCCCTCCTTCGCCACCGGCTTCGCCGTCGAATGCCTGTGGGACTGCGAGGAGACCACCCGCGAAATCGCCGCCCGGCACGCCGAGACCGGCGACACCCGGGTCGTGGAGCGACTGCGCCGGCTCGCCGCCGACCCGGCCGAGGAGGCCGAGGTCCAGACGGCCGTACGCAGCCGGATCGGTCCCGAGGAGACCGCTGTGTGACCCCCCTCCGCGGCAGGACGCCGGGGCGGAATCAGGCCGCCCGGGTGAACGAGGGGTGACTCGCGGGTCAGGAGCGCATGGACGCGGCCTGACCTGCGCGGGTGCACCTCAGAACGCTCATAGGACGTTCCTCGTTCGGAAAGATCCACGTTGACGCGGCCACGTTCGGCCCGGCGAGAACACCGGTATGCGTGTCGTCATCGTGACCGAATCCTTTCCCCCCGACGTGAACGGCGTGGCCCACTGCGCGCTCCAGACCGCCCGGCACCTCGTCGATCGCGGTCACACCCCCGTCGTCGTGGCCCCGGCCCCGGCGCCCGGGAACAAGCCCGACGCCTCCGCACCGTGCCGCGTCGTCCACGTCCCCTCCCTCCCGCTCCCCGGCTACCCCCAGGTCCGCGTCGCCCTCCCCAGCCGCCGCCTGGCCGCCACCCTCATCGAGCACCGTGCCGATGTCGTCCACCTCGCCAGCCCGTTCGTCCTCGGCGTGCGCGGCATGGCCGCCGCCGCCCGCCTCGGCGTCCCCGCCGTCGCCGTCTACCAGACCGACCTGGCCGGATACGCCCGTACGTACATGGG
>KL569292.1:48732-49516 GCA_000715635.1 Streptomyces violaceus | reverse complement strand
CGCCCGTACGTACATGGGCGCCGGAGAGGCCGCCGCCTGGCGGCGCATCCGCTCCGTCCACGGTGCCGCCGACCTCACCCTCGCCCCGTCCAGCGCTGCCCTCAACGACCTGGAGACGCACGGTGTGCCCCGGGTCAAGCTGTGGCCGCGCGGGGTGGACACCGAACG
The DNA here is from genome assembly GCA_000715635.1 of Streptomyces violaceus. Lineage (GTDB taxonomy): Bacteria > Actinomycetota > Actinomycetes > Streptomycetales > Streptomycetaceae > Streptomyces > Streptomyces violaceus. The sequence continues at coordinate 49,348 of KL569292.1, read as the reverse complement.
TTTCCGGCCGGACCGCCGCGACGAGGCCCTGCGCCGCGAGCTGGCCCCCAACGGCGAGCTGATCGTCGGCTACGTGGGCCGGCTCGCCCCCGAGAAGCAGGTCGAACGCCTCGCCGGTGCCTGCGGTCTGGAGGGCGTCCGGGTCGTCATCGTCGGCGACGGCCCCAGCCGGCCCGGCCTGGAGCAGGCGCTGCCCGGCGCGGTCTTTCTCGGCCGCCGTACCGGTGACGATCTCGCCCGGATCTTCGCCTCGCTCGACGTCTTCGCGCACACGGGGCCCTTCGAGACCTTCTGCCAGACCGTGCAGGAGGCCATGGCCAGCGGTCTGCCGGTCGTGGCGCCCGCCGCGGGCGGGCCGCTGGACCTGGTCGCGCACGGGCACACCGGGCTGCTGGTCCCGCCGCGCGACGCGACCGCCGTACGGGACGCGGTGCGGTCCCTGGCCGCCGATCCCGGACTGCGGGCCGCCTTCGGTGCCGCCGGGCGCGCCACGGTCGAGGGCCGCACCTGGGCCGCCGTCGGCGACCAGCTGATCGGGCACTACACGAACGTGCTCGCCGGGCGCAGGACGGTGGTGGCGGCATGAGCGACTCGCGTTCGGGCAACCACGGCAGGC
>KL569292.1:46705-48524 GCA_000715635.1 Streptomyces violaceus | reverse complement strand
CTGCGGATCGTCCGGCTCGCCAACTTCGTCGCACCCGCCTCCGGCGGTCTGCGCACCGCTCTGCGCGAACTCGGCAAGGGCTTCAAGGCGGCGGGGCACGAGCCCGTCCTCGTCATCCCCGGCGAGCGGATGAGCGACCGCGAGACCGAGCAGGGGCGGGTGATCACCCTCCCCGGGCCGCTGCTGCCCGGCACCGGCGGCTACCGCGTCCTCGCCGACAAGCGGCGGGTGGCCCGGCTCCTGGAGGAGCTCGCGCCGGACCGGCTGGAGGTGTCCGACCGTACGACCCTCAGGTGGACCGGCAAGTGGGCGCGGCGCGCCCGGGTCCCGGCCGTGATGGTCTCCCACGAGACCGCCGACGGCGTGCTGCGCACCTGGGGCCTGCCCGAGGGGGCCGCCCGGCGTGCCGCCGACGCCCTCAACGTCCGCACGGCCCACACGTACGCGCGCGTGGTGTGCACCACCGAGTTCGCCGAGCGGGAGTTCGTGCGGATCGGGGCACGCAACGTCGTCCGCGCCCCGCTGGGCGTCGACCTGGTGCAGCGGCACCCGGCGCTGCGCGATCCGGAGCTGCGGGCTCGGCACGCGCGCGGGGACGAGACGCTGCTCGTGATGTGCTCGCGACTGTCCGTGGAGAAGCGGCCCGGCACGGCGCTGGACGCCCTGGAGACGCTGCGGCGGCGCGGGCGACGGGCGGTGCTGGTGGTGGCGGGCGACGGTCCGCTGCGCGCGCGGCTCGAACAGCGGGCACGCGAGAGCGCCTTGCCGGTCACCTTCCTCGGGCATGTCTCCGACCGCGGGCTGCTCGGCGCGCTCCAGGCGTCCGCCGACGCCGCCCTGGCACCGGGGCCCGCCGAGACGTTCGGGCTCGCCGCGCTGGAGGCCATGGCGTGCGGCACTCCCGTGGTGGCCAGCGCGTCGTCCGCGCTGTCCGAGGTGATCGGCCCGGCCGGGGCCGTCGCGGCGGACCACGGGGAGGCCTTCGCGGACGCCGTGGACCTGCTGCTCGAAGGCCTGGAGGCGGACCGGCGCGAGGCCGCACGCGCGCGTGCGGAGTGCTTCGGCTGGAACGCGGCGGTCGACGCCTTCCTCGCCGCACACGACGCGGCCGCCCCCGTGCGCCCGTACGTGCCCGGAGGCGTGGCATGAGACCCCCGCGGTTCGTGGGAACCCCGCGTTTCGTGGCCCTCGGCGACTCGCTGACCGAGGGCGTGGGCGACCCCGTCGGCGACGGGTGGCGCGGCTGGGCCGCGCTGCTCGCCGACGGGCTCTCCGAGGGGCCCGCCCGGTTCACCAACCTCGCGGCGAGCGGGGCGCAGACCCGGGACGTGCTGGAGCGGCAGCTGCCCGCCGCGCTGGAGCTGCGGCCCGGGCTCGTGTCCGTCGTCGTCGGTGTCAACGACACCCTGCGCTGCACCTTCGACATCCAGGCCGTGGCGGCCCGGCTCGACCGGGTGTACCAGGCCTGCACCGAACAGGGCGCGTTCCTGCTCACCGCGTGCCTGCCCGACCCGGGCACCATGCTCGGCCTGCCGGGGGCGCTGGCCCACCCGCTGGCGCGGCGGCAACGGGCCGTGAACGCGGTCGTCCACGCGCTGTCCGAACGGTACGAAGCCCTGCACCTGCACGCGTGCGAGGGCGACTGGACCACGGACCGCGCCATGTGGAGCGCGGACCGGCTGCACCCCGGCGAACGGGGACACCGGCAACTGGCCCTGCGCTTCCACGCGCTGCTCGCGGAGCACGGCCTCGCGACCGGGCCCGCGCCCTCGCCCGAGCCCGACTTCCCCGTCCCGACGAAGTCGGCGAGCCTGTGGTG
>KL569292.1:43822-46474 GCA_000715635.1 Streptomyces violaceus | reverse complement strand
GCGCTGCACCGACCTGCTCCCCCAGCTCCTGACACTGGCCGCCGACGAGCTACGGCACCGCGCCCGGGGGACCAGCGCCCGGCTCGACCTGCGAGCCTCCGCGGCCGTGTCGGCCGCACTGGCCGCGCTGTCGGTGACGGAGCAGCCGGACGCCGCCTGACCCGGTACTCCTCAGCGACGCCGTACGGCCACGAAGCGCACCGGCGTACCAGGGACCGCCTGGGCGGCGGCCGGAAGGTCGGCGGCTCGGACCACCGCGATCACCGGGTAGCCCCCGGTGGTGGGATGGTCGGCCAGGAACACCACCGGCCTGCCGTCGGGCGGGACCTGGACCGCGCCCAGCACCATGCCCTCACTGGGGAGTTCACCGTGCCGGGCCCGCTCCAGGGCGGGGCCCTCCGTGCGCAGCCCGATCCGGTTGCCGGCGGCGGACACCCGGTAGGCGCGTGAGACGAAGGCGCGTACGGCCTCCGGCGTGAACCAGTCGTCGCGTGGGCCGAGTGTCACCCTCAGGACCAGCTCGGCCGGTAGCGCCGGCTGCGGGGCGACGTCCACGCGCGCGTGCACACCGGTCGGCCGGCCCAGCGGCAGCACCGTGCCGTCCGTGAGCAGGGCCGGGCCGAGCCCCGACAGCAGGTCCGTCGAACGGCTGCCGAGCACGGGCTCGACGGCGATGCCCCCGGAGAGGCCCACGTACGCGCGAACGCCCGACACGGCCGGACCGACGTCCAGCAGTGCCCCTGCGGGCACGCGCACCGGGGCGCCCCAGGGGACGGGCCGGCCGTCCACCGTGACCCGGCAGTGCGCGCCCGCCACCGCGATCGTGACCGTCGAACGGGGGCGCACGGAACAGCCGTTGACCGTCGTCTCCAGTACGGCCGCCCCGGGCGGATTGCCGACCAGCCGGTTGACGAGATCCGCGGCCGGTCCGTCCAGGGCACCGGAGCGGGGGACGCCGAGGTGGGCGTGTCCGGGGCGCCCGAGGTCCTGCACGGTGGTCAGGGCCCCGGCCCGTACGACGGCGAGGGCGCGATCTGTCATGACCCCGCCTCGGGGACGAACCGCACGCGCGTGCCCGGCGACAGCAGCGCTGCCGGTACCCGCGCGTGGTCCCACAGAACGGTGTCCGTCGTGCCGATCAGCTGCCAGCCGCCCGGCGACGAGCGCGGGTACACACCCGTGTACGGGCCCGCCAGCGCCACCGACCCGGCGGGGACGGCCGTGCGCGGGGTGGCCCGGCGCGGGACGTCGTAGCGCGACGGCAGCCCGGTGAGATAGCCGAAGCCGGGGGCGAAGCCGCAGAAGGCGACCCGGAACTCCGTCTCCGCGTGGATGCGGGCGACCTCCCGCTCCGGCACGCCCCAGTGCGCGGCGACATCGGCCAGGTCCGGGCCGTCGTACCGCAGGGGGATCTCGACCACCTCACGCGCGCGCGGGGGAGCGGGCGGCAGTTCGGCGGCGGTCAGTTCGGCGGCCAGCCGGGCGGGGGCGTCGAGTCCGTCGAGGAGGACCGTGCGGGCCGCGGGGACGATCTCGCGGGCCGACAGCGAGCCCTCCGCGCGGCGTCGCAGCAGCTCCGCGTGCAGGGCCTGGGCCTCGTCGCCCGAGGCGACCTCGACGAGCAGCGCGTCCTCGCCGACGGGCCGGACCTTCATGCGAAGGCCTCCACCCGGATCCCCGACGTCTCCAGCCGTTCCCGCACCCGGCGCGCCAGTTCCACCGCGCCGGGCGTGTCGCCGTGCAGGCACAGGGAACGCGCGCGTACCTCGATCCGTGTCCCCGAGTGGGAGGAGACCTCGCCGGAGCGGGCCAGGGTCAACGACCGCTCCACGACGGCCTCCGGGTCTGTGACCACGGCGCCGTCCAGCGTGCGCGGCACCAGCGTCCCCGCGTCGGTGTACGCCCGGTCCGCGAACGCCTCCGTCACGACCGGCAGTCCGGCCTTGCCCGCCAGGCCGAGCAGACGCGAGCCGGGCAGGCCCAGCACGGGCAGCGCGGCATCCGCGAGGAGTACCCCGTCGACGACCGCGGCGGCCTGCTCCTCGTCGTGCACGACCCGGTTGTAGAGCGCGCCGTGCGGTTTGACGTAGGCCACGCGGGAGCCCGCGGCGCGGGCGAAGACCTCCAGGGCGCCGATCTGGTAGGCCACTTCGGCCGCCAGCTCGGCGGACGGCACGTCCATCGCGCGCCGCCCGAACCCGGCCAGGTCCCGGTAGGACACCTGGGCGCCGATCCGTACCCCGCGCTCGGCCGCCAGTTCGCAGACCCGGCGCATGGTGGCCGCGTCCCCGGCGTGGAAGCCGCACGCCACATTGGCGCTGGTGACCACGGACAGCAGCCGTTCGTCGTCGGTGAGCCGCCAGCGGCCGAAGCCCTCGCCGAGGTCGGCGTTCAGGTCGATCGAGGTCACGTGTCGCATCTCCTGTCAGGCCACGCGGTACTGCTCGTCGCGGGCGTCGGTGAGGAACATCTGCCCCGGGGCGTGCGTGAGGGCGAACGGCGGACGCGAGGCCATCACGGCCGCCTGCGGGGTCACTCCGCAGGCCCAGAACACGGGGATGTCGTCCGGTTCGGTGTCCACCGGGTCGCCGAAGTCGGGACGGCCGAGGTCGTCGATGCCGAGCCCCGACGGATCGCCGCAGTGCACGGGGT
>KL569292.1:43302-43607 GCA_000715635.1 Streptomyces violaceus | reverse complement strand
CCGAGCCCCGACGGATCGCCGCAGTGCACGGGGCTGCCGTGCACCGCCGGCAGGAGACTGCTCTCGCGGATCGCCGCGGCCAGGTGCGGGGGCGGCACCGGCCGCATGGACACCACCAGCGGTCCGTGCAGCCGCCCCGCCGGACGGCACTGCCGACTCGTCACGTACATCGGGACGTTGCGGCCCTGCTCGACGTGGCGGATCGGGACGCCCGCCTCGTTCAGCGCCCACTCGAAAGTGAAGCTGCATCCGATCAGGAACGACACCAGGTCGTCCCGCCAGTAGGCGCGCACGTCCGTCGGCTC
>KL569292.1:42906-43061 GCA_000715635.1 Streptomyces violaceus | reverse complement strand
ACACCCGGTAGCGCGGCAGGTCGGTGCGCAGGTCCGCGCCGTCGGCGAGCACGGTGGTCCAGGATCCGGCGTCCGTGACGTCGAGGACCGGGCAGGGCTTGGGGTTGCGCTGGCAGAACAGCAGCATGTCGTAGGCCCAGTCGGCGGGCACCGAG
>KL569292.1:40742-42627 GCA_000715635.1 Streptomyces violaceus | reverse complement strand
CGCGGGCCGTTTCCGGGCTCCACGCGTGCGCGTGCTCGTCGACGAGGACGACGGGACGGTCCTCGGTACGGGTACGGGTGTGTGCGTCGGTGTCGGTGCGGTTCACGTGAGCTCCTTCCCGCGCGTCTCCGGCAGCCCGAGCAGCGCGAGCGCCGCGAGGCCGTAGCCGATCGCCCCGAAGACCAGCGCGCCGCCGACGCCCCAGCTGTCGGCCAGGAAACCGACCATCGTGGGGAACACGGCGCCCACGGCGCGCCCGGTGTTGTACGTGAAGCCCTGCCCCGTGCCGCGTACCGCCGTGGGGTACAGCTCGCTCAGGTAGGAGCCGAATCCGCTGAAGATCGCCGACATGCAGAACCCGAGCGGGAAACCGAGCACCAGGAGCAGGGTGTTGGCGCCGCTCGGGATGTTCGCGTACGCCAGGATGCAGATCGCCGACAGCAGGGCGAAGAGCCAGATGTTGCGCTTCCGGCCCAGCTTGTCGGTGAGGTAGCCGCCGGTGAGGTAGCCGATGAAGGCGCCCGATATCAGGAACGTCAGATAGCCACCGGTGCCGACGACGGACAGCTCGCGCTCGGACTTCAGATACGTCGGCACCCAGGTGGCCAGCGTGTAGTAGCCGCCCTGGACACCCGTCGAGAGCAGCCCGGCGAAGATCGTCGTACGCAGCAGTCCGGGCTTGAAGATCGCTGTGAAGGAACCCTTGTCCGCGCTCTGCTCACGAGCGGCGGCGGCCTCGGGAGCGTCGTGCACACTGCGCCGCAGCCAGATGACGAGCAGCGCGGGCAGTGCCCCGGTCCAGAACATGATGCGCCAGGCCAGGTCGTCACCGGCCACCGAGAAGACCAGCGTGTAGGCGATCACGGCGAGGCCCCAGCCCACGGCCCAGGAGCTCTGGATCGCGCCGAGCGTGCGGCCCCGGTGCTTGGCGCTCGCGTACTCGGCGACGAGGATCGCGCCGACCGCCCACTCGCCGCCGAAACCGAGGCCCTGGAGGGCGCGGAAGACCAGCAGCGTCTCGTAGTTGGGCGCGAAGCCGCAGGCGACGGTGAAGACCGCGTAGGTGATCACCGTGATCATCAGCGCCTTCACCCGGCCGATGCGGTCCGCGAGGACGCCCGCGAGGGCGCCGCCGATCGCGGAGACCACCAGCGTGACCGTCGTGAAGAGACCGGTCTGGCCGCTGTTCAGGCCGAAGTAGGCGGACAGCGCGACCATGCTCAGCGGCAGCGTGAAGTAGTCGTACGAGTCGAGGGCATAGCCGCCGAAGGCGCCGGCGAACGCGCGGCGGCCACGCGGGCCGAGAGCGCGCAGCCAGCCGAGCGCCCCGTCGTCGGCGGTGCGTTCGGCCGCGTCGGGGCGTGTGTCGTCGGTCAGGGCCTGCGGTGGAGGGGTCGTGCTCATGGGCACCTCGCAGAGGGAGGACGGGGGTGCTTCGGGGTGAGCCGTGCCGTGCGGAAGCGGTCGGCGCCGTGTGGGGAGGCGACGCCGTGCGTAGCACCGTAGGGGATTGTTCAACGATCCCTCAATACCCATGTTGGTTCTTCTTGTGATGTGCGATTGAATTCCCGCATGGCAGAGCAGCTGAAGGACCTCGCCGACGACCGGGCTCTCCTGGGGCGCACCAGCACCGCCGAACGGGTCTCGGACATCCTCAGGAGCCGGATCGCCGAGGGCTACTTCCCGCCCGGGACGCGACTGTCGGAGGACAGCATCGGCGGCGCGCTCGGCGTCTCCCGCAACACGCTGCGCGAGGCGTTCCGCCTGCTCACGCACGAACGCCTGCTCGTCCACGAGCTGAACCGGGGCGTCTTCGTCCGGGTCCTGACCGTGGAGGACGTCGAGGACATCTACCTGTCTCTTATACACATCTCTGATGGCGCGA
>KL569292.1:40314-40501 GCA_000715635.1 Streptomyces violaceus | reverse complement strand
GCCCCGCCGTACGGCCTCGACGGGCTCGCCGGTGCCGTCGCGGAGGGGCAGCGGGCGGCTCGGGAAGGTGACTGGAAGGGGGTGGGTACGGCCAACATCCACTTCCACCGGGAACTGGTCGCCCTCGCCGTGAGTGAGCGCACCGCCGAGCTGATGCGCAGCGTTTTCGCCGAACTGCGTCTCGCCT
>KL569292.1:38124-40071 GCA_000715635.1 Streptomyces violaceus | reverse complement strand
CCTTCCACGTGGTGGACGAGCCGCGGCGGCTGCACGAGCCGTACATCGCACGAAATATCGCGATTCTCGAGGCTCTTCAGGCCGGGGAGCGCGGCAAGGCCGAGCGTCTGCTCGCCGGCTATCTGGACGACTCGCTGGAGCGGGTCGTGGAGGTGTACCGGCGGCGGGTCGGCGAGGACGGCTGACGGGGCCGCCGAGGGGGCGTACCCGCGTCGTTTGGGTGGTTGTCAGACCCAGGACCTAGTCTGTGCACCGTGACTTCGCCTGCATCGACGGACAGCGTTCCGCCCCAGTTCAGCGCGGGGCCGCGCCCCGCGCCGGGGCCGGCCGCCGACGAGGGCCTGGCGCGGCGTCTGCGCGCGCTCGCCTGCACCGCGCCGCTCCACGACCTGGACGCGCGCAAGGCCAACCTCGCGGGTGAGTACTCGGTGTACGGCATGGCGGAGGTCGCGCTCGCGGCCATCGACCTCGTCACCCTGAACATGGACTTCGACACGGGCGCGGACCACGACCAGATCGTCGCCCGCCTCATCCCGCGCATCGCCGCGCAGGCGTCGCAGCGGCCCGCCGCCCAGCACGAGCGGGTGGCCCGCTGGGTCCTGGAGAACCTGATCAACGTCGGCAGCGTCGACCGCGGCTTCCGCGCCGTGTACGGCACGTTCGGGGCGGACGGCACGTATGTGCGCCGTGACTACGACTTCAAGCTGATCGAGGAGGTCCCGGGCCCCGGCGGCACGGTCTATCTCCGTACGACGGACGAGGCGGTCAACGTCCTCGTCGGCGCCCTCGACACCGATGTCACCAGCGCGCAGATCGCCGCCGAGGTCAAGCTGGAGGTGCTGATCAGCCGCGGCCGGCTCGCCGACGCCCAGCTCGCGGCCGAACAGGCCCGCTACCGCACCGTGCAGTACTCGGAGACCCTGCGCAGGGCCCTCGACGCGACCCGGCGCAATGTGCGCGCGGTGGACTGGCTGAGCACCGTGCCCGACATGATCGCCGAGGCCCTGGAGCACGTCGCCGACCGCTATCGCCACGAGAACGCGATCCTGACCAACATCCGCAAGGCCCGTGACGAGTCCGAGGACCCCGAGCACAAGCGCCGGGCCGCCGAGCTCGTCGACATCGTCAAGGACTGCATCCGCCGGCACACGCAGTTGCAGTCCCGGCTGCTCGAGGCCGGACCGCTGTTCCGCGCCGAGCAGGACCGGCAGGCCTTCGCCACCCCGATGACCACGTCGGGGATCGACCTCTACGGCCATCTCGTCGCCCCCGTCCTGCCGCTGTCGCTCGAGCGGGCCGTCCGCGTCACGGACGCCTTCTTCGCCCGCGGCACCGGGCTGCGCACGCCGGTGTCCGTCCGGGTCGGGGACCTCGTCGACATACTGCTGACGCCGCCGGTGGAGCGGGAGCATCTGGGCGCGGAGATGCCCGAGCCGGATGTCATCGCCACGCCCGACGACAGCCGGTTCAGCGAGGAGCAGATGGCCGCCGCGCAGGAGCTGCTCGACCTGCCGGCCGACGCCCCGCGCCGGCTGTCCGGGCTGCTCGCCGAGGCCCGCCGTCAGGATCCCGAACTGCCGTACCTGGTGGCCCTGCTGGCGGTGCACGCGGCCAGTCCGCCGGTCGGTACGGCTTATCGGCAGGGCGAGCAGAGGCTGCTCTTCGCCGTGGACGACGGAGCCGAGCTCGATGATCCGGAGTTCGGCGGGGCGGACCTGATCGTCGGGACGGCGTTGCTGGACGCGGCGGGGATGGCGGCGGATCGGACCGAAGCGGCATGAGTGTGTACCGGCGGTATGAGTGAGTACCAGCGGCATGAGCGACTACCAGAGGAACAAGGAGCCCCGACCGTGAGCGAGCACGTCGAGTGGAGTGAGCCGGAGGGACCGGCGCCGGCGGCCACCGCCGCCGTCACCCCCGCCGACGCCGCCGACGCGGCGCGGCTCG
>KL569292.1:36929-37896 GCA_000715635.1 Streptomyces violaceus | reverse complement strand
CGGACCTGCTGCGGCGGTACCGCGAGGACCCGCCGTTCGCGCGGCTCGCCGACGCCGTGGCCACAGGTCTGGGGCTCATCGTGCTGGAGGTGTCCCCGCGCGCGGGCATGGCCGTGACCGCTGCCGAGGACTCGGTGTTCGCCGTGCGCATGGGCGACTACGCGCGTCGTACGTCCGCCGACGGCGGCGACCGGTTCCTGCACGGGCTCGCCCATCTCGCCGTCGCCGCCATGGCGTTCCCGCGTCCCGAGGACCTCGCCGACGACGGCTACATCGGCCGGGTCACGGTCAACGGCGTCGACGCCTTCGTGCGCCAGGCCTGCCGCCGTCTGGAGGAGCGCGCCGCCGAGCAGGGCGAGAACACCGACCCGGCCACCGACACGCCCGGCCTTGAGGCCGCCTGGCGGATCTGGGTGCGGCGCAGCGCGACCGGTGCCACCAAGGACGCGCGCCGGCTCGCCGGTTCGACCACCGGCATCGTCGCCAAGGCCGTCGCCTTCCTCACCGAATCCGGCTTCCTCCAGCGCACCGGCGACGACAACGGCGGCACGTACCGCACCACCGCCCGCTACCAGCTCCAGGTGCGCGACGTGGGCGGCAGCGCCGCGATGGCCGAGCTGCTGGAGCTGGGCGTCGTCCCGGTCACCGACGGCACCCCGACGCTGCTGCCCGCCGAGGAGAGCGACGACCTGGAACTGGTGGCCGACGCCGGGCTGCCGTTCCACTCGTCCTAGGCCCCCGCCGTCCTGCCCAACTTCCCCGACCTGCCGAAGACTTACGAGAGTCCGCCATGTACGAGCTGTCCCGGGTCCGCCTCTACTCCATCGGGCCCGCCGGCGCGCGCTACGCCGACACCGTGCTTGACCTGCGCGGTGTGGGCGAGGCCGTGCCCGACCCCGCGCCCACGCAGGCGGAGTTCTTCGAGGAGGAGCCCGTCGGCCCGCCGCGCCGGCCCGCACCCGCGGGC
>KL569292.1:35687-36717 GCA_000715635.1 Streptomyces violaceus | reverse complement strand
ATGTGTATAAGAGACAGGGTCGGTGCTGCTCAAGCTGATCTTCTCGGTGATGCTGCCGGGCCACCGGAACACGCTCGGCGGCGCCAGCTCCGGTGTGCTGCGCAAGTTCCTGCTCGCCGACGACTGCGGACACGTCGCGCTGGAATGGCAGCACGTGCTGACCGGCGAGTGCGTCGTCGTGGGCAAGGTCAGCGAGTGGCGCGGGCGGCAGGTCTCCAACGACCCGCGGAAGTTCGCCGAGGCCTGGTACTCCTTCCGCCCCGGGCCCGGACTGAGCCTCGACAACCTCCCCGTGGCCGAGTCCACCGCCGTACGGGCCCCGGCCGAGGGCCAGTCGGGCGCGCGCGGGCGGCGTCGCACCATGAAGGGCTTCCGCGACGCCCTCACGGAGGCGGGCAAGACCTACCCACACCTGGAGGTGCACTGGGAGGAGATCCACGACCGCTGGATCGAGCACCTGGGCGATCTCGGCCTGGACCCGGAACTCTTCCGCTACCAGCGGGAGATGAACGCCGACGAAGGCGAGGCCGCCGGCCTCTTCGCGGTCAAGAAGGACTCCGACTTCACCGACCTGCTGCTGCGTGCCGTCACCGACACCCGCGACACCGACGGACTCGCCGACCTGGTCGGCGGCTTCGGCAACAAGCTCGGCCGGCGCGCCGAGCTGATCGCCGAACGCGACTTCACCGCCGGCTCGGTCGACCTGCTCGGGCGGATCGTCGAGGCCGCCGAGGCCCGCACCCGCGCGCGGGACATCCACGCCGGAGCCGAGCGACGTACGCGGAACCTGGCCCGCAGGCTGTCCGCGCGTGGTGTTCAGGAGCGGACCCGGGCCGCCGACCTGGCGCAGCGGGTCACCGCCGCCGCGTACGCGGTCACACACGCCGAGGCGGCCCGCGAGCGCAGCGCGCTGATCTCCGCCGAACTCGCCTACCGGCATGCCTCGCTGGCCCTCGCCGCGGCCGAGAAGTCCGCCGCCGCGCAGAAGCGCGAGCTCGCCGACGCCCGCACGCTGTACTCGGCGCGGCAG
>KL569292.1:34883-35500 GCA_000715635.1 Streptomyces violaceus | reverse complement strand
CGCTGTACTCGGCGTGGCAGGCCGCCGAGGCCGTACTGCGCCACCGCGCCGCCGCCGACCGCGTCGCCCGGGTGTCCGCCGCGATCCAGGAGGCGGAGCGTGACGCCGCCCCCGCGCTGGCCGCCCGCTCCAAGGCCGCCGTCGATCTCGTACGGGCCCTGCACGCGGCCGCGGGGAACGCCGAGAGCCTCGCCAACGAGGAGGAGGAGCGCTCCGCCGGCCTCCAGGAGGTCAGCGACTCGGCCTACCGCGACTCCACCGCCGCCGCCACGCAGGCACAGCGCGCCCGCAGCGAGGTCGGGCACCTCAAGCAGCGCCTCGCCGAGGTCGAGCAGGAGACCGCCGAGGCGGTACGGGCCGGCTGGCTCGACGACAGCGCGCCCGACGCCGACCCGGCCCGCGCGGCCCTGGCCGCCAGCGACGCCGAGAAGACCGCGGTCGCCGCTTGGGACGCGGCCCGCGAGGCATCCCACCGGGCGTCGGAGCACGCGCGCGAAGCCGCCGCCACCGAGACCCGCGCGGAACTCACCGCGGCCCGCGCGGCGGACGCGGCCACGGCGGCGGAGCGGTCGTACGAGGCCGAGCGCCGCACCGCCGAGGCACTGGCGGGGGAGGAG
>KL569292.1:34222-34663 GCA_000715635.1 Streptomyces violaceus | reverse complement strand
GGACAGCGAGCCGGCCGTCCCGCCCGTGTCCGGCGCACAGGGGCTCAGCCCCGAGGAGCTCGACCGCTTCGCCGACGACCTGCGCGACCTGCTCGACGACGCCGTCGGCTCCGCCGAACGGCAGCTGTTCGACCTGCGTACGGCCGCAGCCGACGACTCCCGGATCCTCGGCGCGCTCGGTGACGGCGGGCTGCTGCCGCCCGGCCCGGACGTGCTGGCCACGGTCGAGTACCTCGGCGAGCACGGCATCCCCGCGCTGCCCGGCTGGCGCTATCTCGCCCAGGCCGTCGACCCCGCCGACCACGCGCGCGTGCTGGCCGCCCGGCCCGAACTCGTCGACGGCGTGATCATCACCGACCCCGACTCCCACGCACGCGCCCGGGAGGCGCTGGGCGACGCGGCGCTGCTGCCTCGCTCCGCCGTGGCCGTGGGCACGGCAGG
>KL569292.1:33774-33930 GCA_000715635.1 Streptomyces violaceus | reverse complement strand
GCCCCGCCGGACGGCTGGCCGAACTGGCCAGTGCGGCACAGGACACCCGCGCGTTCGCCGAGGAGGCGGAGGCCGAGCTGGCCGAGGCGCGCACCGTGCGGGCCGAGGCCGACGAGACCGCCACCGAGGCCGCCCGGGTCCGGGACGAGCGGCAGG
>KL569292.1:32631-33513 GCA_000715635.1 Streptomyces violaceus | reverse complement strand
TCAGAGATGTGTATAAGAGACAGGGGCTCGCCTTCCGGCTGCGCGAGCGGGCCGGCTGGCAGGTCAAGCTGCGGGAACTGGCCGACGAGGCGACCGAGGCCGAGGCGGGCGCCCAGACCTGTCTGGAGCGTGCCCGCACCGCCGACGAGGACCGGCGTGCCGCCCAGCGCGCCGCCGACGACGCCCGCCGCACCGCCCGCACCCTGCGCGCCGAGCGCTCCGAGATCGCGGGTGCCCCCGACGACGTACCCGAGGACGAAACCCAGACCCCGAAGGCCTCCCTGCCCGCCCTGCGCGAGGCCTACCGGGCCGCGTCCCAGGTGTACGAGAAGGTCGGCGTGGGCGCCGACCTGCGGGCCGAACAGGCCCGCGCCGAGAGCGACGAGAGCGCGGCGCGCGCGGACCTGGACCGGCTGAGCAACAAGGTCCGTACGCGCGCTGAGCAGCTCCTCGAATCACCCGACGGCTCCGACGGACCCAGCCGCCAGGCCGCCGCGGCCCGGGCCGAGGAGCTGGTGCAGCTCCTGGAGACCCGTATGTCGAACGCGAGCGAGCAGCTCGGGCGGCTGCGGGGCGAGGCCGAACGGCACGCGCCCGAGGACGGCGAGGCCCACACCGAACTCCCCGATGACGCGCAGCCCCGCGACGCCGAGCACGCACAGACCCTGCTGCGCACCGCCACGGCCGAACTCGCCTCCCACACCGAGGCACTGAACCAGGCACGGGACGCGCACACCGAACTCCTCGACGCCCACCGCGCGGCCGAGGACGCGGCGGGCGGCTTCGACGAGATCGCCGCCATGCTCCGCGACCTGCTGCGCGAGCACGCCACGGACGAGGAACACGAAGAGCCCGAGCCCTACCCCGGCAGCCCGGAGGAGG
>KL569292.1:29369-32396 GCA_000715635.1 Streptomyces violaceus | reverse complement strand
GGCCCGCCGCTCCCTGCGCGGCTGCGCCGCCGACCTGTCCGCCGCCGAGGCCGCCGTCCGCGAGGCCAGCGACATCCTCGTCCGGCACGCCAACTCCACGCGCTACGAGCAGGTCCGCACCCCGGCACGGCAGCAGATCCGCGAACTGCCCGCCTCCGCGCTGCCCGAGCACGCCCAGAAGTGGGCGGACGCCTTCGCGCCCCGGCTCCGGGTCCTGACGGACGAACTGGAGCAGCTGGAGCGCAACCGAGACTCGATCGTGGACCGTCTGCGCGGCCTGGTCGAGTCGGCCCTGGCCACCCTGCGCTCCGCCCAGCGGCTCTCCCGCCTCCCGGAGGGCCTCGGCGAGTGGTCGGGACAGGAGTTCCTCCGCATCCGCTTCGAGGAGCCCGACCAGGCCACACTCACCGAGCGGCTGGGCGAGGTCATCGACGAGGCGACCCGCGCGGCCGTCAAGAAGAACTCCGACCTGCGGCGCGACGGCATGTCCCTGCTGCTGCGGGGCGTCGCCGCCGCCCTGCAGCCCAAGGGCGTCGCCGTCGAGATCCTCAAGCCCGACGCGGTGCTGCGCGCCGAGCGCGTCCCCGTCGGGCAGATGGGCGACGTGTTCTCGGGCGGTCAGCTCCTCACCGCGGCCATCGCCCTGTACTGCACGATGGCCGCGCTGCGGAGCAACGACCGGGGCCGCGACAAGCACCGGCACGCCGGCACCCTGTTCCTCGACAACCCCATCGGCCGCGCCAATGCCACGTACCTGCTGGAACTCCAGCGGGCGGTGTCGGACGCGCTGGGCGTCCAACTCCTGTACACCACAGGTCTGTTCGACACCACCGCGCTGGCCGAGTTCCCTCTCGTCATCCGCATGCGCAACGACGCCGACCTGCGGGCCGGCCTCAAGTACATCAGCGTCGAGGAACACCTCCGCCCGGGCCTTCCGCAGCAGGCCCAGGCGGGGGAGGCGGTCCACAGCGAGATCACTGCCACCAGGATGTACAAACGCCCGGTGTCCACGACGCCTTGAGGGGGCGGGGAACTGCGCGACCAGCCACAACGGTCGCGCAGTCGCCCACGGTCAGGCGGCTCCCCGCAGGAGATCCGCGCACCTCTCGCCGATCATCATGGTCGTGATGCATGGGTTGACGGTGACCAGATCCGGCATCACCGACCCGTCGGCCACGCGCAACCCCTCCACCCCCTTGACCCGCAGCCGCGCGTCCAAGGGGGCCGAAGGGTCGTCGTCCGCACCCATCCTCACCGTGCAGGACGGGTGATACACGGTGTTGTGCGTCTGCTGGATGCCCGGCCGGTCCGATGCCCGACAGTATCAGCAGCTTCGGCGAGTCGATCGCCCCGCACGACACGATCACCTCGCGCCGGGCCCGTACGGTCCGGGTGTGGATCAGGTCCGGGTCGAGGTACTCGGCGCCCACGCAGCGCCGCCCGTCGAGCACCAGCTTCTTGGCGCGTACTCCCGTGCGTACCTCCAGGTTGGGCCGCCGACCGCGACATAGTCGAACTCATGCGTACTCATGGGCCCTCCTTCAGTCGGCCGCCGGGGCGGCGAGAGAAGCGGTGTCCGTGGCCTCCGAGCGGTGCTCGGCGAGCACGCCGGTCCGGTGCCGCTGGACGAACCAGTAGTAGGCGAAGCCGCCGCCCGCGATGACGGCGACGAACAGCACCGCGCCCCAGCGCAGGTACCAGTGGTAGGGAGCCGTGGCGTTGTAGACCGCGGCCCGCGGCCAGATGAGGTTGAGCGTCATGGCCCCGCCCCACAGCACCGCCAGGATGTTGACCGGCAGCCCCCAGCGGCCCAGGGAGAAGCGGCCCTCGCTCGCGGGCTGCCACTTTCCGCGCAGCCGGGCGACCAGCAACGGCACCGTGACACCCAGGTAGGCGAGGTAGATCATGATGATGCCGATGCTGGTGACGACGGTGAAGATCTGCGGCTGGCGGATGTTGACCACCAGGATCGCCAGCGCGAGGACCCCGATGATCACGGTCGGCAGTACCGGTGTCTGGAACCGCGGGTGGCATTTGGCCAGCTTCGAGGACGCGGGCAGGTTGTTGTCGCGGGCCATCGCGAACGCCAGCCGGACGGCCGCCGTGTGGACCGCCAGGGCGCACACCGTCACCGCGATCAGCACGCACCACAGCATCGCCTTGCCGGCCGTCGGGCCGAGCACGTCCAGGACGATGTACTGCAGACCGTCCGTGGACAGCTTCTCGCCCTTGAGGCCGGACACGCTCATCAGCGCGAGCAGCAGGATCAGACCGCCGAGCACGAAGGACGCGACGATCGCCCGGATGATCGCGCGCGGCGCGTTCCGGGTGGGGTCCAGGGACTCCTCGCCGAGCGAGGCGGCGGTGTCGAAGCCGTACATGACGTACGCGGAGGCCAGTGAGGCCACCAGGAAGGCACCCAGGTACCCGTTTCCGTACCCCGCGCCGGTGCCGTGCGTCTCCATGACGACCTGCGGACCACGCGTGATGTGGACCGCGAACAGGACGATCAGTACGACAGTGGCGATCAACTCGATGAACACGCCCGCCGTGTTGATCCTGGCCATCAACTTGACGCCGAAGGCGTTCACCACGGTGGTGAACAGGATCAACACCGCGGCCAGGATGACCGCGTTGGTCGCCACGTCGTACGTACCGGTGCCGTCCCCCACGAACTGGAAGAACGACGAGATCTGCGGCAGCGTCAACTGGTAGGCCAGCGCCACGGCCGCTATGGACACGATGGAGGCGATCAACATCATCCAGCCGGCGAGCCAGCCCAGATGCGGATTGCCTATCTTCTTCGACCAGTTGTATACGGAGCCCGCGACGGGATAGCGGGCGGCGAGTTCCGCGAAGCAGAGCGCGACCATGAACTGGCCGGCGAAGACCATCGGCCACGACCACCAGTAGGCGGGGCCGCCGCTGGCGTAGCCGAAGTAGAACAGCTGGAAGGTGCCGGTCAGGATCGATATGTAGCTGATCCCGGCGGCGAAGGTGTGGAAGTTGCCGAGGGTGCGCTTGAGC
>KL569292.1:27199-29192 GCA_000715635.1 Streptomyces violaceus | reverse complement strand
ATATGTAGCTGATCCCGGCGGCGAAGGTGTGGAAGTTGCCGAGGGTGCGCTTGAGCTCGGGTCTGTAGCCGAACTCGGTGAGTTCGGCGTCGTCCTGGCCGGGGGCGTCTGTGGATTGCGCGGTGGGTCTCATGGGCGGTTCCTCAATGGATGTTCCTCGGGACGGATTCGATCAGTCGAACCAACCCTGGGGGGTGGGGCGGGTGTTACGCCAGATGTGCTTCGTCTCGCGATACTCGGCGAGCCCCGCGGGCCCGAGTTCGCGTCCGAAGCCGGACTGCTTGAAACCGCCCCATTCCGCCTGCGGAACGTAGGGGTGGAAGTCGTTGATCCAGACCGTTCCGAGTCGCAGCCGGTCCGCGACCCGCGCCGCCCGGGCCTCGTCGCTCGTCCACACGGCGCCCGCGAGGCCGTAGATCGTGTCGTTGGCGAGGCGCACGGCCTCCTCCTCGCCCGTGAACCGCTCGACGGTGAGGACGGGACCGAAGGACTCCTCCTGGACCACGGACATGCCCGCGGCGCACTCGTCCAGCACGGTGGGCGGGTAGTAGAAGTGCTCGCCGTGGATCGCCCGCGCCCGTTCATGCGGGCGCGACGCGAACTCGCTCGGGGCGCGGGAGAGGAGCGGGTGCAGTCCGCCGCACGGTGAGGAGTACCGGTAAAGGCGTCGGCCGAGCGTCCGCTCCGAGGTCCGGACGCTTCACCAGGGCCCCCGGCCGTCACTCCTCACGAGTGGGACAACTGCCCGGCCCCGCCCCGCCGGCGTATCCGCTCCTGGGCCCGTACGGCCGCGCGTGCCTGCCTTCGGGCCCGACGCCGCTCGCGGCGCAGGGCCCGTGCCGTGCTGCTCGGCATGGACACCACGCCGTTGCGCTGGTTCCAGACCTGACGCGTCACCCATACATCGAGCGCTCCCCAGGTGGCCGCGATCGTGCTGACCACGCTGCTGATCACCATGGGGAACGCCAGCCAGGACCCGGCCATCGTGCACAGGAAAGCCACCATCGCCTGGATCAGCGTCAAGGCTATGAGAAGCACCGCCCGCACGGCCGCCGTCCGTACCGGATCCGGCAACCGCCGTCGCCGGGCCGGCTCCTCGACCCACAAGGGCCGGTTGTACCGCTGCTCGCGTACGCCGCGGCGCACCTCGTGAGCCAGGGCTGCTCTTTCGTGAGCCCTGGTCTCGGCCTCCTCAGCCGGAATGTCGTGGTCAGTCGCCTCGCGCTTCCGATGCCCCGGCACATGCGCCCCAACAGCCCTGGGCGTCCCGCGCCGCTCCGCCGTGCCCATCAACGTGTCACTCCCCACCGCCAGCAGACCGCTCGTACGCATCCGAAGACCCGTACTCCCCAGTGGCTGCCCGGCTTGCGCTGTTTTACGCCGCCCGGGTGCGGGATGCGGCTCCTGTGGCCGATTCCGCCTCCATCTCCCGTAGAGAAGGACGAGCAACTCACCACGAAGATTCCCAAGAACCGAAAAATTTCAGCCAACCGCCCTGGCGAGTCACGGCGCTCGGCCCGCAGGCCGCCATCGGTTTCGGGGAGACAACTCCCGCAATGCCCGGACAACTCCCCATGCCTCGTGGCTGGCGCGGAAGTTCACCTTCCGGACCGGTCTTCGAGTTCCCTGGGGGTCGGTAGTAGGCTCGCGCCGTTTGTTGACGCACATGTGTACCCCCGGTAGGCCGGGGGCCCGAGCTGGGGGAGGCCATGCGCTTTCGCGGGAAGTCCATCCGCCGGAAGATCGTGGCGCTGCTTCTCGTGCCGCTGGTGTCCCTGAGCGCGATCTGGGCCTTCGCCACGGTGCTCACGGGGCGTGAGGCGGCCGACCTGTTCAATGTGTCGTCCGTGGTGGAGAAGATCGGCTACCCCATCGAGGACACCGTCCGCGTCCTCCAGGAGGAACGCCGCCAGACCCTCGTCTACCTCGCCGACCCCCGCGCCTCCGACGGGCTCGCAGCGCTCCGGCGCAGCCGGACCGCCAGCGACAAGGC
>KL569292.1:23893-26992 GCA_000715635.1 Streptomyces violaceus | reverse complement strand
CCATCGGCAGCATCCGCGAGAACGCCCGGAATCCGGACGTGCGCGACGCGATGGGCGAGGACACCGACGAACGGCTGACCGCGGTCCTGGACGCCTTCGAAGGCATCGAGTCGCTGCGCAGCAGTGTCGAGGACGGCACCGTCAACCGCTCTCAGGCCCTCGACCTCTACAACCGGCTGGTCGACCCGTGCTACGTCCTCCTGGCCAACCTGCACGTGGTCGACAACGTCGAACTGGACAAGCAGTACCGCGCGCTGGTCAATCTCGCCCGTGCCCGCGAACTGCTCTCCCGTGAGGACGCCCTCCTCGGCTCCGCCCTGATCGTCGGCGAGATCTCGCACTCCGAAGAGCGCGACATCTCCGACCTCGTGGCCCAGCGCACCCTGATGTACGACGCCAACCTGCCGCTGCTGCCCGTCGCGGAGCGCGACCGCTACGAGAGCTTCTGGAAGAACGCTTCCTCCGCTCCGCTGCGCGTGGCCGAGGAAGCGGCTGTCTCCTCCGGGTCCGGAGCCCCCCGCGGTGTCTCCGCCAAGAGCTGGGACAGCGCCGCCGGCAACGTGCTCGACGAGCTCGGCACCCTCAACGACCAGGCCAACGACCGCTACCAGGACCGCGTCGATCCGGTGGCCATGGGCGTCATCGCCAAGGCGGTCATCGCCGGCGTGCTCGGCCTGCTCGCGCTCCTGGTCTCCCTCTTCCTGTCCGTGCGCGTCGGCCGTACCCTCATCCGCGATCTGCGGCAGCTGCGCCTGGAAGCCCACGAGGCGTCCGGGGTGCGACTGCCCAGCGTGATGCGCCGTCTCTCCGCGGGCGAGCAGGTCGACGTCGAGACCGAGGTCCCGCACCTGGAGTACGACAAGAACGAGATGGGCGAGGTCGGCCAGGCCCTCAACTCCCTGCAGCGCGCCGCCGTCGAAGCCGCCGTCAAACAGGCCGAGCTGCGCGCCGGCGTCTCCGAGGTCTTCGTCAACCTCGCTCGCCGCAGCCAGGTCCTGCTCCACCGGCAGCTCACGCTGCTCGACGCCATGGAGCGCAGGACCGAGGACACCGAGGAACTCGCCGACCTGTTCCGCCTCGACCACCTGACCACCCGCATGCGCCGGCACGCCGAGGGCCTCGTGATCCTCTCCGGCGCCGCCCCCTCCCGTCAGTGGCGCAAGCCCGTCCAGCTCATGGACGTCGTACGCGCCGCCGTCGCCGAGGTCGAGGACTACGAACGCATCGAGGTCCGCCGCCTTCCGCGGATCGCCGTCACCGGCCCGGCCGTCGCCGACCTCACCCATCTCGTGGCCGAACTCCTGGAGAACGCCACGGTCTTCTCGCCGCCGCACACCGCCGTCCAGGTCCTGGGCGAGCGGGTCGCCAACGGCTTCACCCTGGAGATCCACGACCGTGGCCTCGGAATGGCCGCCGAAGCGCTGCTGGACGCCAATCTCCGGCTAGCCGAGACGCCGGAGTTCGAGCTGTCCGACACCGACCGACTCGGTCTGTTCGTGGTCAGCCGGCTCGCCCAGCGACAGAACGTCCGGGTCTCCCTGCAGCCCTCCCCGTACGGAGGCACGACCGCGGTCGTCTTCATCCCCGACGCGCTGCTGACGGACGACATCCCGGACACGAACGGCATCGGGTTCCGCCTCGACCGCCCCCAGCTGGCCGGCGAGAGCGAGCCCCAGGACAGCCGCCGTGCTGCCTTGTCCCAGGCGCCCGCACAGCGTCCCGGCCTGCCTGCCTCCCTTCTGGACGGCCCGGTCGAGCTGGAGGCCCCGGTGGACCTGGACGCCATCGGCGGCTTCCCCGGCTCCCTCGAGGACGAGCACAGCGGACACGGCGCCCTGTTCCGTCCCCGCCACTCCCTCACCCGCGCCCAGGACGAGACAAGCGGCCGCCCCGAGCCGCAGCAGCAGAGCGACGCCCGCGGCGGACGGGACCGGACCGACACCGACGACGAGCTCGGCGCTCCGGCCGCCCCGCTCCGCCGCCACACCCCCAAGCTGGTCAGCTCGCACGGGCGTCCGGTCACCGAGCAGCGCCCCCGTCGGGGAAAGACCGACGAGGAGCCCGCCACGGGAACCGGCCGGGCGGAACCGGGGGCCACACCCTCGCTCCCCTCGCGTCGCCGCGGCGAGGAGTCCGCGAGCGGCCGGGCCACGGGCCGGTCCGGGCCGGAGCCCGCGCTTCCGGTCCGGCGCCGCACCGAGGACTCCTCGACCGGCACCCGGCGAGGCGAGGCGCAGACCGACGCACCACCGTCACTGCCGGCCCGCCGCCGGGGGACGGAATCCGCTCGCCCGGCCATCGGCGCGGCCGGCCGCGACGCCGAACACACCGGATCCTCGGCCACGCCCGGCAGCACCGTGGGCGACCAACCGCCCGCGCTGCCCAAGCGCACCCGTCGCACGGAGATCGCATCCAATGGCCCGGACGCACCCGACCACCGCTCCGGGCCCACGCCGGAGAACACCGGCGGGGCCACGCGCCACGAGGCCGGCGCCGGTGCCGCACCACAGGACACCGGCTCGGCACCCGGCTCCCCGCTGCGGGGGGCCGGCTCCGGCACCACGGCACTGCCCCGGCGCGTTCGCCAGGCCAACCTGGCTCCGCAGCTGAAGCGGGGTCCCGAGCCGCGTACGGAGGACAAGGCCGAACCCGTCGAACGCGACGCCGAGGAAGTACGCAGCCGCATGGCCTCGCTCCAGCGCGGCTGGCAGCGCGGCCGTGATGAGAACGCCGCGGGCGATGCCGCCCACAGCGGCGCAGCACGACAAGGAACGACAGAGGGGGACGGTCGATGACCGCACCGAAGGCGACCGGCCACACTGCGACCATCAAGGGGGAGCTGAACTGGCTCCTCGATGACCTGGTGGACCGCGTCGCGAGCATCCGCAAGGCCCTCGTGCTCTCCGGCGACGGTTTGCCGACAGGGGTGTCCAGGGACCTGACCAGGGAGGACAGCGAGCACCTGGCTGCCGTGGCCTCCGGTTTCCACAGCCTCGCCAAGGGTGTGGGACGCCACTTCGAGGCCGGCAATGTCCGCCAGACCGTCGTCGAACTCGACGACGCCTTCCTGTTCGTGACCGCCGCCGGTGACGGCAGCTG
>KL569292.1:20647-23678 GCA_000715635.1 Streptomyces violaceus | reverse complement strand
CTCGCCGTCCTCTCGGACGCCGACTCGGACGTCGGCCAGGTCGCCTACGAGATGACGCTCCTCGTGAAGCGGGTCGGTGTGCATCTGGGCGCCGCTCCGCGCACCGATCTGCCCGCAGGCGGGTAGTGGGATGACATGAGCGCTGACGGTCAGGGAAGAAGCCACTGGTTCGACGACGAAGCAGGACCGGTCGTCCGTCCGTACGCCATGACACGCGGCCGCACCAGCAGCCAGGGCCAGCACCGCCTGGATCTGATCGCGGTCGTGGTCACGGAACCGCAGGCGGACGACCCGGAAGCCGACCACATGCTCTCCCCGGAGCACGTGGACATCGTCGAGCTGTGCCGCGACGTCCCGCAGTCGGTCGCCGAACTCGCAGCGGAACTCGACCTGCCGATCGGGGTGGTACGGGTCCTTGTCGGAGATCTCGTGGACTCGGAATTCGTCCATGTGAACCGGCCCGTACCCCCTGCCGAACTGCCGGACGAGAGTATTCTGCGCGACGTGATCAACGGCCTCCGGGCGCTGTGAGCAGCGCGGAAGCGGGGTACTGACGTGACAGGCTGGCAGTTCTGGGTCGACCGAGGCGGCACCTTCACCGACGTCGTCGCGCGACGCCCGGACGGCCGGCTGCTCACGCACAAGCTCCTGTCGGACAACCCGGCCCGCTACGCCGACGCGGCGGTCCAGGGCGTCCGCACCCTGCTGGCCGGCTCGGGCGACCCCGTCGAGACCGTGCGCATGGGGACCACCGTCGCCACCAACGCCCTCCTGGAGCGCAAGGGCGAGCGCACCCTGCTGGTCATCACCCGGGGCTTCCGCGACGCCCTGCGCATCGCCTACCAGAACCGCCCGAGCATCTTCGCGCGCCGCATCGAACTGCCCGAGCTGCTGTACGAGCGAGTCGTCGAGGTCGACGAGCGCATCGCCGCCGACGGCACCGTCCTGCTCGCGCCCGGCCTCGACGCCCTCGCCGGGCCCCTCCAGGAGGCGTACGACGACGGGATCCGGGCCGTGGCCGTGGTCTGCATGCACAGCCACCTCCACCCCGCCCACGAACAGGCCGTCGGGGAACTCGCCGCCCGCATCGGCTTCCCGCAGATCTCGCTCTCCAGCGAGGCCAGCCCCCTGATGAAACTCGTCCCCCGCGGGGACACCGCCGTCGTCGACGCCTACCTCTCGCCCGTACTGCGCCGCTACGTCCGGCACGTCGCCGACGAACTCGAGGGCGTACGGCTGATGTTCATGCAGTCCAACGGCGGTCTCACCGAGGCCGGGCAGTTCCGCGGCAAGGACGCCATCCTGTCCGGGCCGGCCGGTGGCATCGTGGGCATGGCCCGTATGTCGCAGCTGGCCGGCTTCGACCGCGTCATCGGCTTCGACATGGGCGGCACCTCCACCGACGTCTCCCACTTCGCGGGTGAGTACGAACGCGTCTTCACCAGCCGGATCGGCGGCGTCCGGCTCCGCGCCCCCATGCTCGACATCCACACCGTGGCGGCCGGCGGGGGCTCGGTCCTGCACTTCGACGGTTCCCGCTACCGCGTAGGGCCGGACTCTGCGGGCGCGGACCCCGGGCCCGCCTGCTACCGGGGAGGCGGCCCGCTCGCCGTCACCGATGCCAACGTCGTCCTCGGCCGCATCCAGCCCGCCCACTTCCCGAAGGTATTCGGCACGAACGGCGACGAGCCCCTCGACGGAGCACTCGTCCGGGACCGCTTCACCGCCCTCGCGCGCGAGATCCGCGAGCAGACCGGCGACGACCGCACCCCCGAACAGGTCGCCGAGGGGTACCTGCGGATCGCCGTCGCGAACATCGCGTCGGCCGTGAAGCGGATCTCCGTCCAGAAGGGCCACGACGTCACCCGCTACGCCCTCACCACGTTCGGCGGCGCCGGCGGCCAACACGCCTGCATGGTCGCCGACTCCCTCGGCATCCGCACCGTCCTCGTGCCGCCCATGGCCGGTGTCCTCTCCGCACTCGGCATCGGCCTCGCCGACACCACCGCCATGCGTGAACAGTCCGTCGAGGCACCCCTGGAACCCGCCTCCATGCCCGGCGTCCGCAAGACCGCCGAAGACCTGGAAGCAGCGGCACGCGCCGAACTCCGCGCCGAGGACGTCCCCGAGGAACACATCGAGATCACCCGCCGCGCGCAGCTCCGCTACGACGGCACCGACACCACCCTCACCGTCGAGCTGACCGAGCCCGACACGATGCGGCACGCCTTCGAAGAACGTCATCGCGCGACGTACTCCTTCACGCTCGACCGACCGATCGTCGTCGAAGCCCTCTCCGTCGAGGCCACCGGCATCACAGAACCCCCCGATCTTTCCGCTCTCGCCCCCTACGAAGCCACCGCCGACGGCAGCTCCGCAGCGCCGCAGACCGTCCGCCTCCACACGGGCGGCGCCTGGCGCGACGTACCCCTCCATCGCCGCGAGGGCCTTCCCCCCGGCGACACCGTCACCGGCCCGGCGATCATCACCGAGGCCGGCGCGACGACCGTCGTCGACGACGGCTGGCAGGCCGCGGCGACCGACGACGGTCATCTGGTCATGGAACGCGCCGCGATTACGCAGAGTTCCGATCTCGATACGAAAGTCGACCCGGTTCTGCTTGAGGTCTTCAACAACCTCTTCATGTCCATCGCCGAACAGATGGGCGCCCGCCTCGAGTCCACCGCCCAGTCCGTCAACATCAAAGAGCGCCTGGACTTCTCCTGCGCCCTCTTCGACCCGGACGGAAACCTGGTGGCCAACGCCCCGCACATCCCCGTCCACCTGGGCTCGATGGGCACGAGCGTCAAAGAGGTCATCCGCCGGCGCGGCTCCCGCATGCGCCCGGGCGACACCTACGCCGTCAACGACCCGTACCACGGCGGCACCCATCTGCCCGACGTCACCGTGATCACCCCGGTCTTCGACACCGTACCGTCGAATGTCACGGAGAGTGACTCGGCGCTCCTCTTCTACGTCGCCTCACGCGGCCACCACGCCGAGATCGGCGGCATCGCCCCCGGCTCCATGC
>KL569292.1:19565-20428 GCA_000715635.1 Streptomyces violaceus | reverse complement strand
CAGCCGCACCATCGAGGAGGAGGGCGTCCTCTTCGACAACTGGCTGCTCGCCGAGGACGGCCGCTTCCGCGAGGACGAGACCCTCCGCCTCCTCACCGAGGCGCCTTACCCCTCCCGCAACCCGAAGACCAACCTCGCCGACCTGCGCGCCCAGATCGCCGCCAACCAGAAGGGCGTCGACGAGGTCGGCCGCATGATCGAGGACTTCGGTCTCGACGTGGTCCAGGCCTACATGAGGCATGTTCAGGACAATGCGGAAGAGGCCGTACGCCGCGTCATCGACGCGCTCGACGACGGCGACTACGCCTACGAGACCGACTCGGGCGCCGTCATCCGCGTACGCGTGCGCGTGGACCGCGAGAAGCGCGCCGCGACCATCGACTTCACCGGCACGTCGGCGCAGCTGCCCACCAACTTCAACGCGCCCTTCTCGGTCGTCAACGCGGCCGTCCTGTACGTCTTCCGCACCCTCGTCGCCGACGAGATCCCCCTCAACGACGGCTGTCTGCGCCCCCTGAGCATCGTCGTACCGCCCGGCTCCCTGCTCGCCCCCGAGCCGCCGGCCGCCGTCGTGGCCGGCAACGTGGAGACCTCCCAGGCCGTCACCGGTGCCCTCTACGCCGCGCTCGGCGTCCAGGCCGAGGGCTCCGGGACCATGAACAACGTCACCTTCGGCAACGAACGCCATCAGTACTACGAGACCGTCGCCTCTGGCTCAGGCGCGGGCGACGGCTTCCCCGGCGCACCCGTCGTCCAGACCCACATGACCAACTCACGCCTCACCGACCCCGAGGTCCTGGAATGGCGACTGCCCGTGCGCCTCGAGGAGTTCGCGGTCCGGCGCGGCAGCGGCGGCGCCGGCC
>KL569292.1:17835-19371 GCA_000715635.1 Streptomyces violaceus | reverse complement strand
CGGCGGCGCCGGCCGCTGGCGCGGCGGGGACGGCGCCGTGCGCCGCATCCGCTTCCTGGAACCCATGACCGTCTCCACCCTGTCCCAGCACCGCCGTGTCCCCGCCTACGGCATGGCGGGCGGCGAGCCGGGTGCTCTCGGCGCCAACCGGGTGGAACACGCCGACGGCACGGTGACCGAACTCGGCGGCAGCGACTCCGCGGACGTCGTCACCGGCGACGTACTCGTCATCGAAACCCCAGGCGGCGGAGGCTACGGCCCGCCGTCGCCCGACCCCCATCAAGCAGGAGAAGAGATCGATGATCTTCGGGCGTTCTGAGCGCGGCAAGCCTCCGGTCGAGCCCGTCACGCTCAAGATCCTGGTGGCCGGTGGCTTCGGCGTGGGCAAGACCACGCTCGTCGGCGCGGTCAGCGAGATCAGGCCGCTGCGAACCGAGGAACTGCTCACCGAGGCAGGGCGTCCGATCGACGACACCAGCGGCGTGGAAGGCAAGCACACCACGACCGTGGCCATGGACTTCGGACGCATCACACTCCGCGAGGACCTGGTGCTGTACCTCTTCGGCACGCCCGGCCAGGAGCGGTTCTGGTTCATGTGGGACGAACTCTCCGAGGGTGCGCTCGGTGCCGTCGTGCTCGCCGACACCCGCCGCCTGGAGGACAGCTTCGCCGCCGTCGACTACTTCGAACGGCGCTCGATCCCCTTCCTCGTCGGCGTCAACTGTTTCGAAGACGCCCCGCGTTACCCGATCGAGGACGTCCGCCAAGCCCTCGACCTCGACGACGGCGTGCCCCTCCTGATGTGCGACGCCCGCGATCGCGAGTCGGTCAAGGAAGCACTCATCGGCGTCGTCCAGCACGCCATGGCCTACGCGGCCGACCAACGCCAGACGGTGACCACCTGACGCAGGCCCACTTGCGGGCGCGGCCCATACCCCCGCCGACCGGGGTACGGGCCGCAGTCCGGAAAACGAGGCCCCACGCGTGCGTGGTCAGCTGTCGTCGTCCTCCTCCCAGCCGAAGCTCTTCTCCACGGCCTTGCGCCAGTTGTGGTACTGGCGGTCCCGCACCGAGGCATCCATGGACGGCGTCCACTCGACGTCCTTCTTCCAGTGCGCCTTGAGTTCGTCCAGGTCGTTCCACACACCGGTGGCCAGACCGGCCGCGTACGCGGCGCCCAGGCAGGTCGTCTCGGAGACCTTGGGCCGCACCACCGGCACATCGAGCACGTCCGCCTGGTGCTGCATGAGCAGGTTGTTCTTCGTCATGCCGCCATCGACCTTCAGGGTGGTGATCTGCACCCCGGAGTCCTGGTACATGGCGTCCACGACCTCGCGCGTCTGCCAGCTCGTCGCCTCCAGCACAGCGCGCGCGAGATGTGCCTTGGTGACGTACCGGGTCAGCCCGGTGACCACGCCACGCGCGTCGGAGCGCCAGTACGGCGCGAACAGGCCCGAGAACGCCGGCACGATGTACGCGCCGCCGTTGTCCTCCACGCTGGCCGCCAGCGGCTCGATCTCGTCGGCGGTCCGGATG
>KL569292.1:14595-17611 GCA_000715635.1 Streptomyces violaceus | reverse complement strand
CTCGATCTCGTCGGCGGTCCGGATGATGCCGAGCTGGTCGCGGAACCACTGGACCAGCGCGCCCGTGATGGCTATCGACCCCTCCAGACAGTAGACCGGGGCCTCAGTGCCGATCTTGTAGCCCATCGTCGTCAGCAGACCGCTCTTCGACGGCACCGGACGGTTGCCGGTGTTGAGCAGCAGGAAGCTTCCCGTGCCGTACGTGTTCTTGGCCGTGCCGACGTCGTAACAGGCCTGGCCGAACACGGCCGCCTGCTGGTCGCCCAGCGCGGAGGCGACGGGTACGCCGGCGAGCTGGCCGAGGGCGGTGCCGTACACCTCGGCGGAGGACTTGATCTCGGGCAGCATTGCCTCGGGGATGTTCATCGCGGAGAGGATCGAGGAGTCCCACTGGAGGGTCTCCAGGTTCATCAGCATGGTGCGCCCGGCGTTGGTCACGTCGGTGACGTGCTGCCCGCCGTCCGTGCCGCCGGTGAGATTCCAGATCAGCCAGGAGTCCATCGTGCCGAACGCGATCTCACCCCGTTCGGCACGCGCCCGGAGATCCGGCACATTGTCGAGCAGCCAGGCGGCCTTGGGCCCGGAGAAGTAGGTGGCCAGCGGCAGTCCCGTCTGCTCGCGGAACCGGTCCTGCCCGTCCGAGCCGCCCAGCTGGTTGCACAGCGCCGCCGTCCGCGTGTCCTGCCAGACGATGGCGTTGTGGACCGGCTTGCCCGTCGCGCGGTCCCACAGGAGGGTCGTCTCGCGCTGATTGGTGATTCCCATCGCGCTCAGCTGGTCGGCCCGCAGTCCGGCC
The DNA here is from genome assembly GCA_000715635.1 of Streptomyces violaceus. Classification (GTDB taxonomy): domain Bacteria; phylum Actinomycetota; class Actinomycetes; order Streptomycetales; family Streptomycetaceae; genus Streptomyces; species Streptomyces violaceus. The sequence goes on along the minus strand of KL569292.1, from coordinate 16,815 downwards.
TTCGCGATCGCCCCCGCGACCACCGCCTGCACCTTGGACCAGATCTCGGTGGCGTCGTGCTCCACCCAGCCGGGTTTGGGAAAGATCTGGCGGTGCTCGCGCTGGTCGACGGCGACGATCGCGCCGTCCTGGTTGAAGACGATACAGCGGCTCGACGTGGTGCCCTGGTCGATCGCTGCGACGTACTTCTCGGCGTTGTCCGTCATGGCTACCCCTTGGGCTGGTTCAGAAGGCTGCGTTGTAGATGACGCCACCCAGTAGTCCGCCGATCAGTGGGCCGAAGACCGGGATCCACGAGTAGCCCCAGTCGGACGTGCCCTTGTTCGGGATCGGCAGGACGGAGTGGATGATGCGCGGGCCGAGGTCACGCGCCGGGTTGATGGCGTAGCCCGTGGGACCACCCAGGGACAGGCCGATGCCGACGACCAGGAGGGACACCAGGAGGATCGCGATGCCGGACCCGTAGATGCCGCCACCACCCTCGATCAAGCCGATGCCGATGCCCTCGACCTTCCTGTCGTCGCCGACCAGGGCGAGGATGGGCAGCACCAGGGCGATGGTGGCGAGGATCTCGGTCATCAGGTTGGCGATCGGGTTCCGGATCTCCGGGATCGTGGAGAAGATGCCGAGCGTCGGAACCGGTTCGTCCGCCGTGCCCTCAGTGGTTCCCGTCTGCCGCACGTTCGCCGCGAACTGGGCGTAGTACACGAGGTAACACAGGACCGCACCGATCATGGCGCCGGTGATCTGGCCCAGCAGATAGACCCAGACGTTGCTCCACACGCCGGTGTCGACAGCGAGACCGAAGGTGACGGCCGGGTTGATGACTCCTCCGGAGAGGGGAGCGGCGGTGTACGCGCCGGCCAGCACCGCGAAACCCCAGCCGAACGCGATCACGATCCACCCGGAGGCCCGTGCTTTCGAGAATCTGAGGGTGACGGCGGCGCACACACCTGCGCCGAACAGGATCAGGATCGCCGTGCCGATCAACTCGCCGAAGAAGATGTCTCCGTTACTCATGGCGGCTCCTAGGCCGTGGCCCGGGACGGTCCGCCCCGGTCCTCACGTGCAGGATGCGTTTCCCATGGCTACTTCAGCCGAAGGCAGGCAGTCCCACGCCCCGCCCGGCATCCGTGACGAGCATGCCGTCGCAGCCGAATCGCCCGTGGAGGAATGGGCCTTGGCGCAGGCGCGCACACGCGCCGCAGTGCCGGAATACGCCGAATTTGTACGGCGATGTCGACTGACACCGGAAGTGTTCACCGGCACCCAAGGGGCGTCAAGGTCGCCGACCGCAACGGTTGACGGCCATGTGACGGCGGCCGGGCTCCTGACGGGCCGGGTGGCCGGTTGCACGGCCTGACGGCGCCCGGTCGGGTCGTTGTTCAGATCTGGTCGGGCCACCGCACGGCCTGGGTGAGCCGCGCGAGGCTCTGCTGGTGGTGTCCGGCCTCCGCTGAGCTCCGCCGTCGGCACTCGCCCAGCGGCACCTGACTCCTCGCTTGCTAGCCACCAGCATCCACCTGACCTGGCGGCTTCTCAACCGCACGAGTCAGGCACGGCCTCAGGCCTCTGTGCGGGGCCCTGGCCGGCGGGTCGCCGACGCCTGATCGGGCCCCGTCGCGACAGCGCCAGAGCCCCCACGAGCGGCCGTACGAAGCCCTCACAGCTCCGTACCCGCCTCGGTCCTCCTGTGTGGCTCGGGCGCCCTTTCCGCCCTCTCAACTCCCACCCGGTTCCGCCACCCCACACCCCGCAGGTGCCGGAACCGGCTCGGCGCCCCGGCGGGTCTCGTGTCCGGGCAGGCCCGCCCGGCCCAGCACCCAGCTCGCCCCGCGCAACGACTTCGCCGCCTTCTTCAGCGGTGCCAGGCAGGCCGCCGCCTGCCGGTGATCTGCCACAGTGCCGGGCGCGCACAGCACCGTGGCGAGCGACAGCGTGACCGGCCGGCCCTCCGCCGACCAGGGGGCGTCCAGCACAGCGGCGGCCAGCGGATCGAGACCCTCCGGGTCGGCGAGCACCAGGAAGTCGTCCCCACCGATGTGCCCCACGCGCGCGCTGTCCGTCGCGGCCTGCTGCAGCGCCCGTCCGACCGCCCGGATCAGCTCGTCTCCCGCCGCGAAGCCGGCCCCGTCGTTGACCTGCTTGAAGTGATCGACATCCAGCCAGCTGAGCGCGAACGGCTGCCCGGCAGCGATCCGCCGGTCCACCTCACCGGTG
>KL569292.1:13920-14402 GCA_000715635.1 Streptomyces violaceus | reverse complement strand
GTCCACCTCACCGGTGATCGCGTCCGAGCCGGGCAGACGGGTCAGCGGATTGAGCCCCGCCGCTTCCTCCACTCGTGTCTCGGCCAGCGCTCGCACCAGGTCCGCGAGCCGTACGACCCCCACACACCGCCCGTACTCGTCCACGACGGCCACGTCGTCCGACGTACGGTCCCGCTCGCCGACCGCCACCACGTCCAGGACCTCCCAGGCGGTGGCGTCGACGCCCACCGTCCGCGGCGGGTCGCCGAGCTTCGCCGCGGGCCGGTCGGCGTACAGGGCATGCCCGTAGCGCCCCGACATCGACAGCAGGAAGCGGGACCGGTGCACCGACCGGAGCGGCACGCCCGCGGTGTCCACGAGCAGCACCCCTGACACGTCCGGCGACCCCGTCAGCAGCGCTCGCACCTGCCCCGCGGACGCCGTGGCGGGCAGCAGCGCCGCGGGCCGGACGAACTCCCGCACCGACGGCCCGGACCGCGGCA
>KL569292.1:12218-13708 GCA_000715635.1 Streptomyces violaceus | reverse complement strand
CACGGCCACGTCGGCGGGGGAGCGGGGCGGGACGTAGACGTCCGCGGCGGGCAGCCGCGCCGGCGGCGCGAACAGCTCGCCCTGTGCCAGCTGCGCCCCGGCCGCCAGCGCCGCCGCGCACTGACCTTCGGTCTCCACGCCCTCCACCGCCAGGAGCGCCCCCAGTTCGTCGCACAGCGTCCGCATCGACCGCACCACGGCCGGCCGCGCCAGCAGCGACGCGTCCAGCTTCACCAGGCCGGGCGCGATGTCCGAGAGCAGCCGCAAGGGCACGTCCCCGTCTCCCACGCCGTCCGCGCAGATCCGGAAGCCTTGGCCGCGCAGCGCGGTCACCGCCTCCAGCAGTGCTTGCTGCGGCACGTGCGTGTACGGCGGACAGATGTCGATCGTCACCTCCCACGGCAGCCGTCCCGCCTCACGCACGGCGGCGTGCAGCGAAGGGAGCCCGCCGAGGTCGGCGAGGGTACCGGCGAACACGTTGACGAACAGCGGAAGCAGGGTCTCCTTGCGCACCGCCGCGCGGACCGCCGACACCGCCAGCCGGCAGTCGAGCCCGGGATCCCGGCGGGCCTCCGCCAGGATGTCGCCGGTCTCCGGGCGGGCGAGTATCTCCAGCCCCGCGACCGCGCCGGTCGTCAGGTTGACCACCGGCTGGAAGGCGAAGCGGAGAGTATCCGTCCAGGTGTGCACGGCAGCATGATGACTCCACCGACACACGCCCAAGCGCAGTTCATGAGACGTTCACGCAGGATTCCGGCGTGGTCACACAGCGTATGGCCATGGCCTGCCGTGGCCGCACGACCAGCTCACCCGTGACGGCACCGCTCTGTGCCGCTTCGGCGCATCTCGCCTCTTGCCATCGCCCACGTGAGTGTCCGGCACCGCGGCTCACCGCACTGCGATCACCGCCGACCCGTGCCCGAACAGCCCCTGGTTCGCGCTGATACCCACGCGCGCCCCCGCGACCTGCCGGTCACCCGCGTCACCCCTCAACTGCCAGGCCAGTTCGCACACCTGGGCGATCGCCTGCGCCGGCACCGCCTCGCCGAAGGAGGCCAGCCCACCGCTGACGTTCACCGGTATTCGCCCGCCCAGCGCCGTCGCCCCGTCCCGCAGCACCTTCACGCCCTCGCCCTCGCCGCACAGCCCCAAGTCCTCGTACCACTGCAACTCGAGCGCCGTGGACAGGTCATAGACCTCGGCCAGTGACAGGTCCTCCGGCCCGGCTCCCGCCTCCTCGTAGGCCGCCCGGGCGATCGACCCCCGGAACGTCTCGCCGGGCGGATCGACCGCCACCGCGGAGTCCGTGGCGATGTCCGGCAGATCCAGCACGGTGTTCGGATAACGCGGCGTCACCGTGGACACGGCCCGGATCCGCACCGGCGCCGCATGCCCGTGCCGCCGTGCGAACTCCATGCTCGAGAGCACCACCGCCGCGCCGCCGTCGGAGGTCGCGCAGATGTCGAGCAGCCGCAGCGGATCGGCGACGA
>KL569292.1:10033-12011 GCA_000715635.1 Streptomyces violaceus | reverse complement strand
GCAGCCGCAGCGGATCGGCGACGACAGCGGAGGCGGCGACCTGCTCGGCGGTGACCGGGCTGCGGTAGCGGGCCTTGGGGTTCAGCGCGCCCATCGCCGCGTTCTTCACCTTCACCTGCGCGAAGTCGTCCGTCGTGTCGCCGTGCAGAGCCATGCGCCTGCGGGCGTACAACCCGAAGTACACCGGGTTGGTCGCCCCGAGGATCCGGAAGCGCAGCCAGTCGGGATCGTCGGGCCGGTCCCCGCCCGCAGGGCGGAAGAATCCCTTGGGAGCGGCATCGGCCCCCACCACGAGCACCGCGTCGGCGAGCCCGGAGAGTATCTGGGCCCGTGCGGTGTCGACGGCCTGCGCCCCGGACGCGCACGCCGCGTACACGCTCGTGACCCGGGCCCCCTGCCAGCCCAGTGCTTTCGCGAACGTCGCTCCGGCGACATACCCCGGATAGCCGCCACGCACGGTGTCCGCCCCGATGATCGAGCCGATGTCCCGCCAATCCAGCCCGGCGTCGGCGAGCGCCACCTGGGCCGCTGCGACGCCGTACTCGACGAAGCTCCGCCCCCACTTTCCCCACGGGTGCATGCCCGCGCCGAGCACCGCCACCTCTTCCGTCATGCCTTCACCCCCGTCGGTCGCCAGTGCCACGTCGTCCAGGTCGTCTCCGCGCCCTCATGGAGCACTCCGGGCACGACCTCCGCCTCCATACCCACCGTCAGATCCGCGACGGTGACCCCGGGAGCCGCCTGTCCCAGCACCACGATCCGCTCGGCCTCCAGCTCCACAGCGATCAACGCGCACGGCTCCCACGGAAGTTCCGGATCGCTCACATAGGGTGACGGCGGTCGATACCGGCTGTCCGTGTACGACCAGATGCGCCCCCGTCGCGACAGCGCTATCTCTTCCAGCTCCCCGCCCGTGCAGGAGGGGTTGCGGCAGTGGTGGTCCTCGCGCGGGAAGAAGACCGAGGCGCACGCCGCACAGCGCGTGCCGAGCAGCCGGAAGGCGTCACCGTCCCCGGCGAACCACCCCGCCACCACAGGTGTTCGTGTACGCGACACAGTCCCTCCCCGCAGCCAGATCTGACGGAACGTCAAAAGTCTGCCACGGCCCTCCGGAATTGGGCATCCCTTCCCCGGCGGGGCCGTCTCCTGGTAGATGCAAGGGCCATGACGCGACTCACCACCGTGGCACGCGGCCTCATCACGGTGTTCGCCGCCTTGCTGGCAGCGACCGCCTCCACCGCGACCGCCCAGGCCGAGACCGAGCCCAAGGCACCGAAGGACTTCGTGACGCTGAGAAGCGTGGACCCGACGATCGTCCAGGAGATGCGCTACGTCACCCCGCACAACTTCGTCGGCGAGCGCATCGACGGCTACCTCCAGCCGACCTGCATCCTCACCCGCCCCGCCGCACAAGCCCTCCAAAAGGCCCAGAGCAAGCTGCTGCGCCAGGGCTACACACTCAAGGTGTACGACTGCTACCGGCCGCAGCGCGCCGTGGACCACTTCGTCCGCTGGGCCGAAGACCTCGACGACGAGGCGATGAAGGGCGAGTTCTACCCGAACGTCGACAAGACCCGACTGTTCGCCGACGGCTACATCGCCGAGAAGTCCGGCCACAGTCGCGGATCGACCCTGGACGTCACACTCGTGAGGCTGCCGGCGAAGCCGACCCGGCCGTACCACCCCGAAGAGCCCCTTGTGCCGTGCTTCGCACCCAGGGGCGAGCGGTTTCCCGACAACTCGATCGACATGGGAACCGGCTTCGACTGCTTCGACACCCTCTCGCACACTCTCGACCCACGCATCCAGGGTGAACAGCGCACCAACCGGCTGCTGCTCAAGAACACCCTGGAAGGCCTCGGCTTCGTGAATCTGGCAGAGGAGTGGTGGCACTACACCTACAAGCCCGAGCCCTACCCGGACACCTACTTCGACTTCCCCGTGTCCAGGAAGTCGCTCGCCGGCGCCCACTGAGCCG
>KL569292.1:8713-9785 GCA_000715635.1 Streptomyces violaceus | reverse complement strand
CCGCGTGTCCGAAACTCAGCACTCCAGTTCCAACTCCGCGCCGAACTCTCACTGTTCGAGCTGCGGCGCGCCCTACGGAGAGGGCGTATCCGGCTGGCCCCGCACCTGCCCGGTGTGCTGCGCCGTGGCCTACCGCAATCCACTCCCGGTCGCGGTGGCCCTCCAGCCCGTCTACGACACCAAAGGCACCGCCCTGGTCGTCATCACCCGAACCGTCGCTCCCGCGCGCGGGGCCACGGCCCTGCCCGGCGGCTACATCGACGACCGGGAGGACTGGCGGCAGGCCGTCGTACGCGAACTCAAGGAGGAAACCGGCATCGACGCGGCTGCCCGCGAGGTACGGCTGGTCGACGCGATGAGCTCGCCCGACGGGCACCTGCTGCTGTTCGGTCTCCTGCCGGAACGCCCGGTCGAAAGCCTGCCGCCCTCGGCCGCCACCGATGAGACGGATGGCTGGCGCCTCCTGCGCAGGGCGGACGAACTCGCCTTCCCCCTGCACACCGTGGCCGTACGGGCCTGGTTCGAGGGCCGGTACATCTGAGGTCAGCGCTCCCCGGCCCCGCGGACGCGCACCGGGCAGGACGGCTCGCCCCCGCCGTCCTCACCCTCCCGCTCGACGACCACCCGAGAGCCCATCCACCGGGTGGTGTAGCGCTCGATCTCCGGCTCGTCCCACCCCTCGCCACCGTCCGGCACGACCAGCCCGCCCCCGGTCCGTCCGCGGGCGGGCGCCCACACCTCCAGTTCGAGCCCGCCGTCCTCCCCGCGTACGGGAAGAACGGCACCCGCGCGCGCGAACACGGGGATGCGCGACAGGGGGGCGTCGACAAGCACCTGCGCCGGCCCCTCGTACGCCCGCTCCGTCACCGTGTCGTACCAGCGCCCCCGCGGCAGCTGCACCGCGCGCCGGTCCGCGCCAGGGTCCAGCACCGGCGCCACCAGCAGGCTGTCGCCCAGCAGGAAGGCGTCCTCGCAGTCACGCAGCGCCCGCTCCTCCGGCGCCGCCCACCAAAGGGGCCGCACATACGGCGCTCCGGTACGCCGCGCCAGATGCGCCAGCGTCATGAAGTAC
>KL569292.1:5894-8549 GCA_000715635.1 Streptomyces violaceus | reverse complement strand
CGGCAGCAGCCGCCGGCGTTCGACGAGCGCCACGCGCGCGTGCTCCAGCACCTCGGGACCGAACTCCCAGGGCTCCCGGCGCCCCGCCCGCAGACTCGCATGCGTACGGAACAGCGGCAGATACGCGCCCAGTTGGAACCACCGCAGATACAGCTCGGGCGAAGGATCCCCGTCGAAGCCTCCGATGTCCGGCCCCGAGTACGGAACGCCGCACAGCCCGAGCCCCATCACCAGCGCCAGGGAGGCCCGCAGTCCCGGCCAGCCGGTTGCCACGTCCCCCGACCACGTCCCTCCGTAGCGCTGCATGCCGGCCCATCCGGAGCGGGAGAACAGGAACGGCCGCTCCTGGGGCGCGAGTTTCCGCAGCCCTTCGAAGCCCGCCCTGGCCATGCACAGCGCGTACACGTTGTGCGCCTCACGATGGTCACCGCCCCGCTCCTCCAGGGAGTGCCGCGCCGAACGCGGCAGCGTCGACTCCCCGAACGCGGTGAACGACGTGGGCTCGTTCATGTCGTGCCAGAAACCCGAGAACCCCTGCGCGAGCCGCTCCTCGTAGAGGCCGCCCCACCACTCACGCACACGCGCGTGCGTGAAGTCGGGAAACACCGCCTCCCCGGGCCACACGACTCCCCGCACGACCTGCCCCGACGCGTCCCGCACGAACGCGTCCTCGGCCGTCCCGCCGTCGTACACGGCATTGCCGGGCAGGGCCCTGACGGCCGGGTCGACGATCGACACCAGCCGGATGCCGTCCCGCCGGAGTTCCTCGGCCAGAACGGGCAGCTTCGGGAAGCGGTCATGGTCGACGGTGAACACCTGATGCGCGTCGAGGTGGTCGATGTCCAGGTGCACGGCATCGAGCGGCAGACCGTGCTCCACGTAGCCCGCGACGATCCGCCGCACCTCCTGCTCGCTGCCGAACCCCCACCGCGCGTGCTGATGGCCGAGTGCCCAGGCGGGCGGCAGCGCGGGCGCGCCGGTGAGCGAGGCCCAGGCCAGCAGCACGCGCCCGGGAGTGCCCGCCATCACCCAGCAGCGCAGCGGACCGCCGTCCATCCGCAGCTCGCTCGTCCCCCCGCGGTCGTGCCCGGAACCCGCGCCCTCCTCGCCCTCCCGCAGCGTCACCGTGCCGTCCCACGAGCTGTCGTGGAACATCAGATGCGTACCGCCGTCGGACACCACCAGCTGCACCGGCATCGTGATGTACAGGGGGTCGTCGCCCGGCGCGAAGGCGTGGCCGGGGTCGGTGTTCCACAGCCGGTACGTACCGTCCGGCAGCCGCGGACCCGCGGCACGTCCACCCAGGCCGAAGAAGCGCGCGTCGGCAGCCACCTCCGACCGCTGCAACCACCGCGCCGGGCCGCCACCGACCGGCTCCCACCACCGCGGCGGCAGATCACGCCGCAGGGTCACGCCACCGGGCGTAAGCACCTCCACCGCGCCGTGCCGTGAGACGACGACCGTCACCCGCTCGGCCACCACCCGCCAGCCGCCGTCCTTGTCCGGCTCCAGAACCGCCCGGGGATCGGGCTCCGGACAGCGGCCGGTCAGCGCGTACGACGGCTCGGGCTCCGCCCCGTCCCAGCCCCAGAAGACAGCCCCGTTCACGGCGACGAGAATCCGCAGCTCAGACCGGCTGAACCGGACGATACCGCCCCCCGGCCCCGGCTCCACCTCCTGCACGGGTCCGGGCACGCGCGCACGCTCCGCGCCTCGCGACGGCAGCCCGGTGGCGTCGGCCCGCCGCCTGCGCCACGCTGCTCGTACGGTACGCACACCCTGTGCCGCCCCCACCGAACCCACCGCTTTCACCGAACGCACCAGGTCACGACCGTTCATGCTGCTCACCCTGCCATTGACCGCGCCACACGAGTGTGGCGTTCAACTGCCGTTCACCCGTGTCAGGGCCACATCTTCACGAGGCGGACTGTGTGGGACGCACCCTGGTGCCGAAGTCGATCACATGGCATTGTCCGTGCCAGCCGCGTCACGCGCACACCCCAGCCCGTGCGCGGAGGACGCACACGACGCGCACAGTCCGGGAGCCGACGATGTCGACCGATAGTCCCCAGCCGCTCTGGCAGCCAGATCCCGAGCGCATCGCCCGGGCACGGATCACCAGATTCCACGCCTGGGCCGCCGAGCACCACGGCGCCCCCGCCGAGGGCGGCTACTCGGCTCTGCAGCGTTGGTCCGTCGACGACCTGGACGCCTTCTGGAGAGCCGTCACAGAGTGGTTCGACGTCCGTTTCTCGTCCCCCTACGCGCGCGTGCTCGGCGAGCGAGTGATGCCGGGTGCCCAGTGGTTCCCCGGGGCGACCCTCAACTACGCCGAACACGCCCTGCGCGCGGCCGACACCCGCGCGGACGAACCGGCCCTCCTGTACGTCGACGAGACGCACGAACCACGCCCCGTCACCTGGGCCGAGCTGCGCCGCCAGGTCGGCTCCCTGGCCGCCGAGCTGCGCGCCCTCGGCGTACGCCCCGGGGACCGCGTCAGCGGCTACCTCCCCAACGTTCCCCAGGCCGTGGTCGCCCTCCTCGCCACAGCCGCAGTGGGCGGCGTCTGGACCTCCTGCGCGCCCGACTTCGGCGCCCGCAGTGTGCTCGACCGCTTCCAGCAGGTCGAACCCGTCGTGCTGTTCACGGTCGACC
>KL569292.1:5234-5661 GCA_000715635.1 Streptomyces violaceus | reverse complement strand
TACCGCTACGGCGGCAAGGAGCACGACCGACGAGAGACCGTCGCCGAACTGCGCCGCGAACTGCCCACCCTGCGCGCCGTCATCCATATCCCCCTCCTCGGCACCGAGGCACCCGAAGGGGCCCTCGACTGGTCGGCCCTCACCTCCGCCGACACGAACCCCGTCTTCGAGCAGGTGCCCTTCGACCACCCCCTGTGGGTGCTCTACTCCTCCGGCACGACCGGCCTGCCCAAGGCCATCGTCCAGTCCCAGGGCGGCATCCTGGTCGAACACCTCAAGCAACTCGGCCTGCACTGCGACCTGGGCCCCGAGGACCGCTTCTTCTGGTACACGTCGACCGGCTGGATGATGTGGAACTTCCTCGTCTCCGGCCTGCTCACCGGCACCACGATCGTCCTCTACCTGTCTCTTATACACATCTCTGAGC
>KL569292.1:3572-5059 GCA_000715635.1 Streptomyces violaceus | reverse complement strand
GGACACCGGCGCCCAGTGGCGGATCGCCGAACGCACGCAGGCCACTCTCTACGGCACCTCGGCCGCCTACGTCATGGCTTGCCGCAAGGCCGGCGTGCACCCGTCACGCGACTTCGACCTCTCCACCGTCCAGTGCGTCGCCACCACGGGCTCGCCCCTGCCGCCCGACGGCTTCCGCTGGCTCCACGACGAGGTCCGCGACGACCTGTGGATCGCCTCCGTCAGCGGCGGTACGGACGTGTGCTCCTGCTTCGCCGGAGCCGTACCGACACTGCCGGTCCACGTCGGCGAGCTCCAGGCCCCCTGCCTCGGCACCGATCTGCAGTCCTGGGACCCGAGCGGCAGCCCTCTCGTCGACGAGGTCGGCGAACTCGTGGTCACCAACCCCATGCCGTCGATGCCCATCACCTTCTGGAACGACCCCGACGGCAGCCGCTACCACGACAGCTACTTCGACACCTACCCCGGCGTATGGCGGCACGGCGACTGGATCACCGTCACCTCCCACGGATCCGTCATCATCCACGGCCGCTCCGACTCCACGCTCAACCGCCAGGGCGTACGCATGGGATCCGCCGACATCTACGAAGCCGTGGAGCGCCTCCCCGAAATCAGGGAGTCCCTCGTCATCGGCATCGAGCAGCCCGACGGCGGCTACTGGATGCCCCTGTTCGTGCACCTGGCCCCCGGAGCCGCCCTCGACGAGGCCCTGCTGAACCGCATCAAGCAGACCATCCGCGAACAACTCTCGCCGCGCCACGTCCCCGACGAGATCATCGAGGTACCCGGCGTCCCGCACACCCTCACCGGCAAGCGCATCGAGGTCCCGGTCAAACGCCTCCTCCAAGGCACCCCACTGGAGAAGGCGGTCAACCCGGGCTCCATCGACAACCTCGACCTCCTGACCTTCTACGAGGATCTCGCGCGCAAGCGCGCCTGACCGAGGCCGTCCACGACACGTCACGCCACTCCCCGTGACCATGGCCGTTGGCGGGGAGGGTGTGGCTCAATCAGGTTGACCTGCGACTTCATTGAGCTGCTCGCCTTCGCGGCCACCTCCGCGCCCTCTCGTTGTCAGTGCCGTCGATTACTGTGAGTGAGCATTGATCGACCGTGCACAGGGGGAAAGACAATGGCGCACACCGACAGCCGGACCATGCGACGCGTCCTGCGCCGCGAAATCGCCGGCACCATCGGCCTGCTGACCGACGAGCACGACTTCCGAGCCATGCGCTGCTACCGCAGCTTCACCTTCGACGACCACGCGACCTACCTCAAACAGGTCGAGGCCCTCCTCAGGACACGGACGCTGCAGGGCAGCCACACCACGGTGGCCCTGTTCGACCCCGAGGAGTACGCCGAGTTCTGCACGCAGAAGAGCCTGGACCCCGACAACCCGTCGAGCCGCACACGCTTCACGGCCCAACTCGCGGTGACAGGCCCGACGCTCCCGTACGAGGGCCAGCCTCTGGCCGACCTCCTGGCGG
>KL569292.1:1031-3386 GCA_000715635.1 Streptomyces violaceus | reverse complement strand
GGCCCAGCCTCTGGCCGACCTCCTGGCGGCCCTCGTCGACGAAGGCGTGCGGCAGGCCACCTGGGAGTACGCGACCACACTCCTCGCTCGTCTGGGCGCCTGCACGTCCTGCGGCGAGGACCTCGGACGCACCGCCTTCGCCCGGGCCTCGGACCTCCTCGTCCGCATCCTCGCCACGGCCCCACCCGGCGACCGGCACCTCGTCTGCAGCGTCACCGGACCGCCCGAAACCCTCATCGCCGCACTCCATGCCGCCGACACGGGCGGCACCTTGAAGCTGGACGAGACCGAAGCCCTTGAGTTCACCACAGTCCTGGCCCTCGGCCTGGCCACCGAAAGCCCCGGTGGACTCGTCATCCGCGCCAGCGCCCCGGACAGGCCCGACTGTGTCTACGGCTGGCGCCTGCGCGCTTACGGACTCGACCCCCTCACCGCGGGAGAGGTCTTCGACGCCTACTGCACCGACGTCGAGTCAGGCGACCTCATCTCCCCTGAATCCAACGTCGACTACTGCGAGCCCCCCGACCTCGGAGAGGAGAACCCCGCCCGGGGACACAACCACTGAAACACGGTAGGGGCGCCCCACCCACCTGAGTGGAGCGCCCCTCCCGGACAGCCACAGGCCGATCAAGCCCGGCCTACTCGCCCGACAGCACCGCCTGCGCCGCGCTGCGCGCGTCCTCGGCACTGTCCGACGCACGAGCCGCCGCAGCGGCCCGCTCGCACTGCGCCAGCGTGTACTTCGCCAGCGTCGCCCTGACATAGGGAATCGATGCCGCGCCCATCGAAAGAGAGGTGACGCCCAGACCAGCCAGCACACAAGCGAGCAGCGGGTCGGACGCGGCCTCACCGCAGACGCCACAGCTCTTGCCCTCTGCCTTCGCCGACTCGGCGGACAGTGCCACCAGGTCGAGCAGCGCGGGCTGCCACGGGTCCTGCAGACGGGAGACGGCACCCACCTGACGGTCGGCGGCGAAGGTGTACTGCGCCAGATCGTTCGTCCCCAGCGACAGGAACTCGACCTCCTGCAGGATCGAGCGGGCCCGTAGCGCGGCCGACGGGATCTCGACCATCGCGCCGAACTTCGCCCGCAACCCAGCCTCACGGCACGCGTCCGCGAAGGCCCGGGCATCCGTGCGGTCCGCCACCATCGGGGCCATGACCTCGAGATAGACCGGCAGCCCTTCCACCGCCTTCGCGAGCGCGGTCAGCTGCGTGCGCAGGACCTCCGGGTGGTCGAGCAGCGTCCGCAGACCCCGCACACCGAGCGCCGGGTTCGGCTCGTCGGCCGGAGTCAGGAAGTCGAGCGGCTTGTCCGCACCCGCGTCCAGCACCCGCACCACGACACGCCCCTCGGGGAACGCCTCGAGCACCTGCCGGTACGCCGCGACCTGCTTTTCCTCCGAAGGCGCCTGCTTGCTGTCGTCCAGGAAGAGGAACTCGGTACGGAAGAGACCGACGCCCTCGGCACCGGCGTCGACGGCGGCCTCCACATCCGCAGGACCACCGATGTTCGCCAGCAGCGGCACCTTGTGACCGTCCGCCGTGGCACCGGGCCCGGTCGAGGCCGCCAGCGCGGCCCTGCGCGCGGCGGCCGCGGCCTCGAGCTGAGCCTTCTTGTCCGCACTCGGGTCCACGAAGATCTCACCCGTGCTGCCGTCGACGGCGATCATCGTGCCTTCGGCGAGCTCACCGGCACCCGGCAGCGCCACCACGGCCGGCACCCCGAGCGCACGCGCCAGAATGGCGCTGTGACTGGTCGGACCGCCCTCCTCGGTCACGAAGCCGAGCACGAGAGTCGGGTCCAGCAGTGCGGTGTCGGCAGGCGCGAGGTCACGGGCAACCAGGACGTAGGGCTCGTCACTGTCGGGGACACCCGGCATCGGCACGCCCAGCAGACGGGCGACGATACGATTCCGCACGTCGTCGAGGTCGGCCACGCGGCCGGCGAGGTACTCACCGGCACCCGCCAGCAGCTCGCGGTACGCGGCGAACGCGTCGTACACCCCGCGCTCGGCCGTGCTGCCGACGGCGATCCGCCGCTCCACGTCGGCCATCAGCTCGGGGTCCTGGGCCATCATGGCCTGCGCCTCGAGCACCGCCTGGGCTTCGCCCCCCGCCAGGTTGCCGCGCGCCATCAGGTCCGCCGCCACAGCCTCCACGGCCTTGCGGGCGCGCCCCTGTTCACGCTCCGCCTCGTCCGCCGGGATCTGCTTCGCAGGCGGCTCGAGCACCGCCGTTCCCATATGCCGAACCTCGCCGATCGCCACACCGTGGCTCACGCCGACGCCTCGCAGCGTTGTCTCCATCTCACCCGTCTCCGATAGTGCGGCGGCTCCCGCCACCGTGTTGGTC
>KL569292.1:0-843 GCA_000715635.1 Streptomyces violaceus | reverse complement strand
GCTCCCGCCACCGTGTTGGTTGTCCTACTCGCCGTCATAGGACGGCACTGACGTCACTTCCAGAGGAAGAGACTGTCGCCGGCCTTCACATCGCCGTCGATACGAAGATCGGAGAGGGCTTCGGCCGTGGCCTCCAGTGCCACGATCGGGCAGATCGCTGACTTTCCGGCAGCCTCGACGGCAGCCGGGTTCCAGCGCACGATGCCCTGACCCCGCCTGACGGTGTCGCCCTTGTTCACGAGCAGCTCGAAACCCTCGCCGTTGAGCTGCACGGTGTCGATACCGAGGTGCGTGAGCACGCCGTGTCCGCTCTCGTCCACGACGACGAACGCGTGCGGGTGCAGGGAGACGATGACGCCGTCCACGGGCGAGACGGCCTCGGAAGGCTCACGTGCGGGGTCGATCGCTGTGCCCGGGCCGACCATGGCCCCGGAGAAGACGGGATCCGGCACGGCTGCCAGTCCGATGGCGCGTCCTGCAAGCGGGGACGTCACGGTGGTCATGGGAAGCCTCCCAGGGGTGGAGATCGTTATGGGCCGTCCCTGTCGGTACCGGGCGGCACACTGTTCAGCAGGGTATGTCACCTGAAGTGCCGGTTCCGTGCGGGCACTCCGGAGTGGTCTAGACCATACCGCAAATGGATTTGCACGCGCTCTGCGGCCGCGTGTACAGTCGTACTCCTGCCTGGGGCTGAGCGACACAACCTCGTGTCCTTGCCGGGTAGCACCCAAACTTGTCAGATCCTATCTCGGGGTCATCTTCTGCATGCCTGCAGGACGGTGGTCAGGGAGACGGAAAAACACTGATAGAGTTTGGAGCACCGAAGGGAAGCGCCTGGAGGAA
>KL569291.1:2168-5642 GCA_000715635.1 Streptomyces violaceus | reverse complement strand
CCACCGAGGAGTGGACGGCACGGCTGGCCGAGGCCGGTCTGACCGCGACCCCCGTGCTCACCGACCTGACGGCTCTGGCCCGCGCCCCGGCCTTCCGGGCGGCCGTCGCACCCCCTGATCCGTTCACCGGGCACGCACGCCCGTACGTTCCCTGGGAGTTTGCATGACGGCCGTCCCCGCGACCCGGCGCCGTACCGCCCCACCCACGAGCCGGGGCGGGCAGCCGGTGTGGATCTCACGCGCCGGAGTGCCCTTCCCGGATCTGGTGCCCCGCGCCCAACGACGTGCCTGGGTGACGGCGGGCCTGTGCCCGGACACCGACCTCTACGCACTGTTCACCGGCCGGGTCCGCGAACACCCGGACCGCCAGGCGCTGGTGGACGACGCCGGAGTGCTGTCCTACGCGGCGCTGGACGCCGAAGTCCGCAGGATCGCCGCCCTGTTCGCCCAGGCGGACCTGGGAGACGGGGACGTGGTGGCGCTTCTACTGCCCAACGGACGCGACGCCGTGGCCGCGGAACTCGCCGTCTACGCGATCGGCTCGGTGGCCCTCCCGATCCCCCCGGGCGGCGACGACCGGGACGTCCGGGCGCTGCTCGCCCGCTCGCGGGCCCGCGGCGCTGTCCTCGCATCGGCCGGCCGGGCAGAGGCCGTCGCGGATCTTCCGCACCTGCGCACCGTATTCGCCCCCGGCCCGGGCGACGGACGGACGCACGGGCTGCACGCCCCGCCGACCCCGGCCCGGCGTCCCTGGCGGCCGCGGCAGGCCGACCCGTACGGACCCGCCCGCATCCTGGTGTCGTCCGGTTCCGAAGCCGAGCCGAAGATGGTCGCCTACAGCCATCACGCCCTGGCCGGCGGCCGTACCCGGTACGTCGGGAGCCTGCACCCCGACACCACGGTGCCGCCCCGCCACCTGGTCCTCGTCCCGCTGGCCTCCTCTTTCGGTTCCCTGGGCACACCGGTCACCCTCGCCGCCCTCGGCGGCACCCTCATCGTGCAGTCGGCCTTCGACCCGGCCGGAGCGCTGCGGATGGTCGCCGAGCACCGTCCCACCCACCTGTTCGCGGTGCCCACCATGCTCCGGCGCATCGCCGACCTCCCGGCGCGGCCGGACGAGGACACGTCCTCGTTGCGTGCCGTCGTCTCCAGCGGCGCCCCTCTGCCGGCGGCCACCGCCCAGGCATGCCGTGAACGGTTCGGCCGCCCGGTGGTGACCGTGTACGGCTCGTCGGACGGTGTGAACTGCCACACGGCCGGAGAACGCACCCCGCCGGGCGACAGCGTCGGCACTCCGGACCCCGCGGTGGCCCGCATCCGGATCACCGGACCCGACGGCGCGCCGCTCCCCACCGGGCGGACCGGTCAGATCGAGGCCCTGGGCCCCATGACGCCGCTGTGCTACGTCAACGCGCCTGAACTGGACGCCCGTTACCGCACCTCCGACGGCTGGGTGCGCTCGGGCGACCTCGGTCTGCTGGACGAGCGCGGAAGGCTGCGCGTCCTGGGCCGGCTCAAACGCATCGCCGTGCGCGGGGGGCTCAACATCAGTCTCGCCGAGGTCGAACGCGAACTGGGCACCCATCCAGCGGTGGCCGAGGCGGTCTGCGTCCCGGTGCCCGACCCGGACCTGGGGGAACGAGTGTGTGCTTGCATCCGCCCGGCCCCGGGCACATCGGTTCCCACGCTGCCCGACCTCACGACCCACTTGGGGGGCCGTGGCCTGGCCCGCCGGAAACACCCCGAACGTCTCCTGGTCCTGAACGAGATGCCCCTCGGCCCCGCCGGGAAGCTCTGCTACCGCACCCTGATGTCCCGAGCGACCAGGGGCCCCGTTCGACAATGACCACAGGGCGCTCGCGAGGCCGAGGAGAGCTGTTCGACCACATCCCGCAGCTCAGCAACGATCTGCTCGTACCGGGACTGGCTGACGCTCCCGACCTTCTCTGCCACTTCGGTTCCCTGGGCCGGCCGCAGGTCGTCGCCCGCAGCGATGCGGTTGCGTGACTGAGGGGTGAACAGCTCGTTTTCCCCGGGGGCATGTAGGGCTGCGGCGAAGGTGGTGGCTGTGACGGGTCGCGTGTTGGTGGGTCGGCCGTTGGCGGCGGGCGGGGTGAAGGACGAGTACGACGCGGTGGTGGTCGGGTCCGGGGCCGGCGGGCTGACCACCGCGGTATGCCTGGCCCGCCAGGGCCGGCGGGTGGCGGTGTTCGAGCAGCACTACACCGCGGGCGGCTACACCCACGCTTACCGGCGGCGCGGCTGGGAGTGGGACGTCGGAATCCACTACGTGGGACAGCTGACGGAGCGAGAGCCGGTCCGCGTGCTCTCGGATTATCTGACCGGTGGCACGCTGCAATGGGCCTCACTGGGGGACCCGTACGACGAGTACCGACTGGCGGGGCAGGTGTACCAGGCGCCGGTCGGCTTCTCAGCCTACCGGGCCGGTCTGATCGCGCGCTTCCCGGCCGAACAAGCGGGCATCGAGGCGCTGTTCGAGTTGATCGGGCGATGTCGGGCGGTATTGCCCACGCTCGCCCTGGGACGGCTGACAGGCCCGGTGGTGCGGCGGCTGGCCCGGGTCCTGCGGGCGACGGCCGTGCCGCCCCAGGCGCTGCGGCCGGCCCGGGAGGTGGTGGAAGGGCTGGTTCGCGATGAGAGGCTGCGGCAGGCTGTGCTCACCCCGAGCGCGCTGCTGCTGGCCGACTCCACGGCACGGCCGCCGTTCTTCCTCCTCGCGGTGCTGTTCGAGCACTTCCGGACCGGCGCCTGGTACCCGGTGGGCGGCAGTGCCGCGATCGCACGCGCGATGCTCGAACCGATCCGCGCCGCCGGCGGTGAGGTCTTCGTGCGGGCGCCGGTGGCCCGGATCGAGCTGGACGGGTCGCGCGCGACGGGCGTGGTGCTGGCGAACGGCGCCCGCGTGCGGGCTCCGGTGGTGGTGAGCGCGGCAGGCGCCCAGAACACGTACCGCACCCTGCTGCCACGCCAACCCGACCGCAGCGCAGACCGGCTGGACGGCATGCGGCGCGGATTCCCGTTCGTGGTGCTCTTCCTCGGACTGGACGGCGACCCCGCGGAACTCGGGCTGCCGCGGCACAACCTGATGGTGACCGACGAGGACTGCGACGCCCTCTTCGACGGCACGGGCGGGCGGACCAGCGGCTACTTCTTCTCGTTCTCCTGCGCCAAAGACCCGACCTGGACCGCACGCCACCCCGGACGCTCGACCGGAGAGATCCTGACCTACGTACGGCCAGAGCTGTTCGAGCCGTTCCACGGCTCACGATGGCGGCACCGGAACCCTGCCTACTTGGCCCTGAAAGCCGAGCTCACCGCACAGCTCCTCGACCAACTCCACCGCCAACTGCCCCGCACCACAGGCCGGGTGGCCTACCACGAGCTCGGCACCCCGCTGACGGCCGAGCACTTCGCCGGCTGGCCCGGCGGCAGCTTGTACGGGCTGGCCAAGGA
>KL569291.1:541-1969 GCA_000715635.1 Streptomyces violaceus | reverse complement strand
GCGACGGCCACCGCCCCGGCCTGGCGGACTGGCTGCGCCCACGAACCGAGGTCAAGGGCCTGTACCTCTCGGGCCAGGACTGCCTGGCCGGCGGCTTCCTCGGCGCGGTCACCAGCGGCCTGCTGGCCGCCCACGAGGCCCTGGACCGGGCCGGCCGAGCCCGCCTGTGGGCAGGGCTGTTGCGCCATGGCGTGCGACCCCGATCGACCAGTTTGGGGCGTACCCCGGCCGTCCAGGAACGGTGATGTGCTTGCGTCACTGGGCCTGGTGGCCGGCCTGGTCGTCCTGCTGATCAGGGTCCGCTCGACCGATTGACGTTTTGGGACCGGGGCGAAGCCTCGGAACGCAGGGGTGCGTCGAACGATTTCCAGGTCGATGCCGAGGCAACTTCGTGCTCGACGACGTGCGTACCTGACGTATCGTCAGGTACGTCAGCATTTGGTCAGCATCAGTCCCCGAACATTCCGAGACGGGTGTTCGAGCAGGCGCTTGGTCGGCGATGGCAACAGCCTGGTTCGCACGGAAGCGCGGGCAAGGAGGTTTCTTGCCCGAGTGGAAGCGATGTTCCTCACAATCTTCGAGTCCAACGCGTGCCGGTGTAAAGTAAAGACCGCCCTTGACCTGCAGAAAGCTGGCAGGGAGCCATCTTTCAGGAGTCCAACATGCTGCGCACCATGTTCAAGTCCAAGATCCACCGCGCCACCGTCACCCAGGCCGACCTGCACTACGTGGGATCGGTGACCATCGACGCCGACCTGCTCGACGCCGCCGACCTGCTGCCCGGCGAGCTCGTGCACATCGTGGACATCACCAATGGCGCCCGGCTGGAGACGTACGTCATCGAGGGCGAGCGCGGGTCCGGCGTGATCGGGATCAACGGGGCCGCCGCCCATCTCGTCCACCCCGGCGATCTCGTGATCATCATCAGCTACGCACAGGTGACGGACGCCGAGGCGCGGGCACTCACCCCCAGGGTCGTGCACGTGGACCGCGACAACCGGATCGTGGCCCTCGGCGCCGACCCGTCCGAGCCGGTGCCGGGCTCGGACCAGCAGCGCAGCCCGCAGGCCGTAAGGGCCTGACCGGACGCAGACGGGACAGGAGCATGTCCGTATGAAGGACCTGGAGATCCGCGACGACCGGGCGGCGGGCCGCCTGGAGGCGCTGACCGGCGGTGAAGTCGTCGGCCGTATCGAGTACTTCGTGCTCGAGAGCCCCGAGCGAGCGCTCGTGCCCGTGCACACGATCGTCGAGCCGGCCCACGAGGGCCAGGGCATCGCGGGGGCGCTGGCACGCGAGCTCTACGCCATCGCCGCACGCGAGCAGAGCCCGGTCGTCTCGCTGTGCCCGTACGTCACCAAATGGGCCGAACGCCACCCCGACGAGGCCCGCCCGCCGGATCAGGACCTGCTGACGGCGGCAAAGGAT
>KL569291.1:0-284 GCA_000715635.1 Streptomyces violaceus | reverse complement strand
CCCGGCCGCTTCTGACCCACCTGGCCCCCTCCCCGTCCCGCGCCGGAGTGACTGGGGAAGCAGGTGTCGGGTAGGCGGGGGAGTAGTCCAGAGCCGGAGTCGATCGACTGGCTGGAGGGCCTCATGACGAATCCGTTTCCCGACCCCGTGCACCGGGGCCGACACCGGGCCCGGATCCCCAGCACCCGGAGCCGCGCCCCGGCCCGGTGCCGGATCCGCAGCCACCGCCTGGCCCGGAGCCGACCCCGCCACCCCCGTCCCCGACCCCGCCCCCGGGGCCGGAC
>JNXN01004615.1 GCA_000715635.1 Streptomyces violaceus | reverse complement strand
CGCCGCAGCCGGGCCCGGTTGTGCCGGGTCTCCACCAGTCGGCCCTGCACCATCCGCTTGCCGGTCGCACCACAGATCGGTGGTGGACAGCCGGGGCACCAGGGCGGGTGAGGCGAGGATGGAGGCGCGAGTCGAGGGGCTCCGGCTCGTCGTCCCCGATGGCCAGGACCCCACCCCCAAAGGGAATTGAGCCGTGGGAGAGATCGAGGACGCCAACGAGCGCGCCGACCGGGAGGACTTCACCCGGGAGCCGCCCAAGACCCTCAAGGCCCAGTCGGCTTCCTGATGAGGCAGCTCAGAACGACCCGTGCCGTCGCGGCGGAGCTCGGGGTGAGCCAGCGGTCGGTGGAGCGCTACCGCAAGGGCGAGCGCAAGCACCCCCCGAGGGGCATCCAGCAGAGGATCGACGCCGCCGTACGGGCCCGCAAACACCGGCGCAAGCAGGCCGCCAACACCAGGGAGATCACGGTGGAGACCCGGGCCCGTTTCGGCTACACCGCGCCGATCGGCACGACCGACGACGGACGCTTCCGTCGCCTCACGGTGCACCTCCCACCGGAGTACGCCGGCCGCCTGTTCGACGCGCGCGACGCCGGCGCCAGCGACCAGCAGATGCGGCAGATCATCGCCGACGGGTTCAAGGACGTGTACTTCCAGGACGGCGGTGCCCGCGCGATGGGACTGTCGGACGTCGCCATCAACGACATCGACTACCTGGATCTCGATTACTGAGAGCTGACCATTGCGGCGGGTACGCGAGTTGATCGCCGTTTGGTGACGGTACCTGCGGACGTCTTGCAGAGCCGATGCATAGGATCGGCGGTATGGCGCTGCGACCTGTCAACGTGAACATGAAGGCTCTTGACGACTCGGCGGTCGGCCGATTCTGGGCGGAGGCGCTCGGCTGGGGTGTCTCCAGCGAGGGCCCCGGCGTGACCAACGTTGAACCCGTCGGCGGCTTCGTTTGGCCGGACCCGGTCGCCGTCTGCGTCGACGTCGTCACCGTCCCGGAACCCAAGACGACGACAAAGAACCGCGCGCACCTCGATCTCGCCACCACCTCCGCGGCCCACCAGGCGGAGTTGATCGCGCGCCTCCAGGCTCTCGGTGCGAGGCCCGCCGACGTGGGCCAGGGCGACGTGCCGTGGACGGTCCTCGCCGACCCGGAGGGCAACGAGTTCTGCGTGCTGGAGCCTCGGGAGATCTACCGGGACACCGGGCCGATCGCCGCGGTGGTGGTCGACTGCGTGGATCCGCGGGCCATGGCCCGGTTCTGGGGCGAGGCGACGGACTGGACCCTGCACGAGGTGACCGACGATCAGGCGGTGTTGCGCTCCGCCAAGGGCGTCGGCCCCTATCTCGAGTTCCTTCGTACACCTGGCGTGAAGACCGTGCCAGACCGCGTTCATATTGACCTGCTGCCGTACCCCGGTGACGACAAGGCAGCGGAGGTGGCCCGGCTGCGGGCCCTCGGCGCCACCGACCTCGACCTCGGCCAGGGCGACGTCCCGTGGACGTGCCTGGCCGACCCGGAGGGCCACGAGTTCTGCGTCCTCGGCCGTCCTGACACGGAGCCTGCGGCGTCTCTGTAGATTCGGGCGGCGAGACCTTACGTGCAGCGGGGTGAGATCGGCTCGCTCGCCAACCAGGACATCGAACCAGGCAGCCACCCACCAGCAGCCGAACAACAACAGCGAACGAACTCCCTTCCAGGCGGCGTGAGATGTACACGCGGTCGAACATCGCTGCACCGTTTTCGCGTGTATGAACCGGCGGCAGGCGGCCACCGGGGCAGCGCGGCGCGATCTGAGGTTCGGGCGAGCCGCAGACCGTACGATCGAGCGGCCTTGGAGGCCTCGGGCTCGGTGCCGACGTCGACCTTCTGCGCCAGGGTCGCCTCTCCTGCTGGTACCAGCCCGGGCCCCGTGGAGTGATCACTTCACACCAGCCACGACCAAGATCGCCGCATGGGAAGAGTTGGCTGGTGGCCGGGTCAGTGATGTCGGGCGCGGTAGAAATCGCGCAGCAGGGCGATCTCGGTTCCGTGGTGCAGCAGGTTGAGGAGGGGGAAGGGCGAGCACGGTCTCGGTCACGGTCGGCGCGTGGCGGGCCTGCAGCCGAATGGCGGTCGGATCGGACGCGGTTCTGGAGGGCCGGTGCCCGTGCATCTCGGGCCATTCGGAGTCGAGTTGCACGCCGTACGGGGGTGGGGAACCACACCCGGGTTCGCCCGGTCTGCGGCAGGGTGATGCGGTCGACCAGGCTCTCGGTGCGCAGTCTGGCCAGCCTGCGCCTGGTCTGCTCGATACGCGCCTCGGGGGGCGACCACCCGGTGCACCTGCTCGGTGGTGGCCATCCGGTACTGCGTCAGTACGCTCGCAGGGGTTCCACGCCCCCCCCGAGGCGATGCGCCGTCTGGCTGTCCCCGCGAGCTGTAGCCATCCGGCGCACCGTCGCGCGTTCCCGTCACCAGCCCCCCGGACGTCGTGGCCCGTCTCTCGCACGACTGCGACCTCGGAGCCTGACGGCGCTTCAGCGGGCTGTGGAGGTCAGGCGGTGAGGTCTTTCCTGACGAGGGTGGTGAACGCGGTGGCTGACGCCTCCTGTTGCACGTCCACGCTGGGAGCCGCTCCGCTGACCGAGGGGAGCCTGAGCGCTTTGACCTCGGAGGCGGGGAAGTCCTCTCGGGCCAGACCGAGCGTTACGTGGGGCCAGAAGCCGTCCTCCACGATGTTCAGGTGCTGGGTGATGTCCTGCTGGATGCGGGCCAGCTCGGGGTTGTGTTCGACGCCCAGGCGGACTTGTTCTCCCTTTTGCACGGTGGTCTCGTCGTATCGGTAGGCCGGGTTCTTCTGCAGGGTCCAGCTGCCGTGGCGTACCTCGCCGGTCAGGCGGACGGCGGGTGCGGACCATGCCCCTTCGCTGATGAAGGAGCGTGCGTCGGCCAGTTTCCGGTCGTCGGCGCCGTGCAGGAAACCCAGCGTGATGTGGATGTGCTCCGGGTTCTGCGGGTCGACGCGGTCCTGGAACTCGCGTTGCAGGTCGACCAGGGCGTCGACCAGCTCGGACGGGACTCTCATACAGATGAACGCATACGTCGTCTGACCACTCGCCATTGTCTTCCTCCGTGTTCACTCGCCGTGCCCACAGCGGACTGCCGTCCGTGGGTGCTCTCGTGGTCTCGGCTTCCACATGCGAGACGCGCCCAGCGTGAGCTACGGCCCTGGCTGGCTGGCGCGGGGCATCCGTGCGACCGAGGCGGACGGATGCCCCTCCAAGAAACCAGCCCCGCCGCCCCCGCGCACCTCGGGATGTCACGCTTGGTGATGAGCCCAGCCCGCTGGCGGAAATCCCCATGCGGATCGGCGCGGCCTGCGACGCCGTCGTGGGCCGACGTGGCGTGTCGGCCCGTAAGGCCCGCGCGGCCGAGGGGCTCCTGGATACGGAGGTGAGCGTCGAGTGGATCGAGCATGTGCTCTAGGCCCACGTGTGCGCGGGCTGCATGGC
>KL569290.1:23728-24477 GCA_000715635.1 Streptomyces violaceus | reverse complement strand
TCGGGCAGGAAGGGCAGCAGCTCCGGACGGACCGACGGGCCCGGCAGGAAACGCCCGCCGAAGATACGGCGCTGCTCACTCGCGGACTCCCGCTGGAAGAGGAAGGCGGGCCGCATCCGCACCACCCGCGTCTCGGGATGATCGCGCTCGAACGTGTCCAGCGCACGCTCCAAGTAGGCCTTCTCCCGGCAGTACGCGGCGTCCGGCCAGCCGTGCGTCGGCCATGACTCGTCCACCGTCCGGTCCTTGGGACCCGGCGAGTACGCGCCGACCGACGAGGCGTGCACCAGCGCCGGCACCCCCGCGGCGGCCACCGCCTCGAACACCCGCATGCTGCCGAGCACATTGGTGCGCCAGGTCGCCGCCGGGTCGTGCGTCGGCTGGAACGCCCAGGCCAGATGGACGACCGCGTCGGCGTCCGTGAACCGCTCCACGAGGTCGGACTCCGCGAAGGCCAGATCGACCGCGGACCAGTCCGTCTTCGGCGGTGACCACTCGGGGATCCGCCGGGCCAGTCCCAGCACGGAGGCGACCTCCGGATCCTCGGAGAGGAGGCGCACCACGCTGGTGCCCACATTGCCGGTGGCGCCCGTGACGACGATCCTCTTGCCGGTTGTGCTGTTCACCTTCCGCTCCTCTCGGCCGCAAGGTTCCGCGAGCGGTGACCGAGTACCCGGGCGTTGTGCGGATTGCACGTGGGCGGGTCCACCGCGCGTGGGCGGGTCCACCGCGCGTGGGCGGGTCCACCG
>KL569290.1:20163-23597 GCA_000715635.1 Streptomyces violaceus | reverse complement strand
GGCACGTGGGCGGGTCCACCGCGCGTGGGCGGGTCCACCGCGCGTGGGCGGGTCCACCGCGCGTGGGCGGAAGGAAGCCCCGGCCGGACGGGGGAATCACGGCCGGGGCGGCTCAGGGTGTGGGCGCCGGCCCACACCTTGTTCAACGGGCAACCATCGCTGGGTGTTCCACGCTCGGACCCCCCGTCCGGTGAGGTGTGTCACTGCCCCCCGTCGTCCGGCACGGTCTCGGCCCACAGGTTCTCCGCCTGGAGCAGCAGCGTGCCCAGGACCGCCGTGTGCGCGGCCCCCTCCCCGGCGTGCCGGCGCAGTTTCTCCTGCAACTCCAGGTGCAGTTCCGCCATCGCCTCTTCGGTCTCCTTGTCCAGACGGGGCCGCACGCTGCCGTGGAGCAGACTGTCGGCCTCGGTGTGGCAGGCTTCCCCGATCAGCTCCAGCAGCCGCGCGTACGCGCCAAGGGCCGGGCCCTGGGGCGGGGCGGGCGTCCGGTTGTCGTCCACGGACACCGCCAGGGCCCGGGTCAGCGCGGCCACGTGCCCGGTGACCCGGCCGAACCGCTCGTCCTCGTCCACCGGCGGCAAAGCGCCCCCGTGCGGCACGCGGTGCAGGCGCCGCAACGGGCCGTAGGTCAGGCGCAGGCTCTCCTGGCTCCACCGGCGCGCCGAGCGCAACGCCTCCAGGCGGTGGTCCAGCCGGGACGACGCGCTGAGCCAGCCGGCGGCGGTCTGCGCGTCCCACTCGCCCTCGCGCAGGTCGGCGGCGACGGTGCGCAGGACATCGCCCGCCTCCCGGGCGAGGGCCGCCAGGTTCTCCCGTACGTCCCGCAGGTGGACGGGCGGCAGGACGAGCGCGTTGACCGCGACGCCGATCACGGCGCCGAGCGCCGCCTGCCCCACACGGTGCCCCACGCTGGACATGCTCACGGAGCCTGCGGTGAGGGTGAACAGGGCGGTGGTCGCCGCGTAGATGCCCTGGTCGCCGAAGCGGGACCAGTTCGCGAGCAGCATCAGCACCGGGACGGAGAGGGCGAGCGCGCCCGTCGTGTCGCCGGTGATCGCCTGTGCGGCCGAGGCCAGCACGGTGCCGACGCAGATCGCCCCGAACTGCCGCGCGCCCTGCACCAGCGAGCTGTAGACGGTGGCCTGCACCAGCACCAGTGCCACCCACGGCGCCATCAGCGCCAGCGGGTCTCCCATCCAGACGCCGCCCACCACCCAGGCGAGCACCGCCGCCGCGGCGGCCTTGAGCGACTGGACGACCAGATCGCGTTCCCGCCCGGGCCCGTTCCAGGCGGCACGCAGGGCGTCCCAGCCGGCCCGGGTCTCCCGCCGCACGGTATCCACCGGCCGTGTACCGCGGACGCCCTCATCCAGCGCGCGGATCCGTCGCTGCCCCTCACCGGCCGAGGTACCTCTGTCCCTCCCCGGGCGGAAGGCCCGAGCCGTCCGCCGTACCGCACTCGTCACTCGCGTCATGCGCTGCGAGTATCCGCGTGACCGGGGGTTCCATACCGCCTCATGCGGGCCTCACGCCAGCGGACTGTCGCGGAGGGAGGACAGCAGGTGCGCGGGGTCGGCGTAGACCGCGTCCGCGCCGGACTTCTCCAGGTCGGTGCGCGGGATGCCGCCGCACAGCACGCCCACACAGCGCACCCCCGCGCGGCTGCCCGCGAGCATGTCCCACACCGTGTCGCCGACGAAGACCGCCCGCTCCGCCGGCACCCCGGCCAGCTCCAGCGCGTGCTCGACCGGCTCCGGTGCCGGCTTGCCCTCGTCGACGTCGTCGGCGCTCGCCGTGGCGGTGATGGCGTCGTCCGCGTCGATGGCCCGGCGCAGCGCGCTCAGCTCGGCGCCGCCCGCCGAGGTGGCCAGTACCACCGTCCAGCCGTTCCCGTGCAGTCGCCGCAGCAGCGGCCCGGCCCCCGGCAGCGCGGGCAGCCGGTCGAAGTACTGCCCGTACAGCGCCTTGTGGGCGGCGCTGATCCCGGCGTCCTGGTCCTTGTCGCGGTCGTCGCCGAGCAGATGGGCGACGAGGTCGGTGGAGGGCAGGCCCACGGCCCGGTGAACGGCGTGCATCGGCACCTGCTGGCCGGCCTGCCGGAAGGCCTCCCACCACGCCACGACATGCAGGTGGTTGGTGTCGACCAGCGTGCCGTCGACGTCGAACACGGCCGCCCGTTCCGCGCTTCCCATACGTGCTTCCCTTCCTCTCCGGCACGCCCGGGTACCACCTCAGCCGCCCGCCACGCCGGACGGCACCCGCCGCTCGCGGGTCCAGCCAGCAGCTCCTGAAGGGACCACGTCGTCACCACACGTTCCGGCGGCACCCCGCACTCCTCCGCCCGCGCGCACCCGTTGATCTGCCAGTCCAGCTGCCCCGGCGCGTGCGCGTCGGTGTCGACGGAGAACAGCACCCCCGCGTCCACGGCCCGGCGCAGCAGCCGCCGGGGCGGGTCGAGCCGCTCCGGCCTGCTGTTGATCTCCAGGGCCGTGCCGGTCTCCGCGCACGCCGCGAACACCTCGTCCGCGTCGAACTCCGACTCGGGCCGCCCCCGCCCGGTCACCAGCCGCCCCGTGCAGTGCCCGAGCACGTCGGAGTGCGGATCACGTACGGCGGCCACCATCCGCCGGGTCATCGACCGGGCGTCCATACGCAGCTTGGAATGCACCGACACCACCACGACGTCGAGCCGGTCCAGCAGCTCCGGCTCCTGGTCGAGCGAGCCGTCCTCGAGGATGTCGCACTCGATGCCGGTCAGCAGCCGGAACGGTGCCCAGGTCTCGTTCAGCTCCGCCACCACGTCCAACTGCTCCCGCAGCCGCTCGGCCGACAGGCCGCGCGCCACCGTCAGCCGTGGCGAGTGGTCGGTCAGCGCCGCCCACTCGTGGCCCAGCGCCGCCGCGGCCCGGCCCATCTCCTCGATCGGACTGCCGCCGTCCGACCAGTCGGAGTGCAGATGGCAGTCCCCGCGCAGCAGCTCCCGCAGCGCCTCGCCGCCCCGCACGGCGGGCCGCTCCGTGGCCTCGCCCTCCAGCGTGCGCAGATAACCGGGCTCCTCCCCGGCCAGCGCCTCCCGCACCACCTGCGCGGTCTTCGGACCGACACCCTTGAGCGACTCAAGCGAACCGTCCGCCGCCCGCCGGCGCACCTCGTCGTCGCCCAGCTCCTTCAGCACCCGGGCCGCCGTACGGAAGGCGCGCACGCGGTACGTCGGTGCCAGGGACCGCTCCAGCAGGAAGGCGATCCGGTCCAGTGCCTCGACAGGATCCATCGCCACCTCCACCCCAAGGGTTCCCCAGCGCCCGGCGAGCCGCACGACGGGCGGGCGGTTTGCCCGACCCCCGCCCGGGTACTGCGATGCCCCGCCCGCGTCGACGAGGAGGCCCGCCATGTCCGATCGCACCGAGCGCCGCACCAAGGCCGCCGTGATCACC
>KL569290.1:17354-20005 GCA_000715635.1 Streptomyces violaceus | reverse complement strand
CCGGCGCCGACTCCGGCATCGGCAGGGCCACTGCCGTACGCCTGGCCCGGGCGGGCATGGATGTCGGCATCACCTGGCACAGCGACGAGCAGGGGGCGGAGGAGACGGCCGACGAGGTACGGGCGCACGGGCGGCGGGCCGAGGTCGCCCGGATGGACCTCACCCGGCTGCCCGCCGCCGCCGACACCGTGGACGAGCTGTGCGAGCGCCTCGGCCGTGTCGACGTGCTGGTCAACAACGCCGGTACCGGCACCATGACGCCCTTCCTCGACCTGGAGCTTTCCACGGTGCGCGAGGTCCTCGACGTCGACCTCGTCGGGCCGTTCCTGTGCGGGCAGAAGGCCGCCCGGCACATGATCCGGCAGGGCGACGGGGGCCGCATCGTCAACGTCACGTCCGTCCACGAGCACCAGCCGCGCGTGGGCGCCGCCCCCTACTGCGCGGCCAAGGGCGGTCTCGGCCTGCTCACCCAGGTCATGGCCCTCGAGCTCGCCGCGTACCGCATCACCGTCAACGCGGTCGCCCCCGGCGAGATCTCCACCCCCATGACAGGGCAGGAGGACACCGACCCGCACACCGAGAGCCGCCCCGGCGTGCCTCTGGGCCGCCCCGGTGACGCCCGCGAGGTCGCCGCCGTCATCGCCTTCCTCGCCGGCCCGGACGCCTCGTACGTCACCGGCGCCTCCTGGAGTGTCGACGGCGGCATGCTCCGCATGGGCCCCCAGGCCGGCTCCCACCTGACCGCCGACGACTGGCGACGGCCCTGAGCGGCCCGGCCGGCGACTGCACCCCGCGCTACCGCCGGTCGCGCTCTACGCTCGATGCATGACCGAAAGCGCGAGCCCGTACATATCCCACCCGCGGATCATGGTGCTCGGGGTGCAGCCGGGCACACCGCCGTTCCGGATCGTGGAAATCGACGGCCAGGTGGTCGGGGAGGCCAGGGCCGCCACCGACGTCCTGACGGCCGCGGCCGCGTTCGGCATCACGGTCCACGACATGGACGATCCGGACGTGGTCCGCTGGGTGGGCGGAGACAAGTACACCTGGACCTTGCACTAAGCCTTCTCGGCCGACGGCTTCCTGTCCGCCCGGCCGCGCCGGGGCCTGCGCGCGTGGACCGCCCGGCTCAGGCGGCGGCCCAGGAGCAGGTAGCCGATCAGCGCGCCCGTCGTGTTGAGGATGACGTCGTCGATGTCGAAGGCGCGGCCGGTGACCAGCGCGCCCTGGGCGAATTCCACCAGCAGCATCACGATCGCGGTCATCAGCAGGACGCGCAGGATGCCGCGCGTGCGCGGCGCGACGACGGGCACGAGGATGCCGAAGGGGACACCGAGCAGGATGTTGCCGCCGATCTGCCGGACGGCGTCCCGCAGTTCCGGCTGGTCGAGATAGGCCTTCAGGGAGTCGCCGGGCCGCAGGTTGGTGTGGGTCAGGGCCTCCGAGGCGGGCGAGGGCTCAAGGGTCAGCCGCGCCAGCACCACGGCGAAGGCGACCATGAACGTGAAGGCGCACAGCGTCGCCAGCAGCCGGACGGGCAGCGGGAGTGGATGTCGCTCGTTCCGGGACCCGACGGTGCGGGGACGTGAGGCTGCGCTGGCCATACGGTCCTCCAGTCTTCAACTTCCCTGTGTGACAGGGCGGTTACCCAGGGGCGCGCCGACGATGCCGCCGGGGATCGTTCCCAGCCACTGTTGCCCGCGTTCCGCCGGGGCACTCCGCCCTGTCCCAGGTACTCTGCGGCTGGTCAGTTCCCGTACGACACGCGCACCTCCTTGAAGCCCAGGGAGCGCAGCAGGCCTTCGAGCATGCCGGTGGCGTTCTTCTCGGCGCGTGCGGTCAGTTCGCTCTCCTTCGCCGCGTCGCCGATGTGCCGCACAGCGAGCTTCTGCACGGCCTGTTCGCCGTTGGGGTTGTCCGAGAAGAGGTCGCCGAGGCGGTCGAAGAGACCGCGCTGCTTGGAGACCGCGTAGGAGCGGTCGGGGTCGAGGGCCGGCTTGCCCAGTCGCGCGTGCGGCAGCCGGAGTGTGGCGGACGTGCGGTCGCCGTTGACCCGCACGTCGTTCTCGCCGACCTTGCCCAGGTCGACGTAGGCGTCGACGGTCCCCGCACCGACGTACAGGGTGCGGGTGCCGCGGATCGCGTCGGGCAGCAACCTGGCGTCCTTCTCCAGGTCCACGACGACCTGGAAGTTGCCGGAGGCGGCGTCGTAACGGCTGATGTCCTGGATGGACTTCAGCAGTGCGGGGCCGGACCGGTCGTGGGTGTCGGTACCGAACAGGTCCTTCAGGCCCGGGATCACGCTGAGCCGGATCCCGGCGAAGAACACGACGAGCACCAGTACGAGCGCGCCCACCACCTTGGCCCAGCCGGGCATGCGCCTGGGGAGGCGCTTGACGGGAGTCGTCATGCGACGGCCCTCCTTCCTACTGTCCGGATGCCCGCCACATCCCCTGCCAGACCGGTCGGTTGAGGATGGGACGACTCCGGCGGAAGCACGAAAGGGCGCACACGGACAGGAAGGGACGTGGGGAAGGAGGGGAGGACGGACGGTGTGCCGGGGCGTCACATCGAGCCGGACGTGGCCTCCGGCTGTTCCAGGGCCGCGTCCAGCGTCGGCTGCGGCGGCAGCAGCCGGGACAGGCCGGTGA
>KL569290.1:15961-17145 GCA_000715635.1 Streptomyces violaceus | reverse complement strand
GCCGGTGATGCGCAGGACCCGCAGGGTCAGGGGGTGGGCGCAGACGAGGAGTACCTGGCCGTCCCGGTCGAGGACCCGGCTCCTGGCCCGGTACAGCAACCGCAGGCCCGAGCAGTCGAAGAACTCGATCCGGCTGAGGTCGATCACGACCCGGGCGGCGCGGCGGTTCGTCTCCCGGTCCAGGTGCGGGGCGATCTCCGTGGCCGCGGCGAGGTCGATCTCGCCGCGGAACTCCAGCACGGTGTGCCCCCGTTCCTGGCGGACGCGCAGATGCCGGGTGAGCGGTGCAGGTTCCTGCCGCACGACGAGATCGCCTCCAGCTTGCTCCGTGCGTGGGGAGGGGCCACGGTCCTCAAAACCGTTCCCCGCCCCGCAAGTTACCCTCCAACGAGTGAATTTGAGCATGTTCGATTGACATATGTCTCTGAATTGCGGGCGAGTTGGCCGAGGTTCGCGCGGGGGAGTGCGCGGGCGTGAGCGCGGGCGCGATTCCAGGCGTGCGCTCCGGACTACGACAGGGCGTGCCAGGCCTTGGTGAGGGCCTGGCGGAACTGCTCGGTCTGGTGTGCCGTGAGGTCGCGCACCATGCGCTCCTCCAGCTCCCGGACCGGCCCGGCGTGCCGGGCGAGCAGCTCCCGGCCGTCGTCGGTGAGCAGGATCAGCAGCTCCCGGCGGTTGCGGGGGTTGCGCTCCCGGCGCACCAGCCCGCGGCCCTCCAGGGAGCGGACGAGATCGGCGATGGACTGCGCGGTGACGAAGGAGTCGCGCGCCAGCTGGGCCGCCGACAGTCCGTCGTGTCGCTCGAGGACGGTCAGCGCGGTGTACTGGAGAGCGGTGATCCCGGACGGCTTGACCAGCTCGTCCAGATGGGAGCGCACGACGAGCTCCACCTGCTTGACCATGTAGAGCAGGGAAGGGGGTGCCTTGGTCACCTGTGTGTCGAGCATGGACGCAGGCTAGAGCATTGACAGGAAACCTGTCTGTAAAGAGACTGCGAACCAACAGGAATCCTGTTTGTTGAAATCTTGGCGACGACGCTGAGGAGCGGCGATGACCACCTTCGAGAGGGACCCCGGACAGCTGTTCATCGGGGGCCGGTGGCGCGAGGCCGCCGACGGGGCGCGTACCGAGGTGGTCGACCCGTCCCGGGGCGCGGTCGTCACCACCGTCGCGGAGGCGGGGGC
>KL569290.1:15021-15768 GCA_000715635.1 Streptomyces violaceus | reverse complement strand
AGCGGGGGCCGCCGATGTCGACGCGGCCGTACGCGCCGCCCGCGAGGCCTACGAAGACGGCGCCTGGTCGGGCCTGAGCGGCCGTGAGCGGGGCCGGGTGCTGCACCGCGTCGCCCGGCTGATCCGCGAGAACGCCGACGAGCTGGCCGCCCTGGAGAGCCTCGACGTCGGCAAGCCGATCACGCTGTGCGGCGCGGTCGACGTGACGAACGCGGCCAACGACTACGAGTACTTCGCGAACCTCGCCCAGAGCCAGGACGGCGCCCTGCGCGACACCCCCATGAACGCCCTGGCCTACACCAGGCGCGAGCCGCTCGGCGTGGTCGCCGCGATCACCCCGTTCAACTTCCCGCTGATCCTCGCCGCCTCCAAGCTCGGCCCCGCCCTCGCGGCCGGCAACACCGTCGTCCACAAGCCCGCCGACGAGACCCCGCTCAGCGCCCTGTACATGGCCCGGCTCTTCCAGGAGGCGGGCGTACCGGACGGTGTGGTCAATGTCGTGACCGGCAGCGGCCCCGTGGCCGGCGAGGCGCTGCTGCGCCATCGCGGTGTCGACAAGGTCGCCTTCACCGGCTCCACCGCTATCGGCCGGCACGTGGCGAGCGTCGCCGGCGAGGCGCTCAAGCCCGTCACCATGGAGCTGGGCGGGAACGCGGCCCACATCGTCTTCGAGGACGCCGACCTGGAGAAGGCGGTCGGCGCGGTCATCAAGGGCTTCGTCTTCAACACCGGCCAGTTCTGCATGGG
>KL569290.1:14643-14814 GCA_000715635.1 Streptomyces violaceus | reverse complement strand
GTGTACCCGACGCTGCTCGGCATCCTCGCCGAGGCCGTGCCGGGCGTGCCGATCGGCGACCCGCGCGACCCGGCCACGGTCATCGGCCCGATGGCGGCGGAGAAGCATCTGAAGAAGGTCGAGGAGTACGTCGCCCTGGCCCGCAAGGAGGGTGCCCGCATCGTCTGCGGC
>KL569290.1:12251-14390 GCA_000715635.1 Streptomyces violaceus | reverse complement strand
GGGTGCCCGCATCGTCTGCGGCGGCGAGCGGCTCGACCTCGACGGCGGCTACTACTACAAGCCCACGGTCATCGCCGACCTGTCGAACGACTCCCGCGTGATCCAGGAGGAGATCTTCGGCCCCGTCCTCACCGTGCAGCCCTTCGACGACGAGGACGAGGCCGTCGCCCTCGCCAACTCCACGCCCTACGGCCTGGCCTCGGGCATCCAGACCAGCCACCTCGCCCGCGCCCACCGGGTCGCCGGCCGGCTCCAGGCCGGCATCGTCTGGATCAACGACTGGGCGATGCTCGACCCCGCCGTGCCCTTCGGCGGTGTGAAGGACTCCGGCTACGGCCGCGAGTACGGGCCCGAGGCCCTCGCCGGTTACACCAAGGTCAAGTCCGTCGTCGTCTCGCTCGACTGAGACACCGTCAAGGAGCTCTTGCGATGCCCACCACCACCCGTGCCGCGGTCGTCGAGTCCGGCGGCGCGCCCTTCACCCTCTCCGACGTCGTCCTCGACGAACCCGGCCCCCACGAGGCGCTGGTCCGCATGGTCGCCACCGGCCTGTGCCACACCGACCTCGGGGTGGCGAGCGGCGGACTGCCCTTCCCGCTGCCCGGGGTCCTCGGCCACGAGGGCGCGGGCGTCGTCGAGGCCGTCGGCTCCGCCGTCACCGGCGTCGCGCCCGGCGACCACGTCCTGCTCTCCTTCACCTCCTGCGGAGACTGCCGCAACTGCCGCGGCGGACACCCCGCGTACTGCGCGACCTGGCTGCCGCTGAACCTGCTCGGCGGCAGCCGGGCCGACGGGTTGAACACCATCAGCCGGGACGGCGAGGCCCTGGGCGGCCACTTCTTCGGCCAGTCCTCCTTCGCCGAGCGGGCACTGGCCGACGAGCGCAGCCTGGTCAAGGTCGATCCGGACGTGCCGCTGGAGTCGATCGCCCCGCTGGGCTGCGGCGTACAGACCGGTGTGGGCGCCGTATGGAACGTCCTGAAGCCCGACACCGGCAGCACGGTCGTCGTCCTGGGCGCCGGAGCGGTCGGCCTGTCGGCCGTGATGGCGGCGGCCCTCACACCGGCCACCAGGATCGTCGCCGTCGACCGCGTCGCCGAGCGCCTCTCCCTTGCGGCGGAGCTGGGTGCCACGCACACCGTCGACACCAGCAGAGAGGGCCTGGCCGAGGCCCTCGCCGGTATCACGGGCGGCCAGGGCGCGGACGGTGTCGTGGAGACCACGGGCAACGTCGGCGTCCTGCGCCAGGGCGTCGACGCGCTCGCCGCCCGCGGCACCCTGGTCGTCGTGGGCGCCCCGCCCTTCGGCACCGAGGTCGCCCTGGACGTCAACGGCCTGCTCGGCGGCAAGCGGATCGTCGGCCTCACCCTGGGCGACAGCGAGACCCAGACCATGATTCCCGCCCTGGTCCGCCTGGTGAAGGAGGGTCGCCTGCCGCTGCACCGCCTGATCAGCACGTATCCCTTCGGGGACATCGACCGGGCGGTCCAGGACATGAAGTCGGGCAAGACGATCAAGCCGGTGCTGACCTTCTGACGCGATCGGCCGGGCCGGGCGGGTGTTCCCGCCCGGCCGCCCCGCTCAGTCGTTCACCAGCACCAGCTTCCCCGTCGTCCGGCCCGTGTCGCCCGAGGCGTGGGCCTCCGCCGCGGCGGACAGCGGGAAGGTGCCGGCGATCGTGGCGCGGAGCTTGCCCGTCCCGGCGAGTTCCGCGATCGCCCGCATGTCGCTGCGGTCGGCGTCGACGAGCATGCGGAGCCCCCGGACGCCGAGCCGCTCGGCCTCCTCGTGGAAGTCGTTCGATCCTCCCGGGAGGATCGAGACCACGACACCGCCGGGGCGCAGGACGCGCAGTGAGCGCAGGGCGTTGTCG
This sequence comes from Streptomyces violaceus, assembly GCA_000715635.1. GTDB lineage: Bacteria > Actinomycetota > Actinomycetes > Streptomycetales > Streptomycetaceae > Streptomyces > Streptomyces violaceus. The sequence continues at coordinate 12,517 of KL569290.1, read as the reverse complement.
CCGCCGATCGTGTCCAGGACGACGTCGACGTCCTTCACGGCCTCGGTGAAGTCCGTCTCCCGGTAGTCCACCGTCTCGTCCACGCCGATCCCGCGCAGGAACTCGTGCTTGCCCGCGCTCGCGGTGCCGATCACGTACGCGCCGCGCGCCTTGGCGATCTGCACCGCCACATGCCCGACCCCGCCCGCGGCGGCGTGGATCAGTACCCGCTGTCCGGGCCGCACGTCCGCGTGCTCGACCAGCGCTGTCTCTTATACACATCTCTG
>KL569290.1:10349-12047 GCA_000715635.1 Streptomyces violaceus | reverse complement strand
GCCCGTACGGATACGGCAGCATGCCGAAGACCTCGTCACCGGGCGCGAAGGCCACGACGCCGATGCCGACCGCCTCCACCACCCCGGAGACGTCCCAGCCGAGGACGAAGGGCGCGTCGCCCAGGAATCCGCCGGTCGCGCGGTGCTTCCAGTCGGTCGGATTGACCCCGGCGGCCCGCACCCGGACCAGCACCTGGTTCGGCCCGGGTACCGGGCGCTCGACTTCGACTTCCTTGAGGACCTCGGGACCGCCGAGGACGTCCTGGCTGATGGCTCGCATCGTGTTCTGTGTGCTCATGGTGTCCCAGCCTGCCGGTCCGTGCCCCCACCGCCAATGGCAAGATTGCCAACCTTCGATAGGATCGTGCCATGCGCCGTGAACGAGTGGTGGTCCTGGCCCTGGACGGGGTGTACCCCTTCGAGCTGGGCATCCCCAGCCGGATCCTCGGCGCCGCCGACGGCCGGTACGAGGTGCTGACCTGCTCGGTCGACGGTGGTCCGGTGCGCACCAACGCGGACTTCGGCGTCACCGTGGAACACGGCCCCGAGGCCCTGGCCACGGCAGGCACCGTGGTGATCGCGCCCGTCGCGCCGGCCCACCTGACCGACGAGGTGCCCGACGACGTCCTCGCCGCCCTCGCGCTCATCCGGCCCGGAACGCGCATCGTCTCCATCTGCACCGGCGCCTTCGTCCTCGCCGCCGCCGGGCTCCTCGACGGGCGCAGGGCGACCACCCACTGGCAGGTCGCCGACCGGTTCCGGAGCATGTTCCCGCTCGTCGACCTCGACCCGGACGTGCTGTTCGTCGACGACCACCCCTTCCTCACCTCCGCCGGAGCCGCCTCCGGCGTGGACATCTGCCTGCACCTGGTCCGCAAGGACCACGGCAGCCACCTGGCCAACACCGTCGCCCGCCGCTGCGTGGTCCCGCCGTTCCGGGACGGCGGCCAGGCCCAGTACATCGAACAGCCCGTCCCCGAACAGGGCGCCGCGAGCACCGCGGCCACCCGCGCCTGGATTCTGGAACGCCTCGGCGAACCCCTGACTCTGGCCGACCTCGCCGGTCACGCCCGGATGAGCCAGCGCACCTTCGCCCGCCGTTTCCACGACGAGGTGGGCCTCAGCCCCGGCCGCTGGCTGATCCAGCAGCGCGTGGCCCGGGCCCGGCATCTGCTGGAGTCCAGCGACCTCACGGTGGACCAGATCGCCGGGCGCGTCGGCTTCGCGACGGGCGCGTCCCTGCGCCAGCACCTCCACGCGGCGATCGGGGTGTCCCCGCAGGCGTACCGCCGCACCTTCCAGACCGCACGCTGACCCGCCCGCGGGCTTGTACGCAGCCAACTCCTGAGGCCAGCAAAGGTATTTGTCGACCTGTTGCCTTCTGTCGCAGCGTGACGGAACCCTCACGTCCGCAGAGCGACGGGTTTGATCCCTTCGGGTCTAAACCCGATAAGGTTCCGATCGGCGCTGCGAGTTGACGCGATCGCGTCCGGTCGGCTCGCGGTGCGTACTCATGAGTGCGGTCCACACCCCCCCTGTTCATTCGTGTTGCTTCGAAGGATGCAGATGGAACTCGCCACTCCGCCACCGGCGGCGCGGGCCCCTGTCGCCTGGTACAGCTGGTGGTTGATGCCGCTGGGCTTGGGAGGCGGGGCCGTTGCCGCCACGTTCATGAGCTCCTGTCTCTTATACACATCT
>KL569290.1:9414-10118 GCA_000715635.1 Streptomyces violaceus | reverse complement strand
GTGCGTACGCCTGCTGCTGCGCACCCGGGCACAACTGCACAGGGCGGAGAACTCCTTCCGTACCACGCAGGCCGAGCACAACCAGCAGTGGCAGCAGCACGTGGCCGGCCTGGAACGGAAGTTCTCCGCCGAGCGCGCCACCCTGGAGTCCCAGCTCACCGAGCAGAACGCGACCTACGAGCGGCGCCTGGCCGACCAGAGCGCTGCGTACGAGACACAGCTCTCCGACACCTCCCGGGCCTACGAGGAACGGCTGACCGAGCAGGCCACGTCCTACGAGGCCCAGCTCGCCGACCAGGCCGAGGTCTGGCAGGAACAACTCTCCCACCAGCTCGCCGCGGTCGCCCGGCTCGCCGACGAGCAGCTCCCCGACGCGATGGCGAGGCTGCGCTCCGGCGACGCCATCGACGACGTCCTGCCCACCGTCAATCAGTGCGCCAAGGTCAGTGCCGACCTCCAGGCCGAGCTGCGCAAGGTGCTGCGCACCTCCCTGATCGGCCTCGAGTCGGAGTTCGACCGCTCCACCTCCGCCGAGCAGGCCGTCATCAGCATCGGCAACCGCATCCACGTGCTGACCAGCAAGCTCCGCGGCCGCCTGCACGAGATGCAGGGCGAGCACGGCAGGCTGCCGGCCGTCGCCCGGGGCCTGATGGAGCTCGACCAGGAGATCGGCCCCGCCGACTGTCTCGCCGCCAGCATCGGCG
>KL569290.1:5680-9226 GCA_000715635.1 Streptomyces violaceus | reverse complement strand
CGGCTGCTGAGCGTGGCGCGCGGCGGCATCGGACGGATCAAGGACTTCCACCGGATCCAGGTCCGTCACCTGCCCGAACTCGGCGTCGACGGCGGTCTCGTGGACCACCTCACGCTGATCTTCGCTCACCTTCTCGACAACGCGGCCCGCTACTCGCCGCCCACCGAGCCGGTGCTCATCTCCGGCAAGGAGGTGCCCAACGGCGTCGGCATCGAGATCCAGGACTCGGGCAAGGGCCTGAGCGAGGAGAAGAAGCGCGAGGCCGAGCACGCCCTCGCGGGCACCGCGCCCGGCGCGGGCCTCGGCGGTATCACCGAGGACGCGAACATCGGTCTGCGCGTCGTCGGTGCCCTCGCCCGTCGCTACGGGATCCGCGTCACCTTCGCGGACTCCCCGTGGCTCGGTACCTCCGTGGTGGTCGTGGTTCCGCACAGGTACTTCAGCCCCCTGCCCGCGGTCGCCGCCACACCGGTCGCGCCCGCCCCGGAGGTCCGCACCGCCAGTGCGGCCCCGGCGCGCGAGACGGTCACCGCACCGGCACCGGCACCGGCCGCCCCGGCCGAGGCCGTGGAGACCACGCCCGGCGGACTGCCCCGGCGCCGCAGCAAGCGGAACGAAGCGGCCGAGCCCAGGGAGGCCGAGCGGACGGACCGGAGCACCGTCTCCGCCATCCCGCCGGACGCCTCGTTCTCCGGTCTCGCCGCGTTCGCCACCGCCGGACGCGATGCCGAGGAGGCGTACCGGGCGGCAGGCGACCGCGACCCCCACGCCGGACGCGAGTCCACCGAGCACCGCACCGAAGAGAGCGACTAGTCCTCATGACGCAACAAGGAACCGATGTGAGCTGGGCGCTCCGCGATCTCGTCGAGAGCATCCAGGAGATCCGCTTCGCCCTCGTGGCCTCCAGCGACGGCAAGGCCATCACCTCCTACGGCGCAGAAGACCCCGACGACGTCGACCGCTTCGCCGCCGTGGTGGCCGGCCTGCAGGCCCTCGCCCAGCCGGTCGCCGAGCAGTTCCCCCAGTACGCCGGGCAGCTGCGCCTCGCGATGATCGAAGTCGACGGCGGTCACCTCTTCGTGGTCCGCGCCGGTGTGGAGACCTACCTCGGTGTCCTCGCCAGGGAGGGCCTCGACCAGGGCCTGCTCGGGCACCAGATGAGGGACCTGGCCCGCAGGATGGGTGAGCTCCTCGGCACCACTCCGCGCCTGGAGGAGCACTCTGGATGAGTGCTCCCCGCAGACCGTCGGACCCGTCCGGTCTCGAGCGCTACTACGTCCTCACGGGCGGACGCAGCGGACCGGGCGGTTCGGCGTCGAGCCTCGACGTGGCGACCCTTGTGGTCTCCCGCGCCGCCCCGTTACCGGGCATGCAGCACGAGCACGAGGAGATTCTCCGACGGTGCCGCGATCCGCTGTCGGTCGCCGAACTCGGCGCTCACCTCGGGCTGCCCTTCAACATTCTCGCGGTGCTGCTGTCGGACCTGCTGGTCGCAGGTCGCGTCGAAGCCCGTAACCCCATCCCGGCGCATGAAGCCGGCCGCGGGCCCGACCTCGCGCTCCTTGAGGAGGTACTCAGTGGACTTGAAAGGCTTTGACCAACCCGGAGGGCGGGCGGCCGGAGACACCCGCTCGGTGAAGGTGATGATCGCCGGCGGGTTCGGCACCGGGAAGACCACCATGGTCCGGTCGGTCAGCGACATCAAGCCGCTCACCACCGAGGAGACGCTCACCCAGGCCAGTGCCGACGTCGACCGTCTCATCGGCGTCGCCGACAAGACGCAGACCACCGTCAGCCTGGACTTCGGCAAGATCGGCATCAACGAGAGCCTGGTGCTGTACCTGTTCGGCACGCCGGGCCAGGAGCGGTTCTGGTTCCTGTGGAACGGGTTGTTCAAAGGGGCGCTCGGCGCGATCGTCCTGGTGGACACCCGCCGCCTGGAGTCCAGTTTCCGGGCGATCGAGGAGATGGAGCGGCAGGAAGTCCCCTTCGTCGTGGCCCTGAACGTCTTCCCCGACTCCAGCAACTACCCGGTCGAGGAGATCCGGGACGCCCTGGACATCCCCGAGCACACCCCGGTCATAGCCTTCGACGCCCGCGACCGGGCTTCCAGCCGGGACGTCCTCGTCGCCCTGATCCACCATCTGAAGGAACGCTCGGCCGTGGCCCTGGAGCCCCGATGAACGATCAGACCGAAAACGCCGTTCAGGTCCCGCGCGGCTGCCCCGTCGCCCATCACGGGGCCGACCTGGCCCGGTTGTACGGGCCGGAGGCGGCGACCGACCCGGTGGGCATCTACGAGCGGCTGCGCAAGGAACACGGCTCGATCGCGCCCGTCCTGCTCGAAGGCGACGTGCCCGCCTGGCTGGTCCTCGGCTACCGCGACAACCGGCGGGTGCTCGACAACCCCCGCCAGTTCAGCCGGGACGCGCGCATCTGGCGGGACTGGGCGGAGGGGCGCGTGGCGGAGACCTCGCCCCTGATCCCGATGCTCGGCTGGCGGCCGGACTGCGTGTCCCAGGACGGTGAACCGCACCGCAGACTGCGGGCCGCCGTCACCGACGGACTCCAGGCCGCCGCGGTCCGGGGCATCCGACGCCACGCGACCCACTTCGCGAACAAGCAGATCGACGCGTTCGCGGACACCGGACGCGCCGACCTCGTGAAGGACTACGCCGAGTACCTGCCGATGCTCGTCCTCTCCCGCATCCTCGGGCTCCCCGAGGCGGAGGGCCGGGATCTGGTCGAGTCCTGCGCCCAGGTCTTCAAGGGCGGTGAGGACGCCCTCGCGCACAACGAGCGCATCATGGTGATCCTCGGCGAACTGGCCGAGCGCAAGCGGTCCGAACCCGGCGGTGACTTCACCACCGCTCTGCTGGAGCACACGGCCGGGCTCGACGAGGAGGAGGTGGTCAGCCATCTGCGTCTCGTGCTGATCGCCGCGCACACCACGACCAGCAACCTGCTGGCGCGGGTCCTCCAGCTGGTCCTCACCGACACCGCCCGGCTCTCCGGACTGATCAGCGGGCAGCTGAACATCTCCGCCGTGGTGGAGGAGGTCATGTGGAACAGCCCGCCGCTGGCCGTGCTGCCGGGCCGGTTCGCCGCCGGCGACCTGGAACTCGGCGGTCACCAGATCCAGGAGGGCGACCTGCTGCTGCTGGGCCTCGCGGCGGGCAACCTCGACCCCGACGTCCGGCCGGACACGGATGTCTCGGTCCAGGGCAACCAGGCCCATCTGGCGTTCAGTTCCGGTCCGCACGAGTGCCCCGGGCAGAGCATCGGCCAGTCCATCATCGCGATCGCCGTGGACGTCCTGCTGCACCGCCTGCCGGGCCTGAGCCTGGCCGCTCCGCCGGAGGAGCTCACCTCGACCGCCTCCACGTGGGAGTCCCGGCTGGACAGCCTGCCGGTCGAGTTCGCCGTATAACGGCGGTGCCCGGCCCTCCGGCCGGGCACCAGCACGTGGCCACACGGTCAACAGGTCGTCCACCGAGCCCCGCCCGGTCTGCTCGGCCGTGGCCACCGGGCCCTCCTTCGCCGCGG
>KL569290.1:3582-5440 GCA_000715635.1 Streptomyces violaceus | reverse complement strand
GGTGGCCAGCGCCCACTCTCCCTCGTCCCTCACCTTGCCCGGCCCGTCCGCCGGGCCTCCCCGGCCTCGTGGCGTCACACTGGACCCCGTCCGTTCTGACGACTCTTCAGGAGGCGCACCGACGATGACGTCCCCACCCGCACGCAGCGCTGAGCAGCGCAAGAAGGACACCCTGCACCGTCTGGACCACGACGTGGACGCCTGGGTCGCCACGGCCGGCACCGTGTCGGGGACGCCGTACCTCGTCCCGCTGTCCTTCCTCTGGAACGGCTCGTATCTGCTGTTCGCCACGCCCGCGTCGAGCCCCACCGGACGGAACCTGACCGCGACCGGCCGGGCCCGGGTGGGCATCGGGCCGACCCGTGACGTCGTCCTCGTCGAGGGCACCGTCGAGACCGTCCAGCCCGGCGAGCTGACGGAGCAGGACGCCGAACTCTTCGCCGCCAAGACCGGGTTCGATCCCCGCAAGCTGGCCACGCCGTACCTCTACTTCCGCGTCGTACCGCGGCGGGTGCAGGCCTGGCGGGAGGCCGACGAACTGGACGGCCGTGAACTCATGCGTGACGGACGGTGGTTGACGGCCGACTGAATCGGCCGTACCGGGATAACCGCACAGTACGAGGCCGGGGGGCAGCACGCCGCGCGGCCGGAATCCTGCGGAGGAGACATGGCCCTGGTGAAAGCGGGTGTTCTGGTGCTCGACTGCGCCGAGCCCGAGAAGCTCGCCGTGTTCTACAAGGAGTTGCTGGAAGGGGAGGAGTCGGACGCGACGGCCAACCGGGTGGAGATCAAGAGTGCCGACGGCTTCCGGATCGCCCTGCGCCGGGACGTCAACGCCACCCCGCCCAGCTGGCCGCGCCCCGAGAACTCCCTCCAGGCCCACCTTGAGTTCGTGGTGGACGACCTCGACGCGGTGGAACGCCGGGTCATCAGCCTGGGCGGACGGCCCCTGGAGGCCAAGGACGCCTCGGGCCCCCTGGAGGAACGCGGCTACGCCGACCCGGCAGGCCACTCCTTCACCCTGCGCCGCACGGCGCCGACGGCACCCAAGCAAGGCTGAGCTCGGCGTTCCCCCGGCGCCGTTCAGCCGGTCGCCGGCAGGGGCCGGAGGATGAGGATCTGCTGGGCGTGCCCCACGGGGCCGGTGAGGTCGTGCAGGACGGTGCTGGTGACGCCCTGGCCGGTGGGGCCGAAGGCGACGGTGGTGTCGAGCACCGTCCAGCGGCCTTCCGTCCGGCGGTGACACCAGGTGCCGGCGGCGGTGACGAGGACCGCGGCGACGGCGTAGGTGCCAGACATGAGCGGGCTTCCTGCGGGTGGCGATCCGGCGTGCCAGGAGTCCTGCGGTGAACAGGGAGAAGGCCGCCGGCAGCAGCTGCCCGGGGGAGAGGAGGCGGGCGCCCAGGGCGCAGAGCAGGGCGAGCACCGGGGTCGGCAGGTCGCCCCGCAGGTCACGGATCGCGTCGAGAGCGAGGACGGCGAACAGGGCGGTCAGGGCGAAGTCCAGTCCGGTGACGCTGTCCGGGACGAGGGAGCCCAGCAGGGCCCCGGCGATCGCGCTGCCGATGAGCAGGAACTCGAAGGATTGCGGGCACAGGCCGGCCCCGCCCGCCGCACAGGCCGGGCGGGGCCGGGGCCATTGTCAGTCCCTGCCGCCCTTCTCGTCGGCCGGCCACGCGCCGGTCGAACGCTCGATGGCCTTGGCGCCCGCGCGGTCCACGGCGCTGCGCACCACCGCGAAGATGGCGCCCTGGACCGCGGCGGCCAGCAGGATCTCGCCCCAGCCGCGGTCCCGGTCCAGCGCGTCGGGCGCGTCTTCCTCGTGCCGGATCGCCATCCACGTCTTGCGGAAGGGGAG
>KL569290.1:2363-3346 GCA_000715635.1 Streptomyces violaceus | reverse complement strand
CCAGCCAGCCGCTCGACCAGCCCAGCACGAACCCGAGGGGCTGGTAGGCCATGGGCATCTTCTTTTTCTTCGCCACGTGGATCTCCTTGGTCGCTCAGGGGGTGGATGGAAATGGTCAGGGGGCGTGCGCGGCCGGGACCCGCTCCTCGGCGCGGACCGGCTCCGGCGGCGTGCCGTCACCGAACGGCCGGCCGCCCAGCTCCTCACGGTGGTGCGGGGTCAGCCATCCGGACAGGTCCGGGCCCAGCGGCACGACCCGGGTCGGGTTGATGCCTGTGTGCACTTGGTAGTAGTGGCGCTTGATGTGGTCGAAGTCGACGGTGTCGCCGAACCCGGGCGTCTGGTACAGGTCACGGATGTACCCCCACAGCACCTGGTTCTCCGTCAGCTTCCAGCGGTTGCACTTGAAGTGGCCGTGGTAGACCGCGTCGAAGCGGACCAGCGTGGTGAACAGCCGGATGTCCGCCTCGGTGATCGTGTCGCCGACGAGGTACCGCTGCCGTTCCAGCCGGCCCGCGAGCAGCTCCAGCCGCCGGAACACACCCGCACAGGCGGTCTCGTACTCCTCCTGCTCGGTGGCGAACCCCGCCCGGTAGACGCCGTTGTTGAGGTCCTCGTAGACGTCAGCCATCACCTCGTCGATCTCGTCGCGCAGCGCATCCGGGTACAGGTCGGGTGCACCCTCCCGGTGCAGGGCCGTCCATTCGGTCGCGAGGTCGAGCGTGAGCTGCTGGTAGTCGTTGGTGACCAGCTTCCCGCTGGGCACGTCCACGATCGCCGGCACGCTGACACCGCCGGGGTAGTCGGTCTCCCGCCGGTCGTAGGCCTCGCCGAGGTAGCGGATGCCGAGGACCGGGTCGCGGCCGTCCTCGTCCAGCGTGAAGCGCCAGCTGCGGTCGTCCTGGATCGGATCGGCGACGGCCAGGGACAGCGCGTCCTCCAGGCCGAGCAGCCGCCGGGAGACCAGCGACCGGCTCCCCCCC
>KL569290.1:0-2148 GCA_000715635.1 Streptomyces violaceus | reverse complement strand
ACCAGACGGTAGCGGCCTGCCTCCACCGGCCAGCCGTCCCGGCCGTCCGAGGTGATCCGGTCCGCGAAATGCGCCTTGGACCGTTTGAACGTACTCCTGCCATAGGCGCTGTTGCCGTCGCCGTCGTCGCGGCTCATGGCGGTGACCTCCTTGTCGTACGTGTGACCTGCTGGTCGTGCGAGTGCCCTGGTGAACGCGTTCCCCTTTTTCCGCCGACGGCACGGTGTGAGCACCGCCGACCGGGGCAATCGGCGTGGGTGACTGAACAGGGATCTGATCGGAGGACACGCGTCACCGTGCTGGTGGCGCTCGCGGCCAACCTGGTGATCGCGGTCGCCAAGGCCGTCGGCGGCCTGTTGGCGGGTTCACCCGCACTGCTGTCGGAGGCGGCCCACTCGGTGGCCGACAGCCTGAACGAGGTGTTCCTGCTGGCGGCGCTGCGCCGCAGCCGCCGCCCCGCCGACCGGCGTCATCCCTTCGGCTACGGCAAGGAGCGGTTCTTCTGGTCGCTCCTCGCGGCGGTCGGGATCTTCGTCATGGGCGGCTGCTTCTCGTTCTTCCAGGGCTTCGAGGCACTCGCGAGCGGATCGGAGGAGAAACTCAGCGGCTATGTCGCCGGCCTGATCGTGCTCGGCATCGCCCTCCTCGCGGAGGGCGGTTCTTTGTTGCGCGCCCTGTATCAGGTGCGCCGGCAGGGCGGTACGCGCGCCGGGCTGCGCGATCCGGCCCTGCGGACGGTCGTCGCCGAGGACGGCACCGCGGTGCTCGGTGTCTCGCTGGCCATGGTGGGCATGGCACTGCACATGGTCACCGGCCAGGTGGTGTGGGAGGCGTCCGCCTCACTCGCGATCGGCGCCCTGCTGGTCTACGTCGCATTCCGGCTGGGCCGGGACGCGCGCGACCAGCTGATCGGCGAGGCGGCCGACTCGGAGGCGAGCGGGCGGATCCAGGCGCTGCTGCGGGCTCAGCCCGAGATCGACAGCGTGGAGGCGCTGTTCACGATGAAGACGGGCCTCGACTCGGCCCTCGTGGCCGCCCGCGTCGACCTGGTGCCCGGCCTGGAGAGCGAGCATGTCGAGGACGTCGCCGTCCGCATCAAGCGCTCCATCGCCCGGACGGTGCCCGAGGCGCACCAGATCTTCCTCGACGTCACGGACCACCGCGCGCAAGAGGCAGCAGAAAGCCCCGCCGCGACGGGGGAACGCGGCGGGGCCTGAACCACGCGTGCCCCGACCCCGAGGGTTCATGCACACCGGGCAGAAATTTTCTGCCCGGTGGCCTTTCCCGGGGAGCCGGGCGGGTCGGCTCTGTGTCACCCGCCCTCGGCCGGCTCCAGCACGAACAACGGGATCTCGCGGTCCGTCTTCTTCTGGTAGTCCGCGTACGCCGGATACGCCGCGACGGCCCGGTCCCACCACTCGGACTTCTCCTCGCCCGTGACCTCACGGGCGGTCATGTCCTGCTTCCGGGGACCGTCCTGGAGCTCCACATGCGGGTCGGACTTGAGGTTGAAGTACCAGACCGGGTGCTTGGGCGCACCGCCGAGGGAGGCGACGGCGGCGTAACGCCCTTCGTGTTCCACCCGCATCACCGGTGTCTTGCGCAGCTTGCCGCTCTTGGCGCCCCGTGAGGTCAGGACCACGACCGGCATCTTGGAGCCCTGCAGCGTCGTCCCCTCCGTGCCGCCGGAGCTCTCGTACAGTTCCACCTGCTTGCGCACCCACTGCGTCGTGCTGGGTTCGTACTCGCCTTCGAGAGGCATGGCTATCCGTCCCATCGTCGTGTCAGAGGCCGACTGGTAACTGGTACCAGCCCTCAACACCGGTACACCCGGGAATCATCCTGGAGAAACCGCCATCCGCACGGCCAGAGCCGTCATCACCCCGCTCGCCACCAGCGCCGTCGCCAGCCGGCCCTGGTGACCGGTCAGCGCCCGGCCCAGCAGGGCTCCGCTCCCGGCGAGCAGCACCTGCCAGCCGGCGGAGGCGGCGAAGGCGGCCAGGACGAACACACCCTGTTCCACCGGCCCGGCCGGACCCGTGGCCTGGGAGCCGAGCACGAGCGCCGCGAAGTAGATCACGGTGGTGGGATTGAGCAGGGTGATGCCGAGCAGCACCAGGTAGGCCCGGGCGGGACTCGGGGGAGCGG
>KL569289.1:21981-22507 GCA_000715635.1 Streptomyces violaceus | reverse complement strand
CGGCGGCCCGCGACGAACGCAACCGATGACTCACCGCCTCCTCCAGCGTCACGGGCCGGCGCATCTGGGAGGCCAGCCGCCCGGCCTCCTGGCCGAGACGGGCCACGTCCTCCCAGGGCAGCCGCACCACCAGCGTGAGCTCCGCCTCGCCGTCGGGCAGTGCGTGCATCGCGGGAGTAACTCGGTCGTTCATCGCCTGTTCCTCACGTCGGCCCCGCGACCCGCCTTCCCCGCGCCGCGGGCGGTTGCCGACACATACGCACGCCCCGACGGCAGCGTTCACCGAACTCACCGATTCACGGGCAGCAGCAGGACATGGCGAAGCTCCTGCCGGTACGCGGGAAGCAGCACCTGCGAGGTGACGGTGAGGGTCTCCGGACAGACGTGGGGCAGACGCATCGACAACACCATGGCCGCGATCGGCCTGGCCCTGCTGCCCGGGACCGGTCTGCGCGGGCTGCGGCGTACGTATCTCGCGCGGCGCTTTGTGGAGGCGCTGCGGCCGCTGGCCGAGGAGGGCGTGATC
>KL569289.1:18670-21738 GCA_000715635.1 Streptomyces violaceus | reverse complement strand
CGTGATCGAGACGCCCGCCTTCGCTCCCGACCACTCCTGGCACCTGTTCCCCGTCCGCGAGGGCGGGGAGGTGCCCGCCCCGCCGACGCCCGGAGAACGGAGTCCCGTCAGCGTGCCGTGTGGGTGTGGACGTACTCCACGAGCCGCGTCAGCGCGTCCGGGTCGGTGGACGGCATGACGCCGTGGCCGAGGTTGAAGACATGGCCCTCCAGGCCCGCCGCCGCCTCCAGGACCTCCCGGGTCTTCGCCTCGACGGCCTCCGTCGGGGCGAACAGCACGGTCGGGTCGAGGTTGCCCTGGAGCGCCTTGCCGGGGCCGACGCGGCGGACGGCCTCGTCCAGCGGGACGCGCCAGTCGACGCCGACGACGTCCGCGCCGGCCTCGCCCATGAGGCTCAGCAGCTCTCCGGTGCCGACGCCGAAGTGGATGCGCGGGACGCCGTAGCCGGCCACGGCCTCGAAGACCTTCGCCGAGGCGGGCAGCACCGAACGCCGGTAGTCGACGGGAGCCAGGGCACCGGCCCAGGAGTCGAACAGCTGGACCGCGGAGGCGCCCGCCTCGATCTGCACCTTCAGGAAGGCGGTCGTGATGTCCGCGAGGCGGTCGAGCAGGTCGGCCCACAGCCCGGGGTCGCCGTACATCATCGCCTTGGCGTTCTCGTACGTACGGGACGGGCCGCCCTCGACGAGGTAGCTGGCGAGGGTGAACGGGGCGCCGGCGAAGCCGATGAGGGGCGTGGCGCCGAGCTCGCGCGTCAGCAGGCCGATGGCCTCGGTGACGTAGGAGACGTCCTCGGGGGTCAGGTCGCGCAGCTGCGCGAGGTCCGCGCGGGTGCGGATCGGGTGCTCGACGACCGGGCCGACGCCGGGTTTGATGTCGAGGTCGACGCCGATGGCCTTGAGCGGGACGACGATGTCGCTGAAGTAGATCGCCGCGTCCACGTCGTGCCGGCGCACCGGCTGGAGCGTGATCTCGGTGACCAGCTCGGGCCGCATGCAGGACTCGAGCATCGGGATGCCCTCGCGCACCTTGCGGTACTCCGGCAGTGAGCGCCCGGCCTGCCGCATGAACCACACCGGAGTGTGCGGCACGGGCTCGCGCCGGCAGGCCTTGAGGAAGGCCGATTCGTACGTGGCGGACGGCTGCTGGGCCCGGGGGGCGTCGTTGGCACTCACGGGGCCAAGTTTCGCACGCCGTCAAGGAGCGCGATTCAGCCCCTGGAGAGGCGCGGGGTGTCTAGCCCCGCACCCGGGGCCCGGTCCCCGTAACCTTCCCGCATGGCTGCGGCTCAGGGACGACTGTCGGACGACGCTGGCGGAATGGACGAAGCGAAGGACACCGAGAACGACCGGATGGAGGCGGACACCGCCCCGCTGCCCTTCCGGTCCGCCGTCGACGCGCTCAGGACGGCGCGGCTGCGGCCCCAGATCGAGATCGAGCCGACGCGCTCGCCGCAGCGGCTCGCCCCCTACACCTACGCGCTGGAGGCGGCGGTCGTCGACGGCGACCAGGACCTGGCCGACGGCCGGCTGGTGCTGCTGCACGACCCCGCGGGGCACGAGGCCTGGCAAGGCACGTTCCGGCTGGTGACGCTGGTGCGCGCGGAACTGGAGCCGGAGATGGCGGCGGACCCGCTGCTGCCGGAGGTGTGCTGGTCCTGGCTGACCGGCGCGCTCCAGGCGCGCGGGCTGACGTGCGGGGAGCCGAGCGGCACCGTCACCCGCGCGAGCTCGCACTACTTCGGCGGTCTGTCCGCGCGGCCGGCCGCCTCGCAGATCGAGATCCGCGCGTCGTGGACGCCGCGCGAGGGCCTGGGCGGAGTTCCGGACACGGCCGCGCACCTGGCGGCCTGGTGCGATCTGCTCGCCCAGGTCGCGGGACTGCCGCCGGCCGGGCCGGGGGACGCGTCGGTGGTGACGCTGCCGCAACGGCGAGGGCCGCAGTCCCGCTGATCGAACCCGTACCTCCTGTACCGCCCCCGCACTGATCGACCCTGTGCGGGGGCGGTCGGCGTTTGTCCTGTCGACGATCACACCCGCGTCCCCCTCTTGGCCGAATCACTTTGTCGATACGGCCACTTTCGACCGCGTACCGACGCAGAGTGAAACCGTTCGACCTTCGAATGATCGACCGCGTGTCCGAATTGCACGGATTGTTATCACCGAATCGTGATCATTCTCTAAAGGCGGACGGGTTCGGTGCCGAAGACGACTGTGACCTTGAAAGCACGGTTCGTCCCGGCTTCATCCCCACGAGCCGGCCCCGTCCCGCACCCCAGGAGGCCTGGTGTCCGTTCTCCTCGAGCAGCCCGCAAGCCTGGTCGCCTACCGCCCGAACAAGCCGACCGCCATGGTGGTCGTGGCCGACCCGCGCGTCCGCTCCACCGTCACCCGCCACCTGTGGGCGCTCGGTGTGCGCGACGTCATCGAGGCCTCGTCCATCGCGGAGGCTCGTCCCCGCATCGGCAACCCCCGCGACATCTGCGTCGCCGACGTCCATCTGCCGGACGGTTCCGGCCTCACCCTGCTGTCGGAGACCCGCGCCGCGGGCTGGCCCAACGGCCTCGCCCTCTCCGCCGCCGACGACATCGCCGCCGTGCGCAACGCGCTCGCCGGCGGGGTGAAGGGTTACGTCGTCACCGGCACCCGCACCAACGTCGGGCTCCCCACCCGGCCGGGCGCCGCCCCCATCGGCGCCGCCGCCGCGCGTCTGCACCGCCGCCCCCCGGGTGCCCCGAGTCACCCGGGCGGCTACCGCGAACTGTCCGGCCGCGAGGTCGAGGTGCTGCGACTGGTCGCGGAGGGCCAGTCGAACAAGGCGATCGGCGTCTCGATGGGCCTGTCCGCACTGACCGTCAAGAGCCACCTCGCCCGCATCGCCCGCAAGCTCGGCACGGGCGACCGCGCCGGCATGGTGGCGGTGGCGCTGCGGACCGGGATCATCCACTGATCCGCCATGACCCTTTTTGAATCCTCCCCTCCCGGAAAAGGGAGGGGATTCCTGGCTCAGGCTGCCTCCTGGAGCAGCGCTCCAGGAGGTCTTGCGCCATCAGCACCAGCCGGGTTGAG
>KL569289.1:17370-18422 GCA_000715635.1 Streptomyces violaceus | reverse complement strand
GCGTGCGGAGATCTTGTCCCGTGGGGACACGGTCCCGCAGGCGGTGCAGGTGTAGGTGCGCTCACCCAGCGGCAGTGCATGCTTGGCTCTCGTCATGCACTGCGCGCAGTCCATCGTGGTGTGCGCGGGGTGGATCAGGCGGATGTCCCGCCCGTGCCTGCAGCCCATCGCGACCAGAGCGGCCTTGGTGGCGCCGATGGCGGCGTCCGCGGCCTTACGGGCCATGGTGGACTTGGCGAGGAACTTCGGACGGAAGTCTTCGACAGCAATGACGTCGTGGTCGCGGACCACCTTCTTCGCCCACTTACGGCCGGTGTCCTCACGCTGCCTGGCGGCCTTCTTGTAGGCCTTGGCCCGCAGTTTCTTCGCCTCGCGGTAGCCCTTCGATGCCGGTTGGCCCTTCTTCGGCCTGCGGCGGGCCATCATCCGGTCGTACCGGGTCAGCTTCTGCTGAGCCTTCCGGCCGTGCCCGGCGTGCGGCAGGTCGTGCGCGTCGGAGGTGGTGGTCGCAGTCTCCTTCACACCCCAGTCGACACCGAGCACACGGCCGGTCTCAGGCAGCGGCTGCACCTCGGCGGGGACGACGAAGGAGCAGTACCAGTGCCCGAGGCTGTCCTGGTACACGCGCACCGAGGACGGCTCAGCCGGCAGTTCCCGCGACCACACCACCCCCACCACGACCCCGCCCGCCAGATGCAACCGGCCGTCCCTCAGGCGGAACCCGCGCTTGGTGTAGTTCAAGGTCGCCAGCGCCTCGCGCTTCTTCTTGTGCGCGGGCATCCCGGCCCGGCGTGCCACGGGCAGGCGCTGTTTGATGTCCTTGTGCGCCTTGGCGCGGCAGCGGCCGAAGTCGCGGATGATCTGTTGCTGGACAACCGATGAGCCCTCACGCAGCCACGGCGTACGGGCGCGGGCTTCGGTCAGCATCCTGTCGAGCTGCGCCGGACCGCACGTCCGCTCCTCCCCGGTCGCCTTGTTGTGCAAATGCACGGCCCTGGACTTGGCGACAGCCTCATTCCACACCCACCGGCACCGGTCCCACTCCCCCGCCA
>KL569289.1:16604-17102 GCA_000715635.1 Streptomyces violaceus | reverse complement strand
GGCATGCCCGACCTCCACAGCCGCCCCCACCTGCGCCACCTCGTCCCCTCGCGGTTCCCGGCCGGAACATGGCATCCCGAACCCTCCCGAAGGACCATATGTACGACCGTCGCACGCGCATACCCGGATCCCATGATCACCACCCCGAGACGACGCCCGCCCGGTGCATGTCCCCCGTGGCACCGGGCGGGCGTCTGTGATCCGCGAGGAGTGTGACCCATGCCCTGCTTCCGGTACTGCGGCGGTGCCCTGGCCGGCACTGCCGCCGGGCGGCTCGTGCGCTGGGCGTGCGGCCGGTGCGGGTACACCGTGTGGAGCTGACGCGGGGTAGCGGCGGTTTGCTCGTTCAGGCGTACTCCGAGGGCGCTGCGCGTCACGCCATGCAAGCGTTGCGTTACACGCAAGCGATCAACGAAGGGTCCCCGTGTCCCTCCCATCCCGCACCGCTCGCACTGCGGCGGCTCTGATGCTGGCCTCGGGTGCTCTGCTGGCCAGTGC
>KL569289.1:16211-16374 GCA_000715635.1 Streptomyces violaceus | reverse complement strand
CTGCTGGCCAGTGCACCCGCTGCCGCCGCCGAGCCCTGCCCGACTCCAGCGTCGTGCCCACCACCACCTGGCTGCCCTCCGGACATCTGCCCGCCGCCGCCTGATTGTCCGACTGCATTGTCTTGCCCGCCGTCCCCACCTCCGTGCCCGAATCCAGCGGCTT
>KL569289.1:15135-15933 GCA_000715635.1 Streptomyces violaceus | reverse complement strand
AGCCCGCCGCTCCTCGGCCTCGGCTTCCGCATCGTCGAGGCTGTGTTCGATCTGCTCGGTTTCCCGGGTGACGGGGATGGTGGTGGCGGGGGTGGCGGTCCCGGTCTGATCTGATCGCCCCTGGCCTCGCAGAGGAACCCCCCGCCCAGCGCATACCCCCGGCGCTGGGCGGGGATTCTTGCGTCCCTACTGGTCGTCGGACTCTGCCGTCGTCCCCGGCCCCCGCACGCAGGGTCTCGACGAGTGGGCCGGAGGACCACTCGGCGAGGTGCTCGGCGACCGTGAGCAGCCCGTCGACCAGCTCGTCATCGGCCCGGTTCTTGCGGATGTCGGCGACGGTCTGCCGGTCATCGGCGATGGTCGCGAGGAGCAGCGTCATGGCGGTGAGTGCGCGGTCGGTCTCGATGCTAATGGCCATGTTGATCACTTCTTCGCGGGTGCAGGTCCAGTGTGGTCGGGTCTCCCGTGAGGGCACATCGAGGGCACATGGCAGCAGGAATCGTTGCGAAACGATGAGAATCGTCGAGGCCTGTTTTCGCTGGTCAACCTCGCCCTCGTGTGTAAGGGCAGGTCAGCCGTTCGCCCGTACGGATACCCTTGACATGTGACCGACGCCCACGACACCGCAGCAGACAGCTCACTGCGAACCACCGGAGGCGCCCCTCCGGACGACGGCGGATCTTCTGCTACGGAGGCGCCGATCCCCTTGCTGGAACCGCGCGAGGGCATTCCGCCCGTGATCGCGGACGAGAGCGCCCTGGCCCGGATGATCGCCGCCTTCGAGGCGGGTACCGGCCC
>KL569289.1:14165-14912 GCA_000715635.1 Streptomyces violaceus | reverse complement strand
CCGGCTACCGCTACGGCCAGCGTGCCTACCTGGTGCAGCTGCGCCGCGAGGGCGCCGGCTCAGCTCTGATCGACCCCGTGGCCTGCCCCGACCTTTCCGGCCTGGGCGAGGCCCTCTCCGGCGTCGAGTGGGTGCTGCACGCCGCCACCCAGGACCTGCCCTGCCTGCGCGAGATAGGCATGGTGCCGACCCGGCTGTTCGACACCGAGCTGGCCGGGCGGCTCGCCGGGTTCCCCCGGGTCGGCCTCGGCGCGATGGTCGAGGGCGTGCTCGGTTTCGTCCTGGAGAAGGGACACTCCGCGGTCGACTGGTCCACCCGGCCGCTGCCCGAGCCCTGGCTGCGGTACGCGGCGCTGGACGTCGAGCTGCTCGTCGACCTGCGCGACGCGCTGGAGAAGGAGCTGGACCGGCAGGGCAAGCTGGAGTGGGCCCGCCAGGAGTTCGACGCGATCGCCTCGGCCCCGCCGCCCGAGCCCCGCAAGGATCCCTGGCGGCGCACGTCCGGCATGCACAAGGTGCGCCGGCGGCGGCAGCTGGCCGTCGTACGGGAGCTGTGGCAGACCCGGGACCGGATCGCGCAGCGGCGGGACGTCTCGCCCGGCAAGGTGCTCGGGGACGCGGCCATCGTGGAGGCCGCGCTGGCACTTCCGGCCGACGTGCACGCCCTCGCCGCGCTGAACGGCTTCGGACACCGGACGGGCAAGCGGCAGCTGGAGCAGTGGCAGGCTGCCGTGGATCGGGCGAAGG
>KL569289.1:13660-13983 GCA_000715635.1 Streptomyces violaceus | reverse complement strand
GGGCAGCCGGTTGCGGGGCCGCCGCCGCCGAGGGCCTGGGCCGACAAGGATCCGGTTGCCGCGGCTCGGTTGTCCGCGGCGCGGGCGGGGGTTTCGGCGCTGGCCGAGCAGATCAACATGCCGCAGGAGAATCTGATCACGCCGGATACCGTGAGGCGGGTTTGCTGGGAGCCGCCCAACGTGGCGGACGCCGAGTCTGTGGAGGCGGCGCTTGCCGGGTACGGTGCGCGGCCTTGGCAGGTCGAGCTGGTGACTCCGGTGCTGGTGGAGGCGCTGTCCGCCAAGGAGGCCTGTCTCTTATACACATCTCTGATGGCGCGAGG
>KL569289.1:9845-13412 GCA_000715635.1 Streptomyces violaceus | reverse complement strand
TCGCGCAGTTCCCCGCGCCCCTAGGGCATCGTCACTTGGTCGCTCCCCGGGTGAAGCCGTTGTAGATGAACCTCTGCAGCAGCAGGAAGACGACCAGCGTCGGGGCGATGACCAGGATCGCGCCCGCCGAGATGGTCTCCCAGTGGGCGCCGAAGGGGCCCTTGAAGCGGAACAGGGACGTCGAGATCACGCCAAGATCTTCGGAGGGCATGTAGAGGAAGGGGATGTAGAAGTCGTTGTAGACGTTGATCCCCTTCACGATCACGACCGTCGCGATCGCCGGTTTCAGGAGCGGGAAGATGATCTTCCGGTAGACCGTGAAGGCGTTGGCGCCGTCCAGCCGGGCCGACTCGTCGAGCGAGACCGGGATCGATCGTACGAACTGCAGGAAGATGTAGATCGATACGATGTCCGTGCCCATGTAGAGCGCGATCGGCGCCCAGAGGCTGTCGAACATGCCGACGCTGTTGA
Source organism: Streptomyces violaceus (assembly GCA_000715635.1). Lineage (GTDB taxonomy): Bacteria > Actinomycetota > Actinomycetes > Streptomycetales > Streptomycetaceae > Streptomyces > Streptomyces violaceus. Next base: position 12,941 of record KL569289.1, on the reverse strand, counting down.
CGATCTGGAAGGTGGCCACCTGGGTGGTCACCCCGGGGACCAGCGCGGCGACCAGGAACAGGGCCAGGACCAGTTTCCGGAAGCGGAACCGGAAGCGGTCGATGGCGTACGCCGTCATCGAGCCGATCAGGATCGTGCCCCCGATGGCGAAGACCAGGATGATCGCCGTGTTGCCGAACGCCGAGAGCATCCGGCCGTCCTGGAACGCGGTCACGTAGTTGGAGAAGTTGAGCGGGTCGTCGGGCAGCGTGAGGGCGCCGCTGTCGTCCGCCATCTCCCCTGAGGTCTTCAGCGAGGTCAGGAAGACCACGGCCAGCGGCAGGAACACGACCAGTGTCGCGAGGACCAGGGACAGATACACGAGGGCCCGGGCCACCGTACGGCGCGTCATACGAGGTCCACCTTGTCGTCCGGGACGAGGCGCCGCTGCACCCAGGTCACCGCCAGGATGATCAGCAGCAGTACGACGGCCGCCGCCGAGGCGAGGCCCGTCTTGTTGAACTGGAAGGCCAGCTTCACGGTCTGGATCACGAAGGTCTCGGTGCCGGTCGCGCCGCCGGTCATGATGTACGGGATCTCGAAGACCGACAGCGACCCGGAGACGGACAGGATCACCGACAGGCTCAGCACGGGCCGGATGCCGGGGGCGATGATGTGGCGGAACTGCTGCCACCGGTTGGCCCCGTCGATCTCGGCCGCCTCGTACAGCTCCCCCGGGATGGACTGGATCGCCCCGAGGAAGAGGACGAAGTTCAGGCCCATGTAGCGCCAGACCGAGACGCCGGCGAGGGAGACGTTGGCCGAGATGGGTGTACCGAGCCAGGCACGGTCGCCGTCGTAGCCGACGAGGCCCAGGATCGCGTCCAGGGTGCCGCCGTCCTGGAAGAAGTACAGGAAGACGAAGCCGATCGCGACGCCGTTGATCAGGTACGGGAAGAAGAGCACGCCCTTGAAGAAGTTGCGGAAGCGGACGTTGAAGCTCAGGACGGTCGCGAAGTAGAGCGCGGCGGCGATCTGCACCACGGACGCGGCGAGGTAGTACCCGCTGACGAAGAACACCTCGAACAGCTCGGAGCGGGTGAAGAGTTCGGCGTAGTTCTCGGCGCCCGTGTAGTGCAGCCCGGGGCTGACACCGTCCCAGTCGGTGAAGCTGTACGCGACCATGTTGACGATCGGCGCGTAGGTGAACGTGATCAGCAGGACGAGCGGGGCGAGGAGGAACAGCCAGGGGGTCACGCCCCGCCACCGCCGGGTGGGGTGGGCCATCAGGACCCCAGGTTCCGCTGCGCCTCGGTCCACTTGTCGCCGAGCCCGGCCAGGAAGTCGTCCAGGCTCCCCTTGCGCGCACCACGGGCGAGATCGACGAGGTCCTGGCGGTAGTCGGGCTTGTAGATGCCGACCTCGGACTGGTTGTCGAGGGACTTGACCTCGGCGCCCTTGGTGTCGTCGATGTCGAGGAGCTTCACGCCCGCCTCCTCGTACGGCTTCAGGACGTCGGGCAGCGGGGCGTCCTTCAGAGGCGAGAGGGCGAGGTTGGCGCCCGCGTAGCCGGACTTGTCGGTGAACCAGTCGATCCAGGCGCGGGCGGCGGCCTTGTGGTCGGAGTTGACGTTGACGGCCTGCTGATAGTCGGGGGACGTCACCGCGCAGAAGGTGCCGTTCTTCTGGGCGGGGAAGGGCATGAAGCCGATGTCGGCCGGGTCGGTGCCGGCCTGCTTCGCCGCGGCCTGCATCTGCACGATCGCCCAGGAGCCCAGCCACATCGTGGCGATCTCGCCCTTCGCCAGGCGGGGTTTGGACGCCTCCCAGTTGGTGGTCGTCGGGTCCTTCTCGATGAGGTCCGACTTCACGATGTCGTGGAGCAGCGTGTCGGCGACCCGCAGATCGGCGCCGTCGGCCCAGGGGTTGCCCTCGGCGAGGCGCGTGGTGGCCCCGGTGTCGCAGCCGACCGAGCCGTTGACGTTCGTCCACTGGGTCAGCGGCCACATGTCCTTGAAGTTGGTGTAGTACGGGACCGCCTCGGACTTGGACTTGATCGCCTTCAGGTCGTCGAGGAACTCGGCCGGGGTCGTGGGCCAGTCGGTGATGCCGGCCGCGCTCCAGACCTTCTTGTTGTAGACGAAGCCGGGGACCACGCCGATCGGGCTCTGCCCGTAGACCTTGCCCTGGACGGTGGAGTAGTCGGTGAAGCGGTACTTCTTGCTCCGCTCGGCCCGGGTGCCCAGCGAGGCGAAGAACTTCGGGTAGTCCTTCTTCTCGATCACGGCCGGGATCATGAGGACGTCGCCGTAGTTCTCCGTGTTCATACGGATCTTGACCTCGCCCTCGTAGTCGGTGAGGCCCTCGAACTCGACCTTCACCTTGGGGTAGGTCTTGTTGAACTCGGCGGCGTACTTCTTCATCGTCCCGTCCTGCACGAGGTCGGTCCGGTGGGTGAGGACGGTGATGGTCCCGCCGACCTTGGCGGGATCGTCGGGCGCCTCGGCATCGGCGCCCTTGGAGGTGCCTCCGGTGCCGGTGCAGCCCGAGGCGAGCATGGCTGCGCCCACGGCGAGGGCGAGGACGGTACGGCGGTTCATGTGCGTCAGCTCCGTTCGCGGAGAGGAACTCGGGACGGAAGAGCACGTGCGGTATGGCTGGTTCGGCACTCTGACAGCGCTTTCCTCAACCGGTAAAGTCCCATTCCCGCCAACGATGCGAAAACCTGGACACGACTCTTCACTGGACCGGTTAAGGGAGTGCGCATGCTGGAGGCCACACCGCTCGGCGACGGATGGATCCTGCGGCACGAGTCGGACACATTGCCGGCCTCCGTGCCGGGCTGCGTGCACACCGACCTGATGGCGGCCGGGGTGATCCCGGATCCGTTCCTGGGCCGGGGCGAGTCCGAGGTGGCGTGGGTGGGGCGCCGGGACTGGACGTACGAGCGGGAGCTCACGGGCTCGTCCGCGTCGTCCGCGCAGGAGCAGACGGACCTGGTCTTCGACGGGCTCGACACCGTCGCCGAGATCTCCCTGGACGGGCGGCTGCTGGGCACGGTGCGGAACATGCACCGTTCGTACCGGTTCGATGTGACGGGGCTGTCCGGGCTCTGTC
>KL569289.1:7040-9601 GCA_000715635.1 Streptomyces violaceus | reverse complement strand
CTCCGTAAGATGGCCTGCTCCTTCGGCTGGGACTGGGGGCCGACCCTGGTGACGGCCGGGATCTGGCGGCCGGTGCGCCTGGAGCACTGGTCGACGGCCCGGATCGCCCGGGTGCGTCCACTGGTCACCGTCGAGGAGGGCGTGGGGGTCGTCGAGCTGGCCGTCGACGTCGAGCGGACCCGGGTGGAGGTGCCGCTGGCCGTGGAGGCGACGGTGGGCGGGGGGCGGGCCCGGGCGGAGCTGGACGGGGCGCACGGGGTGGTACGGCTGCGGGTGCCGGACCCGGAGCTGTGGTGGCCGCGCGGGTATGGCGAACAGCCGATGTACGACGTCGAGTTGCGATTGCTGAGCGAGGACGCCGCCCTGGACGTGTGGCGGCGACGGATCGGCTTCAGGACCGTCGAACTGGACCAGCGGCCGGACGCGCACGGCACCGGGTTCACACTCGTCGTCAACGGCGAGCGGCTCTTCGCACGCGGCGTCAACTGGATCCCCGACGACGTCTTCCCGTCCCGCATCACCCGCGAGCGCTACCGGGAGCGGCTGGGGCAGGCCGCCGGGGCGGGCGTGGACCTCGTACGGATCTGGGGCGGCGGGCTCTACGAGAGCGAGGACTTCTACGACGCCTGCGACGAACTCGGGCTGCTGGTCTGGCAGGACTTCCCGTTCGCCTGCGCGGCCTACCCGGAGGAGCAGCCGCTGCGCGGCGAGGTGGAGGCCGAGGCGCGGGAGAACGTCGTACGGCTGATGCCGCATCCCTCGCTGGTGCTGTGGAACGGCAACAACGAGAACCTGTGGGGCTTCCGGGACTGGGAGTGGGAGCCGAGGCTGGCCGGGGACTCCTGGGGCGAGGGCTACTACCTGGGTGTACTGCCGCGTGTGGTGGCCGAGTTGGACCCGACCCGTCCGTACACGGCGGGGAGTCCCTGGTCCGGGTCCTGGCGGCACCACCCGAACGACCCGGCGCACGGCACCCACCACTCGTGGGAGGTGTGGAACCGCGAGGACTACGCCGACTACCGGCTGAGCGTGCCCCGGTTCGTCGCTGAGTTCGGCTGGCAGGCGCCGCCCGCGTACGCCACGCTGCGCCGCGCGCTGCCCGGGGAGGAACTCGCGCCGGACTCCCCCGGCATGCTGCACCACCAGAAGGCCGACGACGGGAACGGCAAGCTGGAGCGGGGGCTGGCCCGGCACTTCGCCGTGCCGGACGGCGACTTCGACCGCTGGCACTATCTGACGCAGGTCAACCAGGCGCGTGCGGTCGCCGCCGGGATCGAGCACTGGCGCTCGCACTGGCCGGTGTGCGCGGGCACGGTCGTCTGGCAGCTCAACGACTGCTGGCCGGTGACCTCGTGGGCGGCGGTCGACGGGGACGGCCGGGAGAAGCCGCTGTACCACGAGCTGAAGCGGCTGTACGCGGACCGGTTGCTGACGCTCCAGGAGGAGGACGGCGGGCTGGTGCTGGCCGCCGTGAACCAGGGCGCGGAGGACTGGACCGGGACCCTGACCCTGCGCCGGATGTCCGTCGAGGGCGAGGTGCGGGGGCAGGCGGCCGTGGAACTGGCGGCCGATAGGCGGACCGTGGCCCGGGTCGGTGTCCCGCACGAGCTGACGCCCGCCGGGCCCGAGGAGTTCCTGGTCGCGGACGCGGATCTCGGCGCGGACGGGCCACGGGCGCTGCACTTCCCGGTGCCGGATCGCGAAGTCCTCTACCCCGCGCCGCGGTTCGAGGTCGCGCTCACGCCGGGCGGCATCACCGTGACCGCCCGCACCCTGGTCCGGGACCTGCTGCTCCAGGCCGACCGGCTGGATCCGGAGGCCCGGGCCGACCGAGGACTGGTCACGCTGCTGCCGGGCGAAGAGGTGGCCATCGGGGTGCGGGGCTGGAAGACTCCGGACGTCCGGAGTGCCCGTTCGGCCCTGTACTGCGTGGAGCCCACCCGATGACGGCAACGCCGGCCCCCCGCGTCACCATCAAGGACGTCGCCGCGCGTGCCGGTGTGTCCAAGGGTGCCGTGTCGCTCGCCTTCAACCACAAGCCGGGCCTGTCGGAGGCGACCCGGGACCGGATCTTCCGGGCGGCGCGGGAGCTGGGCTGGGCACCGAACCTCACGGCGCGGACGCTGGCCGGTTCGCGCGTCGACGTGGTGGGTCTTGCGGTGTGCAGGCCGGCGCGGGTGCTGGGGCTCGAGCCCTGGTACATGGAGTTCGTCTCGGGTGTGGAGAGCGTGCTGGCCGAGCACTCCTGCTCGCTGCTGCTGAGGCTCGTACGGAATATGGACGAGGAGGTCGAGGTCCAGGAGTCGTGGTGGCGGGGGCGGCAGATCGGCGGGTCGATCCTCGTCGACTTCCGGGCCGACGACCCCCGGGTGGGCCTGGTGGAGCGGCTCGGGCTGCCGGTGGTCGCGGTCGGGCATCCCTCGCTGACCGGGGGGCTCACCTCGGTGTGGACGGACGACGCCACGGCCGTGACGGAGGCGGTGCGGTATCTGGCCGCGCTCGGGCACCGGCGGATCGCCCGGGTCGGCGGGGCGGCGGCCCTCGGGCACACGGCCATCCGG
>KL569289.1:5330-6891 GCA_000715635.1 Streptomyces violaceus | reverse complement strand
GGCCATCCGGACGGCGGCGTTCGACGAGGCGGCGGGGGCGCTGGCCGGGGCGTGGCAGGTCGCGACGGACTTCTCCGGCGACGCGGGGGCGCGGGCGACGCGGTCGCTGTTGACCGCCTCGGCGCCGGATCGGCCGACCGCGATCGTCTACGACAACGACATCATGGCGGTGGCGGGATTGTCGGTCGCGGCGGAGATGGGGCTGCGGGTGCCGGACGATGTGTCGCTGCTGGCGTGGGACGACTCGCAGCTGTGCCGGCTGACGCATCCGACGCTGTCCGCGATGAGCCATGACGTGCACGGGTTCGGGGCGGAGGTGGCCCGGACGTTGTTCGGGGTGATCACCGGAGAGGGGACGGCCGGATCGCATCCCGTGCCTACGCCGGTGCTGACGCCTCGGGGGTCCACGGCACCCCCGAAGGTGTGACCTTCACCGCTCCGCCTGTCAGGGCTGTGCAGCTACGTTACCCATAAGTAGCATGGGCCTGAGCGCGCGCTCAGCGCCTCTCGCAGCAGCAATGCAGTTCCGGACCCTGGAGGAGAGCCATCGTGCCTCGTACCGTCAGGGACGTCGTCTTCGTCGACGGCGTCCGCACCCCGTTCGGCAAGGCGGGACCGAAGGGCATCTACCACGAGACCCGTGCCGACGACCTCGTCGTGAAGGCGATCCGGGAGCTGCTGCGCCGCAACCCCGGTCTCGACCCGAAGAAGATCGACGAGGTCGCCATCGCCGCGACCACGCAGATCGGCGACCAGGGCCTCACCATCGGCCGTACCGCGGGGATCCTCGCCGGTCTGCCGCAGTCCGTGCCGGGTTACTCCATCGACCGCATGTGCGCGGGCGCCCTGACGGCCGTGACCGCGGTCGCCGGTTCCGTCGCCTTCGGTGCCTACGACGTCGCCATCGCCGGCGGTGTCGAGCACATGGGCCGCCACCCCATGGGCGAGGGCGTCGACCCGAACCCGCGGTTCGTGAGCGAGAAGCTGGTCGACGAGTCGGCCCTGTTCATGGGCATGACCGCGGAGAACCTGCACGACCGTTACCCGCAGATCACCAAGCAGCGCGCCGACGAGTACGCCGTGCGCTCCCAGGAGAAGGCCGCCAAGGCGTACGCCGACGGCAAGATCCAGGCCGACCTGGTGCCGGTCTCCGTACGCCGTACCTCCCCCGAGGCCGGCGAGACGGGCTGGGGCCTGGTCACCGCCGACGAGCCGATGCGCCCGGGCACGACCCTGGAGAACCTCTCCGGCCTGAAGACCCCGTTCCGTGTGCACGGCCGGGTCACCGCCGGTAACGCGGCCGGCCTGAACGACGGCGCCACCGCCTCGGTCATCGCCTCCGAGGACTTCGCGCGGGAGCACGACCTCCCCGTCAAGATGCGCCTGGTCTCCTACTCCTTCGTGGGTGTCGAGCCGGAGGTCATGGGCTACGGCCCGATCCCGGCGACGGAGAAGGCGCTGGCCCAGGCGGGTCTGTCGATCTCCGACATCGGCCTGTTCGAGATCAACGAGGCCTTCGCCGTCCAGGTCCTGGCGTTCCTCGACCACTACGGCATCGCCG
>KL569289.1:3287-5129 GCA_000715635.1 Streptomyces violaceus | reverse complement strand
CTGGCCTCCTCCGGCGTCCGTCTGATGACGCAGCTGGCCCGCCAGTTCGAGGAGCAGCCGCACGTCCGCTACGGCCTGACCACCATGTGCGTCGGCTTCGGCATGGGCGCGACGGTCATCTGGGAGAACCCGCACTTCGAGGGGGACAAGTGAGCACCACCGCCGAGCTTCTCAAGCAGGCTTCCGAGCTGTTCCCGGACGAGGTCGTCACGAGTGCGCACGTACGCCACTTCGACCTCCCCCTGGGTGCCGGGCGCTTCGCCCTGATCACCCTGGACAACGGCCACGACCACACCAAGCCGACCACCTTCGGCCCGGCCTCGCTGGCGAATCTGAACGCCGCGATCGACCAGGTGGAGAAGGAGGCCGCGGACGGCGAGATCGTCGGCGCCGGCCTCACCGGCAAGCCGTTCATCTTCGCGGTCGGCGCCGACCTCAAGGGCGTGGAGATCCTCAAGGAGTACGAGCACGCCCTCGCCATCGGCAAGGGCGGCCACGAGGTCTTCAAGCGGCTGTCCAAGCTGGCCGTGCCGACCTTCGCGTACTACAACGGCGCCGCGATGGGCGGCGGTGTCGAGGTCGGTCTGCACTGCACCTACCGGACCGTCTCCGCGGCCCTCCCGGCGTTCTCGCTCCCCGAGGTCTTCCTCGGTCTGGTCCCCGGCTGGGGCGGCTGCGCCCTGCTGCCGAACCTGATCGGCCCGGAGAAGGCCGTCTCGGTGATCATCGAGAACAGCCTCAACCAGAACAAGCAGCTCAAGGGCAAGCAGGTCTACGAGCTCGGGATCGCCGACGCCATCTTCGAGGGCGCGGACTTCCTGGAGCAGTCGCTGATCTGGACCGCGACCGTCCTCAAGGGCGAGATCGAGATCGAGCGCCCGGTGATCGACCGCGGCGAGGCCTGGGACCAGGCCGTCGCCAAGGGCCGTTTCATCGCGGACTCCAAGGTGCACGGCGCGGCCCCGGCCGCCTACCGCGCCCTGGACATCATCGCCGCCGCCAAGAACGGCGACCTCCAGCAGGGCTACGACGCCGAGGACAAGGCGCTCGCCGACCTGATCATGGGCGGTGAACTGCGCTCCGGCATCTACGCCTTCAACCTGGTGCAGAAGCGCGGCAAGCGCCCGGCCGGCGCGCCGGACAAGAACCTGGCCCGCCCGGTCACCAAGGTCGGTGTCGTCGGCGCCGGTCTGATGGCCAGCCAGCTCGCGCTGCTGTTCCTGCGCCGCCTCGAGGTGCCGGTCGTGCTGACCGACATCGACCAGGAGCGCGTCGACAAGGGTGTGGGCTACGTCCACGCCGAGATCGACAAGCTGCTCGGCAAGGGCCGTATCAACCAGGACAAGGCCAACCGCCTCAAGGCGCTGGTGTCCGGTGTGCTGGACAAGGCCGAGGGCTTCGCGGACGCGGACTTCGTCATCGAGGCCGTGTTCGAGGAGATCGGCGTCAAGCAGCAGGTGTTCGCGGAGGTCGAGGCGGTCGCCCCGGCGCACGCCATCTTCGCGACGAACACCTCCTCCCTCTCCGTCTCGGAGATGGCGTCGAAGCTCAAGAACCCCGAGCGGGTCGTCGGCTTCCACTTCTTCAACCCGGTCGCGGTCCTCCCGCTCCTGGAGATCGTGCGCGGCGAGAAGACCGACGACGCCTCCCTGGCCACGGCGTTCGCCGTCGCCAAGAAGCTGAAGAAGACCGCGGTCCTCACCAAGGACGCCCCGGCGTTCGTCGTGAACCGCATCCTGACCCGCTTCATGGGCGAGATCCAGAACGTCATCGACGAGGGCACCCCGGTCGACGTCGCCGAGAAGGCCGTCGAGCCGCTCGGTCTGCCGATGTCGCCGCTGG
>KL569289.1:717-3106 GCA_000715635.1 Streptomyces violaceus | reverse complement strand
CGCCGCTGGTCCTGCTGGAGCTGGTCGGCCCGGCCATCGGTCTGCACGTCTCCGAGACGCTCAACAGGGCGTTCCCGGACCGCTTCACGGTCTCCCCGAACCTCGCGGCCGTCGTCAAGGCGGGCAAGCGCGGCTTCTACGTCTACGACAGCGGCAAGCCGGAGCTGGACCCGGAGGTCGCCGCGCTCCTCAAGCAGGGCGACAGCGTCCTGACGGAGGAGCAGGTGCGCACGCGCGTGCTGGACGCGGTGGCACAGGAGATCGGGATCATGCTCGACGAGGGCGTCGTCGCCGAGGCGCAGGACATCGACCTGTGCCTCATCACGGGCGCCGGCTGGCCGTTCCACCTGGGCGGTATCACGCCGTACCTGGACCGCGAGGGCGTCTCCGAGCGGGTCAACGGCAAGAGGTTCCTCGCGCAAGGTGTCGCGAGCGTCCCGGCGTGACTCCCCCCGTGGGGTGAGTGAGGAGGGCCTCCGCGGTGCGCGGAGGCCCTCCTCTCATGTGCCGCGCTGTTCGGCGGCTTCGAGCCGTGTCCTCAACGCGGCGTTCTCCGCCTCCAGGACGGCGATGCGCTTACGAGCGAAGTACAGCTCCATCACGGCGTCCTGGAACTCCGCTACGAGCTGCTCGGGTGTCAGTTCCATCGCGGTCCCCCTAGGCCTGGGCCAGGAGGGTGACCTTGCCGTTGCCGCCCTTCCAGTACAGGGCACCGCCGCGTGCGAAGAGGGAGCCGCCGCCCTGCTCCTTGGCCGGTTCGGCGGCGACGTCGTCGAGGCGCGCCGTACCGTCGAGCCGCGTCGTGCCCTCGACGAGCAGTGCGGGCGCCTCGGACCGCTGGACCACGTGGAGCTGGCCGCCGGGAGTGGCTCCGATGCCGATGCCTATGCCGGTGCGTCCGCTGCCCTTGACGACGAAGTCCTCCAGGCCGGGGTTGTTGCGCAGCACTATCAGTGCGCCCTTGGTCGGGGCGTCGGTCGCGGTGACGAAGATGCCCTGGGCGGCCGTCCCCTCCGTCCTGAGGTTGATGGAGATCCCCGAGGCGCCGTGGTCCGAGCCGTCGGCATACCCGTTGTGGGTGATCTTCAGTGTGCCGCGCTGGGCCCGCTCGGCACCACTGAGGTACATCGCGGACGACTCCGGGTTGACCGACGTCACGTTCAACGCCGCCTTGTCGCCGGACGTGGCCGCGTAGTTGATCTTCACGGCGTACTCGGTCGGCGACGCGCCGTAGAACGCAGCGGGGGCGGCGTACTGGGTGTACCCGTCGTCGGCCGCTGCCGCCTCCGATCCGGTGGCGACGGTCACGGCGCCCGCGGTGAAGGCGCCAAGGAACAGTCTTCGTCCCACTGTCATCTGAACTCCCTTTGTCTGCAACGTGCAAAGTCGATCGACTGCTGGTGGAGCTCTGAGAAGTCTCAGAGCTCCTGCCACGCGGTGAGCGCCAGCCCCGGTTCGTCCTTGCGGCGGGCGAGCAGGAGCGTCCCGGTCAACGGGGACACACTCGCGGCAACGACCTGGTCGTGCTCGTCGAGCGCCAGCGACACCGTCGCCTCGACAGGCAGTCGGGGGCCCGACTCGGTCCACCAGGCGCCGGCCGACTCCTGCTCCGTCGGATAGGCGGCGAAGGCGACCCGGCCGCTCGCCGAGCGCTGGGCGAGGACGACGCAGTCGTGCCCCTCGATGTCACAGCGCACGGCGGACACCGGCCCGGGCCCGGCGGACGCGATGAGCGTCACCGGCTTCTTGCCCGGCCGCCAGGCGCACAGGTCGCCCGAGGTGTCCGTGAAGAAGAGGGTGGTGTGCTCGGCGGAGGTGGCGAGTGCGGCCAGGGTCCCCGGACGGACGGCCACGTCCACCCCCTCGGTCCGCACCGGCGTCTTCCCGTCCGCTTCCTGCCGCCAGTGCACGATCCCGCCGGGACCGGAAGCGTACACCTCGACCAGCCCCGACTCCCCCGTCACCGCGGCCAACTTCCCCTCGACACCGCTGCCTTCGAGATTCTGCCAGGCCCCCCAGCCGCCTTTCACCTTCTGGTTCCGCAGGCTCACCCCACCCATCCCGTTCCGGACAAAGACGTAGCCCCGCCCCGCGGCGTCGACGGCGACGGCCGGCGGTCCCGTCCGGTCACCCTTCTTGTCCGGGTGCCCGATCGAGACCCAGTCCAGGGGCGCGAGCCGGGGCCGGAAGTGCGTCGAATGCACGAGCCCCGACTCGCCGGGCACCGTGGGCCGCCAGGCGGCCAGATGGGTGTACCCGTCGGCACCCTGGCCGATCGCCGGGCCCGGGTGCAGCTTCTGGCCGCCGCCGACGGTGCGGGGAGCGTCCCAGGGGCCGGCGGGGCCGCGTTCCGCACGGCACAGGACGGCGTCGCCGGACGGGAGATAGA
>KL569289.1:0-539 GCA_000715635.1 Streptomyces violaceus | reverse complement strand
GCCAGTCGCCGTTCACCAGTTCACTTTAGTCGTGCGGGACGGCTCAGCGACCGGCCCGCCCCCTGCCTGGCCGACAACCGCCGTGCGACCCTGGCCGCATGAACGACAACGCGCCCCTCCTCGTCGTCGTCGACGCCGCGAACGTCGTCGGATCGGTACCGGACGGCTGGTGGCGGAACCGACGGGGTGCCGCGGAGCGGCTGCGCGACCGGTTGGCGTCGGACGGGGTGCCGGGGGCTTCCGGGCCGGTGGAGATCCTGCTCGTGGTGGAGGGGGCCGCTCGGGGGGTGGAGTCGGTGCCGGGGGTGCGGGTGGAGTCGGCGTCGGGCAGCGGTGACGATCACATCGTCGAGGTGGTCGCGGGGGCGGCTGAGCGGTCCGTACTGGTCGTCACGGCGGACCGGGAGCTGCGGCGGCGGGTCGGCGAGCTGGGGGCGGACGTGGCGGGGCCGCGTACGGTGCGGCCGTAGGAGCCCTGCGTTGTGCAACTCGGCGCGACGGGGTGCTCGGCGTCGGTGCTGAGGCCGGGTGGGTCCGCA
>KL569288.1:15689-17158 GCA_000715635.1 Streptomyces violaceus | reverse complement strand
CCGCGCCTGGCGCGAGTGGCTGCTGCGGGCCGTGGCCGGCGACCCGGAGAACCTGCAGATCATGTACGGCATCGCCGGCGAGCGCGAGCTGGGCGAGGCGGAGCTGGACTGGCTGCCCGGCTACGAGAACTCCGGCCCGGTCCGGGTCGGCAACGGCGCCGCGCACCAGCTCCAGCTGGACGTGTACGGCGAGGTCACAGAGGCCCTGCACCTGGCCCACATGACGGGCCTGGCGCGCAACGACTACGCCTCGCTGCTCCAGCTGAAGCTGATCCGCTACCTGGAGGGCCACTGGCAGGAGCCGGACGAGGGCATCTGGGAGGTGCGCGGCCCGCGCCGCCACTTCGTGCACTCCAAGGTGATGGCCTGGGTCGCGGTCGACCGCACGATCAAGCTCATCGAGTCCGGTGACGCCGACGGCCCGCTGGAGCGGTGGAAGGAACTGCGCGACGACATCCACCGGGACGTGTGCGAGAAGGGTTACGACAAGGAGCGCAACACCTTCACGCAGTCGTACGGCTCGAAGGAGCTGGACGCCTCGCTGCTGCTCATCCCGCAGATGGGCTTCCTGCCGCCGGACGACAAGCGCGTCATCGGCACCATCGAGGCGATCCAGCGGGAGCTGTCCACACCGGACGGCTTCATCCTGCGCTACCCCACGGAGGGCGACAACGCGGGCGTCGACGGTCTGCCCGGCGACGAGGGCGCGTTCCTCGCCTGCTCGTTCTGGATGGCCGACGACCTGGCGATGATCGGCCGCGTGGACGAGGCCCGCAAGCTGTTCGAGAAGCTGCTGTCCCTGCGCAACGACCTCGGGCTGCTGGCCGAGGAGTGGGACCCGCACCTCCAGCGCCAGGTGGGCAACTTCCCGCAGGCGTTCAGCCACGTGCCGCTGATCGACACGGCTCTGCGTCTGACGGCCTCGGGCGCCTACGGGGGCTGAACGGCCGGACGGCGGATCTGCGCGCCGCCGGACACGCGAGGTGATCGTGCGTCCGGCGGCGCGTTCTGTCACCGCGGCATGAGGGCCGTGAGCGTGCGCTCCCCCGCCGGGTCGCCCGCTGTGGCCGGAACCAGGGCGATCTCGTCGAGGCCGGCCTCGGCGTAGGCGTCGATACGGGCGCGGACGGTGTCGGCGTCGCCGACGAGGGCCACCGTGCCCGCGGCCTCGGGCGGCAGGGCCCGCAGCAGGGTCTCCCGGTCGGCGCCCTTGGCGGCCAGTTCGACGACCTCGGCGAGTCCCGCGTCGACGAACATGTCGCTGTAGCCCGGCACGGCGAGATAGCCGACGACGCTGCGCAGGACCTGCGTGAGCGTCTCCGGCTTCGGGTCCACGGCGGCGGGCAGCCAGGAGACCAGCCGGGGCGGTGTACGGCCCGCCCGTTCGGCGGCCGCGAGCATGCGGGCCCGCAGGATGCGGACCTGCTCCGGCGAGACGATGTCGAGCAGCATCCGGTCGGCGTGCCCGA
>KL569288.1:14635-15455 GCA_000715635.1 Streptomyces violaceus | reverse complement strand
CGGCCGCCGCCGACTCCTCGAGAGCGGCGGCGGGGCGGGTCCGCGGCCGGCCGTGCACGCCCTCGACGACCCGCTTGCTGGACGTGCCGAGGGCCACACCGACGGGCCGGCCGGTGAGGGCCGCGGTGGACGCGGCGCCCCGGACGATGGTGAGCGGGTCGCGCACCGACACCGGCACGGGCCCGGCCGTCAGCACGGCCTGCTCGGTGGCCGCGCCGATCGCCGCCGCCAGGACGAACGAGTCCCACGTCGGTCCCTCGCCCGCCCACACCTCCCGGTACCCGAGCCGGTCGGCGAGCACCGCGACCCGCAACGGCTCCTCGACCGGACTGTCGTCCTCCCGCCCTACCGCCACCACGCTGATGTCCATGACAGCGCCCGTACCCGGTCGATCACGCCGTAATCGGGGGCGTGATCGACTCCGTGCCCCGCCGGAGATGTCCGGGAGGCACCCGCGCGGGTAGCGTCCGGCACATGGACAGCGGGACGGACAGCGGTCACGACACCCAGGGCGCCGGGATCACCGTGCAGCGGGCATTGGAGCTGCCTGGGCTGCGCAGCGGGCTGCCCGAGGTGCTGGCGGGCGCCGACCGGCTCGGGCGGTCCGTGCGCTGGGTGCACGCCGGTGAGGTGCCGCACATCGCCTCGCTGCTCAAGGGCGGCGAACTGCTGCTGACCACGGGCTACGGCCTCGGCACCCGCCCGGCCGAACAGCGGGCTTTCGTGCGCACGCTGGCCGAGCGCGGTATCGCGGCCCTGGTGGTGGAGCTCGGCCCGTGCTGTCTCTTATACACATCTCTGAGCGGGCTGGCAAGGCAGA
>KL569288.1:13951-14435 GCA_000715635.1 Streptomyces violaceus | reverse complement strand
CCCTCCTGGGCGGCGGCGGTGTGCCCCAAGTGCTGGGCATTCTGGCGGACTTCGGCGGCAATCCCGTCTTCCTGGAGACGGCGGACGGGCAGTTGCTGTACGCCGCCGGGGCCGGTCCCGAGGGTGCGGACCCGCTCCAGGTGTGGGAGGGGCTGCGCGGCCAGCACAAGGACGAGCCGCCGCTCCCGGGCTCGGTCCTGGTGGACGTACCGGGCGGTGGGCCCGGCAGCGGTGGCGTCCGTGCGCGTCTCGTCCTGCTGCCCGTGCGGACCTCCCTGGCGCCCGTGCACCGGATGGCGGCCGAGCGGGCCGCGGGCATTCTGGCCGTGGTGCTGATGCAGGCCCGGCAGGAGGAGGAACTGGCCGCGCGCGGGCGCGGCGACTTCCTCACGGACCTCGCCGAGGGCCGGGTCACGGCGGAGGGCGCCCCGGCGCAGGCGCGCGTGCTGGGCTTCAGACCGGGCGAGGGCCCGCTGCTGCCGAT
>KL569288.1:13529-13749 GCA_000715635.1 Streptomyces violaceus | reverse complement strand
GATGGTCATGCGGCTCGGGGACGCCCTGTCCCCGGATGGGGGTACCGCCCGCTCGGGCGGAGCCGAGAGCGGGGGAGGCTGGGCCGTGCTGGCCCGGGCGGTCGCCGAGGAACTGGCGTCGGTGGGCGTACCGGTACTGCTCGGAGTGCGGCCGGTGGAGGGCCGGGTACCGGTGCTGCTCGGGCTGCGCTCGGAGTCGGAACGGCAGACGGTCGCGGAC
>KL569288.1:10460-13242 GCA_000715635.1 Streptomyces violaceus | reverse complement strand
TCGACCTGCTGCTGTGGCGGCTGCGCGACCACCCCGACCTGGCCGCCTTCGTCGACCGGGCCCTCGGTCCGCTCCTGGAGCACGACCGCCGCTCCCGGCCGCCCCTGCTGCCCACCCTGGCGACGTACCTCGCCCACGCGGGACGCAAGGCGGAGACCGCCCGGGAGCTCCACCTCAACCGGCAGACCCTGTACAACCGCCTTGCCCGCATCGGGGAGTTGCTGGGCACGGACCTCGACGACCCGCAGACGGTACTGGCCCTGAGCCTGGCGCTGCGGGCCCGCAGGCACGTCTCCCAGATCCTCAGGTGAGGGGCCGGATCTGGGTCAACTCGTCATACACGCTGAGCACTTGAGCGACGGTCTCGTCCTCGCTCGGCCAGGTGGCCGCCTGCCGGGCGCCCTTCTCCCGCAGCGACTCCCGGCGCGCCGGGTCGCCGAGCAGGCGTACGACGGAGTCGGCGAGCGCCTCCGCGTTCCCGTGCGGGACGACTTCGGCCGCGTCGCCGACGAGTTCGGGAATACCGCCGACGTCGGTCGCGACGAGCGGCACGCGCGCGTGGAGCGCCTCCTGGGCGAGGACGGAGCGTGCCTCCTCCCACCGGCTCGGCAGCAGGGCGAGGTCGGCGGCGGTGAGCAGGTCGGTGATGTCGTCGCGCCGCCCGATGAGCCGGACGGGCAGCCCCTCGCCCTCGATCCGCTCCTGGAGCTCGCCGCGCAGCGGCCCTTCCCCGGCGATCACGACCAGGGGGACGGGGTCGAGCCGGCGCCACGCGCGTGCGGCGTCCAGCAGCACGTCGTACCCACGGTGCCGCTCCAGGGAGCCGACGGCCATCAGCAGCGGCCGCCCGATGGCACCGAGTTCGGCACGCACCTTGGGGCGCAGTCCGTCGGGATCGTCGGGCTCCACGGGCCTGCGGGGGGCGGGCAGAGCGACGGCCGCGAGCCGCGCGTCCCGGGCACCCGTCCACCGCGCCCGGTCCACGAGCGCCGACGTCGTCCCCAGCACGACGGTGGCCGCCTTCACCACCCGCCGCTCCAGCACCCGCAGCAGATGGGCACGCGCACCGTCGGCGTGCGCCCGGTCGTGCCACGTCACGACCAGCGGAGTACCCACGCGCCGCCCGCTGAGCGCGAGCACGGTACGAAACGAGGCGTGCAGCCCGTGCGCGTGCACCAGATCGGCGTTGGCGCAGGCCGCCCGCAGGGCCGCCACCGACACCGGGTCACTGCTGCGCGGCACGTGCACATGATCGGCCCCGACGCCGCTGAAGTCATAGGCGTGATCCGCCTCGTAGGGGGCGCACACAGTGACTTTCACGCCCCTCGCGACGAGCCCCGCGGCCAGCGAACGCACATGCGCACTGCTGGCGGCATTGCCGCCACCCAGCACCTGCACGGTGCGCAGCGGCGACTGGCCAGGCGGTGAGTGGCTGCTCACGGGGGTCACGTGGCCGGGCTCCTGGTTCGGGTCGGGCGGTCACGACGAACGTACAGAACGAACGAGCGCGGGGAACGCACCGCGCGGTTTCCTACGCGTACTCCGCCAAGGATGCCAGCACATACGGGGGTCCCGGGAACGCCGGAAGCCCTGCGGCGCGACAGTGGGGCGCGGCATCGGGAGGAATGCGCCGGGCCGGGTCACCCACACGAGTGAAGATGGGGCACGCCTGCCCGACCATGCGACCGAACGCCAGTGCGCCCTCCCGCTACATGTCCGCCCGAGCCGTCGCCAGCAGCTCCTCCGCATGCGCCCGGGCCGTCTCGGAGTCCTCCTGGCCGGCAAGCATGCGGGACAGTTCCCGGACCCGGTCCTCCCCCTCCAGCACCTTCACACCGGAACGGGTGACCGACCCGTCGTTGGTCTTCTCGACCAGCAACTGCCGGTCGGCGAAGGCCGCCACCTGCGGGAGATGGGTCACGACCACGACCTGCGCGGTCTTCGCCAGGCGTGCGAGCCGCCGGCCGATCTCGACCGCCGCCTTGCCACCGACACCGGCGTCGACCTCGTCGAAGAGATACGTCGGCACGGGATCCGTCCCCGCGAACACGACCTCCACGGCCAGCATCACGCGCGACAGCTCACCACCGGACGCGCCCTTGGCGATCGGCCGGGGCGGCGCGCCCGGGTGCGGGGCCAGCAGCAGCTCGACCTCGTCGGCACCCGCGGGCCCGTACGCGACCGCCCGTCCGCCGACCTCGACGCCCTCCGGGTCCTCGGTCTGCCGGATGTCGAAGGACACGCGCGC
Source organism: Streptomyces violaceus (assembly GCA_000715635.1). Taxonomy (GTDB): domain Bacteria; phylum Actinomycetota; class Actinomycetes; order Streptomycetales; family Streptomycetaceae; genus Streptomyces; species Streptomyces violaceus. The sequence continues at coordinate 10,994 of KL569288.1, read as the reverse complement.
GTGCGGCATGGCGAGCGAGGCCAGCTCGGCGGTCACGGCGGCGGCGAACCGCTCTGCGGCTTCCGTCCGGGCGTCCGTCAAGGCCTGTGCGAGACCGCCCAGTTCGGACCGCAGCGCGTCCCGCTCGGCAGTCAGCTCCCCGATCCGCTCGTCGTCGCCGTCGAGTTCGGTCAGCCGGGCGGCACTCGTCTCGGCCCAGGCCAGCACGGTGGTGATGTCCTCGCCGTACTTCCGGGTCAGCCCGGTGAGCGCGGCCCGCCGCTCCTCGACGGCCGACAGCCGCAGCGGATCGGCGTCCAGATCGTCGGCGTACCCCGCCAGGTCCCCCGCCGCGTCGCGCAGCAGGATCCCGATCTCCCCGATGCGGTCGGCGAGCGCGGCCAGCGCCGGGTCGTACGACCGAACCGCGTCCAGGGCCCGCTGGCCGCCCGCGACGAGCGTCCCCGCGTCGACGCCCTCGGGGTCCTCCGGATTGCCCGCGAGCGCCGCGTGGGCGGCCGCCGCGGCGGATGCCAGTGCCTCGGCGTGCCCCAG
>KL569288.1:9475-10274 GCA_000715635.1 Streptomyces violaceus | reverse complement strand
GGCGTGCCCCAGCCGCTCGGCCTCCTCGGCCAGCTCCACGTCCTCACCGGCCCGGGGCTCGACGGCGGCGATCTCGTCGAGCCCGTAGCGCAGCATGTCGGCCTCCTGGGCCCGTTCCCGCGCGCGCGTGGTGATCTCGTCGAGCTCGACGGAGGCGGCCCGCAGCCGCTTGTACGCCTCGCCGTACTTGGCCAGCGGCACGGCGACGGCGTCGCCCGCGTACCGGTCGAGCGCCTGCCGCTGCCGGGACAGCTTGAGGAGCCCCTGCTGATCGGTCTGCCCGTGCACGGCCACCAGCTCGTCGGCGAGCTCGGCGAGCACCCCCACGGGCACGCTGCGCCCGCCCAGGTGCGCCCGCGAGCGCCCCTCGGCGGAAACGGTACGGCTGATCAGCAGCGCACCGTCGTCGAGCTCGGCCCCGGCCTCCTCGGCGCGCACGGCGGCCGTGGCGTCGTCCGGGACGGTGATCCGCCCCTCCACGACCGCCTTCCCGGCCCCGATCCGCACGAGCGCAGGGTCGGCGCGCCCGCCCAGCAGCAATCCCAGGCTGGTGACCACCATGGTCTTGCCCGCACCCGTCTCACCGGTGACAGCGGTGAACCCGGGCGACAGCTCGACCACGGCATCGTCGATCACACCGAGCGACCGTATCCGCATCTCCTCCAACACGGACACGACCTTACGAGGTCCGGGCCAAGGATTGCGACTGGCCCACTCTTGTCACCCACGAGAGTGGCAGCGCCCTTCTTCTAGGGGCGCGGGGCTGCATCAATATGCGGCTCCGCCGCGTGGGCGCGAC
>KL569288.1:5695-9294 GCA_000715635.1 Streptomyces violaceus | reverse complement strand
TATGCGGCTCCGCCGCGTGGGCGCGACCAGCCGCAACGAACCCGCACCCGCCGACGACCAGCAACCACCCCCCACAAACCGCTAGTGAGGCGCCCCCCGCCACCCGGAAACAGGCAGCGCGAACTTGGCCACCAGCCGGTCCGTGAACGACGCATGATGCAGCCGGGCCAGCCGAACCGGCACAGCCCCCCGCCGCACCTCCACCCGCGCCCCCGCAGGCAACTCCACGGTCCGCCGCCCGTCACACCACAGCACACCCGGCGGAATGTGTGGCAGAACCTCCACAGCCAACACAGAATCCGGCGATGTCACCAACGGCTTCGCGAACAACGCGTGCGCACTGATCGGCACCATCAGCAGCGCCTCGACCTCCGGCCACACCACGGGCCCACCGGCCGAGAACGCGTAGGCGGTCGACCCCGTGGGCGTCGCGCACACGATCCCGTCACAGCCGAACCCCGTGACGGGCCGCCCGTCGATCTCGAGGACGACCTCCAGCATCCGCTCGGCGGACACCTTCTGCACGGCCGCCTCGTTCAGCGCCCAGTCCGTGTGCACGATGTCGCCGTTGCGGTGCACCACGACGTCGACGGTCATCCGCTCCTCGACCTCGTACGCCTTGGTCACTACCCGGTCGACGACCTTGTCGAGGTCGTCCCGCTCGGCCTCCGCGAGGAACCCGACCCGTCCGAGGTTGACGCCGAGCATCGGCACGCCCGACGCCCGCGCGAACTCGGCGCCGCGCAGCAGCGTGCCGTCACCGCCCAGCACTATGAGCAGCTCGCACCCGTCGAGGCACTGCGGAGTGGCTTCCCTGACCAGCTCCACCTCGTCCGGCAGCGGCAGGTCACGCGCCTCGGCCGCCAGGACGCGCACGCCGAGGCCGGAGCGCAGCAGCCCCTTCACCACGAGCTCGGCACTGCGCACGGCCGCGGGCCGCCCCGTGTGGGCGAGCAGGAAAACAGTACGAGCTCGGTTCTCGGTCAACGCGGCCCCTCCGCCACTGCACGGTCGACATCGGCCGGGTCCAGTTCCGGTGCCCCGGCCCGCAGCCACAGAAAGTATTCGACATTCCCCGACGGCCCGGGCAACGGACTGGCCGTCACGCCCTTCACCCCGAGCCCCAGTCCCCAGGCCTTCCCGGCCACCCCCCGTACCGCTTCGGCCCGCAGCTGGACGCTGCGTACGACTCCCCCGCTGCCGAGGCGCTCCTTGCCCACCTCGAACTGCGGCTTGACCATCATCACCAGATCGGCGTCCGGTTTCACGCACCGCACCAAGGCGGGCAGGACCAGCCCGAGCGGGATGAAGGACAGATCCCCCACGACAAGATCCACTGGCTCCCCATCGATCGCTTCAAGCGTCAACTCGCGTACGTTCGTACGGTCCTTGACGGTGACGCGTTCATCGTTCTGGAGGGCCCATGCGAGTTGTCCGTATCCGACGTCCACGGCGACGACATGAGCGGCGCCCGACCGCAGCAGAACGTCAGTGAAACCGCCGGTGGACGCGCCTGCGTCGAGCGCCCTGCGCCCCTCGACGGCCAGCCCCTGCGGCACGAACGCCTCCAGCGCGCCGGCGAGCTTGTGGCCGCCCCGGGACACGTAGTCGGGATCGCCGTCGTCCTGGGCCACCACGATCGCGGCCGCCGTCTCCACCTGTGTGGCGGACTTGGTCGCGACGGTCTTGCCGACGGAGACGCGCCCGGCGGCGATCAGCTGGCCGGCATGCTCACGCGAGCGCGCGAGCTTCCGGCGGACCAGCTCCGCGTCGAGACGGCGGCGTGCGACTCCTGCCACGTTCGGTTCAGCTCCTAGGTCCGTGCTGGTGCTGCGACGGGGGCGCCGGAGGTCCCGGGCGGGCGTCGAGCGCGGTGAGCGCGTCGCGCAGCCCCCGGTGTACATCCTCGTACACCTCGATGTGTCCGTCCGTGGCGAGGTGGTCCGCGTCGCCGAGCCGGTCCAGGGACGCGTCCACGTCGGCGACGCCCGTGGGGGTGCGGGGCACGTTCAGGGGCGCGGGGGCGGCGGGGTCGTGCCCGGGCTCGGTTTCTTCCCGCACCGGCGCCGCTTCGGGAACTGCGTCGTCCATGCCACGACGCTACCGCGAACCGCTGCGGTACCGTCGTCGGCGATGGCCACGATCGAGGAGTGCCGCAGCGCACTCGACAAGCTCTCGGACAACATGCAGCGCGCCGAAGGGGACGTCCGCGACGCCGCGGCCATGGACCGTTCGGTGAGCTGCCACATCACGGACCTGGACGTCACCTTCGTCGGCCGGATGCGCGGCGGGCGGATCGAGGTGCACGACACCGTGCAGGGACCGCCGCCCGCCAAGGCCGAGATCAGACTCGTCATGGCCGGCGACGATCTGGTGGCGCTGGTCGACGGCGAGCTGAGCTTCGCCAAGGCCTGGGGCTCGGGCCGGGTGAAGCTGCACGCGGGCGTGCGGGACCTGCTCCAGCTCAGGAAGCTTCTGTAGCGGCCACCTTCTCGGCCCCGGCCGCTGCCCCGGCGCGTACCCGCCGCGCCGTCGGCACCACCAGCGGCGTCCCCGTCTCCGGGTCGTCGATGACCTGGCAGCGCAGCCCGAAGACCTCCTCGACCAACTCGGCCGTGACGATGTCCTTGGGCGCGCCCTCGGCGATGACGCTCCCCTCACGCAGGGCGATGAGGTGCGTGGCGTAGCGGGCGGCGTGATTCAGGTCGTGCAGCACGGCGACGAGCGTGCGCCCCTGCTCCTCGTGCAGCTCCGCACACAGGTCCAGTACGTCGATCTGGTGCTGGATGTCCAGGTACGTCGTCGGCTCGTCGAGCAGCAGCAGCGGGGTCTGCTGGGCGAGCGCCATGGCGATCCACACCCGCTGGCGCTGACCGCCCGAGAGCTCGTCGACGTAGCGCTCGGCGAGCTCGGCGACGCCCGTCTGCCGCATGGACTCCTGGACGACGCGCTCGTCGTCGGCCGACCACTGGCGCAGAATGCCCTGGTGCGGGTAGCGGCCGCGGCCCACCAGGTCGCCGACGGTGATGCCGTCGGGCGCGATGGACGACTGAGGCAGCAGACCGAGGGTGCGCGCGACCTTCTTCGCGGGCATCGACTGGATGGCCTGACCGTCGAGCAGCACCCTGCCCTCGCTGGGCTTGAGCATCCGCGACAGTGCCCGCAGGAGCGTCGACTTGCCACACGCGTTGGGGCCGACGATCACGGTGAAGGAGTTGTCGGGTATCTCCACCGACAGCTGCTCGGCGATCACCCGCTGGTCGTAGGCGAGGGTGACGTTCTCGGCGGACAGACGGTTCACAGTGCTCCTTTGGTTCTTGCTCATATCCGGCCCGCCCTGCGTTCGGTGACCAGCAGCCACAGCAGGTAGACACCGCCCAGCACGCCGGTGACCACGCCCACGGGCAGCTGTTCGGCGCCGAACGCCCGCTGCGAGAGCCAGTCGGCGGTGACCAGCAGGGCCGCGCCCATGCACAGGGAGGGCAGCAGGTTCGGGCCGGGCGAACGGGTCAGGCGCCGGGCCAGCTGCGGCGCGGTGAGCGCGACGAAGCTGACGGGACCGGCCGCGGCGGTCGCGGACGCGGTGAGCAGCACGGCCG
>KL569288.1:5195-5500 GCA_000715635.1 Streptomyces violaceus | reverse complement strand
GTGAGCAGCACGGCCGCCACCATCAGCAGCAGACGCACCCGCTCCACCCGCACCCCGAGGGCGTACGACACGTCGTCGCCCATCTCCATCATCCGCAGCCCACGCGCGTTGCAGAGGGCGATCGGCACGAGCACGGCGCACAGCCCGAGCAGCGGCCACACCTGGTCCCAGTCACGGCCGTCGAGCGATCCGGTCATCCACACGACCGCGCGGGCCGCGTCCACGATGTCGGACTTGGTGAGCAGATAGCCGTTGACCGCGGTGACGATCGCGGAGACGCCGATGCCGACCAGCACCAGCCGGTA